>NZ_JBAOJM010000008.1:0-244317 GCF_037083425.1 Agrobacterium sp. CCNWLW32
GCGGGGTGGAGCAGCCCGGTAGCTCGTCAGGCTCATAACCTGAAGGCCGCAGGTTCAAATCCTGCCCCCGCAACCAAATTAGCCCGCTTCATGCGGGCTCTTTTGTTGTCAACGGAAGATTTACGCCACGCTATCCAACAATAGCCGAGGACTATCATCCGGCGCGCCGCAATAACACATTGGCGGTGGCTCCTCCGACTCGGAGGACTTCAGGCTTCGACAGGTTCGCTGACATCATCCAGGAGAAAGTGCACGATCACATAGCGCGTCGTGTATTTCTGACCGCTATCGGAGACGCTCTCGACGCTGCCGCCGTCGGAGGGATGCCATTTCTGATAGTGGGGGTTGTTGGTAATCAGCGTGATCGCCTTGCCCGAGAAGCTGCCATTCAGCCGATAGCGGGCCTCTGCCAGGCTCCAGATCTTCTCAAAATCCTCCTGGCTGATCCGGACTTTCAAGGCTTTTCTGGAGGTGGCTTTTCCAGGCGAGCCATCGTCGCTTGCCGCCGGTGGAACATGCAGGTCAACCTCTTCCGCACCATCAAGCAGAAAGGCAAATTCGTCTGGCCACATCCGTCTCACGTATCGCTCCTCCCAAAGCTTACCGCCCCACAGCACAATCATGATAGCGCGTCCGCCGCGAGAGGCAATGGCGGAAATGTACCTGCGTTTCGAATGCCCGGAACTTGAAATTGGCCGGGAGATCGTGCTTGTTCACGATCAGCAGGGCGTGTTTGCGTCCACCGTCAGTTGAGAACTGCATCGAGGAGTAAGGCATGAAGAAGCTCATCAACGATCCAGCCACCGTTGTGCGGGACATGCTTGAAGGGGTGGTGGCGCTTAGCCCTGCGACGGTCCTGCTAGCAGATGAGAATGTTGTGATCCGGTCTGGTCTTCCGGAAACGGAAAAGCGGAAGGTGGCGGTCCTGTCGGGTGGAGGCAGTGGACACGAGCCAGCCCATGCCGGCTATGTCGGTGCGGGCATGCTGACCGTGGCGGTGGCAGGCGATGTCTTCACTTCGCCCAGCACCGATGCGGTTCTTGCCGGTATCAAGGCTGCAGCCGGCCCCGCCGGCGCTCTGGTTATCGTCAAGAATTATACGGGCGACCGGCTGAATTTCGGATTGGCGGCCGAGCTGGCAAGGGCTGAAGGAATTCCGGTCGAGATCGTGGTCGTTGCCGATGACGTCGCGTTGAAGGACACGGTTCCGGCCGATCGCCGCCGGGGTATTGCAGGTACGGTACTGGTTCACAAGGTCGCAGGCGCTGCCGCGGAGCAGGGACTTCCCCTTCAGGCGGTGGCCCGGATCGCGCGGGAAGCCGCCGAAAAATTGTCCTCCATGGGAGTATCGCTGGGTTCCTGCACCCTCCCTGCTGTCGGCAGGCCGGGCTTCGTCCTTGGCGAAGCTGAAATCGAGGTCGGGCTCGGAATCCATGGCGAGCAGGGCGTGCGGCGGATGCCTGTCGCATCGGCGGACGAACTGGTGAAGCTGGTCCTCGAAACGATCGAAGCCGATGGCAGGCTGAAGAGCGGAGACCGGGTGACGCTTCTGGTCAACGGACTGGGATCAACGCCGCCGATGGAGCTTGCGATCGTGGCGCGATCAGCGGTCGCACGCCTGGAGGCGAAGGGCGTCGTGGTCGAGCGGGCCTGGGCAGGCACCTTCCTCTCCGCTCTCGACATGCCGGGCTTTTCCCTGTCCGTCATGCATGTGGACGATGCAACGCTGAGCCTCATGGATGCGCCAACCGATGCCGGTGCATGGCCGCGCGGCGGTGCGGTGAACCGCACGCGGGTCCTGCCTTCGGCAGGCGTCGAGAAGAGCGCGACTGCGGAAAACACGATAACGGCAGCCGGTGAGCGATTGCGTGCCGCCGCAGAATTGGTTGCCGGAGCCCTGATCGCCGCGGAGCCCAAGTTGACGCAGCTGGACAGTGTTACGGGCGACGGTGACCTCGGAACAAGCATGGTGCGGGGCGCCGAAGCAATCCTGGCGCTGCCCATGGAGAGCTTCGCAGATGTCTCCGGAGGATTGATGGCGATGGCAAACGCGATGCGCAAGGCAATCGGCGGAAGCTCTGGCCCCTTTTACGCCACGGGCCTGATGCGCGCCTCGCGCCATCTTGCCGGCATCGAAAAGCCGACGGCCCAGCAGATGGCGGAAGCATTCGTTGCAGCCGTTGCCGCGGTGTCTGAACTCGGTGGTGCGAGGCCGGGGGACCGCACGATGATAGATGCGCTTCATCCGGCGGCAGAAACCTTCCGGGATAAACTCGCAGGTGGAGCTTCGGCCGCGGAAGCCTGGCGATCCGCGGTGGCGGCAGGCGTTGCCGGCGCCGAGGCGACGGCCTCCATGAAGCCGAGGCTCGGGCGCGCGAGCTATCTTGGCGAGCGGGCTGTCGGACATCTCGATGCGGGAGCGGTCGCCGTCAGTATCTGGCTTGAAGCAATCAGGAACAATGAGCGCTGACGAGAGTGGGCCGGAACAGCCATGCCGTCGGCCGGACGCCCGTGAATATCTTGCGCCGGCTCCGCCGGCCTTGAAGCTCAGATACGCCGCGCCTTGATCGTGTTCATGACGAAGCTGGTCTCGATGGTGTCGACGCATTTCAGCTTTGCAATCTTGTCCTTGATGAAGCGCTCGTAATCCTCCAGCCCACCGCACATGACCTTGAGCATGTAATCCCTCGGACCCGTGACGAGATGACATTCGAGAACCTCGTCCCAGTCAAGAACGGCCGCCTCGAACATGCGGATTTCGTCATCGTGCTGACGGCTGAGGCGGATGGAGGCAAGGGCAGTCATCGTCCACCCCTCGATTGCCGGATCGATGATGGCGGAATATCCTTTGATCGCGCCTATCTCTTCCAGGCGTCGAAGCCGTCGCAGGCACGCCGATGCCGAAAGTCCGACTCGCTCGGCAAGTTCGTTGTTCGTGATCCGCGCATCGGCAGACAGTTCCTTGAGTATCCTGCTGTCGATCGGGTCTGCAATTTTCTGCGACATAAATGACCATTCTCCGCAATATATTGCTTAATGAGATAGTCCGACGCTTCAGAATGCAAGATATTTTGGTTTCACTGCGTGTAATCTGCAGGTAATTCAACGCCAGCTGAGGGATCATCGGAAATGACCGCGCCGCATCCATCCAAAACCCATATCGGCAACCACGCTCTCCATCCTGAAACCCAGATGCTCAATTATGGGTATGATCCAGAATTGTCGGAGGGCGCCGTAAAGCCTCCCGTGTTCCTGACATCGACCTTCGTCTTCAAATCGGCAGAAGACGGGCGCGACTTCTTCGACTACGTCTCCGGGCGCAAGGAGCCGCCGGAGGGCAGGGGCGCAGGCCTCGTCTATTCGCGTTTCAACCATCCGAACAGCGAGATTGTCGAGGATCGTCTTGCCGTTTACGAACGGACGGAGAGCTGCGCTCTCTTCTCCTCGGGCATGTCCGCCATTTCGACGACGCTTTTCGCCTTCGTCCGGCCGGGTGACACCGTGCTCCACTCCCAGCCCCTGTATGGCGGCACGGAGACGCTGCTGGCGAAGACCTTCCATAATTTCGGCGTCTCGGCAGTGGGTTTCGCCGACGGTGTCAGCGAGACCTCGGTGATATCAGCTGCAGAGGAGGCGATGGCGAAAGGCAGGGTGTCTGTCATCCTCATCGAGACCCCGGCCAATCCGACAAACAGCATTGTCGACGTCGCGATGATAGGCCGGGTTGCCGATGTTATCGGCGAAAAGCAGGGGCACAGGCCGATCATCGCCTGCGACAATACGCTTCTTGGGCCCGTATTCCAGCGACCCATCGAGCATGGCGCCGATATCTCGCTCTATTCACTAACGAAGTACGTTGGCGGGCATTCCGACCTCATAGCCGGGGCGGCGCTCGGCCGGAAGGATGTCATGAAGCAGGTGAAGGCGTTGCGTGGGGCAATCGGCACGCAGCTCGATCCGCATTCATGCTGGATGCTCGGACGCTCCCTTGAGACGCTGCAAATCCGGATGGAGCGGGCGAACAGCAACGCCAAGGTCGTGGCGGAATTCCTGAACGCGCATCCCAAGGTCGAAAAAATCCATTACCTGCCGTTCAGCGATCCGGCATCCGCGGTTGGCAAGGTGTTTGCCGCACAATGCTCCGGTGCGGGATCGACCTTCTCGTTCGACATCGTCGGCGGGCAGGCTGCCTCTTTCAAATTCCTGAATGCGCTCAACATATTCAAACTCGCGGTAAGTCTCGGCGGTACGGAGTCTCTTGCTTCTCACCCCGCGACGATGACGCATTCGGGAGTTCCTGCCGATGTCCGCCAGCGCATCGGTGTGCTGGATTCCACGATCCGGCTGTCAATCGGCATCGAACATCCCGATGATCTTGTCGCCGACCTGACCCTTGCCCTGGATCAGGCCTGACGACAGGTAGCCGACAATCTGTAACCGAGCGCGCCAGCGGCTATAAAGGTTGTCCTGTGCAGGTGGATCGATGTATCTGGGGGGAACTTCACTTGAACCTGCAGGCACATGGAAACGTCGCTTTATCTGCCCATCAAGGGCTTTCTCGAAAAGGCGGGCTACGCCGTCAAGGGCGAGGTTGGCGGTTGCGACCTCGTCGGCTTGAGCGATGACGATCCGCCTGTTGTCGTGATTTGCGAGCTGAAACTGAGCTTCAATCTGGAACTCATCTTGCAGGCTGTCGATCGCGCAGCCATTGCGGACGAGGTCTGGATCGCGGCTCGGGTTTCAGCCAGGGGCAAAGGCCGCGAGGCCGACAGACGTTACCGCGATCTTTGCCGCAGGCTCGGTATCGGTATGCTCGGCATTTCCGATACCGGTGAGGTCAGCGTGATCGTTGGTTCCATATCACCGATGCCGCGAACCAATCCGAAACGGCGGTCGCGGCTGATGCGCGAACACCAGAGGCGACGCGGCGATCCGACGGCAGGTGGCAGCACGCGCGCGCCGATCATGACCGCGTACCGCCAGCAGGCGCTCGGCTGTGCCCTGGCGCTGGCATCAGGGCCGATGCGGGTGCGTGAAGTCAGATCCAGCGTACCGGATGCCGGAAAGATCCTGCTTTCGAATGTTTACGGCTGGTTCGAACGGCAGGACCGAGGAGTCTATGGTTTGACCCAGCCCGGCCGTGAAGCACTACAGCGATGGCCGCAGCAGGATACGCCGGCAACTGACACTGTTACCGGCTGATTTTTTTCAGCAATGGAGGCTCGCGCCGCCACAAGATGCGGCCGGCCACACGGCCGGCTCCACATCACTGCTTTGCTGCGATTGCTTCCTTTACCGCCAGCTCCGCCATGGCCAGTGCAGCATCGCGGGTTCTGGCCGCTGCGACAAACCGGCCGTTATGGCAAAAGGTCGCGCCTTCGACGCCGCAAACCGCTTCGAGATCTTTGTCGGTCAGGCCGGCCCAAGCTGCCGGCAGGTCGGCACGCAGCTCAAAGCCCTCATCCGCGCGGCGGATACCGGTCAGACACCAGTCGTTGTTGCGCGGGTGAACGACAAAGAGCAGATGGTCGGCGCCTGCCTTCATGATGGCGGGTCGAAACGGCATTCCCACCGGCAGTTCCAGAATATGTCCCTCACCGGCATCCACGATAGCCCTGTTCACAAGCGCTTCGGCCCGCAATTTTGCAGCGCTGTTGGCAATCTTTGCCTCCACGAAGCTGCGGGCAACGGCCAGCGCCGCGTGGAAACTGCGATTATCCGCTTCGGGATCGGTCTCGTCGAAAACAGGTTTCAGAGTTTCCAGCAGGACGGGCAAAGTCAGCCCAGCGAGCTGCCCGGCGATAGAAGGGCTCAGTGCGCCATTGTCGACCAGATCGACCGGCAGCACGAAGCTGGTATCGAAAGAGGTGTGAATGGCTTCGATATGGTCTTCAGGAACGCCGGAGGCGGCAAGATAGTCGCGGCCGAAATGCTTCCAGATCAGGCCGAACGAGCTATAGGGTTGACCGTCGTCCCGTAGTGGTGCGCCGCGCTGGTGGTGATCAAATATTCCCGCCGTTGGGTCATAAGCACCTCCGACGTCGTAGATGATGCGGTTCGCGCCGGGCGTAATCCATTCGGACGCCCTGCTGCGGATGAGGCGGGCCTGCGGGAAAAGCCGGGTGAGCACGACGCTGGATAGGAGTTCGTCGGCGTGGAAGCCACCGGAATGGGTGACGAGGAAGTCCGGGATCATGTCAGGATGCGCCTTGTTGCTTGCGGAATATCCGCCTGAGATTGAGGCACCTGATATCCTTTGCCGGACGCTATCTCAACCCGCCATTCGTCACAGGGATCAAAAGCAATGCCATGCCGGACGACGTCGGTGGATCGAACCAGCCGACGTTGTCAGCGCTGTCAGTCTCTGTGAGGATATCCCGGGCGCATCGTCCAATTATTCTGCGGCGATTGTTACTCTTTCAAACCGTGCTTTAACAAGCAAAGCAGCTTCTGCGATTGCCTGATTTACCCGCGCGCTTATGGCAGGCGAAAGCTCGCCTTCTATGAAGTCCCGGCCGGAGGTGTAGATTGCGGTGGGTGCCACGAAGGCTTCGAAAAATGCAAATAGCGGTCTGAGCTGATGCTCCACCACAAGTGAATGCCGGTCTCCGCCGCCTGTCGCCGTCAGGATGATCGGCTTGCCTCTGAGGTCGGCGGGGTCGAGAAGATCGATGACGTGTTTAAAGAGGCCGGTATAGCTGCCCTTGTAGGTCGGTGAGCCGATCACCAGAGCTTCGGCATCGATGATCGTTTGAACAATCCGCCGCACATCACCATCGAGATCCGCCACGGATCGTGCCGAGCTCAATGATGCCCCGAGATCCTCGATGTCGAAAACCTGATGCTGCAGGCCCAGTTGTCCGGCCAGCGCTTCGCTGACATTTTCGACAAAGCGCTTCGTGCTGGATGGGCGCGATGTGTTGCCGGAGAAACCGACGATCAGATTGTTGCTCATTGACGTTCTTTCGAGTGATCTTGGGGAAGGGCGGTTTGCGCCAACGCGTCTTAAGCCGTCTTCAGGATTGAAAGGCCGGCCGGATGTGTCGATCGGTCATTCTCGCCTGTTTTCCAGCGCTCAAAGGCGGCACGTCCGAGAATGGCGACGGACGTATCTTCCTGGGGTGCATGGACGAGAACCGACTGGATATCGCGGAAATGCCGCTCCAGACCAAGATCGGCGTTGAGGCCGGGATTGCCGATGCCACGAACAGCCAGTTGCACAGCTTCGCGGATCTGCCTGCCGGCGAGGAGCCGGGCCCTTATCAGGTGTTCGGCATCGCCAATATGGCCTGTGAGCGCGCCGAAGATGATCTGCCGGGCGCCGGAGACCAGAAGGTCGATCTCACCCGAAAGCGTGACAAAACGTTCTGTCCGCGCAATGGGATGGCCCAGATTGGCGGGCACACGTTCGTGCGCGAAGCGGATGAAGGCTTCCTGAGCCGCTTCGGCTGCGCCGAGATAGATTGCGGTCAGCGCAAGCGTCATTGCCGCATGGCTGCGATTATCCTGCTGGGCAACGGAGGGATCAACGAGTTCCAGCACATTTTCTGCCGGGATTTCAACCTCGGTATATTCGACATCGTGCGAACCTGTCGCCCGCATTCCGAGGCTCTTCCAGTTCTCGATAATCCTGATGCCGGGCAGGCCGTTAGGCACGACAAACGTGCCGACCCGCGCCTGAGCCTCGTCGGTGTGCGCCCAGACGAGAAAATGGGTGAGGCCGTGCGCGCCCGTCACGAAGCGCTTGCGGCCCGTGATCGACCAGCCATTTGCCGTCCGGCGCGCACGCGTGGCCGGCAATCCGCCGCGCGCCGGCGAGCCCAGTTCCGGCTCCACACGGGCGGCGTTCAGCAGCAGTGGCCGATCTTTGGCTTTGGAAAGAAGGTCCCTGTAAAGACCGTCGGGCCAATGATCCTTCGTCGCCTGTCCCAGGTGGGTGAAGATCGTCATTGCGCTGATGAGCGCCACCGAGGGATCGCCGCGTCCAAGGGCCGCCAGAATATGGGCCGCGGTGCTCAAGGTTCCTCCCGGGCCGCCGTAACGCGTGGCCACGGTGCTCTCCAGAAGTCCGGCTTGATGAACGGCGCGAATGCCGGTCCAGGGAAACTGACCGGTCTGATCCGCCTCCGGTGCGGCTTCGGAAAGGGCGTACACAGCGGCGTCAAGTGCGGTGGGATCGTAAGACATGCGGATAACGGCTTTCTGGAAGGTCGAGAGGCGGGATCATCCGTTGCGGGCATGGATGATCCCGGTCTTGGAGGAAGAGGTGGGCAGGTCCGACGGCCTGGCCGGACTGCCGTGATCAGGCGGCTGCCTTCTTCTTTGCCTCTTCACGTTCGCGAATGCCCTCGCGGACGAGAGGCAGGATGTATCGTCCGTAGTCGACGGCATCATTGTAATTGTCATATCCACGGATCGAAATCAGATCGGCGCCGAGATCAATATAGTCGAGAATGGAGTCGGCGATTGTGCGCGGCGATCCGACCAGAGCGGTTGTTGCGCCGCTTGCATTGGTCGCGGTGACGGTCGGATACCAGAGCGCGCGGTCATGGACATCGCCGCGTTTGGCGATATCGAGCAGGCGCTGGGAGCCGATATTGGCGGGGGGGGTTGCGTTGACCGGCGCGCGCGAAAGGCCCCTCTGACGGTTCTCGTTCAGACGGTCGAGAACCCTGTGCGCCTTATCCCAGGCCAGTTCGTCTGTTTCAGCCACGATTGGCCGGAAGGTAACCCAGATGCGCGGGCGATCGGTTCGGCCTGCTTTTGCGGCTTCGGCATAGATGCGGTCAATCTGCTGCTTGGTTTCAGCCAGCGGCTCGCCCCAGAGCCCGAAAATGTCGCACAGCGAGCCACCGATACGATAGGCGGCATCCGACGAACCGCCGAGCGAAATCGGGATAAGACCGTTGGTGGGACGCACGGCGCTGCGAAACTGCTTGAACTGGTAATATTTGCCGTCGAAATCGAAGGGCTCGGTTGAACTCCAGGCAAGGCGGAGAATGCGGATATATTCTTCCTGGCGTTCGTAACGCTCTTCCTTGTTGAGGAAATCTCCTTCGCGCGCCTGCTCCTCGTCGCTTCCGCCTGCGATGAAGTGGACGACGACGCGACCGCCGCTCAATTGGTCGAGCGTGGCGAGGGACTTGGCCGCAACCGTCGGATAAACGGTGTTGGGCCGGAGCGCGACGATGATCTTGATGTTCTTCGTATGCGCAAGCACGGTGGCGCCCAGCGTGAAGGGATCGAACGAAGAGGAGGAATAGGGAATGAGCGTGTAGTTGAACCCGTAGTCGTCCAGTGCACGCGCATAACGTTCCAGGAACAGCGGATCAACCGGAGCATCAGGGATGGGGTTCAGATCATTGGACTCGTTGGGAAAGCTGACGCTGATGAATTCCGCAGCCATGGGAGCTCCTTGGTGTTTCTGAGTGTCGGGTAAAAGCTAAAGCCGGTGTGGCATATGAGGAAGACAGGTCTTTCTATTTCTATGGAATATGTAGAAAATATTGCCTGACTATCCTGATGGTCTAGAACCTTAGATTGCCGCCCGTTCCGGCCCTTCGTGATCGGGAGCAGGTTTCCACCCCAGAGATGGAGCAACCGTCGTCGCAAGATCGGTGAGCAGTCGTATGTTTTCGGACAGTCCGAAAGCGGGAGGCAGAAAAAGAACGAGCTCATCTGCGGCCGCCAGTCCCGGATCACCCAACACCGCCTCTATGACTTCTTCCGGTGTACCTTGAAAGACCGGGGAAATCTGCGCGCCAACAGGCGGGCCGGCAGGGGCCAGCGCACCCTTCGGGCGTGAGGCGGCAATTCCCACCGTGCGACGCTCAAGGTCGTAAGCCGCGTATTTCTCACGCAGCTCCGGGGTGGTGCCAACGAGAATGGAAGCGGCAACAGCGACCGGGGGTGGCGTCGTCTTCCAGATGCGGAGCCAGTGGGTGCGATAGGCATCAATGATCCGCGCCTGATATTGACCGAAAGTCTCGCCTTCTGCCTGATCGTGAAGGACGGTCCCGGAAATCAGGCCAATCCCAAGTTCGGCGGCCTGTATTGCTGAATCGAGGCTGGCGGAGCCTTGTCGGATACGGCTGCGCAAGGTTGGGCTATGAGGGGTCACCCGCAACTCGGCTCCCGGAGGTGCACCAATGTCCCGCTCGGTAACAGTGTGCAAAACATCACCGGCAATGGCGGCGAGGAAACGCGACTGGCGTCGCTTTGCCTCTGTGCGGGCATCGGTATCGACGGTTCCGAAAACGGCATCGAACGCGCCGTTGGTCCCGGTCGAAATGGCAAGTTCAAGCCGACCGTCGATCAAGAGGTCGGTTGTTCCCGCCGCCTCAGCCAGGAGGATGGGGTCCTGATAACGCATCGGGATGACGGCGGAGCCAAGCGTGATGTGCCGCGTATGCTGGCCGACTGCCGCAAAGAAGGGTAACGGGGAAGAAAGATAGTGGTCGAAGTGACGCTGATAGGCCCAGCCTGACTGATAACCCAGCCTTTCCGCCTGCCTGAACAGCTCTATGCCCTGTCGCAGCCCCTGTGCCGGACCGTCATCGTCGTTGAACGACACGCGCGTATTGAAACCCAGCCGCTGTTTCGGTCGAAACAACGCGGGAAGGTCGCGGGAAGCTGCTGCAATATTCATGCGAGTTGCTCCTTCCGCAGAGCGCGCTGGACAGCGGGAGCGCGAACCGTTCCGGCAATGCCCGACGGGATGGAGTTCAGCAGCGACGCGGTATATTCGTGTCTCGGATTGGCGAATATCTCGGTGACGGCTCCATGTTCGACAATGCGTCCCCGCTGCATCACCGAAACGCTGTGCGCAAGTTGCCGGACGAGGGCGAGGTCGTGCGAAACGAAAACATAGGTCAGGCCGAGCTTCGCCTGTAGCGACAGCAGAACCTCGACGATATCCGCCTGAACGCTGACATCGAGTGCGGATGTGGGTTCGTCCAGCACGATCACATCAGGCTTGAGGACCAGCGAACGGGCGATTGCCACACGCTGACGCTGCCCGCCGGACAGGGCCGACGGTTTACGCTCCAGGAGGTGCTCGCTCAAGCCGACATTCGCGAGAGCTTCCTGTACGCGTTCGGATCGCTCTTTCGGCGTCCCGATCTCGAAGCGGTCGAGTGGTTCACGAACAAGCTGCCCCACCTTCCACGTCGGGTCGAGGGACGTAAACGGGTTCTGGTAAACCAGTTGAAGATGCCGCCATACGGACCGCAGCGAAGCGCGGTTTTTGTTCGTGACGGTCTCGTCGGCAACCGTAATCGTGCCGCTTTCCGGCTCTTCGAGCCCCAGCAGCAGGCGGATCGTCGTCGTCTTGCCGGAGCCGGATTCGCCGACGAGGGCATGAGTCGTGCCCGCCGGAACCGTAAACGAAATATCGTCCACCGCAGTCAGGGTTTTGCCATCGACAATGAAGCGTTTGGTGACGCCGCTGACGGCGATCTTTGGCGACTTGTCGCCATCAAGGAGGCTGAACCCCGGATCGCGGAATTTGGCATAGCGCTCCGGGTTGAGCGCGGGGACGTCGCCATGGAGTTTTTTGGCATAGGGTGAGGAAGGGGAGGAAAAAACCGCGGACGTCCTGCCTTTCTCCTGCATGACGCCGTTCTTCAGCACGACGAGATTATCCGCCCTTTCGGCCGCTATTGCGAGATCGTGGGTAATAAGAAGGAGGCTGATGTTCAGCTCATCCCGAAGACGGGAGAGGAGATCGAGGATGCGCTTCTGGATCGTTACGTCGAGTGCCGAGGTCGGTTCGTCCGCCACCAGCAGTGCAGGGCGTGGCAATATTGCCAGAGCGATCAGCACGCGCTGCAGCATCCCTCCGGACAACTGGTGCGGATAGGAATCGTAAACCCGTTGCGGATTGTCGAGACCCACCTTGGCGAAGGTTTCGAGAATAAGTGTCCTGCGGATCGCTGGATTGGTCTCTTCCATCAGCGCTGCCGCTTCCAGCGCCTGGGAGCCGATTGTTCTCACAGGATTGAGAGAGTTGCCGGGATCCTGCGGCACGAAGCCGATTTCACGGCCGCGAAACGGCCTGAAGCGGCGTTCTGGCAATGCGAGAATGTTCTGCCTGTCGAAAATAACCTGCCCTGTGGCGTTTGCGCCGGTGGGGAGAAGCCTCAGCACGGCTTTCGCGATGGTCGATTTTCCAGAACCGGATTCTCCGATGAGGGCGAGGCTTTCGCCACGTCCGATTTCGAAGCCGACATTATGGACGACCTCCTGCCGTCCGTAGGACACGGCAAGATTTTCGACCTTGAGAAGGGGTATCGCGTGTTGTGGAGACGCAGCCACGAACTCGGGAAGGATTGGCGCTGTTTTCAGTGCGATTTGCGAAGCCATCGGCTGATCCTGTTGACAGAGAGGACGGTCACGATCGTAACGAACGCGGGCGCATAAACGAGCCAGGGCCATTTGAGGTAGTCCTTGCCGATTGAAATCAGCAGGCCCCAGTCGGAAGAAGGTGGAGGGTCGCCGTAGCCGAGGAAGGCGAGGCTGGCGATCACCAGAATGGACTCGCCGAATTGCAGCACGGCAAGCGGCAGCATTGAGCGGGACGCATTTGGAAGGACGTGTCTGAGAACGATGTAGCCGCGCGAACCACCCGAGAGAAAAGATGCTTCCACAAAGGTCGCCTGACGTGTCTTGATGACCTCAGAGCGCGCCACGCGGGCGAAGAAGGCAATGGCTGATATGCCTGTCGCAATCGCCGCATTGATCGTTTCGAAGCCGATGGCCGTGACGATGATGACCGCGAGCAGGAACTTCGGGATGGAGAGCAGCACGTCGACAAAACGCGCAAAGACGATATCCACCCAGCCGCCGAAAAATCCGGCGAGCAAACCGATCACACCACCGATGAAGACACCGATGACGACAGCGACCAAAGCGCTCGATACGGATGAGGCTGTGCCATAAACGACCCTTGTATAGAGATCACGCCCGAGATGATCGGTGCCGAACCAGTGCGCAAAACTGGGCGCAAGAAGCTTGTCGGCCGGGACACCGTTGATCGGGCTCTGGCTGGTGAACAGTTGCGGCGCAATCGACCAGGCGACGACGATTGCGATGACGAGGAGGGAAAGGGCAACCGTTGGAGTAAGGTTGAGAGCTCTCAGCTTCTCGAACGGATTGCTGCCGGAAACCGGGCTGGAGACAAGGCTCATGGTTTGGCCCCCGTTTCAAGGCCAAGTGACGTGTCGTCGATGGTCGCCAGGCGGCGTTTTCGGCCAACGATAATTTTCACCCGTGGATCGAGCAGCGGATAGAGAAGATCGGCGATGAGGTTGACGACGACGAACACCACGGCTCCAAGCGAGACGATGGCCTGCAGGACGGGCAGGTCCTGCGTGCTGACGGAGCGCTGGACGAGACTGCCGATACCGGTACGGCCGAACACGGTTTCCGTGATCAGCGAGTTGCCCAGAAGCTCGCCCACGGTAAGGGCGATAACGGTCACCACCGGTAGCGAAGCGGGCTTGAGCAGATGTGTAGTGAAAAGCCGTTTCGGCCCGATGCCGCGGCTGCGGGCAACCGCCGCGTAATCCTGTTCCGCTTCATGATCGAGATTGGCGATCAGCACTTCCGCGATCTGCGCGGAAAACGGTATGCCGATGGTGATCGCCGCAAACAGCGTCGCCCAGAAGCTGTCGGGCTCGATGACCCGGAACAGCCGGAGCTGAAACCCGAAAAGGTGGATCAGAAACAGGCCGATGACGAAATTGGGCGTCGACAGGAACAGCGAAGGGAATGCCCGCAGCAGCCCCTGCCCATATCGTTTCGGCACGACCTGTGTGCCATAGGCAACGGCGAAGGCGAGGATCAACGCAACCGTGAGCCCGGCGGAGGCCAGTACCAGCGTCGATGGCAGCACCTCGGCGATCAGGGTCGAGACGGGTCGATTGGAGCGCATGGAGATGCCGAGATCGCCCGTCAGGAATGCCGACAGGGAGTGCCAGAGCTGCACGATGATCGGCCTGTCCAGCCCCTGTGCAGCAATGATTTCGGCGATTTCCTGCTCGGTGAAACCGTTCTGCGGGTTGCGCAGAACGCTGGTGATCGGGTCGCCAGGCAGGACGCTGACGACCACGAACGTGAAGACATAGGCCAGAAGGATGACGACGATCGCCTGGCCGAGCCGCTTTGCGGCGTAGGTTAGGTAGGCATTGCTCATGCCGTCACCTCCTTGACGTTACTTGGTGGGCGCTGGCCTCATTCGGCAATGAACGCTGTGTAGTAGCTGGCGTAAGCGACGCCGTTATAGACTTCGCCCTTCAGCTTCGGCGATTGCACGTAAATGCGCTGGACGATTTGGGTGCGTGGTATGAAATAGCCCTGTTCCAGCACGTATTTTTGCAGGCCGTCCAGAAGAGGCTTTCGTTCCTCGACGGAACCCGCGCCGGCGATTTTGTCACGCAGGTCGTTGAGCTTTGCATCACGCTCATCCAGCGCAAACCAGTTCTCGCCATTGTTGGCGTTGGTCAGGATGCTGGCGACCGTGCCGGCATCGATGAAGCTGCGCGTGACTTCATATGCGGGAACTGCGGCGCCACCGAATTTGACCTTCTCGCCATAGGTCACGACATCATAAGCCCTGATGTTGACCTTCCATCCGAGCCTGCCAAGCTGCTGGGCAATCAGTTCATCGACGGATTTCGAAGTTGCCAGATAGGGATTGGAATGGATCGTCAATTCCAGCGGCTTGCCGTCTTTCACACGAACGCCGTCCGCGCCCTTGGCCCATCCGGCTTCGTCCAGAAGCTTCTCCGCCCTGTCCGGATTGTAGGCGAGGAGATCGCTATGATCGGTCGCGCCGGGGACGTTGCTCTGGATGAACGACGTCGCAAGCTTCCAGTCCTGCGTATAGACGGTGTCGATGATTTCCTGGCGATTGATGCCAGCCTGGAGTGCCTGACGCACCTTCGCATCATCATAGGGTTGAAGCTTGGTGTTGACCGCCCAGCCGTTGACGAAGCCGAGATAACGCGGCGTCGCGACGGTAAAGCCTTCTTCCTTTAGCGATTTCAGTTCCTGGGGCGAGGCGTTATAGGCGACGTCCGCCTGACCGGACTGAACCGAAGCGACGCGAAGGGATGGTTCCGACACCAGCTTGTAGGTGATGGTATCGAGATAGGCGGGTCCGGTATGGCCGACTGCGGCGGGCCCCCAATTATAGTCCTTGCGCTTGACGAGAGTGACATGGTCGCCCTCTTTCCAGGACTCCACCACATAAGGTCCGCTACCGGCGGTCTTGCTGAGGTCTGCCTGCTGGCTTGCAGGCTGGGCGATGCTTTTGGGAGAGATCAGGATGGAACCGTGATAGCCAAGGGTCGGAATGAAACCGAGCGTCGGCTTCTTGAAGAAAACCTTGACCGTCGTGGCATCGACCGCTTCCGCGTGATCATAGGTCTTGGGGAAAAGGCCGATCGGGTTGATCCCCTCGTTCTTGCGGCCGGCATACCAGATGTCGAGATTGGCGACGACGGCCTTCGCATCAAGCGGTTCGCCGTCGGAGAAAGTCACGCCGCTTTTGAGGTGCAGGGTGAATTCCGTTGCGGTGTCGTTCTGCTCCCAGCGTTCGGCAAGCCAGGGGCTGACCTTGCCTTCGGCATCGACGTAAAGCAGCTTATCCGTAACATGACCCCAGATGTGGCCCTGGAAACTGGAGATGGCGCTGTTGTTGGGGATCCACGTGTCGCCCAGTGAATCGATCAGAAACGTGATGTCACCGCCATCGCGCGGCGTATCTGCCGCCAGTGCGCTCAGAGGTGCCAATGTCGATAAAAACAGCGAGGCCGAGACCGCCAAGGAGGCTGTGAAAAGCAGCCGGCGACGCGACAGGGAGAATGAGAAAGAACGTTTTGTCATGGTATGATCCTGATAAATTCAAAGTTTTTTTCGTTGCAATTTCTGCATCTCCTGCGGACGGACTGCTGCTGCCATCGGCACAACGCACGTCAAACCGTTGCCGCACCGGCTTTTCAGCCGGGCGGGAGAATGCTGGAGTTCATTGATGATCGGGTTGGGCGTCGCGGGGTTAGCGAGCGGCTTCTGGAAGCCTGCTTGGCTGAGGAGCGCGCCCGCTTCTACATATTCCAGTCATGACGCGGTCCCTCGTTGCGGTGTTCATCTTGCCCATAACCTAGCAGTCAGGCGTGAGGGAGAAAGACTGGTTGTTCTTTTTCTATCGATTTAGTGAATTATTTTATCGCCATTTTGCCGACAGTTTGGATTGGTGTTTCAGACGCCCTTAAATTGCCGTCTCACGCCGGTGATTGAGGATGGCCCGGCGCCGAAGATGCCGTGTCACGCAGGGCAAATGTCATGGCTTCGAAAATCCTGACCGGCGGCAAATCACCGGTAAAAAGCTCAATCTCCACCCTGGCGATCTGGCCGGTCGAACCCTGAGACAGTTTCGAAGTGCCGATGTCGCGGGTCAGGATATTGGGGTTGCCATGGATGCAGATGGCATTGTCGTCAGCGGAATCCTGCGGCTCGAACCATGCGCCGGTGGCAAGCTGCATCACCCCCGGCATGACGTCCTCACTGACGATGGCGCCAGCGAGGCAGCTGCCGCGCGCATTAAAAAGCCTGACGACGTCGCCGTCAGATATTCCGCGGGCCGCGGCATCGGCCGGATGGATGCGGACAGGCTCCCGATCCCTGATCTTGGTCGAACGGCTGAAATCGCCATAGTCCAGCTGGCTGTGCAGACGTTGATATGGCTGATTGCAGACGAGGTACAGGGGATGCAGGCGGGCGTCATCGGGCGTCTCCATTCTTGGGGGATACCAGCGCGGATGACCTTTGCAGTCCTCATAACCGAAACCCTCGACCGTTTCGGAATAGATCTCGATTTTTCCTGAGGGTGTCGGCAGCGGCTTCGTCCCGGGACCCTCAAGGAAAGCGCGCGCCGGGCCACCATCGTCGGGTTTAACCGGAAGAAGCAGTTCCCCCCGCTCCCAGAAGGTTTCAAAATCGGGCGCGTCGTGGCCGCCCGCCGCAAGCGCCTGACGGGTCGTTTCGTACAGGAAGGCGAGCCATTCTCTGCTGTTGCGGTTTTCGGTAAAGGCATCGAACCTGCCAAGTTTCCGCGCAATCCCGGCGAATATCTCATAATCGTCGCGTGCTTCGCCGACAGGGGCGATCAGGCGCTTCATGGCGATCATCAGGGGATCGCGATCGGCGGCGCCGATGTCGTCACGCTCAAGCGTGGTCGTGGCGGGCAGCACGATATCGGCATGTCGCGCGGTCGAGGTCCAGGCGGACTCGTGGACGATGATCGTTTCGGGACGCCGGAAAGCGGCCCGCAACCGGTTGATATCCTGATGATGGTGAAACGGATTGCCACCCGCCCAATAGACAAGCCGGATATCAGGATAGCGGAGTGCGTTTCCATTGTAATGAAACTCGGTGCCGGGATTGAGCAGCATATCGGCGATGCGCGCACAGGGAATATAGTCCGGCACGGGATTTTTGAATTGCTGCAGCGTTGGCAAGGGAACGGCGAGCAGGCTCTTGCCGATATTGCCCAACGCGCCGATGGAATAGGAAAATCCGCCGCCGTCCAGTCCGATCTGGCCGAGCATGGCGGCAAGGACAATGCCCATCCACACCGGCTGTTCGCCATAATCGGCCCGTTGCAGTGAATGGCTGACCGTGATCAGGGTTCTGGAACCGGCCATCTTCCGCGCCAGCTTGCGGATCGTCTCCGGGTCAATGTTGCAGATCGCGGCCGCCCATTCGGGGCTTTTATGCTGGCCGTCCTCCCTGCCAAGAAGATAGTTCTCGAACCGGTCATATCCAGCCGTATAACGCTCCAGAAACGCCCGGTCGTGCAGTCCTTCCGTGACGAGGACATGAGCAAGCCCGAGCATCATCGCCACGTCCGTACCGGGAATAATGGGAAGCCACTCGGCATTCAAATCACCCGGAAAATCGTCTGCCAACGGGCTGATGAATATGAAATGCGCACCGCGAGCGCTCGCGCCGGCCAGTTTCTGCCGTACGGAATGCGTGCTGATCCCTCCACCGTGGACATCGGCGTTCTTGATCGCCATTCCACCGAAGGCGAGCACCAGCTCGCTGCTGCGTTCGATCGCGTCCCAGGTCACGCTCTTGCGGTCGAAGCTGTCATACGGTCCAAGCACATGGGGGATTATGACCATGGCAGCGCCGGAACTATACGTGTTGACGGACCGGACATATCCGCCAAGGACGTTCAAAAAGCGGTGAATCTGGCTTTGTGCGTGATGAAACCGGCCGGCACTCGACCAGCCATAGGAGCCGCCGAACACTGCGCTCGGGCCATGACCGTCATAGACCCTTTTCAGCTCATCCGCGACCAGCTTCGTCGCTTCGGCCCAGCTGACCTCGACGTAATCGTCAGCGCCGCGTCGCTGCGCGTGGCCGGTCTCGCGTTCAAGCCAGCCCCGCCGGACGGCAGGCCGTTTGATGCGAACGGGGCTGTCGGCAATCGCTGGAAGATTGCCCAGAAGCGGTGATGGATGCGGGTCACCGGGGTGGGGCTCTATCTCCAGTCGCCCATTTGCAAAGCGTCCGGAGAATGCACCCCAGTGGGAACTGTGAGTCTTGAAGGAATTCATCGCGTGGCCTCACGATCATGGATTGCAACGTGGCAATTCTATTTCGGCAGGATTTTCCCCGGATTCATGATGCCGGCAGGGTCGACCGCATGTTTGATGAGCGCCATCAGATCAACCGCGTCGCCATGTTCCTCGCGCAGATAAGCGATTTTCCCGGTGCCGACGCCGTGTTCGCCGGTCGAGGTGCCGCCGATGGAGAGGGCATATTGCACCATCTTCTTGTTGATGGCCGCCACTTCGCCGAGCTCTTCCGCATTGTCGGGATCGACCGCAAAGACAACATGATAATTGCCGTCGCCGACATGGCCGAGGATAGCCGCCGGCACGCTGCAATCCTTCAGAAGTTCGCGGGTCTTTAATATGCAATTGCTGAGCTGTGAGACCGGGACACAGACATCCGATGACCAGCCTTTGGCGTTTGGCCTCTGCGATACGACGGCGTAAAACGCGTTATGTCTCGCTTTCCAGAGACGATTGCGTTCTTCGGGTGCATTGGCCCACTCGAAATCCTTGCCGCCATGTTCCTCCACGATGGCGGATACCATGTCGACCTGTTCCTGAACGCCGGCGGGTGAGCCATGAAACTCGAAAGCCAACGTGTCCTCGATCTTCAGGTCCAGCCCGGAATAGGCGTTGACGGCCCTGATCAGGCCACGGTCCATAAGCTCCATGCGGGCGACCGGGATGCCCAGCTGCACGACCTGAATGGCTGATGCCACCGCCTGTTCGACGCTCTCGAAAGAGCAGAGCGCCGCCGAGATGGTTTCCGGTATTCCGTAGAGACGAAGCGTTATTTCGGTGATGATCCCCAGCGTTCCTTCCGAGCCTACAAATAACCGCGTCAGATCATATCCGGCGGAAGATTTTCTGGCGCGACCGCCGGTTCTGATGATCTGACCGGTCGGCAGCACCACGGTCAGCCCGAGCACATTTTCCCGCATCGTTCCGTAGCGGACGGCATTGGTGCCCGAAGCGCGGGTTGCGGCCATGCCGCCAATCGAGGCGTTTGCGCCAGGGTCGATGGGAAAGAATAATCCCATGTCTCGCAGATATGTGTTCAACTGCTCCCGCGTGACGCCGGCCTCAACCGTGCAATCCAGATCTTCACTGCTGATACGGGTTATCGTCGACATGCGCGAAAGGTCGATCGAGACCCCGCCATTGACAGCCGTCAAATGCCCCTCGAGCGAAGTGCCGGCGCCGAAAGCGATGACGGGCACCCCTTCCGCTGCGCATAGCCGCACGATCTCGGATACTTCGGAGGTGGTTTCAGCGAAAGCGACCGCATCGGGAAACACGGCTGCATGATGCGCTTCACCGCGCCCATGCTGCTCGCGCAATGTCAGGGACGTTGAAAGACGCTCCCCGAGGAGGTCCCCCAGGGATTGGATGAGAGAAGAGGACAGGTCAGGCATAAGAAGATTCCGTGGGAGCCTGGCAGCGGAATGCCACGGCAGACTTACAAACGTTGAAGGCGAAGCGCGCGCCCGGCGGAACGCCAGACTGTCTCCGCCATCTGGCGGTGATATCAGGCGGCGAGCTTTTCGCCCCTGAGATGACACTCTAGGAATGGAAGGCTATCCTGCCCCCAGTAGAGTTCATCCTGATAGCGATAGGTTGGCACGCCGAACACGCCGGCTGTCCTGGCGGCTTCGAAGCTGGCCTTTTGCAATGCCGCAACCGCATCGCTTTGGCCGTGGTTGTCGAGCGCTGCAGCATCAAAGCCTGCGGCTGTCGCAATGGCCCCTCGGACATCTGCGTTGCCGATGTCTTCACCACGAACCCAGAAGGCCTCCTGAAGCGCAGCTGCCAGCTTGAGCCAGTCATCGCCTGTCTCGATCGCCGCCGCGACTATCAGGCCGGCGGGTGCGGGATCCGAGAGAGCGGCGCGATTGTCGAAATTGAGCACTTTTCCGCGCAATGCCGCCCAGCGCTTCAGATCCCTGATCCAGTAGGCGCGTCTGGCCTCCGGGCGGTTTCGTGAATAAATGCCGCCGTTCTCCTCGATCAGCGGAATGACATGAGGGCGGATCGTGGCACCCTGTTCTTTCGCCAGCACAGCAAACGGTTCAAGACCGATGAAGGCCCAGGGGGAGCCGATGCTGAAAAAATAATCGATCGTCTTTGTCATTGTCTGCTGCTTTCAGTTGGGTTGATTGGTGGAGGCGGCGGCCGTGTCGAAGACGGAGAGAGCACAGTCTCGCGCAATCAGCACTGCTTTGGGATCGCGTCTGACGGCGACGGTTGCCAGTGCCCCTTCGTAGAGAAGCGACAGATGGGCAGAGGCAATCTCCACCGTGCTGCCGGCTCTTGCCAGGACAGCGGCAAACACGTCCCTGACCTTCGCCTTATGGGCACGCGCAACGACCACGACGCGTTCGGACTCGCCATGTTCCGCAACCGCAAGAGCGAAGGCGCAGCCGCGAAAATCCGGGCTATCGGCCTTTTCGTGGAGTTGCTCGAAGATCAACCGGATTTGCTCCTTCGGAGTCATGTCGGCATCCAGCACTTTATGGAGCGAATGGATTACCCGCTCGTGACGCGCCTCCAGATAGGCTGCAACGAGATGATCCTTCGACGGGAAATGCCGATAGAGCGTCGCCTTCGCCACATTCGCTTCTTCGATGATACGATCTATGCCGACAGCCCGGATGCCCTCGCGATAGAAGAGTGTGCCAGCGGCGGTGAGGATATGGTCTGATATGGCTTCTCGCATTATCGTTTCACACTGTCGTTTCAAAAGTCGCGCTGATACGGATTGCCGGTCATGAAGTGACGGCAGGACTGGCATGCGCCGCCCGGTCCGGGGCGGCGATGAGAGACGTGATCGCATCGAGCGGCAGCGGCTTTGAAAACCCGCCCTGATGTGCCAGCTTTCCGGCAAGCGTTTGCACGGCTTCGTTATAGGGCGTCGGAACGCCGTGAATCCGGCCCAGCAGAACGATTTCGCCATTGAGGAAATCCACTTCGCTCGAGGCTCCGCGCCTGAAGCTCTGCCAGGTCGATTGCTGGCCCGGATGAATCCCGCTGTTCGGCGCAACCCGCCAGTTCGAGATGTCGAGGCTTCGCTCGGAGGGCGAGGCAAGGGTGTAGCCTGCCGCTTCCAGCACATGTCGCGCCTCATCCACCAGCGCCGCGCTGATCCTGTCGTTCAGATCGGCCGGACCGTCGAACAGTTCCAGGGCATTGCGAACGTTGTGAAGGAGCTTTGCTGCTTTCCATCGGCGGATATCGTCGCTTGGCTCGGCAAGATATCCCGCCCTGTTCAGGTCTGCCGTGACCTGCGCGGTCACGTCATCCTGTCCGAGCGGAAAGCGCCCGACTGTCACGATGCCCAATTGCGGCTCGCCGCCAACCACCACCTTGCCGGTTTCGGTGAACCGCGCCGGGGTCAGAATGCTTGCGCCATAGACCCTGGAAAATGTTCTCAGGGCATTTGCTTCGGTCGCCAGTCCATTTTGAAAAGTTACGATCGGAAGATTTGCCGCCGCCGGTGTCGTTGTGTTCGAGATGCTTTGCCAGGACCAGAAGGCGAGCGCGCTGACGGCATCCTGCGCTTTCACGGTGAGCAGGAGGACATCATCCGGCGTCAATTCCGGAATATCTGTCAGGTCGAAAACCCTCAAATCGATCTGCCGCGTCTCCGAGGGGCGCTGAAAGGTGAGGCCATGCTGCCTGATATGGCTGATCTGGGCGCCCCGTCCGAAAAGCGCATAGTCAATGCCTGAGAGTGCGAACTGCGCTGCAAGGCTCGCGCCCACCGCACCGGCGCCGATGATAACGTAACGTGGCATCTGTCGTTTCTCGTCTTGTCTTTTTCGCGCTCCGGATTTCCCGGAGAGCTTGGCTGCTGATAGGTTCGGCGCTCTGTGCGGATAGCAATTGAGGATCGCGGTAACACACGGTTCAAAAGCACTCTGGGACAGATCGTAAAGCCTGCGAGCAGTTTGAAGGAAGACCGGTCATTCTATATCTACTAATTTTGTAGAAAATCAGTTCCCGAAATCGGCGATTTCGGGAGAGATTGCGCTGCCCCTGGCAGGCGGTCCGTTATCGCCGAGCCAGGCGCGCGTCTGCGTTCGATGCGGGCAGCTGCAACACAGTTTATTTGATGCCGAAACCGAGACGGCGCAATGTCTGGCTCAGTTCCGCGCGGCCTTTGAGCGCGGCGGCGTTCTCGACACGCTGGGAAATGGGTGCTGTCCAGCCGTTTTGCGGCAGGCCCTGTTTTTCCTGAAACGTCTTCAAGACCGCGTCATAGGAATCAAGATCATCCCGTGCGGCCTCCGAATAGGTTTCATGAAACAAGATGGATGACTGGGGCAGGCGCGGTTTGACGTCGGTTTTCACGGCCGGGTCTGGATAACCCACGGTGAGGCCAAAGACGGCAATCGTTTCGGGAGGCAGGTTCAGTTCGCGGGATACGTCTTCCGGCCTGTTGCGAATGCCGCCAACGTAGCAGGAGCCGAGACCGAGTGAATCGATTGCGGCAACGGCGTTCTGCGCGGCCAGCGCCGCATCGATGGCGCCGATCAGGAAGCTTTCCAGATAATCCAGCCCTTCTCCGCTGTTGCCGTGGTTGGAAGCGACCGTTCGCAGCCGCTTCAGGTCGATAAGCCAGATGAGGAAAACAGGTGCATCCTTTATATGGGCGTTGCCGCCCGTGAAGCCCGCCAGACGTGCCTTGCGCTCCTTGTCCTGCACCGCCACCACGCTCCACGCCTGAAGATTGGAGGATGTGGGCGCAGATTGTGCGGCTGCGACCAGAAGTTCCAGGCTGCCCTCCGGCAGAGCTTTCGGCAGATAGGCGCGGGCGGTGCGATGGTTCAGCAAGGCGTCGATCGTGTCATTCCAGAAAGGCGGAGAAAAATCGGCCTGTGTTCCGTAGCGGGCCTCAACACGCTGCTGCGGGATTTCCAGTTTGGTGATCGGACTGGAGAGGGTCATCGTGTGTAGCTCCGTAATGTTGGGAGTGGGGGCAGGCCCGGATGAAGGTCGGAAAGGTTGAGATGCCTTCCACTTGATATGCTTTGCCGGTGCCTGTGCCGAGCAATGTCTTACTCATTGGCGATTTTTCAGGGAAACAACATTTCCATAAGACGTCCGGGAGTCGTGCTGTCGAGATTTCCTTTTATCTCGCCATGTTGGGAAGAAACGCAACGGCGGTCCAAGGTAGCGCAATTATTCAGCACAAATTTTGGTGCCTGGCTGCATACGTATTGGAATAAAATTCTGCAAGAAATGTTTTCTTTGATGGTCGAGAAGAATTTTCTTCTTAAGAACATGCCACTTTGCCCCGATGCTTTCACTATCGAAACGACGTTTTCAAACGGGGATTTTCATGACGATAGGACGCCGCCAGTTCAACAAGATGCTTCTTCTGGCAACGGCAGGAACGGCCCTGCCGGGTTCGGTATTCGCCGCAAGTGACGATGCGAGCCGGCCCGTCTCCGGCGGCACGCTCAAGCTGCTCTATCGTGTCGATCCCGGCAACGCACTTTTCGCCATCAACACATCGTCAGGCACGGGGCAGGCGATCGGCCCGAAGATCGTTGAAGGTCTTCTGACATTCGATTTCGACCTCAATCCGCGGCCCTTGCTGGCAACGGAATGGTCCGTTTCGGATGATCACCTGCGCTATACGTTCAAACTCCGGCCGAATGTGAAATGGCATGACGGTGAGGATTTTACCTCGGAAGACGTTGCCTTTTCGATTTTCCGTCTGAAGGAAGCCCATCCGCGCGGCCGCATTACCTACCAGAACGTCGAGGCGGTGGAGACGCCGGATCCCCTGACCGCCATTATCGTGCTGTCCAAACCGGCGCCGTTTCTGATTGCCGCGCAATCGAGTTCGGAATCGCCGATCGTGCCGAAGCATATTTTCGAAAAGCTGAAACCGGCCGATGGTCAGACATTGCAGACCGCGATTGGCACCGGTCCTTTCAGGCTGACGGAGTGGACGCCGGGCAGTCATCTGATCTTCGATAGAAACCCCGACTATTGGGATGCCGGCAAACCTTATCTCGATCGCATCATTCTGCGCATCATCACCGACCCGGCCGCGCGGACGGTGGCGCTGGAGACGGGGGAAGTCGATATTGGCGACAACCCGGTGCCGCTGGCAGACCTTGAGCGATTGAAGCAGAACCCTGATCTCGTCCTGGACACGAACACCTATGCTTATGCGGGGCCGCAGCAGCAGCTGTTCTTCAACTACGATAATGAAATCTTCCGCAAGAAAGATGTCCGCCTGGCCATTGCGAAGGCGATCAACCTCGATGAAATCGTCAATGTGGCGCTCTTCGGTTATGCGCAGATATCGCCGAGCCCCGTCAGCACCGCCCTGCCGAACTGGTATGACGCATCCGTCAAGGCCCATGCCTATGATCCCAGGGAAGCGGAAAAATTGCTCGATGCGGCGGGATATCCCCGCAAGGAAGACGGCAAACGTTTTCCCGTGCGGTTGACCTACAATTCCTATCTGACGCCCGGCTTTGCCGACGTCCTTCGCAGCCAGCTTGAAAAGATCGGCATTGCCGTCGAAATCCGCAAATACGACCTGCCGACCTATCTGAAGACGGTCTACACGGACCGCGCCTTTGATCTGGTTGTGGAATCCCTTTCCAACACGTTCGATCCGTCGCTCGGCATCCAGCGGGCCTATTGGAGCAAGAATTTCAAGATCGGACTACCCTTTTCCAACGCGGCCAACTACGCCAATCCGGAGGCGGATGCGCTTCTGGAGGCGGCGGCCATCGAGCCCGATGCGAAGAAGCGCTGGGTGACCTGGAGCAGGTTCCAGCATCTCATCCATGACGACGTCGCCTCCGTCGATCTTGTGGCGGCGGGAAGCCAGATCGTGGCGCACAGGCGCGTCAGGAACTACGTCACCGGCGCGCAGGGGCTGAACTGGAGTTTCGGCGACCTATGGCTCGATCCGACCGCTTGAAACCCGATGTGGAAACCAGAATTTGTCAGGAGAATATGCAATGTCCGTAAATGCTGTAACCAAAGACCGCCTCATCGAGTGGCTGACAGATGGCAAGGAACTTGCCGTTCTCGACATTCGCCCCACAGAAGAGGTGGGATATGCTTCCCCATTGTTTGCGACCAACCTTCCGGCTGAAAGGCTGGATGCGGAAATCGACCGTTTCATTCCGCGCCCTGTCGTGCGAACCGTTCTGGTGGATGATGGCAAGGGAAGCGCAGAGCAGGGGGCGGAGCGGCTTGCCGCCAGGGGCTGGAGCGATATTCACTTTCTGCGCGGCGGAATTCCGGCATGGATCGAGGGCGGCCTTGACGCCTTGCCGACATTCGATATTCCCGGCGTTCCTTTCGTCCAGAAGGTGAGAAGCGAAAAGAACACGCCAGTGGTTTTCGCCCGTGAACTGAAGGCGTGGCAGGAAGCCGGCGAGGATGTTGTCGTCATCGACACCCGCACAATAGCGGAATATGAAAAGGCGCATGTGCCGGGCGCCATCGGCGTACCCGGTGCCGAACTTCTGCTGCGTTTTTCCGACCTCGTGCCGTCACCCGACAAAAGGGTTGTCGTCTCCTGCGCGGGCCTTCCCCGCGCAATCCTCGGGGCGCAGACATTGATCGACGCCGGTGTTGAAAACGATGTCAGCTATTTGCACGATGGCACGCGCGGCTGGACGGATGACGGGTTTGAGCTGGAAACGGGGCGTTCGCAAACATATCCGCCCGCCAGCGATGATGCGAAAAATATCGCGAAGGCGCGTCTGGAGACCTTCTCCCGGCAAGACGACCTGCAGTTCATCGATCGCGCCACGGCCGAGACATGGCTGCGGGACACGGCGCGAACGACCTATTTTCTCGATGTGAGAACACCGGAAGAATTCGCAGCCTCCCACCTTAAAGGTTCGATTTCCTCGGAAGGCGGCCAGCTTCTCGGCGTTGCCTATCGCACCATTGCCGTGCGCGGAGCACGGGTCATTCTGGTGGATGATCTGCTGGGCGCCCGCGCGCGTGTTGTTGCCCATTGGCTGAAACGCCGGGGCTTTGAAATCTCCCTTCATCTGCACGACTTCGAACAGGGTGTCGAGGCGGCGGCCGCATAGGTTTCCCAGACGGTAGATGTCACTCGATTGCCGCCGCGCCTCTCCCGTTTCATGAGGAGCCGATTTGAGCCTTCGGCAGGCGCGGCGATGAGATTGCCAGGGGCAGCGCTGTCACAACGACAGGCATGATCAGTGCGGACCATGCCGCCCCATAGCCGAAATGATCGACCAGAAGACCGAATATGTAGGGGCCGATTGCCATGACCCCCAAACAGATGGTGGAAGCGAAGGCAATTGTCGATGCTATCGAACCTTTCGGCGCACTTTCGGCGATTTGCAGAAGGTAAAGCGGAAACCACCCGATCCCGAATATTCCGAGCACGGCGAGCACGAAGAGGACAATGGTTGGCGCAGTGCCGATGGGGAGAGCCGCGAGGATTGCGGCAGCGCCTGCGGCAATAACGGATACCAGGCCGAACGATTGGGTGCGCAGTCCGGGTCGGAAGCGGTCACTGAGCCATGGCAGCAGAATCCGGCCGGGAATGCCGGCAAGCTGTGTTGCGGCAAACATGGACGATGCGGCAAAGAGGCCAAGCCCCAGCCCATCCGCCATGAAGCCGATGATGTGTGCGGTGAGGGTGAATTGAAATGCCGACATGGCGATACCAAGCCGCAATACGGGCCAGAAGCTCGAATTCCGCCCGACCTCGTGGATAAGTTTTCCCAGGGGAAGCGGGCGCTCGGTTTTAGCGGCGACATCGCCTCCTTCGCGATAGAGGCCCCAGAAGAGTACGGCGCCCAGGACGGAAACACCGGCGCAGAGCCATGCCGCCGCGTGCCAGCCGTAACGGACCGCCATGAATGGCAGGAGGGCGGCTGCGATCATGGTTCCGAAAGGAACCGCGGCCTGCCGAAACCCTGTCGCTATGCCACGTTTGGCGGGGGGGAACCAGCGCATGATCGCCCGCGTGCCGCCCGGTTGGACCGCAGCATAGGTGCCGCCGAGAAATGCGATGCACAAAAGCAGCGCGGGCAGGCTGTTTGCGAATGCCGCCGCGCAAGCCATCGCGAGCGCCATGCCGAGCATGGCAATGCCGACGATGCGGCGCTCGCCGTGAATGTCGATGGCGCGGCCGAGCGTGAACATCGTCACGATCTGAACACCGTTCATGACGGTCACGGCCAGTGATGCGGATGCGAGGGAAATACCGAATGCTTCCCGCCAGAAGGGCACGAGAATGTAAATTCCCTGCGATACGAACGAGCCCGCGGTTTGCGTCGCGACTGCCACGGCAAGGACTGCCCAGATCCGGCTGTCGGTGGCGGGCGTGGGCGAGGAAATCTGTGACGACACGAAAAGCTCCTATCATGGGTTTTCGTGCAATAGCGCTCGCGACTATCAGATAGAATTAGGGGCTTGCACATTTCAGCGATAACAGCTTGTTATGCGAAACATGCGCTCATTGGATCCCGAGGCCGTCGAGGCTTTTCTTCTTGTTGCCGAACTGCAGTCGTTCACACGGGTTGCAGGGGTGATGAACACATCACAGGCCGCTATATCCCTGCGCCTGCGCCGGCTTGAGGACATGCTGGGGCATCGCCTCGTCGAACGGACGCCGCGCCGGGTGCGTTTGACGACGGCCGGCGAACGCTTTCTGGAACCCGCGCGTGCTTATGTCGCGGCCGGCCGCCGTGCGCTTGATGTCTTGGGGCAGGAGCCGACCCGTCTCGCGATCGGTTTCACGCATCATTTGATTGGAGCCGACCTGCCTCGGATACTCCGGGTGATCAGCGAGCGCGAGACGAGCGTTACGCTTCATCTGCGCACGGCCGGCACCCGGACCCTGCTTGAACTCTACGATGCCGGCGAGCTCGACGCGATCGTCGTGTTGCGGCATGATGATATCCGCCGGGATGGCGAGCTGCTGTTTCAGGAAAGCTTCGGCTGGTATTGCAGCGCGGATTTTGATCTGCCTTCGAACGCGCCGGTGCCGCTGGTGCTGCAACCCGAACCCTGCAATTTGCGGGCCATGGCCCTTCGGGCGCTGGAGGCGGCGGACATCGCATGGCGGGAGGTATTCGTTGGAACTGGGGCAACGGCGGTAGGGGCGGCTGCCGAAGCCGGGATCGGCGTCGCACTGCTGGCGCGAAGTGTTGCGCCTGCCGGTCTGCGTGAGGTGAGGGACGGCCTGCTCCCACAGCTCTCAAAGCTGAATGTGGTAATGATTTCCGCGGTCACGGGCGATCACGCGAACGCGGTGCTGCGACGGATCACGCGGGCATTTCAGTCGCCTCGAACCTGAAATGCTATTTTCGAATTTCGAACGAGACCACAATAAGGCGGCCTGAGATCACAGCGCCTGTATCCAATCGTGACCCGGGTGAAGGCGGTTAAGGCAGTCTTTGAGCCATTGTCGTTCCGAAAGAGGTAACCCTGGCTGGGCTCTTGCGAAGTCTTCCTCATCCTTGGTGCGTCTGTGCTTCGCCTTGAACAGAAGCACGGCGGAGGGATTAAGGTGAGGAATGCCGTCAGCGCTCAGCGACACCATTTCGATACGGGGCCGCGTCATTTCCGGATTTCTCTTGTAAACCCAGGTGTCATTCGTTCCCGGCTCGATCATCATATCGGCGCGCCAGCATCCGGCAGCGCGATCGAAGCACCAGATCTGGAAAATCTCGGGAGCCGGATCCCGATCCGCCGGTAACGGCTCGATAACGCCATCGTTGACGGTGTAGAACGCCATGTAACCCAGCTTCCGGCGAAAGATGCCCAAATCTTCACGCAGGACCGTGAACTCAAGATCATCATGCTCGCGTGTCTTGCTGCCCAGCCACAGGTCGAGAGCCCAACCGCCAACAACGCACCATGGCCTCGATACACCGTCCAGTCGCCGTGACAACTGGGCAGGGCTCCACGCGTTCCAGGCATCCTGGTCCGGTATAGGCGGGTGATCATTCATAATATACGGTCACTTTCATTCAAATCTCGTGCTGTTGCTTGTTTCCTGATGGCGTCAAGCCCCGCGTTTCAGTAGTCCGGCCAGAAGCTTCAGCGCTTCCGTGAGATCGTCGAAGGACGGGCCGCCGAGGCAAAGGCGAATGCCGCTCGCCTGATCATCGGGATTAACAAGCATGGCTTCCGGAGGGGTCAACTTGATGCGCATTGCCGCAGCGGCGAATGCGAAGCGATTGGCGGCGTCGTGTTCCATTGGCAGCCAGACGTTGTATGCATCGGGATGCGCGCCAAGCTGGTTCGTGCCGAGCAGGGAAACGGCCAGGCTGGAGCGCCGTTGGGCCTCGTGGCGCAAATCGCGCTGGATCGAAGAGATGATGCCGGAGGTCAGCCAGTCCTCAACCACCGCGCAGGAGAGCGCGGATGGGGCCATCGGCATGTCCTGCAGAAGGTCTTCGGCGGTTTCGTGCAGACCGGCTGGTAAAGCAAGGACGCCGATCTGCAAGCCGGGGCCAAGGGACTTGGAGAGCCCGTTCACATGAAACGAGATTTCAGGAGCCAATGACGTCAGCGGCGGCAAGGCTTCCGCGGATGCCGCATAAACACCGTCCTCGATGATCCATACCCCCGCCCGGCGGCAAATATCCGCAATGACCTGCCGCCGCGCCGCCCCCATGGTAACGGTTGTCGGATTATGCAGGGTCGGCGTCAGATAGATTGCTGTGCAGTCACTCGATGGGGTGCCATCCAGCGCCGCCGCCAACGCTTCCGGCACCATGCCTTCGGCATCGATTTCGACGCCCTGCATCCGGTAACCTTTCCGCCGGGCCAGCGCGATGGCGCCGGGATAGGTGATCCGTTCGGTCAGGAGCAGGCCCTTGGGGCCGCAGGCTAGATCGATGGCCAGGGCCAGCGCCTGACGGGCGCCGCTCGTCAGCACTAGATGTGAGGGATCGATGGTGAGACCCTGCGTTTCGAGCCAGCGGGTCAGAAGGCGGCGGTGTTCCAGATGCCCCGCGGGCGGGGCATAAAGATTGATATGATCCGCATCGATCCTGCGCGCGATCCCCGTCAGCGTCTTTGCGAGAATGCGGGCGTTGAGCGTGGCCGGCGGTGCGTTGGACGAGAGGTCAATCTGCCGGTCGTTATGCGCCTCCCGGATCGCCACGAATGTTCCCCGGCCCTTGACGCTGCGTGTCAGCCCGCGCCGTTCCAGAACGGAATAGGCTTTTGTCACCGTGCCAAGGCCCACCCCCAGTTTCCACGCGAGATCGCGATGGGCGGGCAGGCGGTCACCGCCCGCCAGCCGCCCCTCGATGATGTCATCGGCGAGGGCAAGCACCAGCCGTTCTGCGGCATTCGCCTCAATGTCTGCAAGACGGGGAGTCCAGGGGGATTGCAGCAGCACGTTCATACCTTCGATAAAAGTGTCACGTTACACTATTTCAATAAACAGCAAGTGTAACATAGGCTATGACGAGGCTGATTGATATCCACACTTTACGGCGGCCGGCCTGCCATCCTGCCGGCGCGCTTAGAGGATCAAATGTTCAGCCATGTAACCGTCGGAACGCGTGATCTTGAGCGGGCGGAACGCTTTTATGACGCCGTGCTTGCCCCGCTCGGTCTGAAGCGGCGAACCGTGACCCCTGATGGCGGGCCTGCGGCGCTTTGCTGGGTGAGGGCGCAATCCCCGTTGCCCCGTTTTTATGTCTATCAGCCCTTCAATGGCGAACCGGCAACGGTTGGCAACGGCGGCATGGTTGCCTTTCTGGCGCCGTCGACAGAGGCGGTGACTGTGGCCCATGCCGACGGCCTTGCGCATGGCGGCACGGACGAAGGAGGTCCGGGGCCGCGTCCGCATTATGGAGAGGGTTATTTCGGCGCCTATCTACGTGATCCTGACGGCAACAAGGTCCACATCGTGCATCGCGGAGATCTCCAGCAATAGTGCTTGGGGAGGCCTGTCCTGTTTCCGGAGAAAGTCAGAATGATCGCCAGCCAGATCGCCCTCGTTTACGGCACCTATATCGTCGCCACCGCCAGCCCGGGCCCGAGCAACATGGCGATCATGGGAACGGCGATGCGTGACGGCCGTCTGCCCGCCCTTGCTTTGACGGCTGGCGTCATCACCGGCTCGCTGTTCTGGGCGATCCTGGCGGCGACGGGCATGTCGGCCGCGCTGGCCGCCTATACCCAGGCGCTTTTCGTCATCAAGATATTCGGCGGCGTTTACCTGCTGTATCTGGCTTTTCGAGCGGGCAGGTCGGCCATGAAGCCGGTCTCCGACTTTGTGAGTGTGGATACCGGGCGCGCGACGCCGCGCTATCGGGCGCTCTACCGGCAGGGTCTTCTCATGCATATCGGAAACCCGAAGGCCATCATGGCCTGGATAGCGATCATGTCGCTGGGGTTTCGCGAGGACGCGCCTGCGGGCATGTTGCCGGCGATCATTGGCGGCTGCGCCATTCTCGGCGTTATCGTGTTCGGCAGCTATGCACTTCTCTTTTCCACCGCCTCGATGATTGCGCTCTATACCAGATTGCGGCGCTGGATCGAATCCGTGCTTTCCGTGGTATTTGCCGCCGCCGGGCTGAAACTGCTTCTCTGGCAGAACTGACAGTCCCACCATCCGCGTTGCCGATTAATCCCAACTGAAAGAGCCATGTCATGAGTTTTGCTATCCATATGATCGATGTATTCGGCTCCGGGCCGCTTTCCGGCAATCCGCTGGCGGTCGTCATCGGTGCTGATGCCTTATCGACGGATGAAATGCAGCTGATGACGCGGTGGTTCAACCTTTCCGAAACCACCTTCCTGCTACGGCCCACCCATCCGCAGGCTGATTACCGGGTCAGGATATTCTCGCTGGACAGGGAGTTGCCCTTTGCCGGGCATCCCACACTGGGCAGCTGCCATGCCTGGCTCTCCGCCAATGGCATGCCCGGGCAAGAAACGGCGATTGTTCAGGAATGCGGCGCCGGGCTGGTCACGATCCGGCGCTCGCATGGACGGCTTTCTTTTGCAGCTCCGCCGCTTATCCGTTCCGGCGCGCCGACGCCCGCCGAGCTGGAAGATGCGCGGCAGTTTTTGGGGATCGAGGCTTGCGACATCATCGATGCGGCATGGATCGACAATGGTCCGGGCTGGCTGGGGATCAGGCTGGCGTCGGCCGAAAAGGTGCTTGGCATCACCCCGGCCCGCAGCTGGACCCATCACATCGATATCGGTGTGGTTGGCCCTCATGCGAAAGGCGGCGAGACCGCTTTTGAGGTTCGCGCTTTCTTCAGCGATCATCTGGGCGCCATCGTTGAAGACCCCGTCACCGGAAGCCTCAACGCCTCATTGGCGCAATGGCTGTTCGCAACGGGCGTGGTTGGCGAAGACTATGTCGCGGCGCAGGGAACGCGCCTTGGCCGCCATGGCCGTATCTACCTTACCCGCGATGATGCCGGCCAGATATGGGTCGGCGGCGAAACGCGCACGCATGTCGAAGGCCGTTTACTCGGCCTTTGAAAGACAGATGAAAACGAGGTGACTTTGATGAATAGCAGTGTTTACCGCCCTATTTCCGAGCGCGTATTGGCCGATGATTGGGGGCGGCTGACCAAGTATGAATATGAACTCCAGCTGAGGGACGGAAGCTGGCAACGGCAGACCCGGGAGGCATATGATCGCGGCAACGGGGCGACATGCCTGTTGTACAATCCTGCCAGCGACAATGTCCTGCTGACCCGTCAGTTCCGGTTGCCGGTTCTCCTGAATGGCGGTCTGGAATCGCTGATCGAGACACCGGCGGGGTTGCTGGAAGGCGCAGACCCGGCGACGCGAATGCGTGCGGAGTTGATCGAGGAAACCGGTTATGAGGTTTCCGAACTTACGCATCTGTTCGATATCTATATGAGCCCCGGATCGGTCACGGAATATCTCGCCTTTTTCTATGGCGAATATGCCGAGAAACATAAGGTCGGGGCAGGCGGCGGTTCAGCGGACGAGGGCGAAGACATCGATGTGCTGGAAATCGCCTTGCCTGAGGCTATGCGCATGATCACCCGCGGCGATATTCGCGATGCCAAGACGATCATTCTGCTCCAGCATCTCGCTATCCGGCTTCTGCAGGAAAAGGCCACGGCACGCTGATCCTCGCCTCCGGATTTATCGATCCGGGACAGGTGCCGATCATCCTCTCATCGTTGGCCGGCAACAATGCTTCTGATCCGGCGCGACAGCGCCGGATCAACCCGATCATCGTTTTTGAAGTTCAAAAATACGAAGGAGTTTCAGCATGGATATTGCGCCGCTCAGCCCCGTTCACGCATCCACCGCATCGGCAATAGATACCTTGAAAATGCTGGTACGCTACAAAGCCTGGGCGAACGGGTTGACGTTCAGAAGCGTGATGGACCTGCCGGAAGGTGAAGCCCTTCGGCAGCGGCCGACGCGGTTCGGAAACATGGTGCATACGCTGAACCACGTTTATGTGGTGGACGATATTTTCAGGCATCATCTACAAGGAAAGAAACACAGCTACACCGCCCGCAACACCGACCATACGCCCGCAATTGGCGAATTATGGGAAGCCGTTCAGGAAATGGACCGCTGGTATGTCGATATGGTCGATACCTGGTCAGACGGGGATCTCGCGAAAGCCGTTCATTTCGAATTTGTCGGAGGAGGAGAAGGCGTCATGACCCGCGAGCAGATCGTGCTGCATATCGTCAATCATGGCACCTATCACCGCGGCTTTGTCGGCGACATGATGTATCAGGTGCCTTTTACGCCGCCGTCAAACGATCTTCCCGTCTTCATCAGGGATCACTATCGCGGCGCTTACTGAGCGCTTGCGCATCGTTTTATGCCCTTTGCCGTTGGTGCTATCACCGGGTGAAAAGATTGGCGGCCATATAGTCTACAAATGCTCTGACTTTTGGAGAAAGATATCGATTGGTCGGCCAGAGGACGCGGAAGGTCCCTGTGTCGGCCATATAGTCGTCCAGCAGCGATACCAGTTTCCCGTCAGCGACTTCGGACGTCACGGCGAATGACGGCAGGCATGTTATGCCGAATGAACGTTCCGCAAGGTAGATCAGGGGTTCCAGCGTGCTCGCAACGGTGGCGACCGGCAGATCGATCCTGATCTCGCGGCCTTCGCGAACCAGGGGCCACGGCTCAAGCTTTCCGGAATTGGCGAAGCGATGGTGAAGACAGCGGTGCCGGACAAGATCTTCCGGAATCTCCGGACGGCCATGCGCCTCCAGGTAGCCGGGCGCCGCCACGATGCTGTGCCTGAACGTGCCGAGCTTGCGGCTCATCAGCCGTGTGTCCCTGATCTCGCCGGTTCGGATGACGGCGTCGAATCCCTCTTCGATGACGTCAACCAGACGGTCTGTAAAATCAAGGTCGAGGCTGATTTCGGGATATGCCTCCATGAAGGCGGATATCGTCGGCATCAGCAACATGCCTGCCAGCGGAAGGCTGACACGCAGTTGCCCGCGCGGAACGGCCTGCGATCTCGATAATTGCGCCTGCACGGTCTCATATTCCGACTGGATGCGCCGGCAGGTATCGAGGAAGAAACTCCCGTCCTCCGTCAGTGCCATGCTGCGTGTCGAGCGATTGAACAGTCTTACGCCCAGCTCCTCCTCCAGACGTGCAATGGCTTTTCCGACGGCGGATCCGGAGATGCCGAGACGATGCCCGGCGGCCACGAAGCTTCCCGCTTCCGCCACCTGAATGAATATGCCGAGGGTTCCGAGCTTGTCCATGATGTCGTGATTAAGGAATTTTTGTCCGGTATGTTGAGAATAGCAGCTCGTTTATCCGCTATTTTCCTTCCGATATCCAGATGTCGTCGCGGCTGAAATGGCCCGAAGCTTCAAATGGAGATAATTCATGGAAACGAAACCTATCGCAGCTTTTGCGGACTCGCCCGCTCCCACGACCTTTGTTGTCAACGTCATTCATGCCCATCCGGGAAAGCAGGACGAAGCCTTCGCCATCATTCAGGATGTCGTTCACTATGTTGCCGAACGAAAGGAAGGGTTCCTCTGGAGCAGCCTTGCGAAAAGCACCGACGGAGAGACGGTCGTTAATGTCGAGGCCATTCAGGGAACCGGCAATGTCGACGAGTTCTTTTCCGATCCGCAATTCGTCGAAAAATTCCGGAAACTGGATACCGTCTCCAAAAGCGAGTTCCACACATATACGGTCGGCGATCTGGTCCTGCCAAAGCCCGTGGCCGTGTGACAGACGTACGGCTCTGAAAAATGTGCCGGTCAGGCAGCTGCCGGGGGGCTTCCCCCGGCATTGGAGAGGGACGCCGCCGCCGGGCCGTGATCGAAGCATTCGATCAGCATTTCAGTGAGAACCCGGATTTTTCTGACGGGATGTTGCCCCGGCGGTCTGACGACATATATCCCGGCCGGCGGCGGCGGATGACGTTTCATCACCTGCACAAGCTCGCCTGAGGCCAGATAATTTTTGACGAGATCGTAAGGCAGCACGGCGACCCCCAATCCGGCTGCTGCGGCGACGGCAAGAGCGACCCCGTTATCGGCCTTGAACCGTCCCTGCGGGCGAAGAGTTATCACCTTGTCGCCATCCATCACCTGCCAGGTTTCCGTTCCCTGCATGAGAGCCTGATGGGTCACGAGTTCCTCCGGTGTCTCCGGAGAGCCGTGGACCTCGATATAGTCCGGGCTGGCGACGAAAATGCCGTAGAGGGGGCCGACGCGTCTGGCGACGAGGTTGGAGTCTGGAAGGGTGCCGACCCGGATCGCACAATCGTATCCTTCTGCAATCAGGTCCACGAAACGATCGGTGTAACAGGTCTGTATCTGGAGTTGAGGATGACGGCGCGCCATCTGCGCAATCACCAGCGCGAAATGCGTTGGGCCGAAGGAAAGCGGCGCAGCAATCCGCAGGCGGCCACGGAGCTCACCAGCCGGAAGGATTGTCTCTCTGGCGACGTCGATTTCGGCTGAAATCCTCGCCGCATAGTCGCGGAAGGTTGCGCCCTCCTCCGTCAGGGAAGCACCGCGTGTGGATCGGGCCAGAAGCTGGACACCAAGCTCCGCTTCAAGCCGCACCAGCCGCCGGCTGACCATCGATTTGGAGATACCGAGCCGCAGCGCGGCCGCTGTGACGCCTCCCGCATCCGCAACTTCGACGAATGTCCTGATATCTTCGATATCCATTCAAGCGTTCCCCATTCTGCGACACAGCTTAGCACGGACAAGGACTACCGCATCAGAAACGGGAATGACAAGTTTCGTCCCGCGGCAACGCCCAAGGGGGTGCATGCCTTTTGCGCAAGCGCGCTTCAATAAACCACCAATATAGGATGAACCCATGACCTTTCGTAACGGCCTTGATTCGCTTCTCCGTCCTGAAGACTCGGTCCTCGTTCTGATCGATCACCAGCCCTATCAGTTAGCAAACCTGAACAGCCATGATCCGCAAGCTGTGGTCAACCTCACGACCGCGCTGGCAAAGCTGGCTAAAGCTTTCAATGTTCCGACCGTTCTCACCAGCGTGATCGCGGCGCGCGGTGGCCTTCTCTTCAAGCAGATCACCGACGTGTTCCCCGGCCAGGAGGTCATCGACCGCACCTGGGTGAACACCTGGCAGGACGAGAATGTGGTGAACGTCGTCAAGGCGACCGGCCGCAAGCAACTGATCATCGCGGGCCTTTGGACCGAGGTCTGCGTCGCAATGCCCGTCATCCAGGCGGCCGGCGAAGGCTGGGACGTGACCGTGATCACCGACGCGTCGGGCGGGATTTCGAAGGAGTCTCACGAAGTTGCCATCCAGCGAATGATCGCTGCCGGCGCGAACGTGATGACCGTGATGGCGCTTGCTGGCGAATGGCAGCGCGATTGGGCGCGCACCGAGCATGTCGAGGAACTGACCGAGATTCTCATTCAGCACTTCGGCGGCAGCGGCATCGCTTATCTCTGGGAGCAGCAGCTTCTCAACACGCCGGCGCCGACCACAAAGGGCGGACACTAGAACCGGCAGGGATGGCGGGCGTCTGTCGGCCCGCATCCCGTCCTCTCCGAATATGCGGATTGACCCCTTCTGAATTGAGCAAGGCGTGCGGCCGCGACGGTTCCACTGTTGCCTCGACGCGGAAGGGGCTCTCCATTCGCAGCTGCATGGCACCGCCGGCGCGACCCCAATGAGAAAGGGAGGCGCCGGCGTTGATCCCTTGCTTATCGGCGCGCGCATCGGACATACTGGCTCCTGAACCAAAAAGGCCAAGGGCAAGACGAAGCCAGAGACGCAGAGCTGGATCGCGGAGCCATGCGAGGAGATGGACCCCATGAACACGCGATTCCTCGAAACTTTCCTCTGGGCAGCACGATTGAGCAGCTTTTCGGCGGCTGCGGAACGTTTGCACACGACGCAGGCGTCGGTCTCCAACCGGATTGCCGCGCTGGAGCGTGAGCTCGGTGTCGTGCTGTTCACGCGCGATGTGCGCTGCGTCAACCTGACACCCGCCGGTCGTCTGGCGTTGCAGCATGCCGAAAAGATCGTCAACCTCACCGGCGAGTTCCGCCAGATCGTCAGTAACCGGGAGGCGTTGAGGGGCACCGTGCGCATCGGTGCTGCGGATACGATCGTGTACGCCTGGCTGCCGCTGCTTATCCGCCGGATGAACGAACAATATCCCGGTGTCAGCCTCGATCTGACCATCGATACCAGCCTGAAACTTTCCCAGCGCATCCAGAACGGCGAGGTGGATGTCGGTTTTATCATGGGGCCGATCATGGCGGCGGATATCTACAACTCACCGCTCTGTACCTTCGAATCCTGCTGGGTCGGCGCTGTCGAGCTGCCGCTGCCGGAAACGGGTGTCACGCTCGAAGATATCGCGCATTTTCCGCTGCTTACCTTCTCGACCGGGTCGCAGCCGCACCAGGCATTGCGCGCGCTCCTCGATTCCCATGGATTGTCCGACAGCCGCATCTATAATTCCAATTCTCTGTCGATCATGACCCGGCTGGTGGCGACCGCCGTTGGCGTGGGCGCGCTGCCGCGCGTGCTGGTGGACGGCATCATCAAATCGGGCGAAGCGCGTATTCTCGACATCACGCCGCCGGTGCCGCCCCTTACCTTTCACACGGTTTACCAGGAGCGCGGCGACAATGCGCTCGCCCGAGCCATCGCCGACATGGCGACGGAAATCGTTAGTGAAACCACCACGCAATGGATGATCGCTGCGGCTTAAATTTTATGCTGCGGCGCAAAATGATTAATCCATAAGCTTATCTTATGGGTTTCGATAGAGTTTTTCCGTTTGTCAGGAAAACAGTTCCCGTTCTTAATTCTCCTCGCAACATGAGAGGAGAGCAACGTGAAAGTCTCACTTGTTCAAATGAATACCCAGAATGACAAGGCAGAAAATCTTAAGGTTGCTGCCGATTTGATTGAGAAGGCGGTCAAGGCGGATAATCCAGACCTTGTTGTTCTTCCTGAGTACTTTGCATTTCTTGGAGATAATCCTCAGGAGATGCATGAAAGCGGCGAGGAATTTCCCGGTGGTGAAATCTATACGCTGCTTTCGGGGCTAGCAAAGAAGCACGCGATCACGCTGCACGCCGGCTCCATCGTCGAGAAGGAAGGCAACCGCTTCTATAATTCGACACTCGTTTTCGGTCCTGATGGCAAGCAGATTGCCCGGTACCGCAAGATTCACCTGTTCGACGTCGATACGCCGAACGGCATCAGCTATCGCGAATCCGATTCCGTGGCCCGTGGCGAAGAGGTCGTGACCTATAAGGTCGGTGACAAGACGGTTGGTTGCGGAATTTGCTACGATATCCGCTTCCCGGAACTGTTCCGCGCCCTGCGGGACAAGGGCGCCGATGTCATCGTTCTGCCAGCCGCCTTCACGCTGATGACAGGCAAGGACCATTGGGAGGTGCTGGCTCGTGCCCGCGCCGTCGAAACCCAGACTTATTTCCTCGCTGTCGGCCAGATAGGCGCTCACGCGGGTGGCAAGAAGGCCTGCTGGGGTCATTCCATGGTCATCGATCCCTGGGGCCATATCGTCGCCCAGTGCTCTGACACTGTCGGAACAGCGGGGGCTGCCCTCGATTTCGACTATTCGACCAAGGTGCGCGCCAACGTGCCGGTGGCAAACCACCATGTGCTCTGATCGGAGAAAGACCTGATGTTTATCGTCAACCCCATGCCGGAACAGATCAGCGGCGACATTATCGAGCTTCTTGAGAAGGTCGAAGTCGCAACGATTGGTCATGTGCTTCACTCCGGCTTTGTCGATCCTGAAATCCGGGCCGTTCTTCCGGGCAAGCGCGTGGCGGGCACCGCCGTCACCCTGCGTATCCCGAACGCGGATTCGACCATGCTCCACTACCTGACGCAACTCGTGCGTCCGGGCGATATCGTCCTCATCGACCGTTGCGGTGATACCCGCCACGCCTGCTGGGGCGGTGTCATCACCAACACGATGAAGATGGCTGGCGTCAAAGCCGGCGTCGTTGATGGCCCGGCGACTGACTTCTCTGAGTTCACCAAGGTCGACATGCCCATGTGGTGCCGCGGCCCGTCGCCGATCACCACCAAGATTCTTGGTCTGGAAGGTGCGATCAACATTCCGATCAGTGTCGGCGGCCAGGTGATCAATCCGGGCGATGCGATCCTGTGCGATGAAAGCGGCGTCGTCGCCCTTCATCCGAGCCAGGCGCGCGCCATGGCGGAGCGCGCCATCGGCATGCAGGAAGCTGAACTCGTGCTTCTGGAACGCCTGCGCAACGGCGAGAAGCTGCCTGATATTTCCGGGGCCAACAAATTCGTCCAGGCCAAGCTCAGCGCCTGACACAATCTTACGGGTGGCGGATCAGTTCGCCACTCCCAATAACAATAGAGGAGAACAGGACAATGAAGAAAACGATACTTCTGAGTGGGATTCTCATGCTTGGCGCGGCCGCCCTGCCGGCGCACGCCCAGCAGACCGTAACGTTCCTCGGTTATAGCGGCCTTTTCCAGGAGCGTTACACCAAGGCCGTCATCGAGCCTTTCATGGCCGCCAACCCTGACATCAAGGTCGATTATTTCCCGCAGCAGGGTTCTGCCGCCATGCTCGGCTCGCTGCGCGCCCAGAAGGCTGCGCCGCAGGCCGATATTGCGCTGATGGATGTTTCTGTCGCCAAGACCGGCACGGATGAAGGCCTGTTCGACAAGATCGATGAAAGCGTTACGAAGAATGTCGCCGACCTCTATCCGAACGCCCGCTTCGAGGGCGTCGCCGGCGTTGGCGTGACCTTCGACAACCTCGTTCTCATCTACAACACCGATGCGATCAAGACCGCACCGGACAGCTGGAATGCCCTGAAAGACAGCGCCTTCAAGGGCAAGGTCGCCATGCTCAGCGCCCCTGACATCGTCGGTATCGGCACGACCATCATCATGGACCACATGAATGGTGGCACCGATTTCATCAAGAATATCGACGCCGGCATCAATGCCATGGCGGAAGTGGCGCCGAACATCCAGACATGGGAACCGAAGCCGGAAGTCTATCCGAATGTCGTCAATGGCCAGGTGTCGCTGGGCGTGGGCTGGAACGCCCGTAGCCAGGTGAATGCCGATGGTTCCAAGGGCAAGATGAAGGTGGTTCTGCCGAAAGAAGGCACGATCCTGCAGATCAACACGCTCAACCTCGTCAAGGGCGGCCCATCGTCCGAGGCGGCCCGCAAGTTCGTTGACTATGCGCTGAGCCCGGAAGCCCAGGCCGCCTTTACCGCCGCCATGTATTATGCGCCGACCAACGCCAAGGCCACGGTCGCTGCCGATGTGAGTGATCGCACGGTCGTCAAGGCGATGGACAAGGTTATCCCGGTTGACTGGATCGGCCTCTCGAAGGTTCGCGACCAGATCACGCAGGACTGGCGCCGCAAGGTCATCCCGCTCAGCCGCTAAGGCTTTCGCGCCCGGCGTGAAAAATGGCAAGACTTCCGCATCCCTCCGGGCTGGTGCGGAAACGGTATGGGCCTCGGCTCATTTCCTCCGTCGGTGTTGGGGTCGATGGAGGAGTGAGGTGGCTCGAGGGCCTGCGTTAGGGAAAGCACCGCGCACAGCGCAGGTGAATTTCCGCCGTGATTGCATAGATCAAGGGACAGGACATGTCCGAGACCCCGCCGGGGTGGGACATGTTCTGGAGAAAGGCAAAAAGCCAGAATGGGAACTTCAGACATCATGCAGCCAGGATTTCTCTCGATTCGTTCACTGACCAAGCGCTACGAGACTATGGTCGCCGTGGATAATCTCAACCTCGAGATACCCAAGGGCGAGCTGGTTGCCTTCCTCGGTCCGTCGGGTTGCGGCAAGTCGACGTCGCTGCGCATGATTGCCGGTCTTGCACCCGTGACGTCAGGTTCAATCCTGATCAACGGCAAGGACGTGACGCAGCTTGCACCCTATAAGCGCGACATTGGCCTTGTTTTCCAGAGCTATGCGCTCTTCCCGCATATGACGGTCCTCAGGAACGTCATGTTCGGACTTGAAATGCGCAAGGTGCCGGCCGCCGAAGCGGAACGGCGTGCCCGCGAGGCGATTGCCATGGTCCACCTGGAAGGGCGCGAGGACCGCCGTCCCGCCCAGCTTTCCGGTGGCCAGCAGCAGCGCGTCGCACTGGCGCGTGCGCTTGTCATCCAGCCCTCCATCCTTCTGTTCGATGAGCCTCTTTCCAATCTCGATGCCAAGTTGCGCGACGAGATGCGCTCGGAAATCCGCCGCATCCAGAAGCAGCTCGGCATTACCTCCATCTTCGTCACGCATGATCAGGTCGAGGCGCTCAGCATGTGCGACAAGGTCGCCGTCCTCAATGGCGGGCGTCTGGAACAGCTCGGCACCCCGCATGATCTTTACGAGCGTCCGGCAACGGCTTTCGTCGCCTCCTTCGTCGGCCGCACCAACAGACTGGTCGGAAACGCGGTCGGCGATCACATCACGGTCGGCGATGCGGTATTGCGGGCACCCGGTTCGCACAATGGCAAGATCGACCTTATGGTGCGGCCGCACCGCATGGTTATGACGGTTGCTGATGACGCCGTGCCAGATTTCGATGGCGCGCCGGTCAACCGCATCACCGGCGAGGTTCGTGACGTCTATTATGCCGGTGATATCCTCCACTACGAGATCTCAGCAGGCGGACAGACATTGTCGGTGGAGCGCGCCACCTCCGGCGGCGAAACGCCGGTTGCGGCCGGCAGTGCGGTCAGCCTCATCTGGCGCGTGGAGGACACGCTGGTCTTCGGAGCAGACCAATGACGGCGGCGGTCATGATCACGGCTCCCGGCAGCCGCACATCCTCCATGGTGTTTCTCGCAACGCTTCTTCTCGGGCCGATCATCGCGGTCAATGGCCTTGCCTTCGTGATGCCCGTCTTCAACCTGCTTTTGCTTTCCTTCCGTGAAAGCCTCGGCGGCGGCGGTCTCGGGGAAGCCCACACGCTCGACAACTGGTCGTCCACGCTGACCGATGGTTTTTATATCGAACTGATCGGCCAGAGCATCCTGACCAGTCTCCTGATCACCATTCTCACGCTCATCGCCTCCTATCCCATCGCCCTTTACCTTCACCGGGCGCAGGGCCGTTGGAAAACCCTGCTGCTGGTGCTGGTCATTTCGCCGCTTTTGACCTCGGCCGTGGTGCGCACCTATGGCTGGATCGCGATCCTTGCTGATGACGGCCTCATCAACAACATCCTCTTCGCACTCGGCGCCGAAAGCGGCGTGCGGTTGCTGTTCAACAAGGTTGGCGTCGTCATCGGCCTCACGGAAATCCTGATGCCCTATATGATCCTGGCGCTGCTTGCCGGTTTCGGCAGGCTTGATCCACGTGTCGAGGAAGCGGCCGAAACACTCGGCGCGTCGCCCTGGAAGGTGTTCTGGCGGATCATCGTGCCGCTCACCATGCCCGGCGTCGCGCTCGGTTGCCTGCTCTCCTTCGTTCTGGCGGTCAGTTCGTTCATCACCCCCAAGCTGCTCGGCGGTGGGCGCGTCTTCCTTCTGGCGACGGAAATCTACGATCAGGCCATCGTGACGCTCAACTGGCCACTCGCTGCGACGCTTTCGATGATCATCCTCGTGATCTTCGGTGCGGCGCTGGTGCTTTATTCCCGGCTTCTGCGGGCCATTCTTTAAAGGAGATCGAAGATGGAAGAACGTCCCGCTCCGCTGGCGCTGAAAATCGTCGCCTTCATCATGTTCCTTTTCCTGCTGGCGCCCGTGGTTCTCGTCGTGCCGATCTCGTTTTCGGCCGACAGCTACATGGCCTTTCCGCCCTCCGGCTGGAGCCTGCGCTGGTATGTGGAACTCATGCATAATTCCAAGATGATGGCGGCGCTCGGCACCAGCACCCTTCTCGCCGTCATCGTCACCGTGCTGTCCATGCTGATCGCGCTGCCTGCCTCCTATGCCATCGTGCGCATGCGGGTGATCGGCGCGGATGCGCTTCTCGCCTTCTTCACGGCTCCGCTGCTCCTGCCCACCATCGTGCTCGGCCTCGCGATCCTGATCGTCTTCGCTGGCGCCGGCCTGCTCGCCACCTTCACTGGTCTGGTGATCGCGCATCTCATCATCGTGCTGCCCTATGCGCTGCGCGTCCTCACCACCTCGCTTGCGGGCCTGCCGCTGATCTTCGAGGAGGCTGCTTCGACACTCGGGGCATCGCCGCTCACGGTCTTCCGACGCGTGACCATGCCGATGATCGCGCCGGGCGTCGTGGCGACGGCCGCACTTTCCTTTCTCGTGTCGTTCGATGAAGCGGTGATTTCGCTGTTCCTCACCGGCCCGCGCATCACCACGCTTCCCGTCGCCATGTATCAGCATGTGGAAACGCAAGCGGATCCGCTTGTTGCGGCCATTTCCGTTCTTTTGATCGTGCTCACCCTTGCCGTCGTTCTCATCGTCGACCGCACTGCGGGCCTGACCAAGACTTTCGTGAAGTAAAGTCGGCGGGGCCACCGGCTGGTGCTGGCTGCCCCTACTGGCACAGGCGCGAATTTCACTCTCGTTTATGAACGCCGCTGCTGCATCGGCGCGATCCGTCGCGCCTGTTGATTTCGCTTTGAAGGACGAAGGCAAAGGGAAGCCCATGGCTCAGACCCCCTCCACGGAATTCGACGTTGCCGTCATTGGCGCCGGTGTGGTCGGTTGCGCGGTCGCCCGCCGTTTCGCGCTGGCCGGTGCGAAGGTGGTGGTCATCGAAAAAGGCCCCGATATCCTCTCCGGCGCCTCCAAGGCCAACAGCGCCATCCTCCATACCGGCTTCGATGCGCCGGAAGGCAGTCTGGAACTGGAACTGGTGAAGGCAGGCCGGGCGGAATATCTTTCCATTCATGGGCAGATGGGCCTTAGCCTCGTTGAAACCGGCGCGCTCGTCTGCGCCTGGAACCCGGACGAGGCGGAAAAACTGCAGGCAATCGCCGATCAGGGGCGGCGCAACGGCATTGCCGGACTTGAGCTCGTCACGGCCGGACAGGCCCGTGAAACCATGCCGGGCCTGTCCGAGCGCCTTGTCGCCGCGCTCGACGTTCCGGGCGAACATATCATTGATCCGTGGTCCGCCCCGCTTGGCTATCTCACGCAGGCGGTGGCGCTGGGCGCGCGGCTGGTGCGAAACGCGGAGGTTCTGTCCGGTGTGTTCGACCGTGCGTGGCGGATCGAGACGATGGCGGGCGCTATCCTTGCCACGAGCGTCGTCAATACCGCCGGTCTGTTCGGCGATATCGTCGATGCGCGTCTGGGGCTTCCGCCCGAATTCACCATCAAGCCCCGCAAGGGGCAGTTCGTCGTGCTTGACAAGGCTGCCCGTCGGCATGTGCCGCGCATCGTTCTGCCTGTTCCCACCGAAATCACCAAGGGCATCGTGGTGTGCCCCACCGCCTTCGGCAATGTTCTCGTCGGGCCGACGGCGGAAGAGCAGGACGACCGCGAGCGTGCGACTGTCGAAACGGCGACGCTGGAAGCGTTGCTGGAGCGCGGCGCGGAGATCGTTCCGGCGCTGGCCTCTGTTTCTGTAACCGCCGTTTATGCCGGTCTGCGGCCGGCCTCCGAAAAGAAACATTACCGGATTTCCGCGCGGCCCGAGCGGCGCGCCATCACGCTCGGCGGGGTGCGTTCCACGGGTCTCAGCGCAGCACTCGGGCTGGCGCAGCATGCTTTGACGCTCCACGAGGGTTTCGGTAGGAGGTTTGCCCCGCCGCCATCAGTCCCCGAAGTGACGATGCCCAACCTGACCGAAACCTGTGAGCGGGACTGGCAGCGCGCCGATCACGGCGAAATCGTCTGTCATTGCGAACTCGTCACCCGCCGCGAGATCGAGGCGACATTTTTAAGCCCGGTGCCGCCCGGTGATTTCGGCGGGCTGCGGCGACGCACGCGGGCCGGCATGGGCCGCTGCCAGGGCTTTTATTGCAACGCCCGGCTGGCAGCGATGACGGGCGACCGTCTGGCAACCCCGCTTGCCGTTCGGGAGGGAGACGACCGATGAGCGCCGTGGAGTCCTTTCAACGAGAGCATCCAAACGCTGAGAATGCAGATGCAATCGTGGTTGGCGGCGGCCCGGCGGGCGTGGCTGCGGCGCTGGAACTGAAAGCGCGCGGTATCGCCCGTGTGATGATCCTCGACCGCGAGCCGGCCCTTGGCGGCGCGACCCGGCATTGCCTGCATTCGCCCTTCGGCATGCGCGAATTCGGACGGGTCTATTTCGGCCCCGCCTATGCACAACACCTGCAGCGGCAAGCACAGGAGGCGGGTATCGATATCCGCACCGGTCATTCCGTGGTGGAACTCGGGCAGGATGGCGCGCTGCTGGTGACATCGGCGCGTGGCGTCGAGACGCTGAAGGCTAGACGCATCGTGCTGGCGACCGGCGCACGGGAAAAACCACGCTCCGTGCGGCTTCTGCCCGGCGACCGTCCGGTGGGCGTGGTCACTACTGGCACGCTGCAATCCTATGTCGCCTTTCACGGTATCATGCCCTTTCGCCGGCCGTTGATCATCGGTTCGGAGCTGGTTTCCTTTTCCGCACTTCTGACCTGCCTCACCCATCGCGCCCGACCGGTCGCGATGATCGAGCCGGAGCCTCATCCGCTGGCGCGGTCGCCTTTTCATTGGTTTCCGCGACTGGTCGGGGTGCCCTTTCATTGTGGTGCGACACTCACGGATATTCGCGGGCGTGACCGTGTCGAGGAGGCCGATATCCGTCTGGCGGATGGCCGCATCCTGACCGTTCAATGCGACGGTGTTCTGCTCACCGGGCGATTCACACCTGAGGCAGCGCTTCTCAATGCATCCCCCGTGGATGTTGCGGCAGGCAGTGCCGGGCCGCTGATCGATCAGGACGGACGGATGGCCAATCCGATTTTCTTCGCCAGCGGGAATGTCTTGCGAGCCGTGGAAACGGGCGGCTGGGCGTTTCGCGAAGGCCGCCGCGTTGGCGCGTCGGTGGCTGACGATCTCGCCCGGGAACCCTGCAACGCGCCGGGGGTTCCCGTTGCCTTCGCCGATCCGCTCAAACTGGCGGTTCCAGCCATGTTCCGGCCGGGTGGACTCGATAGACCGGCATTTCGCGATTTTCAGCTTCGTTTCACCAGACGCGTTCAAGGCCGGCTTTCGCTTCGTCTCGACGGAACGGAAGTGTGGAGCAAGACCGGCCGGTGGCGCCCTGAACGCCGTGTGCTGGTGCCCATTCCCGGCGCTGCGTTTGAAGCGAGCCAGATTGCCTTTCACTTTCGGGAGACCAATTGATGCGCATTGCGGCGATCGATCAGGGGACGACATCGACCCGGTGCCTTGTGGTGAGCGATAGCGGCACGGCGGAGGTCGTGGCCAGCCGGCGTCACGCGCAATTTTACCCGGCCGCCGGCCATGTGGAACATGATCCGGAAGAACTGCTGCGCAATATTCGCGCGGTGCTGGCTGCCGCCGGACCGGTGGAGGCCATCGCCGTCGCCAATCAGGGCGAGAGTTGTCTGGCGTGGGATGCCGTGAGCGGTGAGGCGTTGTCGCCGGTCATCGTCTGGCAAGATGCCCGGACCACCGAAGCGCTGGCCGCCCTGCCGCCCTCGGCGACAAATCGTTCGAAAGAGATTTGCGGGCTGCCGCTCGATCCCTATTTTTCGGCCAGCAAACTGGCCTGGCTGGTCAGGCACAATCCGGCAGTGGCGCAGGCAAGGGCCGCAGGGCGTTTGCGGCTGGGCACCACCGATGCGTTCTTTCTGGACCGGCTGACGGGCGCTTACCGCACGGACCTTGCGACGGCGTCGCGCACGGGGCTGCTCGATCTTTCAACCGGAGACTGGAGCCCTGAACTCTGCGCGCTTCACGGCGTGCCGATGGATTGCCTGCCCCTGATCGGTCCTGTCGATCGCGGTTTTGGCGCGGTTGAGGCAACGCCCATCCGCGTTTCCATTGTCGATCAGCAGGCCGCGCTTTATGGGCATGGCTGCCGCAAGGCGTGTCTCCCGCATGGCCGTTTCCTTACGAGGAGCTGGAGCCATGGTACAGCAAGGCGGAGGCGATGTATCAGGTTCGCGGCGAGCTGGGCGCGGACCCGACCGAACCTGAACATTCCGCAGCATATTCATTTTCCCCCGTTGCGGACGAGCCGCCGGTGGCGGATGTCCGGGCACGCCTGAAGGCGAAAGGCCTGCATCCCTTCTCCCTGCCGCTTGCCATCGATATCGAAAAATGGCTCTCGAAAGGCCGGACACCGTGGGATGCCCATCCAAATTCTCGCGATGGCAAGATGGATGCGGAGACTGCGGCGCTCCTAAAAGCTCTCGAATATCCGAACGTCAAAATCGAAACCTCCGCTAAGTTAACCAGACTTGAGGCGGGACAGAGCGGCAACATCGAGCGCGTCCATTATGAAAAGCACGGCGAGGCCCGCTCGGATACGGCAAAACTGGTGATCCTGTCTGCGGGAGCCGTGCAGTCGGCCGTGCTGCTGCTCCGCTCGGCGGATGAACGATATCCGAAGGGTCTTGCGAATTCCTCCGATCAGGTCGGGCGAAACTTCATGAACCACAATTCGTCGGCTGTAATTGCCGTGTCGCCAAGCTTCCGCAACACGGCCGTCTATCAAAAGACATTCGGCTTCAATGACTTCTATCTGTCCGACGGTGAGGGCGGGCCGCCTCTTGGCAACGTCCAACTGCTCGGCAAGATTTCTCCGGCGATCTTGAAGGGGGCAATGCCCCGCGTGCCGGAATGGTTGCTCCGGCAACTGACCGGACACGCGATCGATTTCTACGCCATGAGCGAAGACATTCCTCATCCCGACAGCCGGATAATGGTTGACGGAAACCGCATCGTTCTCCACTGGCGGCGAACCAACTGGGACGCTCATCTGGCGCTGGTTGCGAAACTCAAAGGCATCCTCAAATCGGTCGGTTTCCCGATCGTCTTGTCGAAACCTTTCGATAAACGCACGCCGTCGCATCAGTGCGGCACGATCCGCATGGGCAACGACCCGGCGGCTGCACCGCTCGACCCCTTCTGCCGTTCCCATGACCACCGCAATCTTTTCGTTGTCGATGCCAGCTTTCTGCCGACGTCGGCAGCCGTCAATCCGGCGCTCACCATTGCGAGCCAGGCGCTGAGGGTTGCCCATCATATCTCGACGGAGGACCTCGCCCCATGAGGCTGACGACCCCGCATTTCATGGCCGCGATGCCGCTTTATGCCGATGGCGGCCATCAGATTACTCAAGTGTAACAGGATAGTTCGATGCGTTTCGACTATATTATCACCGGTGCCGGCCCCGCAGGATGTGTGCTTGCAAACCGTTTGAGCGAAGACCCCGATGTCAACGTCCTGCTGCTCGAAGCCGGTGGAGGGGACTGGAATCCGCTTTTCCACATGCCGGCCGGTTTTGCCAAAATGACCAAAGGCGTGGCGAGCTGGGGTTGGGAGACGGTGCCGCAAAAGCACATGAAGGGCAGGGTGTTGCGGTACACCCAGGCCAAGGTGCTGGGCGGCGGCTCATCGATCAATGCCCAGCTTTATACGCGCGGCAATGCGGCCGATTACGACACATGGGTCTCCGAGGATGGCTGTGAAGGCTGGAGCTATCGCGACATCCTGCCCTATTATAAACGCGCCGAAGACAATCAGCGTTTCGCCGACGACTATCATTCCTATGGCGGACCGCTTGGCGTCTCGATGCCGGTTTCGGCCCTGCCCATCTGCGATGCTTACATTCGAGCAGGCCAGGAACTCGGCATGCCCTATAATCACGATTTCAACGGCCGGCAGCAGGCCGGCGTCGGCTTCTATCAGCTCACGCAGCGCAACCGGCGCCGGTCGTCCGCATCACTCGCCTATCTCAACCCGATCCGGCATCGCAAGAACCTGACGATCAAACTCGGCGCACGCGTCTCCCGCATCGTTCTGGAAGGAAAACGCGCCATAGGGGTCGAGGTTGTCGGAAAATCCGGCTCGGAAATCATCCGCGCCGAACGGGAAGTCCTCGTCTCTTCCGGCGCGATCGGCTCCCCCAAGCTCCTGCAGCAATCGGGTATCGGCCCGGCGGACCATCTGAAATCCGTGGGCGTGAAGGTGCTGCATGACCTGCCCGGCGTCGGTTCGAACCTGCAGGATCATCTCGATCTTTTCGTGATTGCCGAATGCACCGGCGACCATACCTATGACGGCGTCGCCAAACTTCACCGGACGATATGGGCGGGGCTTGAATATATTCTGTTCCGCACCGGCCCGGTTGCCTCCTCGCTGTTTGAAACGGGCGGTTTCTGGTATGCGGACCCGGACGCGCGCTCGCCGGATATCCAGTTCCATCTGGGATTGGGGTCGGGTATCGAGGCGGGCGTGGAGCGGCTGAAAAACGCCGGGGTCACGCTGAATTCCGCCTATCTTCATCCCAGATCGCGCGGAACCGTGCGGCTGTCATCCTCCGATCCGGCCGCCGCGCCGTTGATCGATCCCAATTACTGGTCCGATCCCCATGACCGGAAGATGTCACTGGAAGGTCTCAAGATCGCCCGCGAGATATTCCAGCAGGCGGCGTTGAAGCCATACATCATGGCGGAACGTCTGCCCGGCCCCAAGGTCATGACGGATGATGAGCTTTTCGAATACGGCTGCGCGAATGCCAAGACCGATCACCATCCCGTCGGCACCTGCAAGATGGGCAACGGACGGGAATCAGTCGTCGGCCTTGATCTCAAGGTACACGGTCTTGAAGGACTGCGCGTCTGCGATTCCTCCGTCATGCCGCGCGTTCCCTCGTGCAACACCAATGCGCCGACGATCATGGTCGGAGAGAAGGGCGCGGACCTGATAAGAGGACTTGCCCCCCTTGCACCGGCGATTTTCTCGCACGAACGCAATGAAACGCGTCCAAGGGCGCGCGCGCAGGTTCGATAGTCATTCCGCGATCAGGCGGTCTTGATGCGAACCCGAGACGAAGCCTGCAAGGCAATTTACGAGGAGTACAACGCTCATGGACGCGACCGTCCCGCAGCATATTCTTGACGCGCTCACGGATGTGAACATGCCGCGTTTGCCGAAAGCGCCCGGTCCCAAGGAGATGATCGTGCTCGGTGGCATCGATGTCCCGGTTCATCGCGCCGGCTGCGTCGTGGTCGGCTCCGGTGCCGCCGGGCTGCGGACTGCGGTGGAAATGAAGCGGCGCGGCGATGACGTCGTCATCCTCAGCCAGAGCGCGTGGGGTGGGACATCCGCCTGTTCCGGATCCGACAAACAAACGCTCCACACCGCGAACACGGCCGATCAGGGCGACAACTTCAAGGCAATGGCGCGCGCCATCCGCAGCGGCGGCGCCATGGATGAGGATACCGCCTATGTCGAGGCGGTGGGATCGGCGCGCATGATGGCCTCCCTGCAATTCCTCGGGCTGCCCCTGCCGCAGGACCCGCTGGGCGGGACGCTGCGATATCAGACCGACCACGACGAAGTCGGCCGGGCGACCAGTTGCGGCCCCCGCACATCGCGGCTGATGGTCAAGGTGCTTGCGGATGAAGCGATCCGTCTGGATATCCCGTTTCACAATCATACCACCGTCGTCAAAATACTGACCGAAGGTTTGAATGACGAAAGACGGGTCGTCGGCGTCCTCGCCATGCAGCCCCATGAGCGCAGCGATACCAACCCGTTCGGGATTGCTCTCTTCGTGTGTCCGGTGATTGTGCTTGCAGCCGGCGGACCGGGCGAGCTTTATCGCGACAGCGTTTATCCCAATGGCTGTTTTGGTTCTCTGGGGCTGGCGCTGGAGGCGGGGATAGACCTCGTCAACCTCACGGAAAGCCAGTTCGGTATAGGCACCCGACGGGAGGGATTTCCCTGGAACCTGTCGGGAACCTATGTTCAGGCCATCCCGCATATTTATTCGCTGGATGCCGGGGGCAAAGAGCATCATTTTCTGGCGGACTACTATCGCAATACGCAGGAAATGGCCTCCAACATTTTCCGAAAGGGCTATCAATGGCCCTTCCATTCGACCCGTATGCTCGATTTCGGTTCAAGTCTGGTCGACCTTGCGATCTTCCGCGAGTCGGCGGCCGGGCGGCGGGTCTTTATGGACTTCAATCGCAATCCGCTGGCGGTGCCCGGCGATCTTCCGTTCAGCCTTGACCGTCTCGACGCAGACGTCAGCAGCTACATCGAAAACGCCGGCGCGATGAAGGAACGGCCGATCGACCGGTTGAAGCATATGAACCCGCTCGCGATCGAACTCTACCGGCGCTACAAGATCGACATCGCCAGCGAGCCGCTGGAATTTGCGGTGAACAACCAGCACATGAACGGCGGCATCATGGTCGATACCTGGGGGCGGACCAACCTGACGGGCTGCTATTCTGTCGGCGAGGCCGCAGGTACGCATGGTGTGACACGTCCGGGTGGTGCGGCGCTGAATGCCGGGCAGGTATTCGGCACACGCGCGGCCGAACATATCGGCGCAAGTCGCCGCGCGAAATCCCCGTCATCGGCAAATATTGAGGCGGCGGCATTAGCGGGCATCAATGACCTTCTCGCCATTCTGAAGGAGGATAGTCGCCTGTCCGCCAAGAACATCCGCACCGAAATCCAGTCCCGCATGAGCGATAAGGCGGGGATGATATGCGATGCCGAAAGCGTTTCGCAGGCGCTTGCCGGGGCGCGTTCGCTCAATGCGACGATCCGCTCGAACGGGATTGCTTACGGACGGGCTGCCGAGGCGGTTCGCGCCGTTCAGTGGCAACAGATGGCGATTGCGTCCGAGGCCGTGCTCACGGCGTTGGATTACTTCATTCGCGATGGCGGCGGCAGCCGAGGCGCACGCGCGATCTGCGATGCTGACGGTGAACTGGTTCCGAACGTCAATGCGGGACCCTTGCATCAATTCCGCTTTCGCAGGGAGAAAGACGACCATCGAAGCGAGCAGATCGTCGTCAGGCTCGAAGGTGAGGATATGGCGACATCGACGCGTCCCAACCGCGTCTTCGATGAAAGCAAGAAATCCTTCTTTGAACGGGACTGGCCCGCCTGGCTCACCGGACGCATCTATGATCTCGGTGAAAGAGAAGGATGCGCCGAAGACTGAATTCGTTTTGAATTATGCTCGGACGGGCCCCATTCACGCCTTTGATACGGCCGATCAGCATTCTGTCCTCGCGCTCGCAAGCTAGGCGCCTTTCAAGAAAAAAAATGAAGAAGCGGATCAGCCTCTACCGGTGGAGGTGTTTTCCTCCATGGCTGGCCAGCTTGCCGGTGCGAGGAGCCCCCCGGCGGGATTGTCTTCGGAGGACCGGCGTTGCCCCCGGTCGCGCTGACGACGAGCATCTAATTTCTCTAATTTAAAGAACAGGCGACAAAGGCGCCCGGATTTGATAAATTACAATTTAGCCGGTTGCGGTTTGACGCGCGGATAAAGTCTCCAGGCGTTTCCACGCCGCCAGCCGGATCATGGCGCAGGAGGAGAAGTGCTATGACGGCATTCCATGTCATGGCCGGTGCGACCGGTGAATTTACTCGCCCCGAAGTCCGCAAGATTGGTTTCGCGGATATTGTCGATGCATTGAAGTTGGGACTTGATGACTTCAAAGAGAAGCCGTCCCATTATGTCTTTCTCTGTCTTATGTATCCGATTGCGGGTGTTTTTCTGGTCATGTGGAGTTCCGGCGCCAATCTGCTGCCGCTGATTTATCCCTTGATGTCAGGTTTTGCGCTGATCGGTCCGATCGCCGCCATCGGTCTTTATGAAATCAGCCGACGACGTGAGCAGGGGTTGGATAGCTCCTGGCGTCATGCGCTGGAGGTTCGACACTCTCCGGCCCTGCCGTCGATTATCGCGGTCGCCGTCATGCTGTTCGTGCTTTTCGCCCTCTGGCTGATTGTGGCGCAGCACCTCTACACCACGACGTTCGATGCGGCCGGTCCGGCTTCACTCTCAACCTTTCTGTCAGACGTGCTGACCACCCCGGAGGGACTTTCCCTGATAATCTGGGGGAATCTTGCCGGTTTCGTTTTCGCGGTCATTGTGCTGGCGACAACGGTGGTGGCGTTCCCGCTGATGCTTGACCGGGATGTCGGCGCAGTCGCGGCGGTGGATGCGAGCATACGCGCCACGCTCGCCAATCCGGTTCCAGTTGCGCTTTGGGGGTTGATCGTCGCGGCGCTGCTCGTCGTCGGCACAATCCCGGTTTTCGTCGGCCTTGCAGTCATCATGCCCATCCTCGGACATGCAACCTGGCACCTCTATCGGAAATTGATCGTCCCCGTTTATCCAAACCGTATGCCTTGAACCCATAACGGAAATCTAGCTGTCGATCATCCTTCCCGCTGTTGCGGCTCTCCTAAGGGAGCCGTTGCGGCCGGGATTGCGATGGAGCGCGTGAGGATGCCATGTCGTATCGTTTTCTTGCCATCTGTCTGCTTTTCGCCACGACCCTTCCGCTTGATGCGCACGCACAGGAGGGGGACCCTGCCGCCGGCGCCACCGTTTTCAAAAAATGCGGCATTTGTCATGTCGCCGAAACCGACCAGAACAAGGTCGGACCTTCACTGAACGGCCTGTTCGGCAGAGCCGCCGGCACCCATCCGAATTTCGCCTATTCGCAGGCGATGCAGGATGCGGGCAAGGCCGGGCTGGTATGGGACGAGACATCATTTCGCGATTATCTGCACGACCCCAAGGCGAAGGTGAAGGGCACAAAAATGGCCTTTGTCGGGGTGAAGGACGACACCGACATCACCAATCTCATCGCCTATCTGAAGCAATACTCCAAGTAGCGAAATGATGCGAGCTGAAGAGCTGTTTCTCGCCGGGGTGGATCGGCAGGATAGGGCCGAATGAGGGGCGAACTGCTGCTGTTGCCGCAATTGCTCGCCCGAACTGTTCATGAGATAATGCTAATACGTTTCGCGATAGGATTGTAGAAATAGTCGCGGCCGTGTCAGGGGAGGAGACGATGGCTGTCGTTGTGGTTCTCGTTCTGCTGGTGGTGGGATCGATCGTATTCCACCTGCTGAGCCCTTGGTGGTGGACGCCGATTGCCTCCAACTGGAGCTATATCGACAATACGATCATCATCACCTTCTGGATCACCGGTTTCGTTTTTTCGGCCATCGTGTTGTTCGTCGCCTATTGCGTGTTCCGTTTCAGGCATCGCACGGGAAACCGGGCGGCATACCAGCCTGAAAACAAGCGCCTGGAGGGGTGGCTTGCTGGAGGAACCGGGGTCGGGGTGGCTGCCATGCTCCTGCCGGGCCTCTTCGTGTGGAACCAGTTCGTGACCGTGCCTGATGGCGCCAGCGAGGTGGAAGTCGTCGGTCAGCAATGGCAATGGAGTTTCCGGCTGCCCGGCGCGGACGGCCGGCTCGGACGGGCCGACACGCGCGCCATTGCGCCGGACAATCCGCTCGGTTTGAACAGAAACGACCCCGCCGGAATGGACGATGTCATCGTTGAAGGCGGCGAGTTGCATTTACCCGCCGGCAGGCCGGTGAAGATGCTGCTGCGCGCGGTTGACGTGGTGCATGATTTCTACGTGCCGGAGTTCCGGGCCAAGATGGACATGATCCCCGGTTCGGTCACCTACTACTGGTTCACCCCGACGCGGACAGGAACCTTCGAGGTTCTCTGCGCGGAATTGTGCGGCGTCGGCCATCCGCAGATGCGCGGCACCGTCGTCGTCGATACCGAGGCTGACTATCAGGCCTGGCTACAGCAGCAACCGACTTTCTCGAAATCGCTCGCTTTGGCGGAAAAGTCGGCAGCCAGATGAGCGCCATGCGTCGTTGAACGGAAAAGCCGCGTCGGAGGAAACAGGGAGGACGGAAGATGGTCGAGATTGGATCCGGCGCGGGGCAGGTCATCCAGCCCGCTGAGGTCGAGGATGTCGAGCTTTATCACCCGAAAAGCTGGTGGACGAAATATGTCTTCAGCCAGGATGCCAAGATCATCGCCATTCAATATTTCCTGACCGCGACGGCAATCGGCATGGTGGCGCTGGTGCTATCCTGGTTGATGCGCCTGCAACTCGGCTTTCCCGGTTATTTCTCTTTCATCGACGCGGAACATTATTATCAGTTCATCACCATGCACGGCATGATCATGGTGATTTACCTGCTTACCGCGCTGTTTCTCGGCGGTTTCGGCAATTATCTGATCCCGCTGATGCTCGGCGCGCGCGACATGGTGTTTCCCTATGCGAACATGCTGAGCTACTGGCTCTACCTGCTCGCGGTCCTCGTGCTGGTCGCCGGTTTCTTCGCGCCTGGCGGGCCGACGGGCGCTGGCTGGACGCTCTATCCGCCGCAGGCGCTTTTATCGGGAACGCCGGGCGGGCGCGACTGGGGCATCATCCTGATGTTGTCCTCGCTGATCCTGTTCATCATCGGCTTTACCCTGGGCGGGCTGAATTACGTCGTCACGGTGCTACAAGGGCGCACGCGCGGCATGACGTTGATGCGCATGCCCCTGACGATATGGGGCATATTCACGGCAACCGCCATGGCGCTGCTCGCCTTCCCGGCGCTTCTCGTTGCCGCCGTCATGATGTTGTTCGACCGGCTGCTCGGCACGAGCTTCTTCATGCCCGCCATCGTCGAGATGGGCGAACAGCTGAAACAGGAGGGCGGCAGTCCCATCCTCTTCCAGCATCTGTTCTGGTTCTTCGGCCATCCGGAAGTCTATATCGTGGCACTTCCGGCCTTCGGCATCGTCTCGGATCTCATCAGCACCCATGCACGCAAGAACATCTTCGGTTACCGGATGATGGTCTGGGCGATCGTCATCATCGCGGCGCTGAGCTTCGTCGTCTGGGCGCATCATATGTATGTCAGCGGCATGAACCCGAATTTCGGCTTCTTTTTCGCGACCACGACGCTGATCATCGCCGTGCCGACGGCGATCAAGGTCTATAACTGGGTGCTGACGCTCTGGCGCGGCGATATCCATCTGAACTTGCCGATGCTGTTTGCGCTCGCCTTCATCGTCACATTCATCAATGGCGGATTGACCGGTCTTTTCCTCGGCAATGTCGTCGTAGACGTTCCGCTTTCGGATACGATGTTCGTCGTCGCGCATTTCCATATGGTGATGGGGGTCGCGCCGATCATGGTGATTTTCGGCGCGATCCACCATTGGTATCCCAAAGTCACGGGCCGCATGCTGAACGTGGCGATGGGGCATATCCACTTCTGGATCACCTTTCTCGGCGCTTACGCCATCTTCTTCCCGATGCATTATCTCGGCCTGATGGGCGTGCCGCGCCGTTATTACGAACTGGGCGAGGCCGCTTTCATTCCGCCCTCGGCACACACGCTGAACATGTTCATCTCCGTTGCAGCACTGGTTGTTGGCGCCGCACAACTGCTGTTCCTGTTCAATCTCGCCTGGAGCCTTCGCTGGGGCAAACAGGCGGGCGGCAATCCGTGGCGGGCGACGACACTGGAATGGCAAACGCCGCAGACCCCGCCCGTTCATGGAAACTGGGGCAAGGAGCTGCCGGTCGTCTATCGCTGGCCTTATGACTACAGCGTGCCCGGCGCGGATGAGGACTTCCTGCCGCAAAACCAGCCGGCTGCGGCCGGGCCGTCGGAGAGGGCCCTGTCATGATCGCCATTCTCATCTTCATGGCGGGTATTGCCGGCATCATCGCCTGGTGGATGGCGGGGCAGCGGCTCACTTCAAAGCCATGGCTGGAAGTGGGGGTGGCAGGCGATGCACCGCAGATGCAGGGATCGTCGGCGACAATAGCGAAACTTGGGCTCGGCATTTTTCTGGGTGTCGTGGGCGCGCTGTTCACGCTGCTCATCAGCGCCTATCTCGGCCGCATGGGCGGCGCGGACTGGTGGGGCATCCCCATTCCCGGGCTGTTATGGGCCAATACTGCGACGCTTGCCGCTAGTAGTCTGGCGCTGCAATGGGCGAAAACCGAAGCCGGCGCCGGTCGCCGCGACAGGCTGAATATGGCTCTCGCGGCAGCCTTTGCGACGGCCGTTCTCTTCGTTGCCGGGCAGTTTCTGGCGTGGTGGCAACTCACCTCCGCAGGCTATGTGCTGGCGGATAACCCATCGAACAGCTTCTTTTACATGATCACCGGGCTGCACGGCCTGCATATAGTGGGCGGGCTCTGTGTGCTTGGACGCACCGCAATCCGCGCCCGCAGCGAGCCCTTGTTGGCAAGGATGCTCCTGAGCGTGGAGCTGTGCGCCATCTACTGGCATTTCATGCTGGTGGTGTGGCTGATCCTTTTTGCGCTCTTCGCCGGCTGGGCGAATAGTTTTGTCGATCTATGCCGTCAATTGGTCAGCTAGAGCGGCGGGAGATGAACCGGAGCAGGTCCCGCCGCTCTAAGTTTTATCTAAGCATCAGATTTTCCGGACGCTACGTACTTTTACTGGAAATCCTCTAAGGAGTGTCGATCATGACCGCATCCATGGAAAGGCCAGCAAGCGATCCGCATCTGCGCCCCACGGGAATGCGCGGCGTTGCCGCCGATCTGTCATCGGACCAGCGGGCGTTCAAGAACGTCTCCTGGGGCAAGGCGATGATGTGGATCTTCATCCTCAGCGACATCTTCATTTTCGGCTGTTTCCTCCTGGCCTATATGGCCGCGCGCATGTCGACCACCGTCGCCTGGCCCAATCCGAGCGAGGTTTTTGCGCTGACGATTGGCGGCAAGGATATCCCGCTGATCCTGATTGCCATCATGACCTTCGTCCTCATCAGCAGCAGCGGCACGATGGCCATGGCCGTCAACTTCGGATACCGCCGTGACCGTCGCAAAACCGCGGCGCTGATGGTGGTAACGGCCCTCCTTGGCGCGACATTCGTCGGAATGCAGGCATTCGAATGGACGAAACTGATCGAGGAAGGCGTGCGTCCCTGGGAAAACCCATGGGGTGCGGCGCAATTCGGTTCGACGTTCTTCATGATCACGGGCTTTCACGGCACCCATGTCTCGATAGGCGTGCTGTTCCTCCTCATCATCGCGCGCAAGGTATGGCGGGGAGATTTCGATCAGGAAAGGCGGGGATTTTTCACCAGCCGCAAGGGGCACTACGAGGTCGTCGAGATCATGGGGCTTTATTGGCACTTCGTCGATCTGGTGTGGGTCTTCATCTTTGCATTCTTCTATCTGTGGTGAGTGAGGATGGCATCATGGCACAGGAACAATCACAGCAGCATCCGATAAGACTTTATATGGTGGCCTGGGGACTGCTTTTTGTTCTCAGCACGTTCTCCTATATGGTCGATTATCTCGGCATTCAGGGCTATCCCCGATGGTCTTTGATCATCGTATTCATGCTGCTGAAGGCGGGGCTGATCATCGCGATTTTCATGCATCTGGCCTGGGAACGGCTCGTCTTGATCTACGTCATCCTGCTCCCACCGGTCCTCGTGCTTGTCTTCGCCGCCCTGATGGTGTCGGAATCCAATTATACGGCTTTCACCCGGCTGACCTTTATGACTGCGGGTTCCTAGGCCGCGGCAACATATTTCAGGCTTGCGGAAGCAGCACGCCGACGGCGAATTCCTCGTCAGTCGCTGTGTGGCCGGCCTGCGTCTTGCGATATTCGCTGGGCGTGAAACCGCGCTCGGTTCGCAGCGTGCGAGAAAGATGCGGCGCGTCGCAGAAACCGGTGGCGAGCGCAATCTGGGTGATCGGGTCATGCGTGGTGCGCAGGAGGGAGAGCGCACGGTCCAGCCGAAGCTCGAGATAGACCTTGGACGGCGTCGCGTTCAGGTCGGTGAGGAAACGCCGTTCGAGGCTGCGGCGGCCAAGGCCAAGGTCGTTCGCCAGTTCCAGCACTGTTTTCGGAACCTCGATATTCTGCTGCATCCGCAGGATCGCTTTTTTGACCAGAGGATCATTGGCCTTTCGCGCGCTCTGCTGGCCGGGCTGGGGTTTTTCGCCGCTCAGCGCGCTGTCGATCATCATGATGTTGAGGCTTTTGATGGCGGCGGACTGGCCGACATGGCGCTCGACGAGGAAAGCCGCCAGATGGGCTGCGCCGTGACCACCGGAACAGGTCAGCCGGTCACGGTCGATGACGAAAATCTGGTCGGAGATCATCTGGACGGTATCGAAACGGTCGAGAAAATCCTGATGGTGGAACCAGCTCACGCAGCAGCGATAACCATCAAGCAGGCCCGCTTCATGCAGAATGAAGACACCGGTGCAGAGCCCGACGATGGGAATGCCCGCCGCCGCCCGGTCTTTCAGGAACCGCAGCGCTTCCTGCGGCAGGGCGCTGTGATCGCTGATCAAGCCGCCGACAACGACGATATAGTCGTAATGCCCGGCGTCCATCAGCCGTGTATCCGGCTGCACCTTCACGCCGCAGCTCGATTGCACGCTGCCCAGCGTTGCCGAGAGCACCGACCACTCACACAGGATAGGCCGGGAACGGTCCGCCTCGTCGGCGGCAAGACGCAGCACATCAACGAAATTCGCAAAGGCTGACAGCGTGAAGCGGTCGGCAAGCAGGAAGGCGACGCTGAGGCGTTTTCTGGCGCGGTGTGAGGTCATGACGCAAATATTCATGCAAACAGACGCGATTGTCCAGCCGGGGCGCGGCAAATGCTCATAGCGTTTACGACACGAGATTTTCCAACCATCGGGTCCGCTCATGACGCGTTTTAATGCTTTCAATCTTTTGCGGAATGCCCTGACCGGCCACAAGAACTGGGACGAGCAGTGGCCGGACAGCCAGCCGAAAGCCGAATATGACGTGGTCATCGTCGGCGCCGGCGGCCATGGTTTGGGTGCCGCCTATTATCTGGCCAGCCAGCACGGCATCACCAATGTCGCCGTCATCGACAAGGGTTGGCTCGGCGGCGGTAATACCGGCCGCAACACGACGATCATCCGCTCGAACTATCTCTATGACGAGAGCGCCCGTCTTTACGATCACGCCGTCGATCTGTGGGAGAACTTGAGCCAGGAGCTGAACTACAACGTCATGTATTCAAGGCGCGGCGTGCTGATGCTGGCGCATAATGTGCACGATGTGCAGAGCTTCAAGCGTCATATCCATTCCAACCGTTTGAACGGTGTGGACAATCGCTGGCTCACCCCGGAAGAATGCAAGGAATATTGCCCGCCGCTCAGCATTGTGCCGAATGCGCGTTATCCTGTCATGGGCGGTGCGCTTCAGGAACGTGCCGGCACTGCGCGCCACGACGCCGTCGCCTGGGGGTATGCGCGCGGCGCTGCCGCCCGTGGGGTCGATATCATCCAGAACTGCCCGGTCACCGCCATTCGTCGCAATGCCGATGGCTCCGTCGCTGGTGTCGAGACGGCGAGGGGCTTCATCAAGGCGAAGAAGGTCGCGGTTTCCGCCGCCGGCCACACCTCAGTTGTTATGGACACGGCCGGCGTGCGCCTGCCGCTCGAAAGCTATCCTTTGCAGGCGCTGGTGTCGGAGCCGATCAAGCCGATCTTCCCCTGCGTTGTCATGTCGAATGCGGTCCACGCCTATATCAGCCAGTCCGACAAGGGCGAGCTGGTTATCGGTTCGGGTACGGACCAATATACATCCTATTCGCAGCGCGGCGGCCTGCCGCTGATCGAGCATACGATTGCGGCCATCGTCGAAATCTTCCCGATCTTCAATCGCATGCGGATGCTGCGCAAATGGGGCGGTATCGTCGATGTGACGCCGGATCGCTCGGCCATTCTCGGCAAGACGCCGGTTGACGGGCTTTACGTCAATTGCGGCTGGGGTACGGGCGGTTTCAAGGCCACGCCGGGCGCTGCGCACACCTTCGCCTGGACCATTGCCAAAAACGAACCGCACCCGATCAACGCGCCGTTCACGCTGGAACGCTTCCGCACCGGCCGCCTGATCGACGAGGCCGCCGCCGCCGCGGTGGCGCATTGAGGAGCCGACCCCATGCTTTTGATCCGCTGCCCCTATTGCAATGAAACGCTGCCCGAAGCCGAATTCACCTATGCCGGGCAGGCCCATATTACCCGCGCCGCCGATCCTTCGTCGCAGACCGATGAGCAATGGGAAGAATTCCTGTTCATCCGCGAAAACGTGAAAGGCCCGCATTTCGAGCGCTGGCGGCATCTGCATGGTTGCGGCCGCTTCTTCAACGCCGTGCGTGACACGGTGAGCGACCGCTTCCTCACGACCTATCGTGCGGGTGAACCGCGTCCAGAACTTTCTTCCCTGACCCGTGCACCAGCCAGTTCCGAGGTGTCGAAATGAACTCCTATCGCGTTTCCGGCCGTGGCCGTGTGGATGCCACCCGCTCGGTCAGCTTTACCTTCGATGGCAGGACCTATCGCGGCGTGAAGGGCGATACGGTCGCCTCGGCACTTCTCGCCAATGGCGTGCATCTCATGGGCCGCTCGTTCAAATACCACCGCCCGCGCGGCCCGGTGGCGGCGGGTTCCGAAGAGCCGAATGCGCTGATCGGCACCCGCCGCAGCGCAGGACGTTTTGAGCCGAACACCCGCGCCACGGTGCAGGAAATCTGGAACGGGCTGGAAACCACCTCCCAGAACAAATATCCGAGCCTGAAATTTGATATCGGCGCTGTCAACGACATGGCCTATATGCTGTTTTCAGCAGGTTTCTATTACAAGACCTTCATGTGGCCGAAGAGTTTCTGGAACAAGGTCTATGAGCCCTTCATTCGCGCGGCCGCGGGTCTCGGCGTTTCCCCCACCGAGGAAGACCCGGATATCTATGCCTCGCGCAACCTGCATTGCGATGTGCTGATCGTCGGCGCTGGTCCGGCTGGTCTGGCGGCGGCGCGTGCGGCGGCGGTCGATGGTCTCAAGGTCGTGCTGGTCGATGAAAATGCCGAAGCCGGCGGCACGCTGCTGTCGGAGCCGCAGGCGAAGATCGATGGCAAGCCCGTATGGAACTGGCTGGCGGATGAATTGACGGCACTGAAGGAGCGCGGCGTCAAGGTAATGACCCGCACGACGGCCATCGCCTATTACCACCAGAACATGATCGGCCTTTGCGAAAAGTTGACCGACCATTTAGAGGCCGTGCCGAAGGATACGCCGCGCGAACGCCTGTGGCGCGTTCGGGCGCGTCACGTCGTATTGGCGCAGGGTGCACTGGAAAAGCCGCAGGTTTTCCACGGCAACGACCGGCCGGGCGTGATGCTCGCGGGTGCCGCCCAGACCTATCTCAACCGCTATGGCGTCAAGGTCGGCAACCGGCCGGTGGTGGTGACGAGCCATGACAGCGCCTGGTATGCGGCGTTTGATCTTCACGGCGCGGGCGCACGCGTTCAGGCAATTGTCGATACCCGCGCCAAGGTGCGGGAAGAACTGGTGAACGAGGCGCGTGCGCTCGGCATTCCGGTCAAGCTGTCGCATACGGTCACGGCGACGTCGGGGCGGCTGCGCGTCAAGTCAGTCCGGGTCAATCCGGTTAGTGGCGCGTCGGTCGGTGCGGGACAGGAAATCGCCTGCGATGCGGTGCTGATGTCCGGCGGCTGGACGCCGTCGCTGCATCTCTTTTCCCATACGCAGGGCAAGATCGCCTGGGATGATGAGCGGACTACCTTCCTTCCTGCCGCCACCAACGAGGATTGCGTGATTGCCGGGGCCGGACGCGGGCTGTGGGGCATCGAAGCGGCGCTGAAGGACGGTGCTGAACGGGGTCGCGAAGTTGCAGCAGTGCTCGGCAAGGCCGCCAACCCTTCCGCTCTTGTGGTGGAACATGACCGCACCGGCAGCGGCGTCTCGCACACGGAACTGCCGAGCGACCGTGATGCCGGCAAGGCCAAGGCTTTCGTGGATTACCAGAACGATGTGACCGCCAAGGATCTGAGGCTCGCCGTGCGTGAGGGCATGCGTTCCATAGAGCACGTCAAGCGCTACACCACCAACGGCATGGCGACCGATCAGGGCAAGATGTCCAACATCAACGGCCTCAACATCGCGGCGGAAGCACTCGGCAAACGCCAGCCGCAGGTCGGCCTCACCACCTTCCGCCCGCCCTATACGCCGACGACCTTCGGAGCCTTCGCCGGTTATCACCGCGGCGCGCATTTCGAGGTAACGCGCAAGACGCAGATCGACGGGTGGGCTGAGGCGCATGGCGCGGTCTACGAGCCGGTCGGACAATGGCGTCGCGCCTGGTATTTCCCTAAACCGGGCGAAGACATGGATGCGGCTGTCGGCCGTGAATGCCGGGCGGTGCGCCAGAGTGTGGGCATTTTCGACGCCTCGACGCTCGGCAAGATCGAGGTTGTCGGGCCTGATGCGGTCGAGTTCATGAACCGCATGTATACCAATCCCTGGACGAAGCTCGCCGCCGGCCGTTGCCGTTATGGCCTGCTGCTCGGCGATGACGGCTTCATTCGCGACGATGGCGTCATCGGCCGCATGACCGAAGACCGTTTCCACGTCACCACCACGACAGGCGGCGCCGCCCGGGTGCTGAACATGATGGAGGATTACCTCCAGACGGAGTGGCCGGATCTCAATGTCTGGCTGACCTCGACGACCGAACAATGGTCCACCATTGCGCTGAACGGCCCGAACGCGGCAAAGCTGCTCGCGCCGCTGGTGGAAGGCGTCGAACTGACGGAAGAGGCCTTCCCGCATATGTCCTGCGTGGAGTGCACGGTGGCCGGCATGCCGGCGCGGCTGTTCCGCGTCAGCTTCACCGGCGAGATCGGCTTCGAGGTCAATGTCCCTGCACCGCTCGGCCGCAAGCTCTGGGAAATCCTGTGGGAGGCCGGCCAGCAATATGGCATCACGCCTTACGGCACCGAGACCATGCATGTGCTGCGTGCCGAAAAGGGTTACATCATCGTCGGTCAGGATACCGATGGTACCGTCACGCCCTATGACGCCGCGATGGGCTGGGCCGTGGGCAAGAACAAGCCGGATTTCGTCGGCAAGCGTGGCCTTGCCCGCCCCGATCTCGTCGCCAAGGATCGCCGTCATCTCGTCGGCCTTCTGACCGAAGACCGCTCGAAGCTGGAAGAGGGCGCGCAGATCGTCTTTGATCCGAAACAGCCGATCCCGATGAAAATGGTCGGCCACGTCACCTCGTCCTATCACTCGGATGCCGCCGGCCAGCCCATCGCGCTGGCTCTGGTGGAGGGTGGCCATGAGCGGATGGGCGAGACCGTCTACATCCCCATGCTGGACCGCACCATTGCCGCGAAAATCACCGGGATGGTCTTTGTCGATCCCGAAAATACCCGCCTGAAAATCTGACCCGGAGATGACAATGAACATGCGCGTTTCCTCCCTCGTTTCCGGCACTTTGGCCGAGAGCAAAGCGGCCCGGGTCAGCATCCTGCCGGTGCAGACGCGGCTGTCGCTACGCGCCCGGGGTGATCTCACCCCGCTCAGCGCCGCCCTTGGCCTTGCCTTGCCCGACCGGATCGGCACCCGCTCCGCCGCAGGCGAAATCGAGGCCGTGCGCCTCGGTCCCGACGAATGGACGATCCTTGCTCCGACAGGGGAAGCCGACAGGCTGATTGCGGCCTGCGGCGCTGTCTATGCCAGCCACCCACACAGCCTCGTCGATATTTCCGGCCGGGAAGTGACGCTCTCGATCGAGGGGCCACAGGCTGGCGAACTGCTGACGCTGGGCTGCGCCCGCGATATCGACACCATTGCTATTGGTGAGGCGCGCCGAACGATTTTCGACGGCGTGACCGTGGTGCTCTGGCGCGATGCGGAAAACCGTTTCCGCATGGATATCTGGAACAGCTTCGTGTCGCATCTTGGCCATTTGCTTGAAACCGGCTGCAAGGAACTTGCGGCTGATATCGCTTGATCTGGGAGGAAAAAACAATGCTCAACCGCCTGTCACATAATACCGTTTCGGACACGGTGATCGCTGACGCCATCGCCGAGGAACTCGACCGCCAGAAAACGCAGATCGAGCTCATCGCTTCGGAAAACATCGTTTCCGCCGATGTTCTGGCGGCTCAAGGCTCGGTGCTGACCAACAAATATGCCGAGGGCTATCCCGGCAAGCGTTATTACGGCGGCTGCGAATTTGTCGACAAGGTCGAACAGGTCGCCATCGACCGGTTGAAGCAGCTCTTCGGTGCAGAATTCGCCAATGTGCAGCCGCATTCCGGCGCGCAGGCCAATCAGGCGGTGTTTCTGGCGCTGCTGCAGCCGGGCGACCGGATCATGGGCATGTCACTTGCCCATGGCGGCCACCTGACCCACGGTTCGCCGGTGACGATGTCCGGCAAGTGGTTCGATGTCGTCTCCTATGAGGTCGATGCCGATACACATCTGATCGATATGGAGAAGGTGCGGGCGCGGGCGCTGGAGACCAAGCCGAAGCTGATCGTGGCGGGCGCATCGGCCTATCCGCGCCAGATCGATTTTGCCGGCTTCCGCAGAATAGCCGACGAAGTCGGCGCTTATCTGATGGTCGACATGGCCCATTATGCCGGTCTGATCGCCGGCGGCAAATATCCGAACCCGGTGCCGCACGCCCATGTCGTCACCTCCACCACCCACAAGACCCTGCGCGGCCCCCGCGGCGGCGTGATCCTTACCAATGACGCCGATCTGGCGAAGAAGCTGAACTCGGCCGTCTTCCCCGGCAATCAGGGCGGCCCCCTGATGCACGTCATCGCCGCCAAGGCCGTGGCTTTCGGCGAGGCCTTGCGTCCGGAATTTTCCGACTATGCCGGCCAGGTCATCGCCAATGCGCAGGCGCTGGCAAAGGTGCTGACGAAGGGTGGTCTGGGCATCGTCTCGGGTGGAACCGACAGCCACATGGTGCTGGTCGATCTGCGGCCGAAAGGCGTGACCGGCAAGGTTGCCGAAATCGCTCTGGAGCGGGCGGGGCTTACCTGCAACAAGAACGCCATTCCCAACGACCCGGAAAAGCCCTTCGTCACTTCGGGCGTCAGGCTTGGAAGCTCGGCGGGTACCACCCGCGGTTTCGGCGTGGCCGAATTCGAACAGATCGGCGCGCTGATCTTACGTGTCATCGACGCGCTGGCGGCGAATGCCGAAGGGGATGCCGCGGTCGAAGCCGAGGTGCGGGGAGAGGTTGCTGCACTTTGCGAGGCCTTCCCGATCTACGGTTCGTAAGCGGCCCTGCCGGGCTTCGATTAGTCTCAATCGCCGTCCTGACCACGGCCGGCGGTTGATAGGCAATCTGCGCGAAAGCGCGGGCGATCCGTCCGCGCGGCAAAGACCCAGGGGAGCAGGATTTGAGCACCTATATAATGACAGTCGCGTGCCCGGCGCGCAGCGGCATCGTCGCCGCCGTATCCGGTTATCTCGCCCGGTCCGGATGCAATATCAACGACAGTTCGCAATTCACCGACCAGGAGACTGGCCGCTTTTTCATGCGGTTGAGCTTCGTTTCCGAACAGGGATCGGGACGCGATGCGCTGCTCGACGGCTTTGGTCCCGTCGCGGCCGATTTCGATATGGACTATGATATTCATGACCTTTCGCGAAAGACGAAGGTCGTGATCATGGTCTCGCGCTTCGGTCATTGTCTCAACGATCTGCTGTATCGCTCCCGCATCGGCGCGCTGCCGGTCGAGATCGTCGCGGTGATTTCCAATCACCTCGATTACCAGAAGCAGGTGGTGAACGAGGATATTCCCTTTCACCACATTCGCGTCACGCCGGAAACGAAGCCCGAGGCGGAAGCCGCGATCCTGCAGGTGGTGCGGGATACCGGAGCGGAGCTTGTGGTGCTTGCGCGCTACATGCAGGTCCTGTCGGACCGGCTGTGTCAGGAAATGTCTGGCCGCATCATCAACATCCATCATTCTTTCCTGCCATCTTTCAAGGGCGCCAACCCTTATAAACAGGCCTATGAACGCGGGGTGAGGCTGATCGGCGCGACCGCCCATTACGTCACCGCCGATCTCGATGAAGGGCCGATCATCGAGCAGGATACGATCCGCGTAACCCATGCCCAAAGCGCGATGGACTATGTCAGCCTGGGTCGGGATGTGGAAAGCCAGGTTCTTGCGCGGGCCATCCACGCCCATATTCATCACCGGGTCTTCCTAAATGGAAACAGGACGGTTGTCTTTCCCGCGTCTCCCGGAGAACACGTGTCCGAGCGCATGGGTTGAATGCGGGGTCGCGCGGAGCCGTGATTTGTGTCCTTCGTCAGTGGTTCGTCGTCATGTCGTCCCGCCAGTAGCAGGCGTTGAGATAACGTTTTTTGGACAGGACGGATAATTTGTCCCGAAAGCCCTGCCATTGGGAGAATGCATTGGCGAGCCACAGGAAATAATCATTGGTGGAAGCGGCTGTCTCCATTGCCGCATCGCAAACGCATTCAACAAATTTTGCGGAAGACACGGCCGAGCGCGGCAGCCAGTATATTTTTATTCCCGAAGGTGCGGCGATGTCATATCGGCAATTCTCGGCCCGGAGGAAGATATGGCCCACGGCATTTTCGCGCAGGTTCTCGCAGATGCGGGCGGCAAGGCCGCTTCATCTCCGGCCAGCAGATAGTGTCGAACGATGCAGCAGTCGGTGCCGAATTCGAGAATATGCGAAGCGACGGCGTCGATAAGCAGGATCGCCCCGCAGGCATGATATCATCGGCCATCAATGTTGCCGGTATCATGCTTGCGGGGCGACAGCAAAGTAAAACAATCGCTGTACTATAGATTGGTCTGTGACCTTTCCTGCGCAAATATCAATTACCGCGATGAATGAGGCAGACTACGAGTAAAGGTTGTTATTCGGCGGGCTGCGCCACGGCCTCTATGCCGGATCTTTCGCGATCTCCGGAGAGGCTGCGCTGACCGAGCGTGATGATGGCAACGGTCGAAAGGCTTGCGGCGACTGACACCCAGAAACCGTTATCCGGGCCGAAATTATCGATGACCCAGCCGGAGAGAAATGCCCCGAGCGCCATGCCGATACCGATGCCGGTCATCACCCAGGTCACGCCTTCCGTCAGCATCGATTCAGGCACACGGCGCTCGATCAGGCCGAATGAGGTGATGAAGATCGGAGAGATTGCAACGCCGCTGAGGAAAACGGCAAAAGCCAGAAGGGCGACAGAAGTGCTGGCGACAAGCAGCGGCAGAGCGGTGAGTGCAAGCACGCTGACGGCGATCAGCAGTTGGCGTTGCAGCGGCATTTTGGGATTGAGCGCGCCGAGAATGAGGCCGACCACGAAGGACCCGATGGCATAGACGCCGATGACGAGGCTGGCGGCTTCCGGTTGGCCAAGTTCCTTGGTGATTGCGACGGCACTTACCTCGGCAGTGGCGAAAGTGGAGCCGACAAAGATCAGCGCAAGCGTGATGATCTGGACCGGACGCAGGGAGATGGCCGAACGCTGCCGGCGACCGCTTTCAACCGGGCGTACCTTGGGCTCGGTCGAACGTTGCAGAAGGAAAGCGAAGGTGCCGAGCGCCAGGAAGGTGGTGCTGATCATCATGCCCGCTTCCGGAAAGAGCGAGACTGCCAGGCCGACGGAAAGCGAGGCGCCTGAAATGTAGACGAGTTCGTCGGCGGCGGATTCAAAGGCGAATGCGGTGTTCAGTTCCGGCCGGTCGCGGAAGATTTCCGTCCAGCGGGCGCGCATCATGGCCGGAATGCTCGGCATGGCAGCGGCGAGGAAGGCGGAAAGGAACAGCGTCCAGGCCGGCCATTTCTGGTTTGTCGCGATAATCAGCGCCGCAAAGGCGATGACCGAGACGATGGTGGCGGGGATGAGGACCTTGCTCTGCCCCTTGCGATCCACCAGCCGGGAGATTTGTGGGGAGACGGCGGCATTGGTCAGCGCAAAGGTTGCGGAGACGGCGCCGGCCAGCCAATATTCGCCATGGGTTTGCGAAAGCATGGCGACGATGCCGATCGGGGCCATGGCAATGGGAAGGCGGGCGAAGAAACCGGCGGCGGAAAAGCCTTTTGCGCCTGGAGCCCGGAAAATTTCTCTGTATGGATTAGCCATCGGGATGCACCTTGTTCAGAGGGTGTCCACCACATACATACGTGGCGTATGTGAATGAGATAATTGCATACGGCGCGTATGTCAACTAATATACGCGTCGTATGTGGAAAATGGAGAAAAAATGCGCAAACCTCGCAGTGAAATGATTGCCGAGACGCGGACGAAGCTTCTGGCTGCCGGCCGCAAGGCCTTTGGCAGCATCGGTTATGCGGAAGCGTCGATGGATGACTTCACCGCCGAGGCCGGTCTCACCCGCGGCGCGCTCTATCACCATTTTGGCGACAAAAAAGGCCTGCTGTTGGCGGTGGTGGCCGAAATCGATGCGGAAATGACGAAGAGGCTCTGTGACATCTCCTCGAGGGCCGAGTCCCGGTGGGAAGGTTTTGTCGAGGAGAATCTCGGCTATGTGCGCATGGCTCTCGAACCGGAAATCCAGCGGATCATGTTTCGTGACGGGCCGGCGGTGCTCGGCGATCCGTCGCGCTGGCCAAATGCAAACGGCTGCATCTCGGCAGTCGCGCGAAGCCTCGATGCCCTGAAGGAAGAAGGCACCATCGGCGATATCGATGCGGAGGCATGCGCCCGCTTCATCAACGCGGCAAGCAGCGCCGCCGCTCAGTGGATCGCCAATTCCGACGACCCCGAAATGACCTCGAAACGGGCCGTGGGCAGCTTCCGGGCCTTTCTGGAGGGATTGCGGATCAGGAAAGACTGAACCGGGCTTTACACGGTTGCCCATGCGCGCCGGGCAGCCCGATCATTCGGCCCCGCAGCATCTCTGCATACGCCCGACAATTTCGTCGAGGCTCGATATCCGCTGGCCCCCTCGGAGAGAAACGCATCATAGAGGGTTGCCGCGCCGCGCGGCGACCGGAGGAGGACGGCGTGCTGAAACCGTCCCCCGCGAATTTCCCATGAGCCCGGATATGCTGCCTGCAAGTCATGCAACTGTCATATCGCGGGTCTAGGAGAAAGTGTGGTTTTCACACGTTTCGCGAGGGGAATATGCGCAAAATCGTTGCTGCTTTGGTCGCCACGACCTTTCTTGCCAGCGCCGTCCAGGCTGCCGAGGTTTATCCGCTTGATCGTGCTACGATCCTGACCGGTTCGCCGTTCGATTTCAAAGTCGAGTTCGCTTCCGTCGTAAAGCCGGAAGACGTCAAGATCACCGTCAACGGCCAGGATTACAAGGCCGCTCTCGGCAAGGATGCCGAGTTCGTCGCCGAAGAAAAGAACAAGGACAAGGTCCTTGGATCGGCCGTCATCCTGCGTGGGGTCACGCTCGCCAGCGCCGGTGACTACAAGGTCGAAGTTTCTGCCGGTTCCGAAACCAAGGCGATCACCTGGACCGTTTATGGCACGCCGGCCCAGGCAAAAGCCAAGAACGTCATCTTCCTGATCGCCGACGGCCTGTCCGTCGCTCACCGCACTGCTGCCCGCATCATGTCCAAGGGCATGACCGAGGGTAAGGCCAATGGCCGCCTCAACATGGATGATGTGCCGCCGGTCGCCTTCATCGGCACCTCCGCCACCGACGCCGTCGCCACCGACAGCGCCAACACCATGTCAGCCTACATGACCGGTCACAAGACCGCCGTGAACGCCATTGGCGTTTATGCCGACCGCACCCCGGCCTCGCTCGACGATCCGAAGGTCGAAACGATCGCGGAAGCCCTGCGCCGCCAGACCAAGAAGTCGATCGGCATCATCTCAACCGCCGAACTGCAGGACGCCACGCCGGCTGCCGTCGTTGCCCACACCCGCAAGCGCGGCGACAAGGCCGACATCAACGGCATGCTGTTCGACGTGAAGCCGGATGTCCTCCTCGGCGGCGGCTCCGCTTATTTCCTGCCGCAGGCGACGGCGGGTTCCAAGCGCAAGGATGACAAGGACTATATCGCTTTGTTCAAGGAAGCTGGCTACACGCTGGCGACCAGCAAGGCGGAACTCGCCACGGCCGCCGGCACCAACACCGGCAAGATCCTCGGCCTGTTCCACACCGGCAACATGGACACAGCGCTCGACCGCGAGTTCCTCAAGAAGGGCACCACGGCGAAGTTCCCGGATCAGCCGGGCCTCGTTGAAATGACCAAGGTTGCGCTCGGCGAACTGTCGAAGAACCCGGACGGCTTCTTCCTGATGGTCGAAGCTGCCAACGTCGACAAGATGTCCCATCCGCTTGACTGGGATCGCGCTGTCGTCGACACGATCGAATTCGACAAGGCCGTCGGTGTCGCCCGTGAATTCGCCGCGAAGAACCCCGATACGCTGATCGTCGTCACCGGCGACCATACGCATGGCGTTTCCATCATCGGCACCGTCGATGATGACAAGCCGGGTACCGAAATGCGCGAAAAGGTCGGCACCTATGCCGAGGCCGGCTTCCCGAACTATGAAGACAAGGACGGTGACGGTTATCCTGATAAGGTCGACGTTTCCCGTCGTCTGTTCCTGAACGCCAATAACGGTCCTGACCATTACGAGACCTTCCGTCCGAAGCTTGATGGCCCGTTCACACCGGCCGTCCAGAACGAAAAGAAGGAATATGTCGCCAACGAGCAGTACAAGGACGTTCCCGGTGCTGTGTTCGTACCCGGCATCATTCCGAAAAGCTCGGATAGCGGCGTCCACGCGGTGGATGATGTCGTTCTGCAGGCTGAAGGCCCCGGCGCCGAAGGCTTCCGTGGCTACATGGAACAGAGCGACGTCTACAAGGGTCTCGCCGAAGCTTTCGCACTTGGCGCCAAGCAGACCAACTAAGATATGAATGTTGTGAGGGCACGCCGCTATCGCGTGCCCTCACAATAGTTTCAGGTCTTTCATCGTCCATTCTGACGAGGGACGATGGCAGACCTTTTCAAGAAGGAGAATGGTCATGAGCAAGGCTGATCGGGCGCACTTCAACCGTCGTCAGACCCTGGGTCTCATTGCCGGTCTGCCGCTGCTGGCCGCCGGCACGCGCGCGCAGGCGAACAGCGACATCACCTTCGACGAACTCTATGGCAAGGTTAGCGTCCTCGGGCTGGAGTTTTCCGAAAAGGTCAAGCAGTTGAACGGCAAGGAGATCGCCATGCGTGGTTTCATGGCGCCGCCGCTGAAGGCCGAAGCGCAGTTTTTCGTGCTGACCGAAATCCCCATGTCGATCTGCCCCTTCTGCTCCACGGATGCAGATTGGCCGGACAACATCGTCGTCGTTTATCTCGGCGAAAAACAGACTTTTACCCAGCCGAGCCAGACAATCGAAGTGCGCGGCACGCTGGAAACGGGTTCCTGGACCGATCCGGATACCGGCTTTGTCAGCCTGCTGCGCATCCGCCAGGCAGAATACGCGACGGTTTGAGACCATGCTGTCCCTGAAGATAGATGATCTTGCCGTATCCTTTCCCGGTTTGTCAGCGCCGGTTCTCGTTCTCGACGGTCTGGAAATCGCTGCCGGTAGCCGCGTTGCGCTGACGGGTGGTTCCGGCTCGGGCAAAAGCACCCTCATCAACATCATCGCCGGCCTTGAGCGTGTTCAGGCCGGCCGCGTTGTCTGGGGGGAAGAGAACATTGCGGATTTGCCCGAGGGCCGTCGCGACCGCTGGCGGGCCGCCAATATCGGCCTCGTCATGCAGGAGTTTCATCTTTTTCCCGGCTTGTCCGCGCTGGATAATATCCTGCTGCCCGCCCGCCTGTCGCGTGCGGCAAATGCGGACCTCATGAAGCGCGCGGAATCCCTGTTTGCGACTGTCGGCCTCAAACGCCCGGGGCAGCACGTTGAGACCATGTCGCGCGGTGAAATGCAGCGTGTCGCTATCGCCCGTGCGCTGCTGCGCAGTCCCGGCGTTATCATTGCCGACGAACCGACCGCAAGCCTCGATCTCGAAAGCGGCGAGGCTGTCGGTGATCTCCTGCTTTCCGTTGCGGCCAGCACCGGCAGCACGCTTATCGTCGCCAGCCATGACCAGCATCTTATCGGCCGCCTCGACCGGCGTCTCACCCTCAGCGGCGGCCGTATCGTCGCCGATACCGAGCGGAAGGAGATTGCGGCATGATCGGTTTCATCCTTGCCGACCTGCGCCGTCTTTGGCTGGGTGGCATCGTCGTGGTTCTCCTGGTTGCGCTTGCCACCGCGCTTGGCGTTGCGGTCACGCTGCAGGAGCGTTCGCTGCGTCTCGGCAGCGCCCGTGCCGCCGATAAATTCGATCTCGTTATCGGCGCGGCCGGCAGCGAAACCCAGTTGATCCTTTCCTCCATTTTTCTGCAGGCCGCACCGCTGCCGCTTGTGGACGGCGCTGTTCTGACGAAGCTCGCCGCCGATCCGCGCGTTGCCTGGGCGGCACCTGTCGGGTTTGGCGATTCCTTTGCCGGATACCCGATAGTCGGCACGACGATGAGCCTCGTCAGCAACACGACATCAGGTTTTGCCGAGGGCAGGATGTTCGCGCTGGAAGGCGAAGCCATACTCGGGGCTGCCGTCGATCTGTCTCTCGCTGCTGAGATCAAGCCGATGCACGGCACCGCCGAGACCGGCGGCCACACCCATACCGAGATCGCCTATAAAGTCGTTGGCAAATTGCAGCCCACCGGCACGCCCTGGGATCGCGCCATTCTCGTGCCGATACAGGCCGTGTGGCACGTCCATGGTCTCGGTCATGATCATGGCCATGATGAAGGGCATGAGGATGGCCATGCGGGCGCGCATGATGAAGAACATCACCACGGGGACGGTCACGATCACGCCCATGAAGGCGAAGAACATCACGAAGATGGTGATACGCATGCCGAAGGCGAGGCGGATCATGCCGAAGCCGCTGTTCAGCTGGTGGTCTCGCAGCGACAAAAGCATGCTTTGGCCCTCGGCCCAGCCACTTCGGCGCATGTGGAGTCTGACCATCAAGGCGGCATCGATGCGGATGCGCCAATCGTGGAGACTTTCGGCGAGGGCACGCCCGGCCTGCCGGCCATTCTCGTCAAGCCCAAAACGATCGCCGACGCCTATCGCCTGCGGCAGGAATACCGGACCGGTAATACGCTTGGCGTTTTCCCGGGCGAAGTTCTGACGGGTCTCTATGCGACGCTCGGCGATGCCAAGATGGTGCTGAGCGCGGTTGCCGCCGGTTCGCAGGGGTTGGTGGCGGCGGCGCTGGTGCTGGTGACGGTGATCCATGTCGGGCAACGACGCAGGCAGATCGGCGCATTGCGGGCATTCGGCGCGCCGCGCGGCTCGGTATTCGCCATCGTCTGGCTGGAGCTTTTTTTACTGGTGGTGCTCGGTGTCGGCATCGGTTTTCTGGTCGGATTGGGCGCTGCCCATATCGGCGCACAACTCTTTACCGCAAAAAGCGGCGTCATCCTGCCGGTTGGCTTCACCCGCGAAGATTTGCGTCTTGCACTGTTCCTGCTGGGCTTTGCCGCGGTTCTTTCGGCGATACCGGCTTTGCTCGCCTATCGTCAGTCTCCAGCCGCCGCCCTCCGCGCCTAGGCCTCGGGCAGGGTGCCGCAGCCTGCGCTTTTTTTGGATTGATCGAATGGCGTGCAAGTCCGGGCGATTGGCACGGTCTAGTTCGTCAGCGTTTTGATAGCCACGCCGACACATCGACGCTTCGGCCTCAAATATGCTCTCCAAGGCGTAAAGCATGAGCACGCACATAAAATATAGTTTTTTTACTGTGGCCGCTTTTTATGGCAGGCTTGCATCGAGGCTTGGGAAAAAAAAGCAGGAGCCGCGTAATACCGGGAGGGAACCGAGATGGTCGAAAAGAAGCCGGGTAAATCTGCCGAAATCGCGCAAACCGAGCCGTACGCTGCTGCGCCGACACTTCTTTCGGGCGGCAATCCGCAGATTGCCAAGGGATATGGCGACGGCCCGGTGCAGGCCTATATTGCCGCCATGCCGGGTTGGAAAAGTCCGGTCGGAGCACGTATCGATGCGCTGATCGAAAGCCTCGTGCCCGGTGTGCGTAAGGCCGTGAAGTGGAATTCGCCCTTTTACGGCATGGAAGACGATGTCTGGTTTCTCAGCCTTCACTGTTTTACGAAATATATCAAAGTGACCTTTCTCAACGGCGTATCTTTACAACCCTTGCCACCCGGCACCTCCAAACATCCGAAGGTTCGTTACCTCGATATCCATGAGGGTGCGTTTGATGAAACGCAGTTTGCCGACTGGGTGCGGCAGGCGAGCGCCTTGCCCGGCGAAAAAATGTGAGCGATTTGGTTCGCCGGCTCGGCAGGCTTGGGAGCGGGTGAAGATCGCGGAATGCGGCGGCGAATCATGCCGTCTTTCCTCACCTTCAAAGGCCGCGCCGCACTGGGGATGATGAGAAATTGCAGGCTCCTCGATACAGTTTTTCCGTCGCGAAGAAAAACCGGCCGATCCGGCCGATTTCTGTTTACTTTTGCCGATGTTGCACGCCATCACGCTTGCTGAACTCGCTGCCAGGCGTATCGCAAACCACGGAGGATGAGATGAAGGCACTGGTGCTGGAAGAAAAAGGCAAGCTCTCGCTCAGGGATTTTGATATTCCCGGTGGAGCAGGATCCGGTGAACTCGGGCCGAAGGATGTGCTTATCCGCACCCATACGGTCGGCATCTGCGGCTCTGATGTCCATTATTATACCCATGGCAAGATCGGTCATTTCGTCGTCAATGCGCCCATGGTGCTCGGGCACGAAGCGTCTGGAACGGTGATCGAAACCGGTGCCGAGGTAACACACCTGAAGGCTGGTGATCGCGTCTGCATGGAGCCCGGCATTCCCGATCCGACATCGCGCGCCGCAAAGCTCGGCATCTATAATGTCGATCCGGCTGTCCGCTTCTGGGCGACGCCGCCGATCCATGGCTGCCTGACGCCTGAGGTCATTCATCCTGCCGCCTTCACCTACAAGCTGCCCGAAAACGTGTCCTTTGCCGAAGGCGCCATGGTCGAACCCTTCGCCATCGGCATGCAGGCGGCGCTGCGGGCGCGTATCCAGCCGGGCGATATCGCCGTGGTAACGGGTGCAGGTCCGATCGGCATGATGGTGGCGCTCGCAGCACTTGCCGGCGGTTGCGCGAAGGTCATCGTTGCCGATCTTGCCCAGCCGAAGCTCGATATCATCGGCTCCTATGATGGCATCGAAACCGTCAACATTCGCGAACGCAATCTCGCAGAGGCCGTTTCGGCTGCGACCGACGGCTGGGGTTGCGATGTCGTCTTCGAATGCTCGGGCGCCGCACCCGCCGTGCTTGGCATGGCGAAGCTGGCGCGGCCGGGCGGTGCGATCGTGCTGGTCGGCATGCCCGTCGATCCGGTTCCGGTCGATATTGTCGGCCTGCAGGCCAAGGAACTTCGGGTGGAGACGGTTTTCCGCTATGCCAACGTCTATGACCGCGCCGTGGCGCTCATCGCGTCCGGCAAGGTGGACCTGAAGCCGCTGATTTCCGCGACCATCCCCTTCGAAGATAGCATCGCCGGTTTCGACCGTGCGGTGGAAGCGCGGGAAACGGATGTGAAACTGCAGATCGTGATGCCGCAGTAACGAACGAAGCCAGCCGCTGATGATTGAGCGGCAGAGACGTTGCGGAAAAGTATGAGTGTAGCTTGCCGGCATCCGGCAGGCTACACGTCAAAATTTCAACGAAAATCGCTTCCGGTTGCGCATTGTTTGAGCGCATCACGCCAAATTGAGCGGAAAAATCGGCCCCATCGCCGCGTTTATGGTCAGCCCTTTCGGGCGACTCTTCAATTTTCGACAAAAAAGAGTCAAAAAAGTATCGGTAATTTCTTCGGCGTGATGTGGATGTACCGCAGCCGCCCGCCATATGCTCCTCATCAACGCCTGGGACGAGCCATAAAGAGGAAATGGCTCCTGTCCGCAAATACGGCGGACGCGACTGATGGGAGGAACCATGATGCAGCCCGATCTGGAACTGGTGCACATCCGCAAGGGCGAATCCTTCGCCGCCTGGCGGCATGGCTATCCGTTCCGCACCGTGCGCTGGCATTATCATCCCGAATACGAAATCCACCTCGTCGTCGCCACATCGGGCACGTTTTATATCGGTGATTTCGTCGGCCGCTTCGGCCCCGGTCAGCTCATCATGACCGGTCCCAATCTCCCCCAGAACTGGATCAGCGAGATCGAGCCGGACGAAATCGTGCCGACACGTTCCCTCGTGATCCAGTTTCCGGAGAGCTTTATCGAGGATGCCTGCACTTCCATGTCGGAAATGGACGTGGTGCGCGGCCTCCTGGATCGCAGCCGCCGCGGCATTCTTTTCGATGATGAGACGAGCGACCGCGTCCGCCCGCTGATCCTCCGGTTGATCGAAGCGCAGGGACTGACGCGTCTGGCGCTTTTCTGGGAAATTCTCGATCTCCTGGTCAATGCCCCGACATCGGAGGTGCTGGCGAGCCTTAGCTACGAGTTGGATCTGACCGGCATCGGCGACAGCGGCATCAACCGTGCTCTGTCGCATCTGCGCCAGCATCTGACCGAGCAGGTTGAGGAAATCGATCTCGCCGACATGGTGGGTCAGAGCCCGAGCGCCTTTTCCCGCGCCTTCAAGCGCCACACGGGAACGACGCTGGTGCGGTATCGCAATCAGTTACGCATCGATCTTGCCTGCCAGATGCTCCTGGCGGATCAGGATGTGAAGGTGGCGGAGGTCTGCTACGATGTGGGCTTTTCCAACCTTTCGAATTTCAACCGGCATTTCCTGAAACTGAAGGGAATGTCGCCGTCGAGGTTCCGAACCATATTCGCAGCCCAGAAGGCAGCGGTCATGGCGGAGTAAACCAGCGACACATCGCCGATTTTTACCAATTCGGGCAGAGGGCTGTCCGGAACCGGGCACCTGTTGCCCCAACTTTCCAAACGGGAGGAAAAGTGAGATGAAAATGAAATCCAAGTTTCTGATGGCGACAGCCGCAATTGCAATGATGGCCGCTCCGGCGCTGGCGCAGGAAAAGCTGAAGATCGGCATGACCTTCCAGGAACTGAACAACCCCTATTTCGTATCGATGCAGGAAGCCCTGAAGGAAGCCGCCGCAAGCATTGGCGCAGATGTCGTCGTCACCGATGCCGGCCACGATGTGGCAAAGCAGATTTCCGATGTTGAAGACATGCTTCAGCAGAAGATCGACATCCTGCTCCTGAACCCGACCGATAGCGCCGGCATCGAAGCCGCCGTTCACGCTGCCAAGGCTGCCGGCGTGACTGTCGTCGCCGTCGACGCCAACGCCAATGGCCCGGTCGACACCTTCGTCGGCTCGAAGAACCGCGACGCGGGTTACCAGTCGTGCAAATATCTCGGTGAAGCCCTCGGTGGTAAGGGTGAGGTTGCTATCCTCGACGGCATTCCGGTCGTGCCGATCCTGCAGCGCGTCGAAGGTTGCAAGGCGGCTCTTGCAGAATTCGCAGACATCAAGCTGGTCGACACGCAGAACGGCCGTCAGGACCGCTCCGTTGCTCTCGGCGTCGTCGAAAACATGATTCAGTCGCGTCCGAACCTCGCCGGTATCTTCTCGGTCAACGATGGCGGTGCGATGGGTGCACTCGCTGCGATCCAGGGTTCCGGCAAGGACATCAAGCTGACCTCGGTAGACGGTGCGCCGGAAGCGGTGAAGGCAATTGCCGACGGTGGCCCTTTCATCGAAACCACCGCGCAGTTCCCGCGTGACCAGGTTCGTGTCGGTCTTGCCATGGCGCTCGCCCAGAAGTGGGGCGCACGCGTCGTGCCGAAAGAAGTGCCGATCGACGTCATGGTTGTTGACAGCAAAAACGCCGGCGAGTTCAGCTGGTAAGAACTCCTCCCAGGTCCCGTCCCCGCTTCGTGCGGGGGCGGGGCAGTCCCGACCATCGAGGAGGGTGAAATGCTGGAACTGAATGGAATAAGAAAAAGCTTTGGCAAGATCGAAGTCCTGCGTGGCGTCGACCTTCAGGCGCGCGCCGGTGAGGTGCATGCGCTTCTAGGCGAAAACGGCGCCGGCAAGTCGACTTTGATGAAGATCCTGTGCGGCATTCTGCAGCCCTCGGAGGGGACGATCCGCATCGACGGCAAGGATCGCCGCTTCGCCAATTATGATGAGGCGATTGCCGCCGGCGTCGGCATCGTGTTTCAGGAATTCAGCCTGATCCCCTATCTCAATGCCGTGGAAAACATGTTCCTCGCCCGCGAAATCCGCGGGCCGCTGCGCCTTCTCAACAAGGGCGCGATGCGCAAGCGCGCGGCCGAGATCATGAGCCGGCTGGCCGTGGATGTGCCGCTCGACGTGCCGGTGCATCGTCTTTCCGTTGCCCAGCAGCAATTTGTCGAAATCGCCAAGGCGCTGTCGCTGGATGCCCGCATCCTTGTTCTTGACGAGCCGACCGCGACGCTCACCCCGTCTGAGACCGAGCACCTGTTCAAGGTCATGCGCGAGTTGCGTCGTCAGGGTGTGGCGATCATCTTCATTTCGCACCACCTTGAGGAAATATTCGAGATCTGCGACCGCATCACCGTTCTGCGCGATGGCGAACTGATCGGCTCCTGCCTGACGTCGGAGGTCGATAATGACCGTCTCGTCGAGATGATGGTCGGCCGACGCATCGAAGCCAATTTCCCGCCGAAGCCGCAGCTCGATCCTTCCGCCGAAAGCGTGATTGAAGTGGAAGAGCTGCAATTGAAGAAGGGCGGCCCCGTCTCGCGCTTTGCGCTGCGCAAGGGTGAAATCCTCGGCTTTGCCGGGCTTGTCGGTTCAGGCCGCACCGAAACGGTGCTGGCCATGCTCGGCGCGCATTCCGCATCGCGCCGCAAGATCAAGGTCGATGGCGTGGACACGCGTTTTTCCGGCCCCGACGAAGCGTTGATGCGCGGCATCGGCCTCTTGCCGGAAAGCCGCAAGGAAGAGGGGCTGATCACCAGCTTCTCCATCCTGCAGAATATTTCGCTGAACAATTACCACAAATACCGCAAGGCGCACTGGTTCCTCGATCTCAAAAAGGAACTGGAGCACACGACGAAGGCCATGGCGCAGGTGCAGGTGAAGGCGCAGGGGCCTTTTGCCCGCGTCGACACGCTGTCCGGCGGCAACCAGCAGAAGATCGTCATCGCGCGCTGGCTGAACCATGACATGCGCGTGTTGATCTTCGACGAGCCGACACGCGGCATCGATGTCGGCGCGAAGGCGGAAATCTATTCGCTCATGCGTGAATTCGCCGCCAAGGGCCATTCGATCATCATGATCTCCTCGGAGCTGCCGGAAGTGATCGGCATGTCCGACAGGGTCTGCGTCTTCCGTTCCGGCGGCATCGTCGCCACGGTCGAGGGCGAAGACATCAATTCAGAAACAATAATGACAAACGCCACCACCGGGAGAGTTGAACATGTCGCTTGATGCAAACACCGGCACAGCCGCGAAAACGGGCGGTTTCAGTCTCGGCGCCATGTTGCGTTCGCCACTTGCTCTGCCTCTGGCAGGTCTCATCGTCGTATCGATCCTGATGGGGCTTGCGAGCGACAATTTCTTCAGCGTCAACAACATCATGAACGTGCTGCGGCAGGTTTCCGTCGTCGGCATTCTCGCCGTGGGCATGACCTTCGTCATCCTCACCGGCGGCATCGACCTATCGGTCGGTGCGGTCATGGCGCTTGTCGGCACGCTGTCGGCCGGCCTGATGGTGAATACCGGCCTGTCGCCCGCGGTTGCTTTGCCAGCTGGCCTGTTCATCGGTCTCGGCATCGGCATCTTCAACGGGGCGCTTGTCGCCTGGGGCAAGATGCCCGCCATTATCGTGACGCTTGCCACCATGGGCATGGCGCGCGGTCTCGGCCTCATCTATTCCGGCGGTTACCCGGTCAGCGGTATTCCGAGCTGGATTTCCTGGTTCGGCGTCGGCCGTATCGGCGTCGTTCCGGTGCCTGTCGTGATCATGGTGGTTATTTATGCCATCGCCTGGGTGCTGTTGCAGCGCACGGCTTTCGGCCGTCATGTCTATGCACTTGGCGGAAACGAGCTGGCGGCCCGTCTTTCGGGCGTGAAGACCCAGCGCGTCAAGCTTGCGGTCTATGGCATCTCGGGCGTCACGGCAGCTTTTGCCGCGCTCATCCTCACCGGCCGCTTGATGAGCGGTCAGCCCAATGCCGGTGTCGGCTTCGAACTGGACGCCATTGCGGCGGTCGTTCTCGGCGGCACGGCGATTGCAGGCGGCAGGGGTCTCATTCTCGGCACGCTCATCGGCGCGGTGCTGCTCGGTATCCTTAATAACGGCCTCAATCTGATGGGCATCAACCCCTATCTGCAGGATGTCATCAAGGGCGGCATCATCCTACTGGCCATCTATATCGGGCGCGAGTGGCGCTGAGCCGGCCCGGAAACATCTTCATAAACGCAGGAGAACTAAATGTCTGAATCGCTGCAAGGCAAGATCGCGGTCATCACCGGCGCCGCATCCGGCATCGGGCTTGCCACCACGGAAGCCCTCTTGGAACAGGGCGCGACCGTGGTCATGGTCGACTGGAACGAGAAAGCCTTGAATGATCTGGTGGCCAAGCTTGGCGACCGCGCCATCCCGCAGGTCACGAACCTGCTCGATGCCGACAGCTGCAACGCCATGATCCCGGAAATACTTGCGAAGGTCGATCATATCGACATTCTCTATTGCAACGCAGGCACCTATATCGGCGGCGATCTCACGGAGACGACGCCCGAAGCCATCGACAAGATGCTGAACCTCAACGTCAACGCCGTCATGAAGAACGTTCATGCCGTCGTGCCGCATATGTCCGAGCGCAAGACCGGCGATATCATTGTCACCTGCTCCATCGCCGGCCATTTCCCGACCTATTGGGAGCCGGTCTATTCGGGCTCGAAATGGGCGATCACCAGCTTCGTGCAGGGCATGCGCCGCCAGATGATCCCGCACGGCGTGCGAGTCGCGCAGGTTTCTCCCGGCCCGGTCGTTTCCGCACTTCTGGCCGATTGGCCGGAGGAAAACCTCCGCAAGGCCAAGGAATCGGGCAGCCTGATCGATGCGAGCGAAGTGGCCGATGCCGTCATCTACATGCTGACGCGCAAGCGCACCGTCACCATCCGCGACATGCTGGTCTTGCCGACCAACTTCGACCGCGTTTAAAAACTTCTGGAGCGGCGGGAAAACCGGAAACGGCCCCCGCCGCTTAAAATCTGTTCAAGTACCGGATGATCCGCTCCGAGGAGTATCGTAAATGGCTTCCTATCTTGTTGGCGTCGATGTCGGGACCGGCTCGGCGCGGGCCGGTGTCTTTGATGTCGCGGGCAAGCTTCTCGCCACCGCCAAGCGCCCGATCACCATGCACCGCGAAGATGGGGGCATTGCCGAACAATCGAGTGGTGAGGTGTGGCAGGCCGTTTGCGAAAGTGTGCGGGAAAGCGTGTCACGCGCCGGTATCAATCCGGCTGAGGTTGCCGGCATCGGTTTCGACGCGACCTGTTCGCTTGTCGTGCGTGGTGCTGATGACGAGACTTTGCCGGTCGGCGCTACCGATCATCCCGAACGTGATATCATCGTCTGGATGGATCACCGCGCGGTCGAACAGGCGGAGCGCATCAATGCGGGCGAGCATGCCGTCCTGAAATATGTCGGCGGGCGTATTTCCCCGGAAATGCAGACGCCGAAGCTGCTGTGGCTCAGCGAAAACAGGCCGGAAATCTACGCCCGGGCCGAGCACTTCTTCGACCTGACGGATTTTCTGACATGGAAGGCTTCCGGCGCGCTTGATCGCTCCGCCTGCACGGTCACCTGCAAATGGACCTATCTCGCCCATGAGAACCGTTGGGATGCGGACTATTTCACCCGCATCGGGCTTGGTGATCTCGCGGAGCAGGGCTTCCGCCGCATCGGTGAAAGCGTCGTTCACCCCGGCACGGCGCTGGGCAAGGGTCTCACCGAAGACGCTGCAAAAGCCATGGGGCTGGTTGCAGGCACCGCCGTTGCCGCAGGCCTGATTGACGCCCATGCCGGCGGCGTTGGCACGGTGGCAGCGGGTGGCGACGCCTCGCGATGCCTCGGTTATGTCTTCGGCACTTCCTCCTGCACCATGACCACCACAGCCGAGCCCGCCTTTGTGCCTGGCGTCTGGGGTCCCTATTATTCCGCCATGGTTCCCGGCGCATGGCTCAATGAAGGCGGTCAGTCCGCCGCCGGCGCGGCCATCGATTACCTGGTGCAATTGCACCCGGCCTCTGCCGAGGCGAAGGCGCTTGCCGAGAAGGATGGCAAAGCCTTGCCGGTCTGGCTTGCCGACCGCGCCCTCGGCCTTGCCGCTTCCGTTTCCGCCGCAGCTGAGATCGCCGAGGATTTTCATGTGGTGCCGGAATTTCTCGGTAACCGCGCGCCCTTCGCCGATCCGCATGCCCGCGCGGTCATTGCCGGTTACGGCATGGAGACGGGCGTGGATTCTCTCGTCGCGCTTTATGTGGCGGGGCTTCTCGGCCTCGGTTATGGGCTTCGCCAGATTATCGAGACGCAGGCCCGCAACGGCGCGCCTGTGGAAACGATCAGCGTCAGCGGTGGGGCGGGTGCTCATCCGCTTGCCCGGCAATTGCTGGCGGATGCGACCGGCCTTCCGGTTGAACTGACCGAATGCGAGGAGCCGGTGCTGCTCGGTTCGGCTATGCTGGGTGCCGTTGCTGCGGGAACCTATCCCGACCTCATCGCCGCCATGCCAGCGATGTCGCGTATCGCCAGCTGCGCGACACCCGATCCTGATTTTCAGAATGTTCATCAGGCGCGTTACGATGCGTTTCTGGCGCTACAGAATGCGGCGCGCGCCATTCGTTCCGCCAGCCATTCCTGAAACGCGTCACAAGCTTAGATCATCCGGCCGTATCGGTCGCAAAATAACGAGGATTCCATGCAGTTTTCCGGAAAATCCGTCATCATCACCGGCGCAGGAAAAGGTATCGGCCGCGCCTGTGCGCAGCTGATGGCCGCGCGCGGTGCGGAAGTGGTGGCGATCAGCCGCACGCAATCGGATCTCGACAGCCTGAAAAGCGAAATCGGCGGACGTTCGATCCGTGTCGATCTTGCCGATGTCGCCGCCACCCGCGCCGCCATGGCGGAAGCTGGCCCCTGCGATTTCCTGATCAACAGCGCCGGCATCAACGTGCTGGAAAGCGTGCTCGACATGAGCGATGCGGGTTATGAGGCCGTGCTGGGCATCAACCTGCGCGCGGCCCTCGTCACCTGCCAGGAATTTGCCCGCGCCCGCATCGCAAATGGCGGCGGTGGCGCCATCGTCAACATCACGTCTATCGCCGGCCATCGCGGTTTTCAGGATCACCTGTGTTATGCAGCGTCCAAGGCAGGGCTTGAAGGCGCAACACGCGTTCTCGCCAAGGAACTCGGCCCCCACGGTATCCGCGTCAACGCGGTTGCGCCGACCATCACGTTGACCGAACTCGCTGCCGAAGCCTGGAACGACCCCGCAAAGAGCCAGCCGATGATGGTTCGTCATCCGCTTAACCGTTTTGCCGAAGCGGAAGAGGTGGCGCAGAGCATCGCGCTGCTGCTCTCGGACGACAGCAAGATGATTTCCGGCGCCGTCTTGCCCGTCGATGGCGGTTTCCTCGCCGTTTGAGACAGGCAACGGCGGATATCAAGGCGCATTGCTGAAAACCATCAAACCTGATGCGCGGGGTGCAAGATGCACCGCCGCGCATTTTATTTTTTGACGCGCAGTTGTCAGTTCAGGTCCGGATGGCGGCCAACGAGTTCCTCGCGTTTCGCCTGCAGGGTTTTCTTCTGCTCCTCCAGCTTGACGAGTTCCTCGTCGATCTCCTCGACACTTTTTTCGATGTGGAGATATTGCTCGGCAAGAAGCGATTTTGCTTCCTTCCGGCTGGAGGCATTCGGCGTATCGCCATAGAGCGGCCGGTTGGCCGTTTCCTTCAGGAAGAAGGTCGTGACGATGCCGAAGACGGCTGCGACCATGAGGTAATAGGCGGGCATGTAGATGTTTTCGGTCACCTCCACCAGCCAGGCGGTTACCGTTGGTGTCAGCCCCGCGACGATGATCGAGATATTAAAGGCGATTGCCAAAGCGCTGTAGCGGATGCGGGCCGGGAAGAGGGCGGGTAAGGTGGAGGCCATGATGCCGATCAGGCAATTGAGTGCGACTGCGAGAATGAGCAGCCCGAAGAAGATCTGCACCACCTGACCGCTGGCAATGAAATGAAAGGCCGGCAGCGAGAAAAAAAGGATCGCCGTGCTGCCGACGGCGAGAAACGGCCTGCGGCCGATCCGGTCGCTCAGCAAGCCGATCGCCGGCTGGACGAACAGCATGCCGACCATGACAGCGATGATGATGAGAACGCCGTGATCCTCACTGTAATTCAGCGTTTTCGACAGATAGGTCGGCATGTAGGTCAGCAGCATGTAATAGGTCACGTTGGTGACGAGAACCATGCCGATGCAGATTGCCAGGGATCGGGTATGCTCTCTGGCGATTTCCGCGATCGGCACCATCGGCCGCTCCTTGAGCGACTGGCGGTCCTCTTCTTCAGCGCGCTGCAGCCGTTCGGTGAAAGCCGGGGTCTCTTCCGCGGCGTGGCGGAGATAAAGGCCGATGAGCCCGAGCGGTGCGGCAAGGAAGAAGGGTATGCGCCAGCCCCAATCTAGGAACTTTGCTTCCCCCATGGCGCTACTGAGCAGCACGACGAAGCCCGCGCCAAGCACGAAGCCGGCAATTGAGCCGAAATCGAGCCAGCTGCCGAGGAAGCCGCGTTTGCGGTCCGGCGCATATTCCGCCACGAAGATCGCCGCGCCGGTATATTCGCCGCCTACGGAAAAGCCCTGTGCGAGCTTGCAGAGCAGCAGGAGGACGGGCGCCCAGATGCCTATCGTCGCATATCCCGGAATGAGGCCGATGCAGAAGGTGCTGGCCGCCATAATGATGATGGTGAGCGAAAGGACTTTCTGGCGTCCGAACTTGTCACCCATCGCGCCGAAAAAAATGCCACCGAGAGGACGAATGAGAAACGGCACCGAAAATGTCGCCAGTGCCGCCACGGTCTGAACGGCGGGAGCCGCCTCGGGAAAGAAGACCTTGCCGACGGCGTAAGCGACAAAACCGTAAACGCCGAAATCAAACCACTCCATGGCGTTGCCAAGGGCTGCGGCCGTTACGGCCTTTTTGACCTTTTCGTCATTGATGACGGTCACGTCGTCAATGCTCAGCGGGCTGGCCTGAACCTGATTGTGCAATTGTTATCCCCTTGAATGCCTTGCGATCAATTATCGCGCGCCATGAAAATGCCTGACATGCGCAAGCGTTCCATTTGCCGACCGAAGGGGAGTGTTGCGGGGAGCGGCCCATATAAACGAACGCCCGGCACATGGCCGGGCGCTTCTGAAGTCTGCTGGGACAGGCTTAGTGACGATGTTCGGGCATGTCCTTCAGCTGGTCCTTGGTCCACGAGGTAACGGCATGGACGTCGCCATCCTCGTCGCGCATGAAATCAAGGTCGCTGATAGGCACTGCAACGGGCTTTGCGCCAATGCCGAGAAAACCGCCGACATCGATGATGGCTGTCGTGTTGGCGCCGACACCGTGCACATGGTCAACTTTACCGACCTTGTGATCATCCGCGCCATAAACGGTGGCGCCTTCCAGAACGGATGGCGTGAGTTCGGTTTCAGCCAGACGGACGTGATTGCTGTGGTCCATTGTTCTTCCTCCTGTCTTGGGTTTGCACAAAACAAACTCCCGCACCGCAAAACCGTTCCATCCAAAATCCCCCATGCTGGCGAGCGCGGGACCGCTGCCTATTTCTCATCGGTACATTGTTGGGGTTTGCTTTTGGGCGCTTCCGAAAAGGTTGCGGAATGGTCACACCTTTTCTTTGGAAGACAAGTTTTCGCTAAATTGCAACCGCTAAAGTTGTTGCGATGATGTGTCGGGATGTTATCTCTGCGTCAGGTTGAATCATCGAGGGGATGAGGGATGAAAAAGTTGGGTGCGGTTTTGCTGGTGGCGCTTTTGAGCGCATGTGCAAAGCCATCTGACGGACCGACCGCAGGCAATATCCGATCTGCGACTTTCCCACGAACCAACGAAAAAATCCCCGTCATCGAACTGGCGAATGCACCGGCGGCCACGGTTTCCGCCGGAAGCCTGCAGGGCGCCTCCGGGCCTGGCCTTACCGCGCTTCGCAACACCGGTTACAACGCCCAGAGATTGCGGCGCGGCGACGTGATCGACATCACCGTGCTGGATACGGGAGAAGACGGACTTTTCTCCCCGACGCAAAGCAAGACGCTCAATCTTGGCCGCTTTACAGTGGACCAGAGCGGATCGGTGAATATTCCCTTCGTCGGCAAACAGCGGGTGGTGGATTCGACGCCTGAGGGGCTGCAATCGCAGGTCGTCGCCGGGCTCAAGGGATCGGCCGTGAACCCGCAGGCCGTCGTCACCGTCGTTGACAAGCCGACGAGCGCCGTCATGCTCAGCGGTGCGGTGAAGAACCCCGGCAAAATAACGCTCACCGCCCGGCAGGAGCGGGTGCTCGATGCCCTCAATCAGGCCGGCGGCCCGACTGTCGCGCCGGGCGCTGCGACGGTCACCGTTGTTCGCGGCTCGCACAGGGCCAGCGCGCCGCTTGATCGCGTCATGCGGGAAGACCGCCAGAATATCCGACTTTCGCCGGATGACCAGATCATGATCGATGGCGATGCGGCGAGTTACACGGCGCTCGGCGCCTTCAAGAGCGCCGGCGAATTCCAGTTCGAAGCCGGAAAACTCACCCTGGCGCAGGCTGTCGGCCGCGCCGGCGGGTTGCTGGATGACCGTGCGGACGCGCGCAATGTCTATGTCTTCCGCAACGAGATTATTCAGGTGCCGTCTGCAACGGCACCGGGCGCGAAAGGCCCGGTCGCGACAGCCACGACCATGCGGCCGGTAATCTATCACGTCAATATGCGCGACGCTTCCAGCATTGCCCTCATGCAGCTTTTCCAGATGCAGAAGGGTGATGTGCTTTATGCCAGCAACGCGCCGCTGGTGGATTCGGCCAAGCTCCTGACCGTGTTCCAGAAGAGCGTGCCGACGGCGGCAGCACCGCTTCCCGGCAGCGGCAACTGACGATTGGGCGCTACAGAAGCTGCAGCGCTTCCATCGCGGATTGCGGACGCAAAGCGGGATTGTCATGGCAACAGGCGTCCGCAAAATCCGCCAAGCTTTGCGTGACCTGCTTCCCGTCTGCCCCGGCGAGCCGCCGGGCAAGCCGTCCCACTGAAAATATATCCTGATCCGGCTTTGCCGCTGCGTCCCGCATCCGTTCCGGCGCCGCAAATTCGCGCGAGGCGGCGAAGCTCATGCCTCGTTCCGCATGTCTTTGGCCGATCTCCAGCGTAATACCGAAATCGCCAAGCCTACCTGTTTCGAAATCGCCGTCCTCCAGAAAAATATTGGCTGGCGTGACATCGCAGTGGATATAACCCCGTGCATGCATGGCGCTTAGCCCTTCCAGCAGGCGGCGAAGGATTGTGACCGTATGCGATGCGGTAACCGGCCGCAGCGATGCCAATGACCGCGGCAGCCATGGTTGCAACAGACCCGGCCGGCCATCGGGCAGTCTCAGCAGCGCCGATGTTTCCACCAGGCACGGATGGCGCAGTGTCAGTCCGACCTGTGCCTCCTCCCGCAATCTTTGCAGTAGCGCCGCGTCGTTTCTCAACGCTGGTGGCACGGTCTTCAGCGCATGAAGGGTGCCGAGATCGCGGTGCCGCACTTGCAGCAGCAGCGTGTTTTCGCTTTCGTAGGCAATCCGTTCAAGGGAAAAACTGTCGGCAATCCAGTCGGGTTTTGCCTCGGAAAAATGCGAGACTTTCCGATCCAGCGCGTTCCTGATCTGGTCGATCAGATCCTTCCGGTCTTCGGCCGACCTCTCCTCAGTGCCATCGTGGCGGATGCTTTCCCACAGATCGGAAAAGCGCTCGGCGACCTGCGGATAGGCAGGCCCATCGCCCGGTTGTTTACCCTTGCTCAAGCCGGTTTCCAATCACGATGGCGCTGACATTCTCGCGTGCGTCTTCGATCAGCGCTTCCTGGATCAGGGCGCTGGCGCAGTCCTTGATCGGGGTGTTGCCGACAATCTCGGCAATGGCGCGCTCCTTCAGGATTTGCACCAGCGGATAGCTGCACAGGAGCAGCCTGTCCTGCGAACTCCACTCTTCCCCGACGATATCCGGCCGGAATTGCTGGGAAAGGCCGACACATTGCGCGAGCTGCTTTTTCATGCCGACAACGACGTGATCGCGCGAAAGCTGGTGCATGGTTCCGTTTTTCAGGAGATAGGCACGCGCGTCGCCAGACCACAACACGCTCAGCCTGCGGCCGAAAATGGAGGCTATGATAACGCTCGCCATCGGCCTGCCGTCGGCGCCCATGGCCTGTCGGGACAGAAGCAGGCTGTTGACCGTGCCGAGCTTCCCCCTGATCTGCTGCGCCATCACCTCGGGATTTTCGGCGTCCGGCGTCTCGGCAAGAATATTCGTGACCAGACGCGCCGCTTCCACGGCGCTGTGCGTGTCCCCCTGTCCATCCGCTATGGCGAAGAGGGCAGGCGTCTGGGAAACGAAGAGCGAATCCGCATTCAGGGAGAGCCGTGTTCCCGGGTGCGTGGCATAGCTGTAGATAACCGGCGTGGGCTGTTCGGCTGAGGGCGCGGGCGAAATAGTGGGTGGGGTTTTCTGTCTCGCACTCTCCGGCGCCTGCGCAGGTGCTGAACCTTCCTCATCGCCCTTGCCTGCCATGTCGCTGAAGAGGCGCAGGAAATCGGAAGCTTTGGGTTTGCCGTCAAATTTGAGGCCGCGTGCACGGCGGTTGACGGGATCGATGCGCCACCAGAGGCTCGTCGGTACACGGTTACGCACCATGTCCGGTGCATCATCCTCTTCCCGTGGCTTCGGCGGGCGCAGTTTTTTGACGGAGGCGTTGAACCGGGACATGTCGAAATCACCCGTCATGGATGTTTCGGCCAGCGCCTCGGCGGCCATGAACCAGGTGTCGTCGAGATAGAGCGTTCTTGGATGTTTCCGGAAGTTATTGAGCTGGGCAACGATGGCAAGCGGATATTTTCGCCCCACCCGGTCTGCACTGGGCACCAGCACGCCGGCATAGGCGGAGTTTCCCCATATGCCGCTTTCGATGATGAAACGTATGGGAGGCGATGACGCGAATATTTCGGACCATCGGCCCGCGAACGTGTCCGCGCAGGCGTGCAGGCCGGATCTCATCCAGTCATCAAACGTCCCGATCAACTCTCGTTCAAGCCCGTCGGAGATGAAGTCGCCATGGCTGGGTACCTTGCCGAAGAAACCGATACGGTCGCTTTCCGCTGCGGTTTCCGCGGGCCTCGATGCCTGATTGGCCATTAGTTGTTATTGACCGTGGTGCTTTTCGTCGTTGCTTTCATCATAGATCCCCTCCGGTAAAAAAAACGCTGCGCCGCCCCGCCGCTAAAACTGCGCGGGGCAGGCAAAGCCGGCGATGGCGTCCAGCCTGAATGGGTTGAGAACCGAGCCGAACTGAATATCGAATTCGGCAGCCTGAGCACCATTCTCAAATCGCACCCGCAGCAGATCACCCGACTGGTTTTCGATGTCGGCGCCGTCAAACAGCCGGAATGGCGACCAGTCGCCGTTTTCGGTCTTCGCCTGCTGCCAGCCGCCCGGCTGGAAAGCGATGCGCGACAGGCTGGCCGTGTTTTCGCGCGACGGCCAGGTAATCGATTTCGCCTGAATGGGGCCGTGATAATAAACGACCCGCTCACCCTCGATTTCCAGCATGACGGCACTGGAGGCATTGGTGAGCGAAACGGGTTTGACATTGATCGACACCGCCGGCGTCTCGCTGCCATTCGGGAAGAAGGCGCGCGAAATCTTGTCGGCATTTTCGAACTGGGCAATGGCGCTGCTGGGAATGCCTGCGGCGCCGAAGGTGCCTTTCCAGCTCCAGGGGTTGGTTGTCCTGTCGACAAACGGCTCCAGTCGCTGTTTGAAGAAGCTCTGGAAAACACCCGTTGGCCCGAAGAGACGGGTGAAATCCGCGATGGCGACATCGCGGGAGGATGACCTGTCAAAAGGATAACGGCCTGTCACGATGGAAGAGCACAGGGATGCCGCATCGGCTGCCCAGAGTTCGGCAATGCGGCTGCGTGCGGATTTGACCGCAAGCGAACCGACATCCGCCGCCACGCCCGCCACCCACACATCCAGCGGCGCCGGCAAATCGCGGGCCTGCTGCAACAGATCCTGATTTGCTTTGGTAAGCTGGCTATCCACGTCGAACACCTTGGCGACTTCGTCGGAGGTGGTTGCCGAGCGGGCAAGCTGCTCGTTCAGCATCTTGAAATGCGCGAGCAACTGTTCCGATGGCGAACCCCCGGCCTTGCCGCCATTGGCCTGCTCGCCTGCTGCGGCCGCGCCTTTCGCCGCCAGCATGTCCCGCAGTCTCGCATAGGGATCGGCCGCGTTCACCGTGGCGGCCAGAACGGCTGCGGTTGCGTCGCCTTCCGCGGTGGAGGCGAGGGTGGCCGGGTTTGCTCCGGGACGTAGATCGGTCGCATCCGCGATCGATCTGGCAGCTTCCACCACGATATTGCGCTCATTGGCAAGTGCGCGGGTCGTTTCCACCGCGTCGCCAAGGGTCTGGGACGATTTGACCCGAAGGTCGGCCAGCGTATCGGCCCATTTTTTCTCGAAACGGTCGAAATAGATTTGCAGTGCAGCCTGCGCCACCTGCTCGACCGTTGCGCCACGGAGTGCATCATCGGAACCGCGCACCCACCCTTCGGAAAGTGCGATGCGCGCCGCATGGGCCACCTGTGGAATGACGACGCTGCGATATCCTTCCGCCGTGAAAAGACCTTCGATGCCTTCCGCCATCGGCACCTTGCTGCGGCGCTCGAAGGCACGCTCGCCAAGCGGGCCGAAAGCCGTGGCGGGTGTCCATTCCATCAGTTCCCGCGCCTGCGGAAGACCGGCGAGAATATCATAGGCACGCGTGCCGACAGCCTGGTCGCGGATGGTTTCGCGGGCGGTGGCGATGAGCCGCGCATCGAGCTCGATCGGGGCGAGTACGCCATTCGCCAGCGCTTTCGCGTGCTGGTCGAGCGCTTCTCTCGCCGCCGCTCGTCCGTCGCCGGGGTAGAGGGATGCGAACATCTGATGCGTCTGCACGGTCAGGAAATCGGGGTCCAGCGCACCCATGCCGCCGAGCATTCCATAGAGCTTCAGTGAATTGAAGGTGCGCGTGACATCCTTTTCGTCCTTCAGCTGCTTCTGCAGCTGCACGATCATGCGTGGCAGGAGCAGGGCGTTGAGCGCGCGCTGATAGGCGTCGCGCTGCCGTCCGGCGATCTTGTCTTCCTGATCGAGGCCGAAGCTGACGTTCCACACTCTCTCGCGGGCAAAGCCGGAATTGACATCGCGCAGATTGTCGAGCGCCGGAAGGATGCGGAGAAAATCGGCGTCGGAAACATCGCGCACGGGAATGCCCTGAACGAGCTGTTCATAAGCGCCAAGTTTGCGATCGGCTTCCGCCAGCGCCTGCGTATTGGCGAAATAGGTGAAAATCCAGCCGGTGAAGACAATGGCGACTGCAATGGCGGATACGCCATAGGCGATGCGCCGCACCAGCAATTGCCGTCCGGAAAGGCGCTTGTCGCGCATCACCAGTGCGGCTTCTGGGAAGATGACGTCCTTGAACAGCCGCGACAGGAAATAGCTTCGGCGGGCTCTGGACGCTGCGGGCGATCTTTCCGTTTCCGGCTGCGTTCCCGAAGCGAGATAAACGCCACGCAAAAGTGGGGCTTCGATGAGGGGAGAACTTGCGCAAAGTTCGCTCAGCGCCTCATGGAGCCGGTCTTTCAGCCGCGCGAGTTCGGCGGGAAAGCGGAAGATGCGCCCGCGCGTTTCGGCATTCTGCTCCTGCTGCAGGCGCTCGATCAGCATCGCATCGACGCGCTGTTGCAGCAGTTCGAATTCTTCCGTCAGGCGTTGCGGCAGGTTCTCGGCGGAGTAGCTCTCATCCAGCTTGAAGGTGGTGCCCCATACCTGCTGGCGATCGGTCTTGTTGAAACCGTCGAAGAATTCCACGAAACCATGCAGCAGATCGGCCTTGGTAAGGACGATGTAGACCGGAACGCGGGCGTGAAGATATTCATCCAGTTCCGAAAGCCGCCGGCGAATGGAGCGCAGTTCCTGCCTTTGCTCCTCGGGGTCGCGGGTCAGAAGATCGGGGATCGACAATGTCACCAGCGCGCCATTGATCGGCTGCGAGCGGCGATAACGTCTCAGAAGGCCGAGGAATCCTTCCCAGCCAGCCTTCGATGAGCCATCAAGGTCGTCCTGCGTGGTGTAACGGCCGGCGGTGTCGATCAATATCGCCTCGTCGGCGAACCACCAGTTGCAGTTACGCGTGCCGCCGATGCCCTTTACCGCGTTTTCGCCAAGCGCATCGCCAAGCGGAAATTGCAGGCCGGAATTGGTGAGCGCTGTCGTCTTGCCGGAGCCCGGTGCGCCGAAGATCACGTACCAGGGCAGGTCGTAAATATAACCGAAGCGCTTTTTCGTGACCCGCCGCAGCAGCGCCAGCGCTTCCTTGAGGCGCGTCTGGATTTCGCCGACTTCGGCCTGGCGGTTGGCCAGGGCTTCGCGCTCGATACTGTCGACAAGTTCCTTGTCCTGCTTGCGACCGCGATAAAAGGTGACGACGATATAGACCAGCCATATCGCCAGAATGATGCCGATGGCGATGAGCCGGGCCTGTGTCGTTCCCAAAGGCTTGAAATCGCCCAGCGCGACCAGATAGCCGTAAAACCAGATGACGATACAGAGCGCGACCGCCCATAACAGCGACAGGAAACGGCGGCCGATGAGAGCCGCATAGCTCTCGACATAGGATCGGATCGTATAAAAATAGCTCAATGGATTCATGGCTGGGCCTCTTGCGGCTGCTGTCCCGAACTGTTCTGGATGGTCGGCGAGAGAATGCCGGCGTCGCTCAGTTTTTCATCGGGATTGGTCAGGACCATGATTTCCGTTCTGCGGTTTATCTGGCGGCCTTCCTCCGTCTTGTTGTCGGCGATGGGGTCGCTGTCGGCCCGGCCTTCGGTCAGGATCGCTTCCGGGCCGGTGAATTGGGAAAGAATGTCCCCGACCGCCTTGGCGCGCGCTTCGGAAAGGTGCCAGTTCGATGGAAACTCCACCGTCTTGATCGGCACGGTGTCGGTATAACCGATGACAACGGCGCGGAATTTCTCAGCCGCAAGCGCGCCGCCGATGCGCTGGATGAGGTCGCGGAACTGCGGGCTGACATCGGCGCTGCCGGTGGAGAACAGGCCCGAATTGTTGATGCGGACGCGCAGCCGACCGTTCACATCCGCAAGCGTGACAAGCTTCTTTTCGACTTCCGGCTGAAGGAAGGCCATCAGCTTTTCAAGCCGGGATGGTTGCCGCGGCTCCGTCTTCGGCGGTTCCACGACCTTGGGCGTTTCGACCTGCGCCGGCGGTTGTGGCGGCGGGCTTGCGATCAGCACGCTCGGTGTTTCGTTCGGCGGCAGATGGGCGAGCCTCTCGAAGGTGACATCGGAGGCGTTGTTGAGCGACAGCGTGAAGAAGAGATAACCAAGCGCAAAGGCAAGCGCCATCAGGGACAGCAAGGTCCACAACGCTGCCATCGTGCGCAATGGCGTATGCCGTGCATCGACGCCTTTCCAGTGTGGCGAAAGCTCCCGCTCGAAAGTGCCGTATTGGCCGATCAGCGTCTTGTAGAGGCTGTCGCGGATGCGCGAGAGCTCCAGCGTACCCTTTGGCGAAACGCGGGTGCGTCCTTCGAAAGCCAGCGACAGGCACAGATAGATCAGCAGCAGCAGATCCTTGTTGGCGCCGGGCGACTGGTGGAAATGGTCGAGAATGTCGAAAACCCGGTCGCCGCCGGTGACATCATTGTGGAAGGTGGAGACGAGGCCGGAGCGCGCCCAGCCTGCCCGCACGCCCCAGGGCTTGCTCAGAACGACATCATCCACCGTGGCGCAGACGACATAATGCGCCGCCCTTGCCCGCTCGGGGCTGATGCGGGCGGAAGCGAGGTCGCGCTCGTAGCGGGTGATCGCTTCAACGCAGGCGCGGCGAAGCTGGTCGGAATCCGGCTCGGCATCGCTGAAGCGCAGGAGATGCGCGAGGTTGAGAAGGGGGGCGGCCGATTGCACGAGCGTCGGCACATCGCCGCCGCCGAAATGAAAACCGGAGAGCAGCTGATCGACCGGCATGGCGGCAGCGCTTCCCTTGGGTCGCCCGGCCGGCTCGTCGGCCTCGACAATGTCTTCCAGGATCGCCGCCATGTTGCGAGCGTTCTGGTTGCGTCGGCGGCTTTCTTCGGTGATTTCGACCACCGTCGGCAAATCCTGCCAGGAGGAGGGCTTTTCCTTGCTCATTCGCGTAACGCCCACATTTCCATCTCAAGCCCGGGAAACTCGCCTGCCAGATGCAGGGCGATAGCGCCTGATGTATCAAGCTGCTTCCAGAGTGGTGATTGCGTGTCGATCTCGAAATAGACAGTGCCGGATCGATAGGGCAATTGCCGCGGCAGAACCGGCAGGGAGCGCACGGGAATGCCCGGCAGCGCCACGTTGACCAGTTCGGAAATCCGCTCCACCGGCCCAACCTTGATCTGAGCCGGCAGACGGCGGCGAATGTCCTCGGCGGCTATGTCCGCGCGCACGGCAAGCACGAAACCGGCATCGCGCAGAAGCGTGCGGTCGTGGATGGTGCCGACGCGGACGCCGTGGCGGCGTTCCACCAGTTCGATTGCCACAGCCGCCTGTTCCAGAACCGCTGACAACGATGTGCGCAGATCATCAAAAACCGCACCGAAGGTGGCCTTCAAATCTTCGTGCCGATAGGGCGGGAAATCCGTCGCCCGTTTTTTGTCCGTGGTGAAGGTGGCGAGTTCGCCGGCAAGCTGGATGCAGTCTTCGTAAAAGCGGATGGGGTGAAAACGCGTGGCGTTGGCGCAGCGGTGCGCCAGCAGCGGATCGGCGCGGTTGAGGATCTGCAGCAGGAAATAATCGCCCACTTCCGCGGTTCCCCGGATCGTCGGGTCGCCGATGCGTTCGGCAATCGCCTGCGCACGGTGGCGCACGATCCCGAGAAGTTCCGTCAGCAATTCGTTGAGGCGGGGTGCCGCCGCGCAGCTGAGGCTCGGAGGAATGAAATCCGGGTCCAGAATGACCGCGCGGTCGGAGCGGACCTCGATGACCCGTGCCAGCCCGATGAGATCATAACCGGAAAGATCGTCGCCGGTCTTGAGGAATTTCAGGCTAAGACGGCCGACATCGATGGGGGCCACGAAATCCGTCTCGATATTGGTGTCGGAGACCTCATAGCTGGAAGCGGTGAAGCGCACATTATTCGCATCTTTGCGGCCGCTGGCGGACATGTCCGCCTTGCCCGGCTGCCGGGCCGGCAGGGCGAGATAGATGAAGGCGTTCTTCACGCTTTCGTCGAGATCGAGTGGCGGCGGCAAGTCGGAATCTTCAGGCGCTTCGAAGGGCGTTCCATCGGGAAGGACGCCACGCAGGTTCGACAGGGCGAATTGCCCTATCGACAATGCGCTGCGGTCCACGCCGATTTCGGCGATGCCCCAGGGGTAAGGCGAGAGGTTGCGCGTGGTGTTGCGCACAAGGCGTTCGGTCCAGCGGTCGGATTGCTGAAAATGCTGGACGCGAAGAAACATGCCCTCGCTCCAGGCAACACGGTTCTCATGTCTCATTGTGGTTGTTTACCCCCTTTGCATCGGCCGCAATCGCGTCAGGTTCCGGTGTAGGCGCGGTCTCACCGCGCGCTGCCCGCTGCAGGAACTGTCTGATCGGTAATGGACGGCCGTTTTCCTCAAATTGCTTTTTGTACGTGGACCAGTAATCGGTCTTCATGATCAGGCCCTGCCAGTCCCTGCGGCCGATTTTCGCCCGGAGATCGTTGCCGGCATCGACGGAGGTTTCGAAAAGCCTTGGCTCGAGCTTTTGCGTGCAGTTATGGATCAAGGTTTCAAGAGAGGCGGCGAGACGCCGCTGCTGGCGGATGAGCATTTCCACCCGCTCGGTCAGGGAGGCTGACGAACCGTGGCCGGCGCGCTCGCTTTCAATGTCGAGAATGGCCAGACAATCGGCGCTTTCCCGCTCCAGCGCGGTCAGAAGATCGCCGATCTCCTGGGCGGTCGAAACATCAGCAGTTGATGCTTTCTCCAGGGTCAGCTCTTCGCTTGCCTCCGGAAAAACACTGTCAAAATCTTCGCTACTTACGGCCGAAACCGGGCGTGAGATCATGACCGGCGTGTTCAGTGCGTCGGTATGTTCGTGCTCGCTGCTCGCAACCGGCTCCTCGTCCCAGTTGTCAGGCAGAACGGTGCCGATTCCGCGCGCCGAGGGCGGCTCGCTCCAGCCTATCTCGACATTTCGCGAAATGGATTTTGCCTTCCGGTTCGCGCCCTCGCGCCATGTTTCGGACCAGTCATCGGGCGAAGCGGTGTTGCCCATCACACCGCCGGCCGAACGGCCGTTCGGGGCGATGTCGGCAAGGATCGCCGAAATGGTCAGCGGCTCGTCACTCATACGCAGGGATGCGTCGGGATCGGAAAAATCCAGCTCGGCATCACCGCTGATGGCAACCTGAAAAATCTGCCCGCCAATATTGATTTGCGAACCGTCCCGGAGACGCGCGCTTTCACCTTCGAGCAGCAGGCGGCCATCGACCAGCGTGCCGTTCGCGCTCTGGTCAAGGATCGTAAAACCTTCACCATCGCGGCTGAGCGTGCAGTGCTGCTTGGAAACGCGCCGCTCATTGTCGTCGATCTGCCAGTCGCAATCGCCAGATCGGCCGATGACGCGGCGGCCGCGCTCAAAGCTCCATGGATTGGCTCTTGCGGCTCCGATATTTTGTGTGCCCCTGAGTGCAAGCTTCATATCCATGCCCTCACGCGGAAATCGCCGAGCCTTCCGGCTCGGTCACCACAGCATCGGCGCTGTCTTTTTGGGCGGGCGCCACACGAGCCCAGCTGTTCCAGCCGAGACGGGCGGGAGCATCGGACTGGCCGAGGCGGCAAAAGGGAATGTCCTCCTTTTTCAGGATCACCTGCACATCGAAATGCAATGCGCTTCCAACGAACAGGCGCGTCAGCGAAAATATCTCCGCAAGCCGCTTCGATCCGGGCGTCAGGGCCAGATAATCCGCATAGGCGACAGGACCGATCACGACCCGGAAACCGCCGCTCATATCTTCGACAGCGCTTCCCGCCGTCGCGTTCTGTCCGAGCCTCAGTCCGGATGCCTGCCCGAGCTGGCTTTGTTCATGAAGCGGCAAAGCCACCCACCGCCGGCGAAACTGTTCGACATTGACCGGAAGTCCCGTGAATTCGCAAAGCATTGATGTCAGGGCGGAAACGTTGCGATTGCGGCCGGCCAAAAGGCCGCTGAAACGCAGGAGCGCATCTTCGCTCACGCCTGCCTTCTCGACCAGACCTGCAGTGCGAAAACCGGTGAGCGCGAGCAGGGTTTTATGGAAACCATTCTCCCGCTGCTCGACCGACCAGCGCAGGCCCCTTGCGAGGCGGTATTTTTCCGTCGCGGATACGAATAATTCGCTGAACCTTGCCGCGAACAGATTGAAGAAGCTTGCCAGCGCGCCGGAGCGATTGCGTTCCTCCCGCTGCAGCAATTCGCCATAGGCCGGCGGCAGCGAACCGAGCGGCCCGACGATGGGCGCGAAAGCGGATTTCAGTTCGGCCTGGCCGCGTTTGTGGTTGAAACCGCTGATCGCCAGCGGGGTCGGTTGTGTTCCGCCATGGGCACCGATGACGATCCCGTCATCCGCGGAAACGAGTTGGGCGACGCGAAACGCAGTGGCGGGCTCAAAACGGCCGGGATCGTCGCTGAGAAGCGCCGCCTGCCGGTCTTTCATGGTTGGCGTTTGCTGTTCCATCCCGGTCTCCTAGAGCAGCGGCCGGTCGGCCGCACGGGCAGGCCAGCGGGCAATCGGTTTGGAGTGGCCGCGCATCGTCGCCGTCAGCCGCGTGAAACTGTTGATCGAGGTGTAGAGCCCGAAGAAATGGTTGAGGACATTGGCGAAAACAAATGCGGCGGGTCGCGCGATCAGCGCGGGGTCGAACTCCACGGTGATGTCCGTTCCCGGCACCATGGCCGAGCCGATCCGGGCATGGGAATTCTGCGCCTCGACATTGCTGATCGCCTCCACGAGCTGCCGGGTTTCCGGGCTGTCCCTGAAGGAATAAAGCGACAGAATGTCCTTCAGCGGTGCGCCGCCGCTGTCGGTGAGGGACAGATGGTTGAGGAGGAGATGCGAGATCAGCCGCCATTCACGCGCCGAACGCTCGTTGACACGGATCGCCGCTGTCGGCGGCATCAGCGCATGGATGGATTTTACAGCCTCGTTGCCGGTCGAAAGCTGCAGGAAGGGGTGTCCCCCGCCAAAGGGGAGCTGGCTTGGCAGCTCGCGATTGATGCACAGCGTGTCGATGCTCGCTACCATGTCGAGCGGTCCCAGCGGTCCGCGCTTCTGATCCACGAAGGCGATGTCCGTATCGGAAGAACCATCGTCATCGAACCGGCGCTGTATCTGCCAGAACACGTTGGCGCCGTTATTGCGCTGTGTGCGGCCGAAGAACGGGGAGGTCTTTTCGGTCTGCCCGGAGCGGCTGGTCAGCTGGACGTTTTCGACGGCGTAGATTTCGCGGGTCCGCTGCCGCCGTGCATCCGGCAGCAGGCGGTATTCCGTGCGCGTGCCATCGAGGCTGAGCGGTTCGCAGCTTTGTTTGAACAGGTTGATAACCGGCGAGGCGTTCAGCACAAAATCCCGGACCGACACCATGCGCTCAAGCTGCGTGTCCGCCGCATCCAGATAGATGTAAAGCTCGCAATCGCCGCCGCTCCATTTCTGCAGTCCGTCGATATCGAGAAAGAGAAACTTCTGCGGCAGCGCGAAGAATTCGGTGAGAAGCCGGTAGCCGTCAAAACTGTTGGCGGGATAGGGCAACATCGCCTGATCGCGCGTATAGCCGGATGGCCTGAGATTGCCGGCGGGCAGGAAAACGGCTTCCTTGTCCTCGGCGTGACGGGCAAGCGCCATGCCCACGCAATGATTGGTCAAAAGCTCGTAAAGCGCCGTGGCCTGCTGCCAGGCGGCGGACAGGAAAATCTGAAGCTTTGTCAGTCCCATTTCCGGGAAAGTGCCGCCGCGCGGCGCCGTGCTGCGCAGCGAAAGCCGCAGGCAGCTGGCGGCGCCGGCGAAGGAGGCCGAAAACGGCGCGTCGATCGGCTGGCCGGACAAGGTTGCGGCTGCGATTTGCAGCGGCGCGATCTCCACCGCCTGCGTGGTGCGAAAACGGCAGCTTTCACCGCCGACGGGTTCGGCGAGGATTTCACTGTGCCTTGGGAGCGTCTGCACGGTTGCGAGCGCCGTGCTCGGGGTGAACTGCACCACGCTCATGGACGGGATGGGCGCAAGATAGTGCGGATAGAGCGTTTCCAGCAGGCTGTCCGACAGTTCGGGAAATTCGTCGTCCAGTTTCTGGCGCACACGGGCGGCGGAGTAGGCGAAGCTCTGGATCAGCCGCTCGACATGCGGATCGTCGGCGACATCTCCCGTCATGCGCAGCCTGCCGGCGATTTTCGGGAACGCCGCCGCGAAACGCGATGCGCGTTTTCTCAGGGCAAAAAGTTCGTCATTGTATTTTTCGAGAAAGCCGTCAGCCATTCGTCGCCTCCACCAGGAAACGCTGCGTGGACGGATCGATCCGGGATTCGAAGCTGATCGGCGGCATACCTTCCTGAAGGCGGAAACTTGCCTGTATGCGCATGCGAAGCGCCCGGTCGCCATCCGTGCGGTTTTTCAGGATTGTCACATGCACGTCGGCAAGGCGGGTTTCGAACAGGGAAATCCGCCGTTCGATGCTGCGCGCGAGCCGCGCCTTGGAGGCATCCGTCACCAGATTGGCCGAGAGAATACCGTCCACGCCGTAGCTCACCAGCGCATCGGACAGTTCCTTCAGCGCCGCCGGCGGGCCGGCGGGGTTACGGCGGGTATTGAGCAATGCCTCGAGATCGCGGCGGATCACCTCACGCATTTCGCGCGCCTGATCCTTCAGGCTGACGAGCGCGTCCGTTTCGGCATCCGGCGCGTCATCGAGCAGCCGGTCCAGAACGGAGCGTGACAGCGTTCTCTGTCGTGCGCGATATTGCTCGAGCGGATCAACCACGGGCGATCTGCCTTTCATCGTCGGATGCGGCGGAAAGAGAACCGATCTCGTGGAACGGCACGACATCGTCGCCAATCAGCAGGCAGCGCTGGCCTTGCCCGGTCGCCAGCGGCTGGTCCTCTTCGCTCCAGCGCGTTTCCCGGCCAAGGAGAAGGCCGACATCGTCCTTTGCGCCGTGATAGATGGCCGGAAGCAGCACGGATGCGACCGCGCCGTCGCGCAACGTCAGTTCGGCCCCGCGGAAAGCGAGGTCACGCGGGCGGCTCATGGGGTCGATGGTGAGGCTTTCGATGCGGCCATAATCGATCCACAGATAGCGGCCGCCATTGGTCAGCACTTCCAGCGCGTGCGGAATCCGGTCGTCCAGATCGCGGATATCGCCGGCGTTCTTGTCATTATGGCCGATCGCCACATTGCCACGTTTTTCGTCGAGTTCAGCCAGCGCGGTTCCGGCAGCATCCGCGTCACCGCTGCGTGCGGCGATATTCGCCCGGATGGCCAGCTGATCGAGTTCTGACGGACCGCCGGGGAAATCCGGCACCGCGCCGGTTTCGAACCATGCATTGCGTGCGGCCATAGCGCGCAGCTGGTGGCGGAAGAGGGAAAAACCAACGCTTTCCTGCGGCGAGAATGTTGCGGCCAGATTGCATTGCGCATCGGCCTTCTCATAGTCGCCGGCGAGGACCAGCAGGTCGATGTAGAAATGGCGACCATCCTTGTCGGTGGGCCTGGTTTTGACGTGTTCGCGCGCAAGCCCGATCGCCTCTTGCAGCCGGTCATCATCGAGAAGGCGGGAAATGTCGTCGCGCAGCGTCATGCGGATATCCTTTGCGGCTCGGCCGAAGATCGGGATGCGGCCGCCGGCGGCATCATGGTTTCGGCAATGAGGTGGAAGCTCGTGGAGACGTCATCGAGCTGGAAATGCGGCTGAAGGCGCACGGTGCAGGAGAATGTTCCGGGCTTGCCGGGAACCTCGAAGACGTTGATCCCGGCAGAGCGCAGCGGGTAGCGCGTGCGCAGCGTCGCTTCCGCATCGTCATTGCCGAGCGTGTAGGAGGAAAGCCAGCCTTCCAGCTTGCGTTCTATCGTCGAGGCATCGCTCAGCTGGCCGATATCGTCGCGCATGATGACCTTGAGGTAATGCGAGAACCGGGAGGCGCACAGCACATATTGCAGCATGGCCGCGAGGCGGGCGTTCTGTCTTGCCGCTTCGCTGGAATAGTGGCCGGGCGCATGCAGGGACTGGTTGGCGTTGAAGATCGCCATGCCGGAGAGATAGGTGGTGGAGACGGGCACGATGCCGAGATCGGAAAATTGCTGTTCCTGCCCGGTCGTCAGCTGCACCTCGACGGGCGGCTGCGCGGAAAGGCCGTTGCTCTCGATGCCGAGATCGAGCGGCGGCAATTGCCGGGAAGAAAGCATGCCGCCATCCACGGCGTCCTGCGTTACACCGCGCAAATCCGCAAACCAGCCGGAATCGACGAAATTGCGCACCACCACCGTGGCAAAAGCGAAGGCGGCGTTGCCCCAAAGCAGGGTCTCGCCGCTTTCCGCCACATGCTCGCGAAACGGAAATCCGTCATCGCGTCCGCGCGCATAGGGCCTGTAGGGCGAGCGCAGCAAAACCCGCGGCGCGACAAGGCCGACAAAGCGGGAATCGTCACGTGCACGAAGCGCGTTCCAGCGCAGTCTCGATTTCTCCTGTTTCAGCCAGGAAAAATCGTGGACCCGGCTGAGCTCCGAGAAGTCCTGCAGGCCGACGGCCGAAGGCGAGGCCGCCGCCACGAAGGGGCAGAAGGCGGCCGCAGCCACCATGCCGATCTGCGACAGCGTCGTGATGGAATCGGCACCCTCGAGATCGTCAGGGGAAAATTCGTAGTCGCCGATCAAAAGACCGACCGGTTCGCCACCCGGCATGCCGAATTCGCGGTTATAGACAACTTCGAAAAGATGGCTCTGGTCGAAATCGGTGGCGCGTTCCGTGTTGCGGGCAAGGTCGCGCCAACTGGCATTCAGCAGCTTCACCTTGACGTCAGTGCCGCGGCCAGCCTCGCGCACGACCATGGCAAGCCCACGCCATCTCGCTTCCATCGCCTGAAAATCAGGGTGATGGAGAATGGCGTTCACCTGGCCGGTCAGCGCATCGTCGATGAGGGCGATGAGCTGGTCGGCAAAAATACGGGCGTCCGGAAAGGACTGATGCGCCATGAGCGGGCTCCGGGTGAAGAACGGGGCCGGGGTGGCCGGACCACCCCGGTCCGGGTTCAGTTCTTGGACGGAATACGGGCAACCATGCGTAGCGACGTCGTCAGTTCTTCCATCTGCAACCAGGGCCGCATCCATGCGACCGCATTATAGGCGCCGGGTTTGCCCGGCACTTCCTGCACGGTCACCTTGGCATCGCGCAGCGGATATTTCGCCCGGCTTTCCTCGCCCGCTTCGTCATTGGCGTTGACGTAGTTGGCAATCCAGCGATTGAGCCAGACTTCGCAATCCGACGCTTCCATGAAAGAGCCGATCTTGTCGCGTCCCATCACTTTGAGATAATGCGCAAAACGCGACGTGGCCATGATGTAGGGCAGGCGGGCCGAAACGGCGGCGTTGGCCGTTGCTTCCGGCTTGTCGTAAAGCTTCGGCTTATGCGCGGTCTGGGCACCGAAGAACACCGCATAATCCGTGTTCTTGTAGTGGCAGAGCGGCAGGAAACCGAGCTTGCCGAGTTCGGCGTCGCGGCGGTCGGTAATGCCCACTTCCGTCGGGCATTTGAGGTCGAGATCGCCGTCATCGCTGGAGAAGACGTGCATGGGCAGATTTTCCACCCGGCCGCCATTTTCCGCGCCACGGATCGCCGTGCACCAGCCGCTTTTCGCAAAAGCGTCGGTCAGCTTGGTGCCCATGACATAGGCGGCGTTCATCCAGCAATATTCGTCATGCTGCAGGTCGCCATTCACCGCACCCTTGGTTTCGTCATAGGCGAAATCATCGATTGGGTTGGTTTTGGGGCCATAGGGCATGCGCGCCAGCACACGCGGCAAAGCGAGTGTCACGAAACGGGAATCGTCGCTCTCGCGGAAGCTGCGCCACTTGGCATATTCCACCGTATCGAAGATTTTCTCCAAATCGCGCGGACGGGCGAGATCGCGGTAATCCTCGAAGCCGAACATATGCGGGCTTGCCGCCGAGATGAACGGTGCGAAAGCCGCCGCCGCAATCGACGAGACGCCCTGCAGCAGCTGCACGTCATCGAAGGAGTTGTCGAATTCATAGTCGCCGATGATCGCGCCGAGCGGCTCGCCGCCGGGGGTGCCGAATTCGTCTTCGTAGATCGCCTTGAAGAGGCGCGACTGATCGAATTCCACGGCCTTTTCCAGATCGCGCGCGAGTTCCCGCTTGCCGGAATTCATGACGCGGATCTTGAGGTTGACGCTCGTCTCGGAATTCTTGACGAGATAGTTGAGCCCGCGCCAGGTGCCTTCGAGCTTCGCGAATTCCGGCGCCTGCATGATGGCGGCAAGCTGTTCGGAAATCGTCCGGTCCAATTCGGCAATGGCGTGGTTGAGGGTGACGGTGAGGTTGCGGTCGTATTTGACCGTTCCCTTCAGCGCCTGGTCGGTCAGCGTGCGCAGAAGATTTTGCGCGCGGTCCGGTTCGGTCTGGCGGGTTGCGGCAACCACCTTGGACAGCAGTCCATGATCTTCGGCGGTCGTTGCCTGTGCTTCATTTTTCAGCAGGCTTTCAGCGCTCATGTTTCAGTCCTTCCACATGCGGCTTTGAAAAATGCCGCTTGAACAGTTGAAGCCCCGCAATGGGGGCCGTTCGGGGAGGTTTTCCTCCGCACAGGCGATTATTTGCTCGCGCCGTTCTTTTCCTTGAGTTCGGAAACCAGCGTTGCGAGATCGGTCTTGTTCTGCAGAATATCTTCCAGCATGCGTTCCAGATCTTCAGAACGGTCAGCCTTGGAAAGCAGGTCGCGAAGCTCGTTGCGGGCGTCCAGAAGCGCCTTCAGGGCAGGAACCTGCTGCACGACGGCACCGGGTTCGAAATCGTCCATGCTTTCGAATTTCAGGTTGACCTGCATGTCCGTTCCGTCTTTCTGCAGCGTGTTGGCAACGGAAATGTTGAGGCCGGGGGTCATGCGGCGCATCACCTCATCGAAATTGTCGCGGTCGATCTGAACGAACTTGCGCTCGCCGAACGGCTTCAGCGGCTGGGTGGGATTGCCGGAGAAATCACCCAGCACGCCGACGACGAAGGGCAGTTCCTTGACCACCATCGCGCCTTCGGTTTCGACTTCGTATTTGATGTGAACGCGGGGCTTGCGAACCCGCTCCAGCTTTTCATGTACACTTGCCATTTCAACCTCCTTGATGCCCCTTGGCATGGCTGACTGTTAGGGGACGGCGTCTCCCGTCCCTTGCCCGTTATTTTCCGTTTTCTCCGCCGGGCTTGATCCCGGCGGCCGTCAGAACTGCGTTTCGGGCCTGCGTTTCGGGCAGAAGCTCTGCCAGCAGTTCCGAAAAATCCATGCGCCCCCTGCGAACCAGCGTTTCGATGGAGAGCGAGATCGGCGAGTGCGGCTCGGTCCGGCGAAAGTAACGCGCAACCGAAAGAAGAGTTTCAAAGGCCTCGTCGCGTGAAGATATGCCTTCCGGCGAGGCTGCGGATATCCGCACCGCCGGTTGCCCGCCCTCGTCAGTGTCCGCAACAGCGGTCGCCGCCTGCTCAACCGGGGCCGGCTCCTTTTCGCGCCCGCCCAGCGTGCGGATGGCGGCGGCGGCTTCGATGAGCGTGTTACGGATATTGGAACTGGGTGGCGCGAACTGGCCGCAGCGTTCGGAAAGAACCGCCATGATGGCGTCGAAGCTGGAGAGACAGGCGTTGACCTCGGCCAGATGGGAAGACATGGCGGCAACGCCCGCTTCTGATGCCAGCCGATACAGTTCTTCGCGCCGTTTGCTCTCGGTTGGCCGCTGCGCCAGCTGGAAATCCCAGAGGCTGTGCTCGCCAAATTTCCCTCCGGGGATCAGCGGTGCAAGCCGGAGCGGCTGAACAAGTGTTCCTTCAGTGCCGATGCCGTTCAATCCCGCAAAAGGTGCAAATTTTTCCTCATCATTATCGTCGCTGATCGAGCGCAATGAGTCCCAGTGGTTGTAAAAAAGATCATTACAAAGCTCATAGATTTCGCGCAGTCCAGGAAAGCCGCGCAACCGCAGGCTTGCTTCGGAAAGCCACGCCAATATTTCTATGTCCTTGCTTTCGGAATATATAATCTGCAATCCAAGATTGCTGACACTGTCCCAGCTACTGGAGATCTTTAAGTTATCCTGAGGGGAGGTGGCGCGCTCTTCTGTGCGTGCCTGGTTTCTTTCATCCTTAATTCTATAGTATAGTTCGCGCGTTCTTGAATCATTGCGGATATTATCTCCGCAATTCCCTAAAAGTTCTACATCTGTTTTAACATGCTTCGTATCCAAAGGTAGTCTATCCCCAGAAAATAGTAATGGATTTTTTGTAGTTACTTCCCTTACGTGAGGCTATTGATCAGACAGACTTATTCAAAATGTGTCTAAATTGTGGCGTCTAGTGTCTAATCTAACCCGATAAAAAATAAACTTCGGGGTGGACAACCCGGTTTCATCATCATAGTTATTCCACGTCACGTTGTGGAATGAACCCGGGCAGGAGGCTCATTGCATGTCGCATATCGATCTCAATCGCCTCGTTGAAGCGCTTGAGCCTGACCTGCGCGTCACCCTTGAAGCTGCGGCTTCTGTCGCGGTGCGTATGGGGCACAGGTACGTGGATATCCCGCATTGGCTGCTGGCGGTTGTAGATGCCGGCATCTATGCGAAAACATTCGAGGAATTAAAAATTCCACTTCCGGTGTTGCGGGCAGAAATCGGCCGCAGCCTGGAAGAGGCCGTGATTGGCGACGGCGAGGCCTTGTCGCTCTCCCAGAACATTCTGACGGCGGGCCGCGAGGCATGGGTTCTTGCTTCGCTGGAGGCCGGACGCGACCGCGTGACGCTCTGCGACCTGCTTCTGGCGATGGACGAGGAAACCTCGCTCCGCTCTTTCGTCCGCTCCGCTTTTCCGTCGCTGAAGACGATGGATCGCGCGGCTCTCGAGCGCCTTCGCAGTTACGTTGAAGAGACCGCCGGGAACGGCGTTCCTTCCACGACGGCGGGTACAGCGCCAGCCGCCGGCCAGAACGATTTTCTTCGCCTTTACACCCAGGACATGACCGCCGATGCCCGGAACGGTAAGGTCGATCCGGTGATTGGGCGCGACGATGAACTGCGCCAACTCGTTGATATTCTTACACGTCGTCGTCAGAACAATCCCATTCTCGTGGGCGAGGCCGGTGTCGGTAAAACGGCGGTTGCGGAAGCGCTGGCGCTGGAGATCGCTTCCGGGAACGTGCCGGAAAAATTGCGCAACGTCCGCCTGCTGAACCTCGATATTTCGCTGCTGCAGGCCGGCGCCGGTGTGAAGGGTGAGTTCGAGCGCCGTCTTCATGGTGTGATCGATGCCGTAAAGCGCTCGGCCGAACCGGTTATCCTGTTCATCGACGAGGCGCACGGCCTTGTCGGCGCAGGTGGTGCGGCTGGCCAGGGCGATGCGGCCAATATTCTCAAGCCAGCTTTGGCGCGGGGTGAAGTGCGCACCGTCGCGGCGACGACCTGGAGCGAATACAAGAAATATTTCGAAAAGGATGCGGCGCTGACGCGTCGTTTCCAGCCCGTGCATGTGCGCGAGCCTGATGAGACAACCGCGATACGCATGTTGCGCGGTGTCGCCGACAGCTTCGTCAGCCATCACAACGTTGTCGTTCGTGACGAGGCGATCGTGGCGGCGGTGCAATTATCCGCGCGTTACATGCCGGCGCGGCAATTGCCGGACAAGGCCGTCAGCCTTCTCGATACGGCCGCGGCTGCCGTTTCGCTGGCGCGGCAGACCCTGCCGGAACGGCTGCGCGCGATGGAAAGTGAGCGGCGTCTTCTGTCCGATGAGTTGAACTGGCTTCTGCGTGAACCGCAGGACGAAGAGATTGAGGGCCGTATCCAATCGATACGCGACGAAGTCGAAAAGCTCGAGAGAGGGATTGACGATCTGCGCAGCCGTTACGATGCGGAAATGGCTGAACTCAGCGAAGAACAGTCGGTTGAAACCGGTGCATCGAATGTGTCGCCCCTGCGGCGTGCGGCTGAGACCAGGCCGGCAAATGCTGAAAGACTTGTGCCGACGGTGGTTGATCGTGAAGCGATTGCGTCCGTCGTATCGCGGTGGACGGGAATTCCGCTCGGTAAACTTCTGGCCGACCAGATCGAAAGCGCCCGCACTCTGGATGCGCGCATGCGCCAGCGGGTCGTGGGGCAAGATGCCGCAATCGGCCGGATTGCCGATGCCATGCGAACCGCGCGCGCCGGATTGTCCGATCCTCGCCGCCCGCCGGCCGTGTTCTTTCTCGTCGGCATGTCGGGAACGGGCAAGACCGAGACGGCGCTGTCGCTGGCCGATCTGCTCTATGGCGGCAACAGCCATCTGACGACGATCAACATGTCGGAGTTCAAGGAGGAGCACAAGGTTTCGCTGCTTCTCGGCTCGCCGCCGGGCTATGTCGGTTTCGGTGAAGGCGGGGTGTTGACGGAAGCGGTGCGCCGCCGGCCGTTCGGCGTTCTCCTGCTCGACGAGATCGACAAGGCCCATCCCGGCGTTCAGGATATTTTCTACCAGGTGTTCGACAAGGGTGTGCTTCGCGATGGCGAAGGCCGCGATGTCGATTTCAAGAACACCACGATCTTCATGACGGCCAATACCGGATCGGAACTGCTGACCGCACTTTCGGCCGATCCGGATACGATGCCGGAAGGCGAGGCGCTGGAAGCGCTGCTGATGCCGGAGCTGACCAAACAGTTCAAGCCCGCTTTCCTCGGGCGCACGATCATCCTGCCGTTCATGCCGCTCGGTGCGGAAGAGCTTGCAAGGATCGTGGACATGCAGATCGGCAAGATCAGGGAGCGTGTTCTGGCAACATATGGCGCCGACCTGACCCTGTCCGATGCCGCGCGCGACGCGTTGGTGGCGCGCGCCGGTGCAAGTGAAATTGGCGCACGCGCCATCGAAATCATGATCGGCAAGGATCTCCTGCCGCCTCTTTCCAGCTTCTTCCTTGAGAAGGTGATCGCGGGAGAACGGGTGGGCAAGATCGTTGTCGATTTTGATGAAAATCGGTTCGGTATTCGTGCCGAAGTGGCTGGGGAGCCAGATGAATTCGCCGCAACCGAAGAGGGTGGGGTGGATAAAGTTGCCGCGTCGGAAGGGGCTACCCGACGCATGCGGCATTAAACGAAGGGTAACGCGGCCTCGAAGCAAGAGGTCATTTCAGCTACAGGAGCTTACAGCATGCCAATTTATCTGCAGATTGACGGTATCCAGGGCGACGCCACGCATGAGGAGCACCGCAAGTGGATGGACATCGAAGCCATTCACTGGAACGTGGCACGCAACATGAACACATCTGCTGGTTCTGCTGCAAACCGCGAAGCATCCGAACCGACTATTTCGGAAGTCATTCTGACCAAGGTCAGCGATTCTTCTTCCACCAAGCTTTTCCAGGAAGCCTGCGCCGGCCGCACTGGCAAGCTCGCAACCATCCATCTGGTGACCACGGGCAATCCGGGCAACACCTATATCGAGTACCTGCTGACGAACACACTCATCGCCAGCTACTCGGTGGATTCCAGCGGTGATCGTCCGGTGGAAACCATCAAGCTCAACTTCACCAAGATGGAAGTGAAGTACACGCCGTTCGACGACAACAACTCGCCGCAGTCTCCGATGATCGCCTCTTACGATCTGGCGACGACGAAGGCCGCTTGATAGCGACGCGACCCGGTGCCGGCCTCGGCCGGCACCGGAACGTTTTCATTGCAGTTTTGCAGCTCACGTCGTGATGTTTCTCATCCACGTTGGACGAGGCGGGTTAATCATGCGCTCCCTATATGCGTTTTTTGCTTCCGTGCCGGTTGTTCTGGCTCTGTCCGGTCTTTCACCGGCCGGTGCCGAGGAACGGACATGGATATTCTCCGGTACCGAACTCAAGCAGGCCATCGAGGGCAAACTTGCCCCTGAGGTGTCTGATCCGGAAATGCGGCGGCTGGTTTCCGTTGCAAAATCGAGCGCCTATATCGCCGGTGTGGCCGATCTGACAAGCGGATCGGACTGGTGTGGTGCGGGCGCCGTGGCGCCCCATGAACTCACCGACCGGATCTACACCTATCTCGGCGATCTTCCTGCGGAAAAACTGGATGAACAGGCAGCCACTCTCGTGCGGGAGGCGCTCAAGGTCTCCTTTCCCTGTGAGCAGAAAAGTAACTAGTGGGACGAACCATGCGTGTTAACTTTGACACTCTCTATAAGAACTATCCGAGCAGCGACCCGTCGCACCCGAACTATATCAGCCAGCGTGATCTGTTCACGGAAATCGGCTGGGATGATTTCATCGGCAATCCGAACTATCACAATACCTGCGCCATTCGCGTCAGCATCGCTTTCGTGAAGTCGGGCATCAACATCGTGCCTGCCTCGCACCGCATCCAGAAAGGCCCCTATGCCGGAAAGGGCATAGAGGTGAACATGCGCCGCCTCGCCAACCTGATGAAGCGGACGAGCTATCTCGGCGAGCCCGAGCCTTTCACGCCCGCGACGGCGCGTAACGGCATCGGCGCGCGCAATGGCGTCGTGGCGTTCAACAATATCCCCGGCTACACCGGCGGCGGTCATATCGATCTTGTGCGGGGCGGCTCGGAAGCCACCCAATGCGCATCTGCCTGCTACTACAATTCGGAAACGATCTGGTTCTGGCCCCTGCAGTCCAGCCGCGGGTCCTGATTAGGAGTGTCCCATGACCGACCAGCCTTCGTTTTCCGATTTCGTCCAGGCGAGCCGCGTTCTCAGGGTGAAGTCTCCGTTGGGCGAAGATCAGCTTCTGCCAGAGCGCCTGACGGTCGAGGAAGGCGTGTCGCAGCTCTTCGACATCCGCCTGACCGTGCGAGCCAAGAAAGAAGCGGTCAAGCCCGAGGAACTGATCGGTCGGCTGGTCGATATCTCGGTCGAGATCAGCCAGGGCGAGGGGGATGGCGGCGGTGTTCGCCGCCCGTTCAACGGCCTGGTGACGGAGCTGCATGAAGGCCCGCCGATCACACGCGGTTTGCGCTCTTACGCCATGACCCTCCGCCCGCAAATGTGGCTTCTGTCGCGCCGCTCGGATTGCCGTATCTGGATGGACAGGACGGCGGTCGAGGTCGTCGAGACGCTGTTTTCCGAACACGGCATTCCCGCGCCCGATACGTCGGGCATCATTTCTCCGCCACCCGCACAGCACTACAGCGTCCAGTTTAACGAGACGGACCTCGACTATCTTTTGCGCCGCTTTGAAGAGGACGGCCTGTTCTACTGGTTCAGCCATGAGGATGGTTCCCACAAGCTGCATGTGGCCGATAGCGCCAGTGGCTGGCTTGGGCCGTCGCCGGCCGCCCAGGGGGAGGGGACGGTGCGTCTGGCGCAGGGTTCGTCGGATCGCAACCACATCAACGACTGGGCACGGCGTTTCTCCTATGTCCCGGGCCAGCGCGCGGGTGCGGACTGGAATTTCGAGACGCCGGGCATGGTGCCGGGTACGATGACGCCGTCGCTGGTGCAGATGCCGGATGCGACGAAGCGCGAGCTTTACGAATATCCGGCCCGCATCAGGACGGTGGAAGAGGCCGAGCGGGCGCAGAAACTGCGCACCCAGGCGATCGAGGCCGACCACGACCGGGTATTCGGTTCGTCGACCACGCGCATTCTGGAGGCCGGTCGCCGTTTCACGCCTTTCGAGGTTGCCCATCCAGAGCATGCTTACGAAGAACATGTGATCATCAGGGCAAGCCACAGCATCGTTGATCTCTCTTATGAGACAAACAGTAACGAGCCGGAATATCGCAATCACTTCGAAGCGATCCCGGCCCGCGTGCCGCTGACGCCGCACCGGACGACGAAGCGCCCGCGCATCGAAGGCACGCAGGTGGCGATCGTCGCCGGCCCTGAAGGCGAAGAAATCCATCCTGACCAGTATGGCCGTATCAAGCTGTGGTTCCCGTGGGATCGCAAGGCGAAGAAGGATGGCACGGATACGTGCTGGGTGCGGGTCAGCCAGGCATGGGGCGGCGGTACATGGGGTGCGCAGGTTATCCCGCGCATCGGCATGGAAGTGATGGTGGCCTTTGTCGATGGCGACCCGGACAAACCGCTGGTCATAGGCGTGGTCAACAATCCCGCCAATTCCGTGCCCTACGATCTGCCCGCCAACAAGACGCGCATGGTGCTTCGCTCCAACAGTCACAAGGGCGACGGTTTCAACGAAATCACCTTCGAGGATGAGGCCGGCAAGGAGAACCAGTTCTTCCACGCCCAGAAGGACCAGACAACGCGGGTGTTGAATGACCGGACCAAACGTATCGACCGGCATGAGGTCGCCTCGGTCGGCGGTAACCGCGCGGTGGAAGTTTCCGGCAACCAGAAACACGAAATCGGTGGTTCGGTGAACACCGTCGTCGGCGGCACGGGACCGATGGCGATGATGGCCATGGCCGGCGTACAGGCGCTCTCCGGGCAGACGGCCGGGTTGCTTTCGCAAGCCGCCCAGATCGCCGGCGGCGGCGGCCCGGGTCTCGCGGCCTTCGCTACCACGCTTGCCTCATCGGCGCTAGGTTTCCTCGGTGCGGGCGGTCTTTCCGCACGCGAAGGTGTTGTCTCCGGTCCAAGTCCGCGTGCGGACGCCGGTACGGCGCTTGCCGGTTCCGGCTCGGGCGTCGGTTCCGATGCTTCGGGATTGTTTCCGCTGCCGGGCATCATGAACACGATCGTCAGCACATTCAAATCCGACAGCGTCGGGGTGGCGCGGGCTGAGCAGATCGGGGTCAGCAAGGTTACGAATGTCGGCCAGACGTCGCTGGAAAGCGTCGGAAAGTTCAAGAAGATTGCAGTCGGTGAAGAGTTCGTCATCGAATGCGGCGATTCCAAATTCATCATGAAGGCGAATGGCGAGGTCATCATTCTTGGCAAGACCTTCAACTTCGTGGCGACGGATCATTTTCAGCTTCGCGGCAAGCCGATCGATCTGAACTGACGGAGGCCGGGTCTTGGAACTTCAGAACCGCCTGCCGTTTCCCGCCATGGCTTTCCGTCAGTTCGATGCCGAAGGAGGGCTCGATTGTATCGTCTCCGTGCGTGCAACATTCATGCATGCCCAGGGCGGTTCTCTGGATATCGCAGCCGAGCAGGAAAGTTTTCAATGGGAGGACGCCTATGAGGGCGATCCGCACCAGACCGTCCTCCTGCGCCAAAGCGATCTTACCCCGGACAAGCCCGGGACGGATATAACCTTTCTCGGGAATGCGTGGTCTGCGAGCGGCGAGCCGGAGAAATCCTGGCGTGCCTCCATCCGCGTTGGCGGAATTTTCAAGCAAATCGAGGTTTTCGGCAGACGCTTCTGGCAGCCTGTCGTTAAGGAGAAATGGGCAGGTTTTTCCGCCAGGGAAGCCAAACGTGTCATAGCGGATTGGAAACTGAGCGATCCTGAACCGGCTAGAAGCGTGGCCATATGCTGGCGCAACGCTTATGGCGGCGCGATCCCTGGCACAGGTGACGCGGGGACGGAAACACCGATTGACGTGGAGCGCCGAAACCCGCTTGGGTGCGGCATCGTCAATCTTGAGATGCCTGCCGACGCCGGGCCTGTTCCAGCTCCGCAGATCGCTGCCGTCGGTGAGCATTCCGATTGGCGGAGCACGCCGGAACCGCAGGGATTTGGGCTCGTTTCGCCTTGGTGGCAGTTCCGTCAGCAATATTCCGGAACCTATGATGATGGTTGGCGGGAGGAGAGGCACCCCCTCTTGCCGCGTGATTTTGATCCACGCTTCTGGCAGGCGGCCCATCCTGATCTCATCGCGACGCCTCACCTCAAGGGTGACGAGAACTACGAGCTGGTTAACCTGAGTTCTGAGCATCCGGTCGCGAAAGGCTCGTTGCCTGGCCTTACCCTCGGTGTCCATTGCTCTCGCGAAGATCGCGATGAATGGCATGTGCTGAAGCTTGATGGTGTGCAATTCGACTGGCGCAATGACGGACGGGTGCTTCTGACCTGGCGCATCAGGTTTCCTCTTCCCGATGCCGGTGAAACAAAACTTACCCTGACGCGCGTTCGTCTGAAGTCGCCCGAAACCGAAGCGGCTTTAACCGAGAGGGAGACAGCATGAGCATCCCCCGCGACAATTATATCGGAGAGCCCCAATATCCCGGCACATGGACGACGGGGACACCGCGTGAGGGACTGCGTGACATCGATGAGGCGCGTATCGTCTCTTTGGCACCTGATGTATGCCTGACACCGGTTGGCTCGTCGGTGGTGCCTATTCCCTATCCGGTCGTGGATTTTTGCGGCCATGATAAAAACTATACGCCGTCTGTTCGGTTCACCGGCAAAAAGGCAATGGTGATGCGTTCGTGTACGACACATGTGCACGGCGACGCGCCCGGTAACCGTAAGGGGGTAAAATCCGGCACGGTGGAAAGCATCTGCGAACCCATCGGGCACGCTGATCAGGTGCTTGCTGAAGGCTCGCATGTCATTCGCCACCTCGATCGTTTTTATATGAACAGCAGGAATACCCAGGGTGAGGCGATCTTCGTCCGCAGCACGCAGACCTATGATCCTCCCAAGGATGATGATCCGGTGCGGGGGTCGCTTAGATGGCAGGACGGGTCGGACGAAGGCCGGGTTATGAGCGATGCGTCGCCCGAGCCGTTTAAAGCGGGTGAGAAATACGCTTATGCGGGATCGGCTGCCGCAGCGACGACTGGGGCAGCTCAAAACTCTGCGCAAGCACTTCGCGGAGGAATGCCGGCGACAAGGCCGACTGTCCCCCAGACTGTTCCTCGTGGTCCGGGAAGGGTGATAACCCCGGGACCCGCCCGAGCGCCTCAGTGGTATCGTACCCCGCCTCACAGGGTTGTGAGCGATCTTGCAAAAGTTGGCCGTCTCGCGAGGGTGGGCATTTGGGCCCGCCGCCTAAATGTCATCGGGATATTATCAAGCGTCCTTATCCCCGATAATGGTGCAAATCTGTCTGACGTCGTCCCACGGGACGATCAGGAGCGGCGGATCAAAGAAATGTTCGACGAGGGTGTCGACGCCGGACATGACAGCTGGGAGATGCGGGATTGGGCGATGGAGGAGCTCCGTCGACATCGGCAGCGAGTGCGTGAGGAACCAGAAAGCCGGCCACAGGCATTACCCCAGAGCGAAACCATACGTGTCTCCGATCGGGACGAATACCGCAAGAAGTGTCAGGTCGACCGTTACGCCAAGATGAAGAGCGTCTGCGGTCAGTACGGCATGCAGGCTCACCATATAGTTCCGGACTGGACGCTTCGTTATGGCGCGAGAGAGGATGCCGATAAGCGCATTCCGAATATGCCCAGCCTTAATGATGGTATGGCTATATGTGTTATTGGGAATGCCCGGGTAGAGCAAACCGAGCACTGGGGTGGTCATCTGGCGGACAAGGCGATCGAAAATGCGGGTAGAAATTCAACGCCACCTTTTACGGCACCCTTACATAAAGTAGTTCAGGCGTCAGCCCAGGCTATGATAAGCGTGAGGCCCGATTGTGCAAAAGAGATTATGGCAGCCCTGACGACCCAATATGCTGGAAAAAATCCGTTCCAGCTTTTACGAGCTAAACAATATCCTCCCCTTCCTGAAGAAACCATATCGGCTTTGAAGTCTGGAGCTGTTGAAGGAGCGACCAGAAAACCATGAAAACCAAGCTGCCTATCGATTTCACGAGAGCATATGCGAGGTCGGGCAAAACGCTCGCCGTTGTCGCAACGAGAGACAATGCTGAACCTTTCGATCCTGATGGCCGATTTTATCGGTATGATCGTGACGACGTGCCGCCGCAGGACTGGACGTATTCCGACTTCGGTTTCCATATTCAAAGCATGACTGTGTATCATAGCGCTGAGCACGCTACGCCAGATGGTTATTTCGTTTTGCTGTCGTCGGAGGGTGACGTTTATCACACCTACTGGAAGGAGAATTTTCAAGAGAAAATTCAGGGAGCCGGTAGTTGGAGTGACGATTCGAAAGGCTACGGGCGTCTCACTCGCATCCGCGAGATCGGGCAACACCTATATGCCTGCGGAGAGGGGGGGCAAATCTATGTTCGCAAGGGGAACAATGATTGGCGTCTCCTGACCGATAAATTGTTGCTGAACCCAAATGCGCAGGAGGAAGCAAAGCCTGAAAAAGAGCCGGAATTTCTTTCTCCGGAATGGCAGGAATGGGTCACTCGGTCGGCCCTCAATCCAGCCTCCCGCGATATACTGTTCTTTGACATAAACGGTTTGTCGGAAGAAGCCATCTATCTTTGCGGGGAGGAGGGGCCTGGTACCAAACCGGTCCTTTGTTTCTGGGATGGTCATGAGTTGCACGAACTGAAAATTCCAATTCCGGTGGCCGCTTTGACCGGAATTTACATCGAGAATCCTGACAGTGTCTGGGTATGTGGGAGAGAAGGTGTTCTCATACACGGAAGTCACACACGGGGATTTTCGCCTGTCGCATTACGGCAGCAGCATAATCTCTTTCACATGATCACTCCGTATCGGGAAAAACTCGTCATGGCGGCGAGCGTTCGTCCCGGCGGTCTTTATGAGTATGATCCCAAGACAGGACGTTTTGGCAGATTTGATCCTCCTCTTCCGCGCTTGAGCAATCGTGATGATAACGAATCTATCGACAATGGTCCGTTTTTTGCGCAGGTGATCGAAAACGTGCTTTGGGTCGTCGCATCGAAAGATGTTTTCCGCTTCGATGGTGCGGCTTGGGAGCGGATAGAACACCCGGATCTCTGAGTTGCGAGCTTCCGAAGGCTTCGAATGTTATTGATGCGGCTGGGTCTGCCTGAGGCCTTCTAAAATCGCAGCAACGTGGACCGGGAGGGAAATGGCATGAGCCTCCCCCCGACAACTACAGCGGCGAACCACAATGCCGAGACACATGGGCCGCCACCGGGACGCTGCAATACGGCTGCATGTCCTTGATGAGGCACGTATCATCTCTTTGGCGCTTGATGTATCCCTGACCCAGGTTGGCTCATCGGTGATGTCTATTCCGGCGCTGGGGAAGTTTTACTTGGGAGCGCATCGGAGCTTACCACCAAGCCTTGTTTGGATTTTTGAGAGCTATGGATTTGGTGCGATGTTTGGGACTCGCCTGGCCCGAAAGAAACGCACCGACATCCTCTTCCCGAAGCGGCGGCGCATAGATGTAGCCCTGCACCAGCGTGGCGCCGAGGCCTTCGAGTGCGGTTAGCTCGGCTGGTGTTTCCACCCCTTCCACCACGCATTCCAGTCCCATGTCGCGACTGCGGGTGAGGAGGGATTTCACGATTTTGTAGCTGGCCGGTTTTTCGTGCAGGTCCGTGACGAAGCTGCGGTCGATCTTGATCTTGGTCAGCGGCAATGCGTGCAGTCGCGTCAGGCTGGAATAGCCGGTGCCGAAATCGTCCAGCGATATGCCGCAGCCGAGGCGGCGCAGCATTTCGACCGATTGCCTCACCTGTTCGAAATCATGGGCAAAAGCCGTCTCGGTAATTTCAAGGTCCAGCCGTCGTGCATCGAAGCTGCTGTTTTCGATGATGCCGAGCAGGGAAAGCACGCCCTCATGGGAATTGAGGTCCTGGGCCGAAAGGTTGAACGACAGGCGCAGGGAGGGTTCCCATGTGGCGGCGGAGGCGAGCGCCATTTTGAGAAGCGGCCGCGTCAGCGAACCGACGATGCCGGCCCGTTCCGCGATGGGGAAGAACTGGCAAGGCGGCACATGCCCGAGAACCGGGCTGTGCCAGCGCGCCAGCGCTTCAAACCCTGCCGTCCTTCCGTCGCGTATATCGACGATCGGCTGGAACACGACCGAAAGCTCGTTTTCCATATCCCGCTGTTTGAGCAGGTGCTCGACGCGGGCTTCAATATTGATCTGCTTTTCGTGCTCCGCATCGAACAGAACGGCATCGCCACGCCGGGTTTTCTTGGCATGGTAGAGGGCATAGTCAGCCCTGTCGAAAAGCTGCTCGAGCGTGGAGGCGAGGTGTGGAAAGACCGCTATTCCCATGGATGCGGAAACATGCACCGTTCCCTCAGGCATATGGTAAGGCGCCCTCAGCTGCTCGGAGATCGCATTGGCATTTGCCACGAGTTGCGCATCATCAGGTATGATAGGCGCGACAATGGCAAATTCGTCGCCGCCCAGTCGAAACGCCTTGCTGGCCTTCAGATTGGCGGTGAGGCGCTTGCTGACATTGATCAACAGCCTGTCTCCCACGGAGTGTCCATAAAGGTCGTTGACCGGCTTGAACCCGTCCAGATCGATGACGCCCAGCGCCAGCCGGGTTCCGTTGGTCCTCGCCTTTTCGAGCTCGGCTTCAAGGTGGGCGAAGAAGGCGCGGCGGTTGGGCAGTTCCGTCAGGCTGTCAATATTGGCAAGCAGCAGGTTTTCATTGCTGAGCGCTTCCGTGCGCTGCTGTGAAATGACCATGCGCTCAAAATTGCGGTAGTTGGTCAGCAGGATGGACATCATGCCGGTGCAGACCAGCAGCACGTTGATGGCGATGGCGACAAATGTCGGTTGCCGCGACGCCAGAAAGAAGGCGATGAAGGCGCCATTGACGATGACCGTCACCATGAAAGCGGCCGAGCGAACATACATCAGACAGAAAATGCAGGAAATGACGGTAATCGCCATATAGAAGGCGACGTGGGATCGCGTATAGGCATCCCCATAGGGCACCAGCAAAAAAGACCAGAGCGTGAATGCCATGGCGATGCCGGCAGCCAGACGATTGGTACGCTGAAGGGCTGCATGTGCCACCTTGGGTGCGGGATCTATACCACGCGTCCTCCACCAGAAGGTGACTCTCAGCGTGCAGCCGAGGGTGAAGAGACCGGGAATTCCAATGGTGAGCCAGAGCGGCGCCACCTGCATATGCGTTACGGCAAGCGCCCATGTACTTGAGAGCAGAATGAAATACATCATCGGCATCTGTCGGGTGAAAGCACGGTACTGCGCTTTCAGCAGATCAGGATTGTCGGACCGAACGGACACGAAGTCCTGCAATTTTTGTGTGGCGGTCAGTAATTTCATTTATGGCTCTTCAAGTACAGAGCGGCATTTGTAACTTAATTCCCGTTACATCGTTGGAAATGCACAGGGTTAACCGACATAAAACTGTATCAACCGCAAGATGCAGGCGCTGCATTTCGCAACATTTCATTATTTTCGTTATTAAGCGTTTCCTGGATTGGTATGTCCGATGGGTGAGAAAACCCTTCGCTTCTTGCCATGCGCCGTGGAAAATCTATTGATCTGGTAGAATGAGGCTTCTCTCCCTCGATATTCATGAGTTCCCTTTTAGATTCTCTTGAAAAGCTTGAGCGCGCGTGCATTATGAACGCGTGTTCAAAATTCGAGGAATGGTTCTTGCACATGGATTTAATCCACTATCCCGACACCTTGGCGGCGCGAGCCGAACTGTGCCGCAGCGTTATCCTGTCCGCCGGGGAGCTGGTGCTGAAAGGTTTTGAGGGCGAGGCCACGCGCAGTTTTTCGATGAAGGGGCCGCAGGATTTTCTGACGGTGACGGATGCGGCTTCCGAAGCGCATATTCGCGGCGCGATCTCGGCTGCTTTCCCGGATGACAGTTTTTTCGGCGAAGAAGGCGGCGGCGAGATCGGAGAGCGCGTCTGGGTGGTGGATCCTATTGACGGCACCGCCAATTTTGCCCGTGGCATTCCGCATTTCTGCATCTCTATCGCATATGTCGAAAACGGACGGACAGAAATCGGAGCGATCTATAACCCCGCCCTCGGCGAGCTTTATCTCGCCCGCCGCGGCGAAGGTGCGACACGTAACGGGGAGCCGATCCGGACGGCGGAAACGGAGCGTTTCGATGCGGCTTCGATCGAGATGGGCTGGTCCACCCGGGTCGCGAACGCCACCTATCTCGATGTGGTCACGAAGCTGTTCGATATGGGCGCGAATGTCCGCCGCGCCGGCTCCGGTGCTCTGGCGCTCGCCTATGTGGCCGATGGCCGTTCCGACGGCTATCTCGAATTGCATATGAATTCATGGGATTGTCTTGCGGGCCTGCTACTCGTCAGCGAAGCTGGCGGCGACGTGTGCCCATTTCTGGAAATCGGCAGCTTGCGGGATGGCGGGCCGGTGCTGGCCGCAGCCGCCGGTGTTGCCAAAGGCGTCAGCCAGGCGTCGAACATAGTCCTTGCCGCGCGGTAGCTGCGGCGGGATGATTTATGACGGAAACCCTTTAAAGGGGGCTCCGTGCATGTGGAGGAATGAAATGGATGGACCCGTTTATGCCCGGCCAGCAATCAGCCTGATTGCGGAAGGGCTGGGCCCGCACAATGCTGCGCTTTACATTGGCGGCAGCGATGGTGCGGGTGATCTCGGGCTCCTGCGCCGGCATGGCATCACCATCGTCGTCAATTGCGCCGTCAATCTGGATATCAATCTCGTGCAGGCCACGGCAGAAGAGGGCGACAGGCGCGCGGTAGGTTATGGCGACATTCGTTATTACAAGCTCGGCCCTATTGATGGCGAGGGTAGCCCCGACACCATGATGCTGGGCGCCTATTACATTCTCGACGGCGCGCTTCGCCAGACCATGCCGAAGCGGGAAACCTATCCCTTTGCCGATGGCGGCAATGTGCTCGTCAATTGCCGCGGCGGCCGCAGCCGCTCCGTTTCGCTGGTGGCGCTTTTCCTGCACAAGCAGCGGCCGGATCTCTATCCCACCCTCGACGATGCACTGGCCGTGATCCGCACGAGACGGGAATTGCGGCCGGATGAATGGTTCGAGACACCGAAACCGATGCTTTATGCCGCCGCTCGCCGTGCTTCCGAATGGATCGACATGGTCGAGGGCAGAAAGACTGCTCACTCATGCTGACACGCACGCTTCCCTCGGTTGCCGTCATCGCCGACGTGCATTTTCATGACACGGCAGCCGATTTCGGGTTTCCCGGCATCGAGATTGATGGCCAGCGCATCACCATGCGCAGTTGGTCCGATACACGCGAATCCACCCGGGTTTTCAACGAAAGCACCGATGCGCTGCATGCGGCGCTCGAAGACGTGCGCCAGCGCGGCATTCGCCATGTGGTGCTGCTTGGCGATTATACCGATGACGGCCAGCGGGAAACGACGGAGACGCTGAAGGGCATTCTGCAGCGCCACAGCCATGCCCACGGCACTGCCTTTTACGCACTGCCCGGAAATCACGATATTTTCGGCCCGCTTGGCCGGCACCACACCAAGGAATTTCTGACGGAGAATGGCAGGTGCCTTTCCGTTTCAAGCGATGTACGGCGGGCCGGCGAGCGCGTCATTATCAGCGATCGCATGTATTGCGAGGGTTATCCGGCGGGTCTTGGCCCGATGGCGGCCTTCGGTTATTTCCGTCAGCCGGATTATCTGCATTGGGAAACCCCCTTCGGTCTTTCCGATGCGGCGGAAGACCGGATGTACGAGGTGCGCTCACCCGATGGTCGCAATGTCTATCGCCTGATGGATGCTTCCTATCTGGTCGAGCCCGAGCCGGGCCTGTGGCTCCTGATGATCGACGCCAATATTTTCGAACCACTCGATGGTGAGTTTGAAAGGGGTGAGGACGCGGCTTTTACGGACAGCACCTCCGGCGGCTGGAACGCGCTTTTGCGCTGCAAGCCTTTCATCATTGACTGGATCGCCGATGTGCGCCGCAGGGCGCAGGCGCTCGGCAAGACATTGCTTGGCTTTTCCCACTATCCGGCGCTCGATCCTTTCGATGGCGCAAGCGGTGCGGAAAGCGCCCTGTTCGGAAAAACCAATGTCGTGCGCCGCACGCCGCGCAGGGCGGTGGAGGATGCGCTGCGGCAGGCCGGGCTTGCCGTCCATTTCAGCGGGCACCTGCACGTGGAAGGCGTGACCCGTCGCGGGGAAGGCGAAAACTCGCTCACCAATATCGCCGTGCCGTCGCTCGTCGCCTTTCCGCCCGCCTTCAAGGTCGTCCACCCGTCGCGGCAGGAAATCCTTGTCGAGACGGTGGAGATGGCTGCCCTGCCGGTCAATGGCCGCATTTGCAGCGGTTACGCGCAGGAAACAGCACTGGCGGGTGAGGAAGACGACCGGGCTTTCGCGGCGGGCAATTACGGTGATTTTCTGCTGGGTCACAACAGGGCGCTGATCAGGCATCGCTATTTCGCCAAGGAATGGCCGGCCGCTGTCGTCAGGGCAATCGCCGACAAAAGCGTTCGGGACGTTCTCGACCTACTTGAAGGCGAAGACCGATCCTCGCCTGATGATGCTATCCTGTCCTCAGACCTGCCGATGTTCGAGCTGATTGCCGATTGGTATTGCCTACGCCAGGGCGCAGGTCTTTCGCTGCCGCATATCGCGCCGCAACGGCTTTCCCTTTATCGAACGCTGGCGGAACGCTTTGGTCGTAAGCCGGATCATCACGATGGCTCGGTGGAGAGCTTTCTCGAAATCTTCTTCGGAGCACTCGGCCTGTTTCTTGAGCGTGCCGAAGGCAGCCCGCGCGATCTGGAGCTTCGGCTTGCGCCGCACCATGAACGCGTTGCGGTTTGAACTGAAGAGTTTTGCCCGGAAGGAGATTTGGTCTAGCGCGCGGTGATGCGCTCGACCATGGAAACGGGCACGACCTGAAGCCGGGTTTCCGGCTCATCGCTATCGAGCGCGGTCAAGACCTTCTCGGTCAGCGCGTCGAAGGACTGGGCAATGGTTGTCAGCTGGTAGCTTTTCCAGCCGGCCTGCGGAATGTCGTCGAAACCGACAATCGAGATATCTTCCGGCACCCGGCGGCCCATTTCCAGCCGGGCGGCATCCATGAAACCAAGTGCCAGCAGATCGGTCACGCAGAAGGCGCCGTCTATTGTCTTGTCCGTGAGCAACTCGCGGCCGGCCTGATAACCGCTGTCATAGCTCGTCGGCCCGCCGGACCATGGCACGACCTCGACGCCTTCGATGCTCATGCGCTGGGTGAAGGCGCCGGCACGGCGCAACTGTGCCGGCGTCTGGCTGCCGCTGGAAATGACCGCGACCTTTTTGCATTTCGCTTCGACAAGCCGCATGGCGGCAAGATCGGCGCCGCGGGAATCGTCGCTCAGCACCATGTTCGTGTCGGTGCGATCAAGACGCTGATTGATGAGGATGAGGCGCACGCCGTTGGCGATGCATTCATCGACAATCGACGCCGGCGGTTCACCGGAGAGAACGACGATGGCCTGGGCGCGAAACTCGAAGAGACGCTCGATCAGCGGCGCAATGTCCTTGCGGGCATCCGCCGCATTCAGCAACAGGCATTGCAGCCCACGGCGCAGAAGCCCGATGCTGAGCAGATCGAGCTGCTTTGAAATGAAGGGAGAACTGAGATTGGCGCCGACGACACCGATGAGATTGGAGCGGTCATTGTTGAGACCCTGCGCCAGACGGTTGACGCGGTAGCCGAGTTCCTGTGCGGCTTTGAGCACCTTGCGCCGCACGGCCTTCGATACGCTGCCGCCGGGTGTGAAGGTGCGCGAGACGGCGGAACGCGAGACCCCGGCCTTTTTCGCCACCTCTTCGGCTGTCACGAACCCTCTCGCCATTCAACTCCCCCGTTGCGAACCATGGTCTGATATCACAGGCTATATGGCGTCGCATATTCCATTCGAAACATTTGGACGGGAGGCGCTCCTGCCGGCCGCCTCCCGCGCCCGGATCATCCATCGGAGAGGGTGGTGTTCCACGCCCGGATCTTTTCGATGTTTCTGTCGGAGCACGAGACGATCTCGAACTCGAACCCGTCGCCCGCAATATGTTCGCCGACTTCGGGAAGGCGATTGAGACGCCAGAGGATGTAGCCCGCGATTGTGGAGTAGCGGTCGGCCTCGTCCACCAGATTGATATCCAGGAGATAGGATACCCTTCTGACGTCCACAGCGCCATCCAGCAGCCAGGAACCATCCTCCGCCCGTTCGGAAATCTGCGCTTCCTCGCCCTCATCCGGAAACTCGCCCGCAATCGCCTCGAGAATATCCGTCGGCGTTGCTATGCCCTGCAACGTGCCATATTCATCGATGATGACGGCCATCTGCAGGGGCGATTTTCGCAGCTGTTCCATGACCTGCAGCGCCGTGGCGCTTTCATGCACCACGAGGGGCTCACGCAGCGAGCGCTCAAGGTTCAGTTTTCCGTCGTGCAGAAGATCACGCAGCAGATCCCTTGTCGCGGCGACGCCGAGGAATGAATCCAGCTTGCCCTGCGCCAGCATCAATCGGGAATGGTCGAGTTCCAGCAGGCGGTGTCTCAGCGTGTCGTGGTCGGCGTCGACATCGAGCCAGTCGATCTCCGTTCGTGGCGTCATGATTGAGACGACGGGACGCTCGGCCAGCGTGAGCACCCCGCGGATCATGTCCTTTTCCTCGGATTTGAACAGATCGCTTTGCGCTGCCTGCGCGGCGATGACGTCGGCAGTCTCACCGAGGGATGGTTGTTCGCCAACCCGGCCGCCCAGAAGCCGCAGAATGGCGTCGGAGGTGCGCTCACGCATATCGCCGGCGGTGATGCGCTTTTCACGGTTGCGCCTGCCAAGCTGGTTCGCCGCCTCGATAAGCACGGAAAAGCCGATGGCGGCGTAAAGATAACCCTTGGGCAGATGGAAGCCGAAACCCTCGACAATCAGGCTGAAGCCGATCATCAGGAGAAAACCGAGGCAGAGAATGACCACGGTCGGATGTTTCGACACGAAAGCCATCAGCGGCCTGGATGCTGCCATCATCACGGCCATGGCCACGCAGACAGCGGTAATCATCACCCAGAGATTATTGACCATGCCGACAGCGGTGATGACGCTGTCAAGCGAGAACACGGCATCGAGCACGACGATCTGCACGATGACCTGCCAGAAGACCGCATGCACTACCTTGCCCTGTTTCGGCTTCTGATCACCTTCCAGCCGTTCGTGCAGCTCCATGGTTCCCTTGGCGAGCAGGAAGGCGCCGCCGAGAATGAGGATGAGATCGCGCCCCGAGAAGGAAAAATCGGCGACGGTGAAAAGCGGCCGTGTCAGCGTGACGATCCAGGAGATGGAAAACAGCAGCAGGAGGCGCATGATGAGCGCCAGCGACAGGCCGACGATCCGGGCCCTGTGGCGCTGGTGCGGCGGCAGCTTGTCGGCAAGGATCGCGATGAAAACGAGATTGTCGATGCCGAGGACGACTTCGAGAACGATAAGGGTGACGAGGCCGATCCAGATGTTCGGATCTGCGAGGAATTCCATGTTCAGGAGCCTTTATGGGAATGGGTGCAAACGCGCAAAGCCCCGGATTGCACATCCGAGGCTGGAAGTCGTCGCGTTGATGAAAACAAGAAGATCCGAGGCTGGCTTCGCGTTACGCGAGCCAGCCTCGTTCGGTGTCGACTACCGTCTGTACTGTCGCCTTCGTCAGGCATCGGGTTGATTTATCCCACTATCAGTAAATTCTTGTGCCGGTCGACCTAACAAATTTTCGGCCGCTGGAAAAGCGATTTTCGGTTTTTTGATGCCATGACGATGCGTTTGAGCAATCTTTGCGCGCAAATAAGCGGTTATTTCCCGAGAAATACGCGCGATGCGCAATCTGGGCGGTTGCCTGATTGTTTGACGATAAAAAGCCGTTATTGCTTTTTCCCGCCGATATCAGAGGTCGTCCGCTGGTCGATGGCCTTGCCGTCGAGAATGCTTTTCAGGACGTCGAGGCGCTCGTTGATCAGCCATCCATAATAGTTTTCGACCGGCAGCAGTTTTTTTGCCCCTGCATCCACGGCAGCCCGCAGACGTTCGGCGCGACGCCTTGGCTGGCCGACATTGTAAAGCGTGGCAGTGATGCCGGGATTGCCGGAAATGTCGAAGCCTTTTTCCCTGTAGGCATCGATGGAATCCCTGAGGATGGCGGCGATGTAGATGATGCTGCGGTCGGGATCCATAACGTCACGGTAGATATCTTTCGGCCTGTCCGCCGACAGTTTCGGCAGGCCGCTCGTCCTGTTGACGAGATCGGTCACCTGCAGGGCCGTCAACGGGCTGATCTGGCCAAGGCCGAAGGTCTGCCCGGCATAAAAGGGCTGGAAGAAAGCGCGCTGGAAGGAGATGGCCTCATAGCTCACACCATCCACCACCTTGCCGCGGAAACTCTCGTCCCAGACGGTATCACGGCAACTCCATTGTTCCGACGTGGTGGCAAGCGTTTCACAGGGCCGGAATTCCGGCCGCTGCAGAAATGTCTTCAGGGAAACACCGTCATAGCTGAACTTTATATCGAGTTCGGCGTAGGAAATGGCCTTGATGTAGTAGGTCTGCAGGCGATCCACGGCCGAGACGTTGAACGTATGTTCCCCGACGATGGCGCCGACGATATGGATGGGGTCAATCCCGTAGGCCGCTGCGGCCTTCTTGATCTTGCCGAGAAGGGCGGGCTCGCTGTTTAAAAGATCGACCGTCTTCCGAAACTTTTCGTCGTAGGTCGTGTACGAGGCCCTGGTGCGGATCGCCGAGGCTCTGGGGATTTCCGGCTGCTCGGCGGAGCTGTTCCCGGGGGGAACGACGGTCACCTGCTGCGCCAGCGCATAGGAAGGAAGGGAGGCCAGCGCCAGGATGACGGCGGCTGCGCGGGAAGTCTTCGCAAACAGGCTCATGCAGCGTTCTCTGTAACGTGGATTGTTATCGCGGCGAGGGCTCCTTCATAGGCAGGCTGGCCATAGCTGACAAGTTCGCATCGCTCACTTTACCGTTGGGGGCCGTTTGATGCGCGTTCTGATCGATGTCATTTGCGCGCTCGTCTCCAGCACGATCGAGACCGAAATTCCCGGTTCGTTAAAAATCGAGCTTTTTGTTTCATGTGAACGCAAATCGCCGCCGATAGGTCTGTCGTCAGGAGACGACCATGACCCTTCCCATCAAATTGCTGCAAGCCTGTTGCATTCTGATTGCGACCTGCCTGGCTGCGCCGGTTCAGGCGTCTCCTTTCATGCAGACTGGCAAGATCACGTCGCAGCCTGTCGGCCACTATGACTTCTGCCAGCGGCATTCGGTTGAATGTCAGCCGGTGACGGCCACGCCGCCCCTCACCCTCACCCCCGATGCCTGGGCAACGATTGTTTCGGTGAACAATGCCGTTAACGTCGAGATCGACCAGCGCACCGACATGGAGGTTTGGGGTTATGAGGATTATTGGGAATATCCCTACAAGGGTGCGGGCGACTGCGAAGACCTTGCGCTGGAGAAGCGCAGGCGCCTGATGCAGTCCGGTTTTGCTGTTTCAAATCTCCTGATAACAGTGGTGCGGGACGAACGGGGAGAGGGCCACGCCATCCTGACAGTCAGAACCGATCGGGGAGATTTCATTCTCGACAATATGAAGGCGAAGGTTTTGCGCTGGGACGAAACGGCCTATACCTATCTGAAACGCCAATCCACCGATCATGCCGGTCGCTGGGTGGATATAGAAGGGCCCGCTGCGCCGGCAATCGCCTCCCGCGAGGCTGGTCGGGCTACCGCCACCTCCGCGACAGCGCGCCGTAGCTTGTTCGATATCTTCAAATCGCGCTGAAACCACTCACAGCAAGAGCAGGACCGGGTAAGAACAGGTTTGGCGCCCCCGGCAAGGACAGCGGGCCGTCATGCGGCCCGCGAGCATAGCCCTTCTACGGATATGGATTATTGTCTCGCAAGGCCAATGCCCGTTGCCTCGTCGAAGAGGTGCATATCGGCCGGGTTGATATCGAGGCCAATGATCTCGCCAGCCTTGACTGCGCTGCGTCCCTGTACCGCGATGACCAGTTCGGTGGATGTTCCTGTTGTGAGGAAGGTGGCCGAACCGGTTGTTTCCACGGCTGAAACCGGCAATGCCAATGCCGCCCCCTCTGCCGCTGCCGGCCGGATATGTTCCGGCCGGATGCCGACGATCACATGTTTGCCGGGCGGCAGGGTGGCTGGCGCCCTTATGGATTGCTGCGGCTCACCTTCGCCGAACTGCAGTAGAAGCGAAGCGCCGTCCGGACTGACTGTCGCCGGAATGAAATTCATGGCCGGTGAGCCGATGAAACCCGCAACGAAACGATTGACCGGGCGGTCGTAAAGTTCCAGCGGCGTGCCCTGCTGTTCGATGACGCCGTCACGCATGACGACGACATGATCAGCCATGGTCATTGCCTCGATCTGGTCGTGGGTGACGTAGACTGAAGTTGCATGCAGGCGGTCGTGAAGGGCGCGGATTTCCTTGCGCATATGGACGCGCAGGGCCGCATCGAGGTTGGAGAGCGGCTCATCGAACAGGAAGGCCTGCGGATTGCGGATGATCGCCCGGCTCATGGCCACACGCTGGCGCTGGCCGCCGGAGAGTTCGCGGGGATAACGCTTCATCAGCTTGGAGAGTCCGGTCGTGGCCGCAACCTCTTCCGCCGCCCTGCGGGCCTCGGCCTTGGCCACGCCACGCATGCGTAGCGAATAGGTGAGGTTTTCTTCGACAGTCATATGCGGGTAGAGCGCATAGGACTGAAACACCATGGCCACATCGCGCTTGCGTGGCGGCACGCCGTTCATGAGGGTGCCGGCAATACGCATGTCGCCGGCCGATATGGTCTCCAGGCCCGCGAGTGAGCGCAGAAGGGTAGACTTGCCGCAGCCGGATGGGCCGACAAGTGCCACGAAGGTGCCCTTCTTGATGGAAAGGTTGATGTTCTTCAGCGCATGGAAGGCGCCGTAATATTTGTTGACGCCTGATAGTTCGATCTGAAGGGTCATTTGAGCGCTCCCGAGGTCAGGCCGGATACGATGCGGCGCTGCAAGAGAATGAAGAGGGCGAGAATGGGCGTCACATACATGGTCGCATAGGCCATGATGTTGTTCCATTCGCTGGTGTTGGGGCCCATGAAGGAGTTGAGGCCGACGCTGGCGGGCTGCAATTCGGCCGCCTGGATGATGGATTTCGAATAGACGAATTCGCCGAAGGCCTGCATGAAGATGAGGATGGCGCTGACGAGGATACCGTTCCTGGCAAGCGGCAGCACGATGTTGAAGAAGGCCCCGACCCGGGAATTGCCATCCACCAGCGCCGCCTCTTCCAGCTCCTGCGGCACGGCCATGAAGGTGGCGCGCACCAGGACGACAAAGAAGGGCATGCTTTTTGCCGCAATGGCGAGGATGACCGATAGCCGCGGATAATCCAGCAATCCGAATTGCGAGAAACCGACGAAGATTGGCGTGATCATCAGCGATGCCGGCAGAACCTGCAGCATGAGGATGAGGAACAGGCCGATATCCACCCAGACATTGCGATACCGCGCCAGAACATAGGCGCAGCCGACGCCGAGAACGGTGATCAGCAGCACTGCGCTGGAAGCGATCAGCACCGAATTCCACAGGTAGCGCCCCATGTTGCGGCTGTTCCAGACATAGGCATAGGTTTGCCATTGCGGATCGCTGGGCCAGAAGGAGGGCGGATTGGCGAACATTTCCGAGCCGCTTTTGAGCGAGGTCAGATACATCCAGTAAAGCGGGAAGAGGTAGATGATGGCGAGAATGATGGCGATTACCAGCATCAGCCGATCGCGGTTGGTGATGCTCATCCGCGCACCTCATGCCGTGTGGAGCGCACATAAACGATGGAGGCCAGCATGACGAAAACGATCATGATGACGGATATCGTCGCACCCTTGCCGAAATCATATTGCCGGAAGGACAGGTCCCAGGCCCAATATTGCGCCACGTTGGAACTGTTGTTCGGTCCGCCATCGGTAATGGCGGCGAAAAGATCGAATTGCTGCAGCGTGAAGATCAGGCCGAGCGAGACGATCGCGCCGATGGTGGAGCGCATCATTGGCAGGGTGATGGTGTAGAAGCGCTGCCAGGCATTGGCTCCATCCAGTTCCGCGGCTTCGTAGAGGTCGCCGGGAATGGAGGCGAGGCCGACTGACAGCAGGATCATGTTGAAGGAGGTGCCGAGCCAGATATTGGCGATGACGACGGCCCAGAGCGAAAAATTCGCATCCGAGCGCCAGAAGATATTGCCCGATACCAGGCCGCTTTCCCGCAGGAAGAAATTCAAGACGCCGAAATCGCCCGAGAGAATCCAGTTCCAGATGGCGCCGACGACGAGGCCGGGCATGACCCAGGAGACGAGGAACAGGCCGCGCAGCCAGGTGGCGCCGGGAAAATTGACCCAGAAGAACAGCGCCAGGCCAAAGCCGATCGCGAACTGCCCGGCAATCGAGGCCACGACGAAGGTGACCGTGTTGAAAAGGATCGGCAATGTTTCCGGCTGCCGGAACAGGTCGACATAGTTCTTGAAGCCGACGAAGGGGCGCACGAAGGTGCCCAGACTGAACATGTCGACTTCCTGAAAGCTCATGACAATATTGTAGATGAGCGGCAGCCCGGCCATGACGAACAGGAAGCCCAAAGGAAAGGCGACAAGGACGATGTCGAAACCGCGACCGTCACTGACGCTGGAAAACAGTTTTTTCATGAAACATCCTCAAAAGCTCCAGTCGGGGCCGCCGCCGCTTGTCGCGACAGGCAGCCCCACCGGGAGGAACCCTTGGGTGGAGGCCGGGGAAACCGGCCCGCCCGCCCAGATAGATCAGCCTTCGACCAGCTTTATCTTTTCAGCGGCCTGATCAAGCGCAGCCTTCGGCGTCATCTGACCCGACAGGGCGCCCTGAATGGCGTCCTGTATCGCCTTGGAAATCTTCGGCCATTCGGGTGAGGGGCCACGCGGCTGCGCATATTTCAGCTGTTCCACGAAGGTTTTTAGCGCTTCATCCTTCAACGCATTGCCGGTTGGCGGAACCGGAATATCCGAACGCGCCGGCAATTGGCCGAAGTTTTTGAACATATCCTTGTCCTTCGAGGCGAAGAATTCGATTGCCTTGAAGGCCTCTTCCGGATGTTTGGTCTTGGAGAAGATCGCCCAGTTATAGTCGCCCATGGCCGAAGATCGGGGCGCATCGGGTGTGGGCACCGGCAGCAGGGCCACGCCCCAGTCGAACTTGGCGTCCTTCAGCATGCGGTCGATTTCCCATGGGCCAGAAATGACCATGGCGGCATTGCCGGCGTTGAAGGTGGCGGTGGAATCCCACTGGCTGCGCGTCAGTGTATCGGGAGATGCCAGCTTTTCGTCCAGCATCAGCTTCCATGTTTCGAGCGCTTTGACGGCGCCCTCGGTATTGATGTTCTTGTACGTCGCGCCCGCCATCTGCGCCCAGGGCAGGAACTGGAAGGTGCCTTCCTCATTCGCCTTGGCGCTGAAACTGATGCCATAGACGTTCTTTGCGGGATTGGTCAGCTTGCGGGCCGCGCCCACCAGCTCATCCCAGGTCTGCGGCGGTTTTGCCGCGTCGAGCCCTGCGGCCTTGAACAGGTCCTTGTTATAATAAAGCGCAATCGTATTCGTCGCCTTCGGCACGCCGAAATATTTGCCGTCCCACATCACCGATTTCAGCGGCCCCGGAAAATAATTCTCCGTCTTGATGACTTCAGAGTTGGCGATCATGTCGGTCACATCGAGAAAGGCCCCGCGTGCGGCGAACATGGCGTGGTTGGGGTTGTCGATGGCGATGATGTCGGGCGCATTGCCGGTCGAATAAGCGCGCATGGATTCGCTCACCACATCATCGAACTGCAATTGCCGGTATTCGATCTTGATGCCGTTATTGAGCGCATTGAACTCTTTGATAAGGTTCGGCGCCGGCTGGATATCTCGATCCAGCGACCAGAGGGTCAACGTCACATCCTCGGCCTGCGCGGTGATTGCGCCGGCTGATACGCTCGCCAGCAAAATTGCGCCGGCCATCATGCATTTCGCGATACCCATAATCTCCTCCTCTTGGTTATCGTCTCTCTGCAATTTTCGGAAACCTTCTCCCAAAAGGTTGCCGTTATGTCGGGTCGACGACGAAATCGCCGCCGCGGCATTTTTTCAGATAGTTCAGGCCATGCACCTGGCCCGTCATTTCCAGCGCATCGCGATAGACCGGATCATGCCAGCCTTCGATGTCGATGGAGCCGGACCAGCCGGCGAGGCGCAGTTCGGAAACAATGTCCGTCCAGTTGCTGTCGCCGAAGCCCGGCGTGCGCATGAAGACGAATTTTTCCTTGCCGAAAATGCCGTGCTCGCGAATGACGTCCCAGCGGATTGTCGCGTCCTTGCCGTGTACGTGGAAAATCTTGTCCGCCCATTTTCGGATTTGCGGCAGCGGGTCGATCAGATAGACCATCTGATGGCAGGGTTCCCATTCGATGCCGATATGGTCATCCGGCGTTTCGTTGAACATCAGTTCCCAGGCATCAGGGTTGTGCGCGATGTTCCAGTCGCCGGTCTGCCAGTTGCCATCCATGGCGCAGTTTTCAAAGGCGATCTTCACGCCCTTGTCGGCGGCGCGTTTTGCAAGCTCGCTCCAGATTTCCTTATATCGGGGAAGGCTTTCCGGCAGCGGTTTGCCGCGAAGCCGGCCGGTGAAACCCGCAACGCAGGTCGCGCCGAAATGGTGGGCATTGTCGATGCAGTCTTTCCAGCCCTGCAATGTCTCAAGGTCGATCTCGGTTTCTTCCAGCGGATTGCCGAACATGCCGAGCGTGCTGATGGTGATGTCGCGCTCGCCGATCGCGTCAAGGCAGCGCTTGCCGAGCTCGGCAAGGTCCTGACCGTTGGTGGTCTGCCAGAAGAACGGCTCGAAGCTTTCAAAGCCGAGATCGGCGATCTGGCCGATACGTTCGGCCGCCTGGCCCTTGGTGGCGCTGACCATGGTGCCGATGCGGATGGATGTTGCCGGATTGCTCACGTCTTTCAGTCCTTATGCTGCAATTGAAACACGCTGGCCGAGGCGGGCGCTTTCAATCGCGCCGATCACCATGGCAAGGCTGTTGATGTTGTCGAAGGAGGCTGTCTCCGGCATCTGGCCGGTGCGGATGGATTCGAGGAACGAGAGAATGACGCTGGCATGGCCGCGCGTGTCCTTCTCGGAAACGGCTTCGGAAACGTTTACGGTCTTAAAGCCACGCAGAAGCCCCTGTTCGTCGCCGGCCACCGAGGCGGAGAAATTGTCTTCCCCGTCCCACAGGATCATGCCCTTGGAGCCGATCAGCCGCCAGCGCGCTTCCCAGCTGGTCCGCTCGCCTTCGGCGCACCACGAGCCGCGATAGGTGAAGACGACATCGTTGGAAAACTCGAAAATGGCGTTGGCGCTTGCCCCATGGGCATACCAGGAACCGGCCGGGTTCTTCTCCACGCAAAAGACGGAGAGGGGTTTTTCATTGGCGACGAAACGGGCTGCATCGAAGGTGTGGATCGCCATGTCGAGAAGCAGGACGTTCTTCATTTCCTCGCGGAAGCCGCCAAAATGCGGCCCAAGGAAGAAATCGCAATGGATGGCCGTCAGATCGCCGATAACGCCGTCTTCCAGCGCGCGGCGCAGCCGCCGGATACCGGCCACAAACCGCCGGTTTTGCACCACAGCATGAATTTTGCCTGATTTCTTCGCCAGTTCCACCAGCGTTGCGGCTTCCTCCATCGAGGCGGCAAGCGGCTTTTCGCTGAGCACATGGCACCCGGCCTCTAGACCGGCCTCAACCACGGCGAAACGCGCCTGCGGGATGACGATATCAAAAAGGATGTCGGCCTTGGTTTCAGCGAGAACCCTGCGGAGATCCGTGCCGATGACCGCGTCGGTGAGGGCGAATTCTTCGGCCAGCGCGCGGGCCGTGTTCTCGTTCAGATCCACCAGACCGGCGATCTTGATCGCACTGGCGATTTCCGGCGTTGATTGAATGGCGCGCAACCAGCCTTTGGCCATGGCTCCGCACCCGCATAAAACGGCACTAAAAGTCATCTCATCTCCCCGGGCTCTTGGCAAACTCCTCTTTGCGCAGAGCGTCGTAAACGTTTACGAGACTATGCCAATGATGTTAGATATGTCAAGACCGTTAAGGGGCGCGTCGATTGCGCGCCGGGCCTGGGAGGGGAGTGCATGAAAGGAATTCGTCAGCTTGCCGATTATCTCGAGATATCGATAGGCACTGTTTCCCGTGCCCTGAACGGCAAGCCGGATGTGAACGAAGAGACGCGGCGGCGTGTTCTCGAAGCGGCGGAAAAGCTGGGTTATGTCGCCAACCAGTCCGGCCGCAGCCTGCGGCAGGGAACCACCAATGTCATCGGCCTGATGACCGGCAGCGACGCGCAGACTGTTGAAAACTCCGACAACTTCTTTCTGGGTGTGACGGATGGTCTGCAAAGCGTGTTTTCCGAGCATAATCTCGATCTCATCGTTCTCCCTTGCCCGGGGGACGAGGATCCGGATGAATATTTGAAGCGCATGGTGGCGCGCCGCATGGTGGATGCGATGATCATTTCCGCGACCCGGCGGACCGACAAGCGTGTGGATTTCCTGAAGCAGACCCGCCTGCCTTTCGTATCGCTCGGACGGACCGCTTCCAGCGACAGTCACGCCTGGATCGACCTCGATTTCGAAGGGGTCGCGAAAAGCGCCGTGGACCGTCTCGCCGCTGCCGGGCATCGCTCGATCGCGGTTGCCGTGCCCGACAGCGACATCAATCTCGGTTACATTTTTCTGGAGGGATACAGGCGCGCGTTGGAAGGCAATGGCATCGCCTATGATTCCTCTCTGGTCATCCGGGCGAAATCAAGCGAGCAGGGCGGTTATCACGCCGCCAGCGAATGGCTGCAGATGCGGCCCCGGCCAACGGCGATCGTGCTGATTTACGAATTGATGGCGGTCGGTCTTTATCGCCGGCTTGCAGAAGCTGGCCTGAAACCGGGGCGCGATCTCGCCGTCATCGGCTTCCGCGATGGTCCGCGCGGTCAGTTTCTGGAACCCCGCCTAACCAGTTTCCGCATGTCCCTGCATGATCTCGGTGTGACGGTCGCCCAGACGCTACTATCGACCATGCCGGCCTACGCGCCCTTTTACCCCGATCAGGCTCGCCATTGCGTATGGCCCATGCTTCTGGTGGCCGGCGAGAGCGATCCTGCCCCCGCCGCATAGGCCCGCTGCGCGGGGGGCGTTAAAGCTTGTAGCCGTCAATGCTGACGACGCCGAAAGGATTGAACTTATATTCGTCTTCCTCATACCGGTCGTCGTCGGCGAGGGTGGCGTGACGGCCCTTCACGGCCGCTTCAACGCCTTCACGCGACATTTGCTCGGCAACATCATCCATCAACGCGGCGATCTTTAACTGTTCGGCGTTCGTTGATGGCTGATCTTCGTCTTTTTTGATGAAGCGGACCTGCACATCGGGCAAGCCGATCAGGTGAAACCCGACGCTCGTCATTCCTTCGGCATCGTCTCCTATGGGGCGGCGTGCGAAAGCCAGGCGGCAGGTTCTGGCAAGCGCCATCCCGTCATCGGCGGCCGCCTCGCCACGCGACCGCTCGAAGAGCTGCTTCCAGCGTCTTGCCCCATGGGCGACGCCCGCACTTTCACCCTTCACGGCGACAGCGCCGTGATCGAGCATGTGCTGTACGAATCTGAGGGCATTTGCGGATGTCTTCACGGCTGTTTCGGCATCCATGGGCGGGCTGAGCACGTAAAGCACCGAGCCATGCCCGGCGACGGCTTCCTCATCCTCCGGCTGGTAGGCGTCGGGGTCGACGCGATCCCAGCAGACATTGAACGAGCGCTCCATTCGGTCGTCCGGCTCATCCTGTGAATAATCATCATCCAGGCTGAAATCCGGCGCAAAATCATTGATGGCGGCGCTGGCGCTCTTCTGGAGCGCCTCCAGCCCATTTTCCGCGCCGAGAAAGCAGAGGATATGCCTTGGCTTGTAACTGGAGCGGGATGCGGCAAAGGCTGCCGGCTTGCTCGATGCTGCGCTGAGAGACGGCCTTGCCAGCACAAGGCCGCCCAGAAATGCGAGAACTCCACGACGCCCTGAATTCATCCGATGCCCCCGGTTTCCATCAACAGGATGACGGGGTTTTACACCGGTGCGTGTATTTCAGGCCAGATGGCGTTTGGTGTTTTTTTGGCGTCGTGGTTCCAGGACCCGTCTCATGCCGGGCGGTATCAAGCCACCGGCGTGATCCGGCGGCGACTATTTTGTGGTGTAACCGCCATTGACGAGAATGGTCTGGCCCGTCATCCACCAGCCGTCGGTGACAAGGAAGCGGATATAGGGAACGACGTCCTCGATGTCGGTGAGACCGGTTTTCGAGAAGCTGGAAAGAGCGGCGGCGCTCTTGTGATAGGCCTGTGCCTCCGGCGTTTCCTGGCCGTAGAAGAACGGCGTGTCCATCGGTCCGGGACCGATTGCCGTCACCGAGATGCCCCGTTCACCAAACTCCTTGGCCGCAGCGCGGGTAAAATGTTCCACCGGCGCCTTGGTGCCGGCATAGCTGGCGTAAAACGGTGTGAAAGCGCCCAGGAGCGAGGTCACGAGCGTGCAGATCTTGCCGTTGTCGCTGACATGACGACCCGCCTGCTGCAGGAAGAAGAAGGCCGACTTGGCGTTGACGGCAGTCATTTCGTCATATTCGGCTTCTGATGTGTCGAGGATCGGTTTTTTTAGCACCTTGCCAACGGTATTGATGGCGATATCCGGGCGGCCGATGGCGGCGACGGTATCGGCAAACAGCTTTTCAACCGCACCTGCGGTGGTGAGATCGGCCTGAAGGGCGACGGCCTCAGCGCCGGCCGCCTTCACGGCGGCCACGGTTGCGTCGGCATCGGCCCTGGTTGCGGCGCTGTTGTAATGGATGGCGATGGCGCGGACGCCCTGGCCGGCAAAATCGCGGGCAATCAAGCCACCGAGATTTTTTGCGCCGCCAGCGATGATGACGGTTTTGCCCTTGAGAGTATGGTCTGTCATGGGTCGGCCTCCTTTTGCCGTGCTCGGTCACGCTGGTGACCGCTTTCTTTGCAGCAGGATATCGTCTAGCATTTTGTGATAAAGGCGCTCATTCTGATATGACATGTCAGAAAATCCGCACAATAGGGTGTTTTCGGTTGGACCGTATCGACCTGTTCCGCATCTTCACGCGTGTTGTCGATTGCGCAAGCTTCACGCGGGCCGCCGATACGCTCGGCATTCCACGCTCATCGGTTTCGGCAGCCGTACAGGAACTGGAAGGGCGCGTTGGTGCACGTCTGCTCAACCGTACCACGCGCAAGGTCTCCCCGACCGAGGATGGTTCGGCTTTTTACGAGCGCTGCCAGCGGCTGATCGCCGATGTCGAAGATGCGGAAAATCTCTTCCGGCAAACTGCGGCGCAGCCTTCCGGCCGGTTGCGGATAGACGTGCCGGGCCGGATCGGTCGACTGGTGATCGCGCCGGCGCTACCGGAATTTCTCGATCTTTATCCGCAGATTGACATCAGTCTCGGCGTTACCGACCGCGCCGTCGATCTGGTGGAGGATAATATCGATTGTGTGCTGCGGGTTGGCCCGCTCAGCGATTCCGGCCTGATCGCACGGCCGATCGGCAAGCTGCCGTTGATCAATGTCGCAAGTCCCGCTTATCTCGCGCGTTATGGAACGCCGAAAACGCCCCATGATCTCTCCCGCCATTGGGCGGTCAACTATGCGTCGCCCTCCAGCGGGCGGGTGGAAAACTGGGAGTGGGTGGAAGGCGAGGCGCTGCATTCGCTTTCCATGCGCGGCCGCGTCACCGTCAACAATGCCGAGGCCTATATCGCCTGCTGCCTTGCCGGTCTCGGCTTGATCCAGATACCTGCCTATGATGTGAGGCCGCATCTGGAGAACGGTGAACTCATCGAGGTGATGCCGGCCCATCGGGCCGAACCGATGCCGATGACGCTGCTTTATCCGCATCGCCAGCATCTGTCGCGGCGGTTGCAGGTCTTTGCGGAATGGCTGGAGGCCTTGCTCCGGCGACAGCTTCTCTAACGTCGCGGGGCTCCAGACGCGTCGGATTTTGCTGACGCTCCCGCACGCTGCTACGGGCCATTCATCCGCCAGATCGGCGGAATAGCGTCAGGCGCCATACTGCTCATCCGTCACATGTTCCAGCCAGTCCACCACCTTGCCGTCCTTGACCTCCTGAAGCGCGATGTGGGTCATCGCCACATCAGGTGCGGCGCCGTGCCAGTGCCGTTCACCCGGTGCAAACCAGACGATATCACCGGGGCGAATCTCCTCCACCAGCCCACCCTCACGCTGTGCGCGGCCAAGGCCGGATACCACGATCAGGGTCTGGCCGAGAGGATGGGTGTGCCAGGCGGTGCGGGCGCCGGGTTCGAAAGTCACCTGAGCACCCTGCACCCGTTCGGCATCGAAGGGGTTGAAGAGCGGATCGATACGGACCGAACCGGTGAACCAGGCATCCGGGCCTTTGCCGGACGCTCGTGTTCCCGCGCGCAATATTTCCATGGTTGTTCTCCTGACTGGTCTCGAGCGGCGATTTGATGTGGGAATTCCCCGCTTGTCCACAGCCGAGTGAAAATCTGCCCGACCGGAAACGCTTATATGCCTCTCGAAAACCCGATGACACGACCGTTCTCGCGTGGTTATCCCGCTCTTCCATATGGGTTTTCGAACGCTGCCAGCCGTCATTTTCCTTCTTTCCGCACGCCGCAACAAAATTCATTATCGGGATTGACTCAATTATGAAACCGGTTACATTTGCCGATGTAAACGGTTTCATCAGTTGAAAACCGTGCTTGGAGGAGCAAATTTCATGTTTAGACATTTGATGGCTGCCGCCGCTTTCGTGCTGGCGGCCGGCACGTCCGCGCACGCCCAGGAGCAGAGCTTCAAGATCGGTCTTTCCAATTCCTTCGTCGGCAGCGAATGGCGCACGCAGATGATCGAAGAGGCTCAGGCTGCCGCAAAAGCGTGGGGCGAAAAGGGCGTCAAGGTCGAAGTCGTCGTTCAGAGCGGCAATGTCGATGTGCAGGGGCAGATCGGTCATATCCGTAACTTCATGAACCAGGGCGTTGATGCGATCCTCATCAATCCCGGCAGCCCGACGGCCTTCGACCCGATCTTCGCGCAGGCCAAGGCGCGCAACATTCTCGTCATCGCCACCGATGCGGAAGTGTCTTCCAAGGATGCGATCTATGTCGGCATCGACCAGAAGGCATGGGCGGCCCAGTCCGCACAATGGCTTGCGGATGCGCTGAAGGGCAAGGGAAGCGTCGTCGCCATCAACGGCATCGCCGGCAACCCCGCCAACGAAGCCCGCGTCGCCGGTTACCGGGAAGTGTTCAAGAAATACCCTGACATCAAGGTGCTGAACGAAGCCAATGCGAGCTGGGATCAGGCGCAGGGCCAGCAGGCCATGCAGAACCTGCTTGCAACCTATCCCGATATTAGCGGCGTCTGGGTTCAGGACGGCATGGCGGATGGTGCATGGCGCGCCATCGAAGCCGCCGGCAAGACCAAGGACATTGCCGCAACCGGTGAAATCCGCAAGGACTTCATGACCCGTTGGGAAAAGGAAAAGTTCAATTCCGGCGCTTCGGTCAATCCTCCCGGCGTCATGGCCAGCGCGCTCAACGTTGCTGTCCTGAAGCTGCAGGGCAAGGAATTCAAGGACGGCATTTTTGGCGGCACCTATGGCAACGCCATCTACATTCCGATCCCCTTCGTCAGCAACGACAACCTTGCCGACAACATCAAGACTGCAGAAGGCAAACCCGGCTACTGGTCCGTTACGGCAACCGTGACGCCGGAACAGGCGGGCGAGTTCTTCAAGTAATATCCGTCTCGGGCCGGCGGCGAACGCCGGCCCGAACCAGAAATTCGAGCGCGGACCGGGCCTTGGCCATCCGCCTGCGACAGACACAATTCGGGGACATGCGATGGCGAACGCTTTGGAAGCGGCCGGCATAACGAAGAATTTTGGCGCCGTGCGTGCGCTTTCGGACGGCAGGCTGACCGTGGGCCGCGGTGAAATTCACGCGCTCCTGGGCGCCAATGGCTGCGGCAAGAGCACGCTCTGCAAGATCGTTGCAGGCGCGGTCGCGCCGACCAGCGGCACCATCAGGTTCAACGGTGAGGACGTGCGCTTCAAAAGCCCGCGGGACGCCGAAAATGCCGGTGTCGCGCTATTTTATCAGGAACTCAGCCTCATTCCGCAGCTTTCCGTCGCTGACAATATTTTCCTCGGGCGTGAGCCGAAACGCGGCGTCTTTGTCGACAGCAAGGCGCTGAAGGCCGAAGCGGGCAGACTGATCGCGCTGTTTGACGGCGTGGCTGGCGAAGGGCTGGAGCCGGATGCGATCGTCGGCACGCTGCCTCCGGATCAGCGCCAGCTTGTCGAAATCCTCAAGGTATTCGCCCAGAATGCCAGCCTGATGATCATGGACGAGGCGACGGCGGCGCTCGATGGCCGCCAGTCGCAGCGCTTTTTCGAGATACTTCGGGCCAAGAAGGCCGACGGCGTCTCCACTATCATGATTTCCCACCGTCTCGATGAGGTCTTTGCCGTCTGCGACCGCATCACCGTGATGCGCAATGGCGCGACGATTTCCGAACTGGATACGGCCACCACCAGCCGCGAGGCCGTCGTGCACGATATGGTCGGCGATGTCCGTGCAGCACCGGCTCGCCAGCAGGGGCGTGCCGCCGCAGTCCCCAGCCTCAAGGTAACGGATGTTGCGGGCGAGGGCGTGCGTGGCGTCAGTCTTGAAGCCTATCCGGGCGAAATCGTCGGTCTGGCCGGTCTGCAGGGGCAGGGACAATCGGCCTTGCTGAAGGGCTTGTTTGGCGCCAGCCCGTTTGCAACAGGGCAAATCCGGTTCGAGGGCAGTGACATCACCATCGGTAAGCCTTCTCAGGCTGTTCATAGTGGTTTTGCCTATGTCTCGGGTGACCGCGGGCGTGACGCGTCGCTTCAGGGCCGGTCGATCTTCGAAAATCTCGTTGCGGCCCTCATGGTGCGCGAAAAGATGCGGCTGATCCGGCCCGCGACGCTGAAGCCGCGCGTGCAGAAGGTCGCGGATGACATGAAAACGAAATTTGCCGGCCTGGATATGCCGATCGGCACGCTTTCCGGCGGCAACCAGCAGAAGATCTTCATTTCCCGCTGGCTTGCCACCGCACCAAAACTGCTGCTGCTCGATGATCCGACCAAGGGCATCGATCTCGGTGCGAAGGCCGATCTCTTCGCGCTGATGCGGCAGCAGGCCGATGCCGGCGCGACCATTCTTCTCTATTCCTCGGAAGATGCGGAAATCCTCGAATATGCCGACCGCATTCTCGTCTTCAATGGCGGGCGCATCTCCGCGGAACTGACCGGAGCCGACATGACATCCGTAAACATGACCCGCGCCGCTTATGGAGACGCCGCATGAGCTCTTCCGGTTTTCTGCGCAGGCAACCCTGGATCATCACCCTCGTGGTTCTGGCCGTTCTCGTTGCCGTCAACACGTTTCTGCAGCCGTCTTTCGTGCAGCCATCCGTGCTGCAATCGAACCTGACGACGTTTCTGCCGCTGATTCTGGTGGCCATCGGCCAGACCTATGTCATCCTGGCGGGAGATATCGATCTGTCGGTCGGCAGCATCGTGGCGCTCGCCAATGTCGTTACCGTCAGTGTCATCGCGGCGCTGGGTGGTACGACGGGCGCCGTCTTTGCCGGCATGGCGGCGGGTGCGGCTGTCGGGCTGCTCTGTGGACTGGTCAATGGCCTCTTCATCTCCGGCCTGCGTTTCCAGCCGATTGTCACGACTTTTGCGACAGGCATCATCTTCGCCGGGACGGCGATCTGGGTGCTGCCGCAGGCGGGTCTTCCGGTGCCGGAAGCCTTTTGGCAGACCTATTCCGGCAGCTTCATCGGCGTGCCCTTCGTGCTGTGGGTGCTCGTGGCCGGCATCGCCTTCACGCTGATCGTATCGCGCATTCCGTTTCACACGCATCTCCTGGCGGTCGGCGGCAATCGCACCGGAGCCTTCCAGACGGGCCTGCGCCTCTCCGGCATCCGCATCGGTGCTTACATGATCTCCGGCCTGTTCTCGGCGCTGGCAGCGCTCTGCCTCACCGGCGAGACGGCCTCGGGCGATCCGCTTCTCGGCGCAAGTCTGGCGCTCTCCTCCATCTCGGCGGTGGTCTTGGGCGGCACCGCACTTTCCGGCGGCTTCGGCAGTTCGACCGGGTCGATTGCGGGCGCACTCGTGCTTGGCATGATCGGGAATGTGATTTTCTTTGCGGGCTTGCCCTTTGAGTACCAGACACTGGTGCAGGGTTTGATCGTGCTGACGGCTCTTGCCGGCGGTGTTCTGGTGACGAGGCGTTGATATGACCAATCCCGGCTTGCAACTCAAAACCCTTCTCACCGATCCTCTGACCATTGCCATTGGCGCGTCCGCCTTCCTTTTGCTGGTCGGGGAATTGCTCTCGCCCGGTTTTGCACAGGGCTCGCAGATCGTGCGGTTACTGACCATCGCCGCCATTCTCGGCATCGTCGCGGCGGGGCAGAACCTCGTCATCCTCGGCGGACGCGAAGGCATCGATCTTTCCGTTGGTGCGATGATCTCGCTCGGCGCGGTCCTTGCCGGCAACATGATGAACGGCCAGAATGCCGGCATTCCGCTTGCCATTCTCGTTGCGGGCGGCATTCCCTTCCTGATCGGCCTCATCAATGGCCTCGGCATCACCTTCGTGCGTATTCCGCCGCTGGTGATGACGCTCGGCATGACGGCGGTCATTCAGGGCGGTCTGGTGGTTTATTCGCAGGGCGTTCCATCAGGTGCGGCGGCACCGCTGCTGGCGGGCTTCATCAACCGCCCGCTCGTCTTCGGCATTCCCGGCGTGCTCTTCGTCTGGCTGGGCATCGCCGCGATCATGCTGTTCGTGCTGCGCCGCACGGCCTTCGGTTTCGCCATCTATGCCATCGGCTCGAATGAGAGAGCGGCGACGCTCACCGGATTGCCCGTCTCCCTGATCCGCACGCTACTTTATGGCCTTTCCGGCCTGTTTGCCGGGCTGACCGGGGTCTGCGTCATCGGTTACACCGGCACGTCCTTCATCTCCGTCGGTGACCAATATGTGCTTCCGTCGATCATCGCTGTCGTCATCGGAGGCACCTCGCTTGCGGGCGGTGCGGGCGGATATGTCGGAACCATGGCCGGGGCAGTTGCACTCACCATTCTGCAAAGCGTACTGATAACGCTCAACCTCGATGTATGGGCCCGGCAGATCATATTCGGTGTCACGTTGCTAGCGCTGATGCTGCTTTATGGCCGCCAAAAGCAGTTGCGTGTGTGACAGATGAGCAAAGACCAAGGTTCGAATATCAGGGAAGTTGCAGCTCTCGCGGGCGTTTCGATCGCGACCGTATCACGGGCGCTGCAACAACCCGACAAGGTTCGCCCGGAAACCCGGAAGAAGGTTTTCGACGCCGTCCGGCAGGCGAACTTCGTTCCCAATGCGCAGGCGGCGAGCTTCCGGCGTCAATCCAACAACACCGTCATCCTTCTCGTTCGCGATATCGGTAACCCGTTTTATCTCGAAATCTACAAGGGTGTGGAGGAAGCGGCCGGCGAAGCGGGTTTCAAGGTGCTGATGGGCGATGCTCGCAACGACGAGCACCGTGTGGCGACCCATATCGACATGGTGCGGCAGAAACATGCCGACGGCCTGATCCTGATGACTGGCCAGTTCCCGTCCGAGCTTCTCGATCAGGGCGATGCGCTGCCGCCCATCGTCATCGCGTCGGAAACGGTGCCCGGCCTCGCGCTGCCGACCGTCAAGGTCGATAACCGCGCCGCCTCCATCAACGCCATGCGCCACCTCATAGAGGCCGGACACAAAAGGATAGTGCATCTGGCCGGTCCCGTGCCGGAAAGTCTGGCGCAGGAGCGTTTCGACGGTTACCGCGATGCACTTGCCGAGGCCGGTATCGCTTATGCCGACGAACTTGTTGTGACGGGCGATTATAGCATCGAGGCCGGCCGTCAGGCGATTGCAGGTCTTCTTGAAAATGGCATTGCCTTCACCGCGATCTTCGCATCGAGCGACCAGATGGCGATCGGCGCGATCAGCGAGTTGCGGGGCAGGGGCCTGTCGGTTCCGTCCGATGTCTCGGTCATCGGCTTCGACGACATCATCTTCGCCAATGCCTTCGAACCGCCGCTGACGACGGTGCGCCAGCCCCGGCAGGAGATGGGCCGCAAGGCCATGGCGCTGATGGTGGACCGGCTGAACGGCAAACGCACGGCCGAAACCATCGTGCTGGATACGGAACTGGTGGTGCGCGGCTCGGTCGCGCCCTGCCGCCCGCCGCACCGGTAGCGGCCAGTCAGAATTGTGAATGCAAGGAGTGTAAGGACATGAAGACGATCAAAGGCCCGGCGATTTTTCTCGCGCAATTTGTCGGGGATAAAGCTTCCTTCGACACGCTCGACAATCTCGGCCAATGGGCGGCTTCCCTCGGTTACAAGGGCATTCAGGTGCCGACCGATCCCAAGCTCTTCGATCTCGAGAAAGCCGCCGCCTCCAAGGGCTATTGCGACGATATCAAGGGCCGTCTCGCTGAGATTGGCGTCGAAATCACGGAGCTTTCGACCCATATTCAGGGTCAGCTTGTGGCCGTTCACCCGGCCTATGATGAAATGTTCGACGGTTTTGCACCGGCCGAACTGCGCGGCAAACCCCAGGCGCGGCAGGAATGGGCGGTCAACCAGCTGAAGTGTGCGGCGAAGGCGTCGCAGCATCTTGGCCTCAAAAGCCATGCGACTTTCTCCGGCGCGCTCGCATGGCCGTTCGTGTATCCGTGGCCGCAGCGGCCGGCTGGTCTTGTCGAAATGGCCTTTTCCGAACTCGGTAAGCGCTGGACACCCATTCTCGATGCTTTCGAGGAGAATGGTGTCGATCTCTGCTATGAACTGCATCCGGGTGAGGATCTACATGACGGCGTCACCTTCGAGCGTTTTCTTGACGCCACCGGCAATCATGCGCGCGCCAACATCCTCTACGATCCCTCGCATTTCGTGCTGCAGGCGATGGATTATCTCGATTTCATCGACATCTATCACGAGCGTATCCGCGCCTTTCACGTCAAGGATGCCGAGTTCAATCCGACGGGCCGCTCGGGCGTTTATGGCGGTTATCAGAGCTGGGTCGACCGGCCGGGGCGTTTCCGTTCGCTGGGCGACGGGCACGTGGATTTCGGCGCAGTCTTTTCCAAGCTCACCCAATATGACTTCGACGGCTGGGCGGTGCTGGAATGGGAATGCGCGCTGAAGCACCCGGAAGACGGCGCGCGTGAGGGCGTAGCCTTCATTGAAAACCACATCATCCGCGTGACCGAGCGGGCTTTCGACGATTTCGCCAAAAGCGGCGTCGATGATGCCGCCAATCGCCGCCTTCTCGGACTTTGAAAGGGATAGCCATGTCCTCCGTTACAAAAAAATTCGATAGCCGCCGCATCCGTCTCGGAATGGTCGGCGGCGGTCAGGGCGCTTTCATCGGCGCAGTGCATCGCATCGCCGCCCGGCTGGATGACCGTTACGAACTCGTGGCCGGCGCGCTTTCCTCCGATGCGACGCGTGCTGCCGCTTCGGCAACGCTGCTCGGCATCGCGCCGGAGCGCTCCTATGCCTCGTTTGAGGAGATGGCGGCGGTTGAGGCCGGTCGTGAAGACGGGATCGAGGCGGTCGCCATCGTGACCCCCAACCACCTTCATTTCGCCCCGTCCAAGGCCTTTCTCGAGGCCGGGATCCACGTCATCTGCGACAAGCCGGTGACCGCGACACTGGAGGAGGCGAAGGAACTGGCCAAAATCGTCGGGGCATCCGACAGGCTGTTCATTCTGACGCATAATTACACCGGCTATGCCATGCTGCGGCAGATGCGGGAGATGATTGCCAGTGGCGATATCGGCAAGCTGCGTCACGTCCAGGCCGAATATGCGCAGGACTGGCTGACCGAAGCGGTTGAAAAGACCGGTGCGAAGGGCGCGGAATGGCGCACGGACCCCAGCCGCTCCGGCGCGGGCGGGGCAATCGGCGATATCGGCACGCACGCTTTCAACGCTGCCGCCTTCGTCACGGGCGAAATCCCCAGCAGCCTTTATGCGGATCTGACCTCCTTCGTGCCGGGCCGGCAGCTGGATGACAGCGCCAATATTCTCTTGCGTTACGAAAGCGGCGCCAAGGGCATGCTCTGGGCAAGCCAGATCGCGATCGGCAATGAAAACGCCCTGTCGCTCCGGGTCTATGGCAATAAAGGCGGGCTTGAATGGCACCACCGGGTGCCGGATGAGCTGTGGTTCACGCCTTATGGGGAGCCGAAGCGGCTGATCACCCGCAACGGTGCGGGCGCGGGAGTTGCCGCCAACCGTGTTAGCCGCGTGCCGTCAGGGCACCCGGAAGGATATCTCGAGGGTTTTGCGACGATCTACCGCGAAGCCGCAGATGCAATCATCGCCAAAAGGGAGGGAAAAACAGCCGCCGGGGAGGTGATTTACCCCGGCATGGAGGACGGCCTTGCGGGTCTCGCATTCATCGATGCCGCCGTCCGCTCCAGCCAGACCTCGACCTGGGTCAAAATCGACATCTAGGTCGCAGCCTATCGGAGGAGACGACGCAGGGCACCGGAGGCTGTGCCCGGCACCTGCCCGGTCAAGGAGACCGGGAAGGGTGGGCGTGTCGTCACATTGATCAAACGGAAAGGGAGTTACGCGTTTGAAAACGTTCAAGTCAAAATTCGCAGGCATGGCAGTCGTTGTCGCATTGGCGGCCGGCATCGCAAATCCGGTTTTTGCCGATGACAGCAAGACGCTGCCGATTGCGGCGCAGATGTACACCCTGCGCAATTCCGGAACGCTGGAAGAACAGCTTGCCATCCTCAACCGCGCTGGCGTTTCCGCCGTGGAAACGGTGGATATGCAGAAGGTCAGCCCCGGCGAGCTGAACACGCTTCTCGAAAAGCACAAGATCAAGGTCATTTCCTCGCATGTGCCGATTGACAAGCTTCGCGGTAATCTCGATGAGGTCATCACCGAGCAGAAGGCCGTCGGCAATCCTGTCGTGACCGTGCCTTTCCTGAAGCCGGAAGACCGCCCGAAGGATGCTGCAGGCTGGACCGCCTTCGGCAAGGAGCTCGGCGGATATGCGGACAAACTGTCTGCGGCAGGCCTCTCCATGGCCTATCACAACCACGATTTTGAAATGGTCAAGTTCGATGGCAAGACGGCGCTTGAACTGCTGCTCGATGCGGCAGGCCCGAAACTGCAGGCCGAAGTCGACGTCGCCTGGGTGGCGCGCAGCGGCAATGATCCGGCTGAGTTCCTCGGCACCTTGAAGGGCAAGGTTTTTGCCATCCACGCCAAGGACAATGCGCCTGCGGGAACGGCGGAAAACGAGCGCGGCTTTGCAACGCTTGGCACCGGCACTCTCGACTGGAAGACGATCCTGCCGGCGGCAAAACAGGCCGGCGCAAAATGGTTCATCCTTGAACACGACCTTCCGCTCGATGCCGAAGCCGTCGTGACCAAGGGCAATGCGTTCCTGAGCGAACGTCTTCCGACCATTCAGTAAACACTGCCAGTAAAACCAGAACCGCTCCCCGGCGGCCGGTTCGCCGGGGCGCATGAGGTTCGACAGACGCATGACCAGTTTCCGCCGCGTTGCGACGGGAAGCGCTTTGCCTGTCGTTTTTTCCAAGCTCACATCGGAGGAGTTATCATGGCAAACAATCATTATGATGCGATTGTTGTCGGCTCGGGCATCAGTGGAGGCTGGGCCGCAAAGGAACTCACGCAAAAGGGCCTGAAGGTCCTGATGCTGGAGCGCGGCCGCAACATCGAGCACATCACCGACTATCAGAATGCAGACAAGGAAGCCTGGGATTACCCCCATCGCAACCGCGCCACGCAGGAAATGAAGGCGAAATATCCCGTTCTCAGCCGCGATTACCTGCTGGAAGAGGCAACGCTCGGCATGTGGGCCGATGAGCAGGAAACGCCCTATGTCGAGGAAAAGCGCTTCGACTGGTTCCGCGGTTATCATGTCGGCGGCCGCTCGCTGCTCTGGGGACGCCAGACCTATCGCTGGTCGCAGACCGATTTCGAGGCCAATGCGAAAGAAGGCATCGCCGTCGACTGGCCGATCCGTTATGAGGATGTTTCCCCCTGGTATGACTATGTCGAGCGCTTCGCCGGCATTTCCGGCAGTCGCGAAGGGCTGGATATTCTCCCTGATGGCGAATTCCTGCCACCTATTCCGCTCAATTTCGTCGAGCAGGATGTGGCGAGCCGGCTGAAGAAAGAGTTCAAGGGCACGCGTCACCTCATCAATTCGCGCTGCGCCAACATTACCCAGGAACTTCCCGATCAGGAGCGCACACGCTGTCAGTTCCGCAACAAGTGCCGGCTGGGCTGTCCCTTCGGCGGCTATTTCAGCACGCAGGCATCGACCCTGCCTGCGGCAGTCGCCACCGGCAATCTCACTTTGCGGCCTTTTTCCATCGTCAAGGAAATCCTCTACGACAAGGACAGGAAGAAGGCTCGCGGCGTCGAGATCATAGATGCAGAAACCAACCTGACCTATGAATACACCGCCGACATCATCTTCCTGAACGCCTCGACGCTGAACTCGACATGGGTGCTGATGAATTCGGCCACCGATGTCTGGGAGGGCGGGCTTGGCAGCAGCTCGGGCGAACTCGGCCACAACGTGATGGATCACCATTTCCGCATGGGCGCGACAGGCCAGGTGGAAGGTTTCGAAGACTTCTACTTCAAGGGCCGTCGTCCGGCGGGTTTCTACATTCCGCGGTTCCGCAATACCGGCGACGACAAGCGTAAATATCTGCGCGGTTTCGGGTATCAGGGCTCGGCCAGCCGTTCGCGCTGGGAACGGGAAATCGCCGAGCTCAATATCGGAGCCGATTACAAGGAAGCGCTGACCGAGCCGGGTGGCTGGACCATCGGCATGACCGCTTTCGGCGAAATGCTGCCCTACCATGAGAACCGCGTGAAGCTCGATCATGAGAAGAAGGACAAATGGGGCCTTCCGGTCCTCTCCATGAATGTCGAGATGAAGCAGAACGAACTCGACATGCGCGAAGACATGGTCAATGACGCCGTCGAGATGTTCGAGGCGGTCGGCATCAAGAACGTCAAACCCTCGCGGGGCAGCTATGCACCCGGCATGGGCATTCATGAAATGGGAACGGCCCGCATGGGGCGCGACCCGAAAACCTCCGTCCTCAACGGCAACAACCAGGTCTGGGATGCACAGAACGTCTTCGTGACTGACGGCGCCTGCATGACCTCGGCCTCCTGCGTCAACCCGTCTTTGACCTACATGGCGCTGACGGCGCGTGCAGCCGAATTTGCCGTTTCCGAACGCAAGAAGGGGAACCTGTGATGAACAGACGCGAACTGCTGAAACTGATAGCCATTGCCACCGGCCTTCCGCTGATCGGTGCGGATGTCCTGACAGCCGCGGAAAATGCTGCCAAATCCGCCGGTGGTGCCCACGTCTTTACTCCGGAGGAAATCCACTTTCTGGACGAAGTGGCGGAGACCATCATTCCCCGCACTTCCACGCCCGGTGCGAAGGATGCCGAAGTGGGTGCATTCATGGCCGTCTATGCAGCCGATTGCTACACCGACGAGCAGCGGGCGCTCTTCCTTTCGGCAATTTCCGACATCGAGAAGCGCAGCCAGACCGAACACAAGAAGGCCTTTCTGGAGCTGACGGCGGAACAGCGGCAGGCGCTGCTTTCGGCGCTGGACAAGCAGGCCAAGGCGGAACAGACACTGGCGAAACCGCATGCCTTCACGCTGGTCAAACAACTGACGCTGCTCGGCTTCTTCACGTCGAAGATCGGGGCCACGGAAGTTCTCGTTTACGACGAGATTCCCGGTGGTTTCGAAGACCGCATTTCCTACAAGAGGGGTACGCCTGCCTGGGGCACGACCTGAAGAGAGAACTGTTGGCCCGTCCGCATTTGTGGACGGGCCACACTCAAGCGGCAAGACAAGGATGACATGATGCGCAATATAATAATCATCGCGGCGGCAATGGTCGCCGCAAGCGCCATTCCCGCTCTCTCCGAGGGTGATGTTGCCAAGGGGGAGGCGGTGTTCAAGCGCTGTTCCGTCTGTCACGCCATCGGCGAGGGTGCGAAAAACAGGATTGGCCCACAGCTCAACGGCATCATTGGCCGTGCGGCGGGCGGTGTGCCTGACTATACTTATTCGAGTGCGATGAAAAAAGCGGGCGAGGACGGTCTCGTCTGGACGCCGGAGGAATTGCGGGATTTCCTGAGCGCGCCAAAAAAGAAAATACCCGGAAACAAGATGGCGCTGGCCGGCATCAGCAAGCCGGAAGATCTGGACAATCTCATCGCCTATATTGAAAGCGCGGCCTCAAAGCCGGTTGAGTGAGAGCCGGGGGCTACCCGGTCGAGGCCCGCCCTTGGCGAAGGCCAAGCACATGGAGGCAGGCGCCTCCACTCTACACCTGGCTGGCTTCGCCTTCCGCCAGCTGGGCAAGGCCCGGCAGATTGCAGACCAGAAGCTTCTGCCGCCCGCCCTGCACCAGCCCCTTGGTCTCCCAGCTGCTGAGAATGCGCGAAACGGTGTGCAGCGTCGTGCCGGTCATTTCGGCGATATCCTGACGCGAAATCGGGAAGTCGATGCGGATGCCGTCCAGCTCCTTGCGTCCCGCCTGCTGCGAAAGGCGCAGCACGGCATGGGCCACCCGGCGCTCCACTTCCTGCGTCGACATTTCGCGGATGCGCGTATGGGCTTCCTCGAGACGCTGGCCGATTGTCTGCATGGCTGAGACGGCAAGATGCGGGTTCTGCTCGACGAATTGCGGCCAGAGATCGGTTTGCCAGGACAGGATCACGCTTTCGGCAGCCGTCGTTGCGGTACCGGGATAATCGGCCCGCTGCAGCGCCCTTGCGAAACCGAAGAGATCGCCGGGATGCACCACGCGCACGATGATCTGCTGACCGTCATGGGTCACCTGCGTTACCTTCAGGCGGCCGTGGATGAGCAGGAAGAAATGCGTGGCCGGCCGGCCCTGCTCGAAAATGGCTTCGCCCGCCGGCACGAGCCGGGATGTGGCGTGGGTCAGCAGTCCGTCCAGCTCATCGTCGGCCATCTTGGCAAACAAGGCCAGCGACCGGATGACGCTTCGGTCAATCTTCACTTGCACCCTCTCCGGTGGTCGGCCGCCGCCACGGTTCCCGCAATGGGCAATCGGGTATCGGCCTTTTCTGTATCTTCACAATACAGCACTATCACCGGTGGAAGAAGATCAAATGATATAAATCAACTAATTGTTTTAATTGACGATTATCAAGAAATCAGAGCGGCTGCGCGAAGCTTTTCGAGAAGCGGCGCATACCAGCGCGTATCCTTCACGAGCCGGAAACCGAGATTGTCAGGCGGCACGCCGACCGCGCAGCCGCCGCTTTTCGGGTTTTTGACGAAGGCGCTCATCGCCGCACGGTGTTTTCCCGAAGCGACGGGAATACCGCAGGAGGCGACGGTATCCAGCATTTCGCCATCCGTGCCAAGCGTTACACGCCGGCTGCAGCTCGAGGTCCATTCCCAGACATTGCCGCCGAAATCGGCAAGGCCATATTCGTTTTCGCCGAAGCTGCCATAGGATTGCGGAACGGGATTGCCCGAGGCCTTGCGGCTGGTCTGCCGCTCATAATCCGCCAGCCAGCGCAAGGCCGGGTTTTCACTATCGGCAGCTACGCCAAGCGTCTCGTCCGGAAAAAGCGAGCCGGCGGCAAAGGCCAGTTCAGTATCACTCGGCAGGCGCCAGGTGGTGCCCGTCCGCTCGCTCAGCCATGCGGCATAGGCATGGGCATCATCCTGGCTGATGCCGGTTGCCGGTATCTCGCCGCCGACCGCAGCGGCAAAGCCGGGTTCCGGCTGCTGGCAGCCGCCTTCGGCGACGCAGCGCGCATAATCCGCGCTCGACACCTGATATTTCATGATCGTCAGATTTTGCCGCATCGTTACGTCGACCATCGGCCCATCGACGGCATAACCATTGCGGAAATATTCGCCTTCCGCCCGGTAGGTGAAACTGCCAGCAGGCACGGTAACGACCTGCGGCGGGGTCATGGCCGCGCGCGGATCGGAGCTACGGTGGATGATCCCGGACTGGAAACCGATCGCCGTTGCCAGCAGCGTGGCAAGCGAGAGCGGCAAAAGGAGCGAGACCGCATTTGGAAAATGGCTGTTGCCGGGAATGCCCATGGGAACCTGCCTGCGTTTTGGGAACGCCAAAGTTCGGGCCTGCCTTCAGGCCGCAGAGAGCAGAAGGGGAGCGCGCCGCACTCTGGTGGCGGCGGCGCGCTTCCGGGCGCGTTAGATGCTCGACGGAGCGAGCACCGCTTGCATCAGGCTGTTGTTCCACTCACCCGTCACCTTGAAGTGGGCCGCCGCGCCCAGCTCGAAGGCTTCAATGAGGTTGTGGTTGACATAGGCATAGATGCCGGGCTGCTCGAAGGTATAGAAGGCCGCGCCCGCCGTGCCGCCGGGGATGAACCAGGTTTCCTGGTCGAGATCCGGCGGGTTGCGGAATTTGCCCGTCGCCCAGACATAATCGCCATGGCCGCCGATGAGGTGCGGGCGGGTATCGCGGTTCGCCTGCGAATGCACGATCAGCACCTTTTCGCCCACGGCGGCCTGAAGGGCGTGTTCCCCCGTCAGGGCGCCGACTGCGCCGTTAAAGACGATGTGGCTTGGCGTCAGCTTGCGCATGACTTCCAGCGTATCGGCCATGGCGTCGCCGGCGCTTTCATATTTCTTGAAATTGCCGTTCTCGTCGCGGGGGATGTAGAAGTCCTGTTCGCCGACATAATAGACCTTGTCATAAACAAGCTCCTTGCCGTGGCCGTCCGTCAGGCCCTCGCGCGGCAGCACCATGATCGCGCCATTCATGCCCGAGGTAACGTGCCACGGCACCATGCCGGGAGGTGCGCAGTGATAGACGAAGACGCCGGCCTTGGTGGCCTTGAACCGCAGGATCGCCTTTTCACCGGGGTTGACGATGGTGAGCCCGCCGCCGCCGAGCGCGCCGGTGGCCGAGTGGAAATCGATATTGTGCTGCAGCTCATTGGTATCGGGGTTGATGAGGGTCAGTTCGACATAGTCGTCCTGATGCACCACCATCAGGGGCCCGGGAACCGAGCCGTTGAACGTCATGGCATGGACCTCGGTGCCCTTGTCGTCGAGGACCATTTTCTGTTCCTTGATCGTCAAGGTGAACTCGACGATCTTCGGTCCGCCTTCGGCTTTCTGCGTGTGGGCGTGCACGAAGGGCGGCTTGACGAGATCAACCTTTACGCGAGGAAGCGCTGCAATTTCCGCGCTCGTCAATGGCTTGGCTGCGGCCTTCTTTTCCTCTGCCGCGCTCGCCGCCGATGGTATGACCATGGGGGCTACAGCCCCTGCAAATGCTGCGCCTGCGAGAATATTACGCCGTGTGATGTGGAAGGTTTCCGTCATCATATTTCTCCTGTCCCTCTTAGGGCAGAGCATGTTTCGCTCTGTCACAGCATTTGTAGCGGAGGGGCGGAAATACAATTTGAGATGGAGCAAACTGCGCGTCGGGCCACCTGCGACATTTTGGCAGGCGGTTACGGCTTCATGCGGAGGCGTCGCACCTCCTCTTTGCCTGTTCGCAAAGAAGCGAGACGGGCTTGCGTCTAGACATATGTCAAGACCAAACGAGGAGCATTATAATGAGTGGTAGCCAAACCGTTCTCACCGAAGGGCGCAGCCGGCCAAAGGGCGGCATTCCAAGGGGGCTGGCACGCACCGGCCCGGTTATCTTTTCTTACGGCTTCCGGCCATTTTTCCTCGGCGGCGCCATCTGGGCCATCGTGGCGATGGTGTTGTGGATTGCAGCCCTTTCCGGCCTTGTCGACATCGGCGGAGATTACGGTGCGCCGAACTGGCATGCCCATGAGATGCTGTTTGGTTTCGCTTCGGCGGTGCTGGCCGGCTTTCTACTGACGGCTGTGCCGAACTGGACGGGGCGGCTGCCGGTGTCGGGCAAACCGCTGGTCTGGCTGTTTGCGCTCTGGTGCGCGGGCCGGATTTTTCTGCTCGTGCCGGACACGGTGGGCGTGGTCACCGCTGCAGCCTTTGACGGGCTGTTCCTGCCGGCACTTCTCACGATCTGCGCGCGCGAGGTCATTGCTGGGCGCAAGTGGAAGGACCTCAAAGTGCTGGGTGGGCTATTGGCGCTTTCCGTCGCCAATATCATTTTCCATGTGGCGGCGATTGAAGGCGACTTGAGCCAGATGGCGACCCGCCTTGCCGTTTCGGCCTACACCGTGCTCGTCATTATCGTCGGCGGCCGGATCGTGCCGAGTTTCACTCGCAACTGGCTGAACCGTTTCGGCCGCACGGATTTTCCTGTGCCCTATAATGGCTTCGACACCGCCGCCATCCTCACCGGCATCGCGGCGCTGGCCGTCTGGACGGTAGAGCCCGAGAGCATGGTGGCCGTGCCCACGGCACTTCTGGCAGCTTTCATGCACGCCGTGCGTCTCATCCGCTGGCGCGGCTGGACAACCTGGCCTGAGCAGGTGCTAGTGGTGCTGCATGTGGCCTATGCCTTCATCCCCGCCGGTTTCATCGCCATTGCGCTGGCGGCTCTGGATGTCATGGACACGCGGTCCGTCCTGCACATCTTCACTGTCGGCGTCATCGGCTGCATGATGCTTGCGGTCATGACGAGAGCAAGCCTTGGCCACACCGGACGCAAGCTTGCGGCCAGCAGGGTCACTATTGCCGCTTATGTGGCGCTGATCGCCTGCGCGCTGCTGAGACCTACAGCCGAGTTCTTCCTCGGCGCCATGATGCATCTTTACGCCTGCTCGGCGCTTCTCTGGATCGTGGGTTTCGGTCTCTTCTGCGTTGAATACGGGCCGATCCTGATGCGTGAGCGCAAACCGCTGAAAGCGTAGTCGGGTTCGTTGCTAAACCGCCAAAACGAAACGCCCCGGAAGCAATTTCCGGGGCGTTTCGTTATCGAGGATACCCGATGGTTTAATGTGCACCGGCCCCGGCGCGGATGAAGATGCGAAACGCCGTGCGCGCCTCGTCGAAATTGCCGGCCCATTGATGGCCCCGGGCCAGAAGCTCCGGGTAGAGGAAGGTCGGTTCCTGCGGCATCAGCACGAAGATCACGGCACCCGGGGGAAGACGGTCAAGTGCGGCAAGCGTACGGCTCGCCTGACCCCCGGTCGCCTCGTCGCTGAGATCGAGATAGATGACCGGGTCTGGCCATATCTGCGGCTCTTCGGCATTGCCCGCAAGCGCCGGCGAAACGGAAATCTGCTCGGCTTCACTGGATTGCGGCGTAAACAGCACTTCCCAGTCGCCGCCGCCGATTTCCCGGACCTGATGGTTGAAACCGCGCTCGGCCATGACCTTGAACAGCGGAACGGGCCGGAAGGTGGCCAATAATCGCAGCGCCTCACCCGGCGCAAGCCCGGCCACGGCTTCCATGATTGCCGGAAAGGGCTCGCCGCCGCTCTGCAAAAGCGGCCGGACATCGAGTTCCCTGATCATTTCCGTCATTGCTTCACCTCGTTAGTCGGCTGGCGGCGGCATGAGCCGTCCGCCAGAGGTCTTTTCACCATGCCGCAGGCGCTGGGGTCAATGCTCGGATCCGCAGCAGCATTCGCAGCCGGACATATCGTCCTCGGAGCCTTCGGCCTGTTCTTCCAGCCGGCCGATATCGAGACGCCAGACTTCAGGACCCTGTTCGAGATATTCCCAGCCGAATTCACCGGGGAAATTGGTGGCAAGCTGGTAAAGCAGCGGACGGGGATCATGATCGCTGGTGATCTGCAGCGATTGCCCTTGAGCCAATGCGCCGAGCGCGCCGAAAATGCGCGGATGGCGTTCGCGGTGCGGAATGATGCGCACATCGATATTGGTTGCAGTTTGGGCTTCGGACATAGGCTGGCTCCACGGCCGCGGATGAAACTATGTCCGGCGGTGCGGCCGGCCGGCGGACTGGAAAAACCTATCCGCCGTGCGGTTGGGAGACATTGTCGCCGCGCAAATAAACCTGAGATTCGTCAGGTCCGTCTGCGCGACAGGCTTCAGCCGGCAAGGCTGCGATAGATTGCCGGCAGCGCCGATGGCAGCTTCGCTATCCTGCTGACGATGGCATAACCGTTCTGGCCGAACATGGCCGGAATATAGGATTGCGCCTTGCTGTCGACAGTCACCCCGAAGACGCTGACGCCCGAGCGCCTTGCCTCGGAAACGGCGCGGCGGCTGTCCTCGATGGCGAAGCGACCTTCATAATGATCGACATCATTCGGCTTGCCATCCGTCAGCAACAGAAGCAGCTTGCGGCGCTCCGGTCTTTCATGCAGCTTGGCGCTGGCATGGCGGATGGCGGGACCGATGCGGGTGTAGAAGCCGGGCTTCAGCGCCGCGATGCGACGCTCGATAGTGTGGCCCATCGGCTCATCGAAATCCTTCACCGTCTCCACCCGCACCCAGGAGCGGCGGCGTGAGGTGAAGGTCAGGATCGAGTGACTGTCACCGCAGGCGGAAAGCCCGTGGGCAAGCACCAGCAGCGCTTCCTTTTCCACGTCCAGCACTCGGCGATTGTCGAACCAGGCGTCGGTCGACAGCGATACGTCGACGAGGATTGTCACGGCAAGATCATGCGCCTGCGGGCGGCTTGCCATATGAATGCGGTCGCTGCCCTGTCCGCCGGCGGCGATGTCGCTTCTGACGCGAACCACCGCGTCAAGATCGAGATCGTTGCCGTCAAGCTGGGCTCGCAGCATTTCGTGACGTGGCCTGAGTACCTCGAACTGCCGCCTGACCCGGCGGATAAGGCTCTTGGTGTCCGGGTCGGGTTCCGGCGCCGTCTCAGCACCCTTCGCAGGGGAGGCGATGACCCGGCAATGGTCGGCGAGGTAGGTGCCACTGCGATAATCCCATTCGGGATAGGTCAGTTCCGCCGTCAGCGGCGTATGATCCAGCGCTTCGGGCGGCAGGTCGAGATCGAAGCGGAAGCGGGCGGAAGGACGTCCCTTTCTTTCTCCAAGCGTCATGTCGTCCAGCTCGTCGGCCGCACTGCCGTCGGCATCGTCGCTGTCGTCACCGGGACGGTCGACATTGACCATCTCGGCCATGGCAAGGATCTTTTCGAAACGGTTGAGGATGAAGGGGCTTCGCTCGGTCTGCCGGTTCTCCGCCTTTTCACGCACGGCGATATGGCGGGCCGCTTCCGCCCCCTGCGGCGCGGCGCTCGCCGCCGGCTGGTCTTCGCCCTGCCGCGCCTCGGAGGTTTCGCGCAGCAGCGTGTCCGGCCAGAGCGGAACCGGCAGCATGGGCAGGTAGCGCGGCGGCGCTTTGACCGGGAAGCCGGCGGGCGGTGTGTGGCCCTCGATCCCCGCCGCTTCCGCCAGCATGGAGAGCACTCGTTGTTCCACCTGCTGCTCGGCCTGCGGCAGCGGCCGCTTCTGGCGCACCGCGAGCAGGGCAGCGCAAAGCCGCCGATAACGGGTCTTCATTCCGGCGAAGGCACGGATGACAGCTTCCGCCAGTTCTGCGGCGCGGTCGAGCCGGGCAAGATCGTTGCGCAGCGGGTCGGCGACCATGACCGGTTGAAGCGGCATCATCGCCATGGCGGCCGCGAGCCAGAGATAGAGATCGCGGTTGAGGCGGCGGTCGGGAAACAGATCGAGCACCGGCGGCAGCATCAGCGTGGCGTGATCGCGGCCGGGCTGGGCCAGTTTCTCCTCGCCAAGGCCCATGCGCTGGCGAAGCCTCAGCCGGTGCGTGGAGGTGCGCGCGCGCGCCGGGGCGATCTGCACCGCATGTTCACCGCCAAAACCGCGGAAACAGATGGCCAGCACGGCCTGCATGTCCTCCAGCTTCACGGCATGATCTGGAAAGCGCAGCCATGTGCCGGTTTCGCCGATCAGCCTGTGCCAGGCGCGGCCGACGGTTTCTTCCAGTTCCAGAAAGTCCAGCATGGTTTATCCTCATGGCATCGGGCCGGAATGCGCGGGCCACGCCGCGCAATCCGAGATGGATATAAATGCGCCCTATCGGATGATCGCATCCGCGACTTCATGCAGCGCGGCCTTCACGTCAGGCTCGTCGGTCAGCGGCTCGATCATCGCCGCGCGCACGGCCTGGCGGGCGGGAAGGCCGGTATCGATGAGGCTGGCGCAATAAACGAGCAGGCGGGTGGAGACGCCCTCTTCCAGATCGTGACCCTTCAGGCCGCGCAGCCGGTGGGCGAGATCGACCAGCGGCTCGACATCGCGCGCATCGAGCCCGCTTTCATGCGAAACGACGGCGATTTCCTGTTCCTTGGGCAGAAAGTCGAATTCAATGGCGACGAAACGCTGTCGGGTGCTGGGCTTCAGGCTTTTCAGCAGGTTCTGGTAGCCGGGATTGTAGGACACGACGAGCATGAAGCCGGAGGGCGCTTGCAGAACCTCGCCGGTGCGCTCCAGCGGCAGGATGCGGCGGTCGTCGGTAAGCGGATGCAGCACGACAGCCACATCCTTGCGCGCCTCGACGATCTCGTCGAGGTAACATATGCCGCCCTGGCGCACCGAGCGTGTCAGCGGGCCATCCATCCACACGGTTTCACCGCCTTTCAGCAGGTAACGGCCGGTCAGGTCGGCGGCGGCAAGGTCGTCGTGGCATGAAACTGTCGAAAGCGGCAGGCCGAGTTTCGCCGCCATATGGCTGACGAAACGGGTCTTGCCGCAGCCTGTCGGGCCTTTCAGCAGAAGCGGCAATTGCCGCACCCAGGCGCTTTCGAACAGCACGCATTCATTGCCGAGCGGCGTGTAGAAGGGGGCATCCGGCAGGGGCGGCGGTGTCGGGCGGAAGAGGGTGTTCATGGTCATCTCCATGTTTGATGGTAAGGAACCGGCTCTCCGGGGGAAAAGGAGAGCCGGTCCGTTTTCTCATTCGGCGGGCTGCACGAGGCGGGCAACGTCACCCTGTTTTTCTTTGCCCGGGACCAGGATTGCCCAGATGAACATGGCCGCCGAAATGAGAACCGCGAAACCCGAGCCGAGGCGGATCCAGTAGAAGATCGCCAGATGGTCCTGCACATCCATGAAGCTTTCGCCCATGACGCGCTGCAGCTGGATCTGCACCACGCCGGCAAAGGTCAGCGCGAAGGTCATCACCGACATGGCCGTGCACATCACCCAGAAGCTCGTCATCGAAAGCCACTGATTGTAAGGCGCGCGCTTTCGCATTTCCGGCACGGCATAGGCCATCATGGCGAGGTTCAGCATCACATAGGCGCCGAAGAAGGCGAGGTGCCCGTGGGCGGCGGTGAGCTGCGTGCCGTGGCTATAGTAATTCACCGACGACAGCGTATGCAGGAAGCCCCAGACGCCGGCACCGAAGAAGGCCATGACCGAGCAGCCGATCGACCAGAGCAGTGCCGCGCGGTTCTCATGCTTGCGGCCGGCCTTCCAGGTCATGACGAAGGTGAAGATGACCATGGTGAAGAAGGGGGCCACTTCCAGCGTCGAGAAGAGCGAGCCGATCCATTGCCAGTAACCGGGCGCGCCGATCCAGTAATAGTGGTGTCCGGTGCCGAGGATGCCCGAGAAGAGGGCAAGGCCGACGATGACATAGAGCCATTTTTCCACCACTTCGCGGTCGATGCCGTTGAGCTTGATCATCAGGAAGGCGAGGATCGAGGCCATGATCAGTTCCCACACGCCTTCCACCCAAAGATGGATGACGTACCACCAGTACATCTTGTCGAGCGCCAGGTTCATGGGATTGTAGAAGGCGAAGAGGAAGAAGATCGCCAGACCCCAGAGACCGAAGAGCAGGATGTTGATAACAGTGGTCTTGCGGCCCTTCAGCGCCGTCATGGTGATGTTGAACAGGAACATCAGGACGACGAGGACGATGCCGACCTTGATGGCGAAGGGCTGCTCGAGGAATTCGCGGCCTTCATGGATGCGGAACATATATCCGACCACCGCAACGGCTGCGGCCACCAGAAAGATCCAGAACTGCGCGATGGCGAGTTTCGGGCTGTAAAGCTCGGTTTCCGTCTCTTCCGGCAGCAGGTAGAAGGTCGAGCCCATGAAGCCCATCAGCAGCCACACCACAAGGGCGTTGGTGTGGATCATGCGCACGATGTTGAAGGGCAGAAGCTCGGAAAGCGTATTGGGCAGCACGTAGATCGTGGCGGCGACGACGCCGAACAGGATCTGCGCCACGAACAGCCCGATTGCGCCGTAAAAATACAGCATGGCGACTTTTTGTGTCTGGTATTTCATCTCGTCATCTCCTTGCCGTCCACCTCAACCCGCCTCGTTCGGCGGCCAGTTCTGCGTCTTGATCCGGCTCGTCCATTCGAGGAAGTCGACGAGATCATCGAGCTCCTGTTCGGTGAGATTGAACTGCGGCATCTGGCGTCGGCCCTCGATGCCGGTGGGCTGGGCGGCCATCCAGCCCTTGATGGAATCGCGCGCCGCTTGCTTGTCTTCCACGCCGCCATAGCGCTTCCAGACATTGCCGAGTTCAGGCGCGAAATAGGCGCCTTCACCGAGCAGCGTGTGACAGTTGATGCAGGAATTTTTCTCCCACACGTGCTTGCCGCGTGCGACGCTTTCCGTCAGCGTGCTTTCATCCGTCGAGGTGGTGCGCATGTAATAATGGCTATGGGCGGTCAGCCCGACGAATATGACAAAGAAGAAGATGGAGCCGCCGTAAAAGACGTTTCGCGCTCCTGTTTTGGTCAGGCGTTCTGCCATGCCAATGGTCCTTTCCATCCGGAAGACCGCTTATGCGGACTGGCTTGATCGAACCCTCATGCCGGGATTTGCCAGCGGGCTGGCGGAATGCGGTGGGGCCTGAACCCTTTCTAGCCGTTGGCCGCGGGCGTTCTTTGCCTTTTGGCAAACAACGGGAGAGGTGGTGCCGCCGGCCTTTTCAGAGTGACAAAATGCCCTGGACGAATGCCCGCAAAAGGGCTGCGGCGGCGAAGATGGCGGGCCATGCCAGAAGGGCGGCGCGCAGCAGGCCGCGCTCTTCGCGAAAGCCCAGAAAGTCGTCGATGACGCGTCTGGATTTCATGAGCGCGAAAAGCAGCATCAGGCAGGCGGCTGCGACCGGCGGCAGAAACGCCGCCTTCCACGATATGACGACGGCCGTGCCGGCGAGAACGAGAATGGCGAGTGCTGTGAAGCTTCTTGCAAGCTGGCGGGAGGTGCGATGGATCATGATGTCAAACCAGATAAACGACGGGAAAGATGACGATCCAGACCAGATCGATGACATGCCACAGCGTCGTCACCAGCGTGATGTTCTCGTTTTTCGGCCAGCAGGCCACGATAAACAGCAGGATCGCCACGAAGACGACATGCAGCAGGTGGAAGCCGGTGAGCAGGAAATAAAGCTCAAAGAATGCGCCATAGGCGGGATCGGACGCGAAGGCGATTTCGGTGGAATATTCATAGAGCTTCACACCAACAAAAGCGAAGCCCAGAAGGCCGGCAAGGACAAGCGCCCGCCTTTTGCCCGGCAGCGCGGTGTGACGGCTGGCCGCCACGGCCGCCTGCCAGCCGCTCGCCAGCAATATAAGCGTATTGAGACCGGCAAGCTGCGGCTGCAGATGCTGGCGCGCGGCAGCAAATCCCTCGGGATTGAGGGCGAAGGCGATGATGAATGCGCCCGTCAAAGCGCCGAAGGCGGCAAGCTCACTCCAGACCAGAATCCACAGGAGCAGGTTTCCGCTTTCCTCTTCCGTATTTATCGCCATGGCCTTGTCCGTAATTGTAAAACAGCAAGCCACGCTTAGGCGTCCTCAAACCCCGCTTCTTTGCGGGCGGTCAAAGAAGGGAGCGCGCAAAGCCCTATTGTCCTGACAAAGCGCAACTCTGGAAAATGGAGCTTCCCATGAACGACGCACAGGTCGGGCTGATTGTCGCAACCCCTGTTATCATTGGCTTTGCGGTACTGTTGTACCGTATGGGAGTATTACAGCGCATGGGCGCGGTTTCCGCCGTTCTTGCCTCCGTGGCGATTGCGTCGGTGCTGTTCCTGAACCAGTGAGAAGGCAGTCGCATGCTTGAACTTGTCGCCGCTCTTTCGCTTTTCGTGGCGCTGCATTCCATTCCCGCCGTGCCGGCCGTGCGCGGCCGGCTGATTGCGGCCATCGGCAGGCCCGCTTATTTCGGCGCCTATTCCGTGGTCTCGCTTCTGACGCTGGCCTGGGTTTTTTATGCCGCGCTGTCCGTCGATTACATTCCGCTCTGGGATGTCGCGCCCTGGCAGGCGCATGTCACGTTTCTGGCAGCACCGCTCGGCCTGTTTTTCGTGCTGGCAGGCCTCCTCAGCGTCAATCCGCTCTCCATTTCCATACGGCAGGGGCAGAGACCGGGCGCCATTGTCCGCATCACCCGCCATCCGGTGCTTGTCGGTTTTCTGTTCTGGTCGCTGGGGCATGTCGTGCCGAATGGCGACCTGCGCTCCGTTATTCTCTTCGGCGGCTTTGCGCTGTTTTCTCTCGGCGGAATGGCCATGACTGAAAAACGCGCCCGGAAAAGACTGGGCGATGCGTGGGGCGCGACGGCTGCCGGCAGCGCAACGGTTCCCTTCGCAGCAATCCTCTCCGGTAAAACGCGCCTCGCCGTGGACGGGCCGATGCTGCTTGCTGCGGCGCTGACGGCGTTGACGATCTGGTGGCTGCTGGCCGGTGGCCATGCTGCGCTCTTCGGCGCGGACCCTATGGCCTATCTCTGATCGCTCAGGGTGCTTTCACAACATGTGGCTGCCATATCGTCGCCTGCGGCGCGGAAGCGATACCGAGCTGATCAATGGCGCGAGCGGCCATCTGGTCGACAATATCGGCGATGCTTTGCGGTCTGTTGTAAAAGGCCGGAACCGGCGGCATGACGGTGGCGCCCGCTTCCGTCACCGCGCACATGTTGCGCAGATGGATGAGATGCAGCGGCGTCTCGCGTGTCATCAGGATCAGCTTCCGGCGTTCCTTCAGATGCACATCGGCGGCGCGGGTGAGAAGATTGTCCGAAAACCCGGTTGCAATGGCCGCAAGTGTGCGCATGGAGCAGGGCGCAACGATCATGCCGGCTGTCGGGAAAGAGCCGCTGGCAATTGCCGCGCCGATGTCATCGACGGCGTGATTGACACTGGCGAGCGACAACATCCGCCCCATGGCTTGCGCACCTTCCTCATGCAGCACGGTGCGTCTGGCCGATTGCGACAGGACGAGATGGATTTCGACGCTTTTCATCCCGGCGAGGCGTTCGATGATGCGCAGCGCAATGGCGGCACCCGAGGCGCCGGTAACGCCGACCACGACGCGGCACGGAGTCATGGCCGTTCTCCAAGGCCGAGATCACGCCATATCAGATCGACTTTCGCGATCACGTCAGGTGTCATTGATAGCACGCGGCCCCATTCACGCTCCGTCTCCGGCGGCAGCTTGCGGGTGGCATCCAGCCCCATCTTGCCGCCGAGCCCGGCTTTCGGCGAGGCGAAGTCGAGATAATCAATCGGCGTGTCGTTGATGATCGTTGTATCGCGCGAGGCGTCGAAACGGGTGGAGAGCGCCCAGACGACGTCCGCCCAGTTGCGCACATCAATGTCGGGATCGACCAGAATGATGAGTTTTACATAGCTGAACTGCGGCAGCATCGACCAAAGGCCCATCATCACCCGTTTTGCCTGCCCCGGATATCGTTTGTCGATCGAAGCGACCATCACGCGGTAGGAACAGGCCTCCGGCGGCATCCACAGATCGACGATTTCCGCAAACTGTCTTTTGACGAGCGGCAGGAAAATCTCGAGCATGGCCTCGCCGAGAACCGAGGGTTCATCCGGCGGCCGGCCGGTATAGGTGGAAAGATAGATCGGATTGCGGCGCATGGTGATTGCCGACAGTGTCATGACCGGAAAGGCTTCGACCGAATTATAATAGCCGGTATGGTCGCCATAAGGTCCTTCCAGCGCCGTTTCCGTTACTGAGACGGTCCCTTCCAGCACGATCTCGGCATGGGCGGGCACCGGCATCGGCACGGTCAATGCTCTGGCGATGCGGCTTTTCGAGCCGCGCAGCAGGCCGGAAAAGCCAAGCTCGCTGATATGTTCGGGAAGCGGCATGACGGCGGCGAGAATGGTGGCGGGATCAGTGCCGATGGCGACGGTAACGGGCATATCCAGCCCGCGCGCCTGCCACAGCCGGTGGTGATGTGCCCCGCCACGATGAGCCAGCCAACGCATGATCACCCTGTCCGGCCCCAACATCTGCATGCGGTAGATGCCGACATTGATATCGTCGGGATCATCAGGCGAACGGGTGATGACCAGCGGCCAGGTGATGAGCGGGGCCGGTTCGCCCGGCCAGCACCATTGCACCGGCAGGTGGGCAAGGTCGACTGCATCTCCCGTCAGCACCCTTTCCTGCACCGGCGCGCGGGAGACGTTGCGTGGCCGCATGGAAAGTGCTGCCCGGAGCAAAGGCAGCTTGCTCCAGGCCTCTGCCATGGTTTTCGGCGGCCGCGGCTCGCGCAATTCTGCCAGCTTCGCGCCAAGCGTGGGCAGACCGCCCGTTTCCAGCCCGAGCCCCCATTCGATGCGTTGACGCGTGCCGAACAGATTGGCAAGCAGCGGCATCTCCCGCACCTTGCCCTCGTGGTCGACGGGTTGCTCGAACAGCAGCGCCGGCCCGGCCTCGGCGAGTACGCGGCGGTGGATTTCGGTGATCTCGTGCACCAGCGAGATCGGCTGGCGGATTCGCCGCAGCTGCCCACGCTCTTCCAGCAGCCGGACGAAACCGCGCAGATCGGCAGCGCGGAAGGGTTTCGTTTCTGTCTCTTTGTCTGTGCGCTCGTCTTTCATGCCGCCTGTTTGCCGGTGGCAGTGGGGCATGTCCTTGCGCTGCCGCAAATGCGGGTTCAGTGCGAACGAAGATAGTCGGCGAGAACGAGGGCGTGGTTGTGTTCGGTATCGTGGGCGGCATAAAGCAGTGTGACCCGGCCTTTCGCCATCAGCTCCTTCATCTGGGCCACGGCATCGGGGTTGGCCGCCAGTTCCTCATGATAATGCCGGGTAAATTCGGCAAAGCGCGATGGCATATGGGAGAAGTTCTTTCGCAATTCGTTGCTGGGCGCGATCGCCTTCAGCCATAGCGACAGTTTTGCATCTTCCTTGCGCATGCCGCGCGGCCAGAGCCGGTCCACCAGAACGCGCGTGCCGTCATCGTCGCTGGCGGGTTCGTAAATCCGTTTGACCCTTATATCGGACATGGGCGACCTCCTTCGCTTGGCAAGTCCGTGATCTATAGCGCTTTTCATCGTTTCACGCCGGAAAATCACCCTGTCTTTGCGTTCGCTCAAACCGCCATCCGTGCGCCACGGTTAGGTTGCCGCCCGCAACAGAGCCGACAGGACCCTTCATGAGACCTTTTCCCGCCGCCATCGCCACCCCCTTGAATTTTCTGCCGATTGCCGTGGTGCAGCGAGCGACGGCGGCGATGCTGGCGCAGATCATGAAGCGGCATCCGAATATGTTCGTCCGGCTCGGCGAACATCGCAACAAGCGCTACGCTTTTCTGCCTGTCGATCTCCCCTTCGCCTTCATGGTCGAACCCGCAAGTCCTGCCATCACCGTCAGCCGAAAGGGCCGCCTGCCCAAGACGGACGCGGCGGTCGAGGGACCGCTTTTCATGCTGCTTGCGCTGATGGAGGGGCGGCAGGATGCCGATGCGCTGTTCTTTTCGCGTGATCTGAGCGTCACCGGCGACATGGAGGCGATGCTGGCGCTGCGCAATGCGCTTGATGACAGCGGTATCGATCTGCCGCGTGACCTCGGTGCATTTGCCGGGCCTTTCGCGCCCGTGGTAACGCGTGTCGCGAACCGCCTGCGCGGCCACGTTCTGTCCGAAACGCGGGGAGAGCAGGCATGGAACTGATCTGTCCCGCGGGAACGCCCGCCGCCTTTCGTGAGGCCGTGGATGCCGGGGCGGACGCTGTCTATTGCGGCTTTCGTGATGAAACCAATGCCCGCAATTTTCCCGGCCTCAATTTTTCCCGCGAAGAGCTGGCCGACGCCATCACTTACGCGAAGAAACGCGGTGTCCAGACCTTTGTGGCGCTCAACACCTTCATGCGCGCCGGTAATGAGGATATCTGGTATCGCGGCGCGGCCGATGCCGTGAAGGCGGGGGCTGACGCGCTTATCCTCGCCGATTTCGGCCTGATGGCGCATGTGGCGGAAAACCATCCGCAGCAGCGCATCCACGTCTCGGTACAGGCCTCCGCCTCCAATGCCGACGCGGTCAATTTTCTCGTCGATGCCTTCGGCGCCAAACGGGTGGTGCTGCCGCGCACCCTGACGATTTCCGACATCGCCCGGCTGGCGCGGCAAATCCGCTGCGAAATCGAAATCTTCGTGTTCGGCGGTCTCTGCGTCATGGCGGAAGGGCGGTGCTCGCTGTCCTCCTATGCCACAGGCAAATCACCCAACATGAACGGCGTCTGCTCGCCGGCAAGCCATGTGCATTACCGGCAGGATGGGCAGGAGCTGGTGTCGGAACTCGGTGATTACACCATCAACCGCTTTCCGGCGGGGGAGGCGGCGGGTTACCCGACGCTGTGCAAGGGCCGTTTCGAGATTGCCGATGACAAGTCCTATGCCTTCGAGGATCCGGTATCGCTTGACGTGATGGACCAGATCGATGCGCTGCGCGAGGCGGGGGTCAGCGCGCTGAAGATCGAGGGTCGCCAGCGCGGCAAGGCCTATGTGGCGGAAGTGGTTTCCACCCTGCACCGGGCGCTTTCCGCCGGTGCCGAAGAGCGCGGCAGGCTGCTCTCACGCCTGCGGCTCTTAAGCGAAGGCCAGCGCACCACCGTTGGCGCTTACGAGAAACGCTGGAGATGAAGGCGATGGTAAAACCCGCAAAGGCCACTCTGGCGCTCGGCCCGGTCCTTTATCTCTGGCAGGGCGAGAAATGGCGAGATTTCTATTTCCGCGTCGCCGATGAGGCGCCCGTCAGCCATGTCTATCTCGGTGAGACCGTCTGTTCCAAACGGTTTCATTTCACCGAGCCGCATCTGGCAGAGGTGATCGAGCGGCTGGAGAACGCCGGAAAACAGGTGATCCTTTCGACGCTTTCACTGGTGACGCTGGAACGGGAAAGCCGCCAGCTGCGCGGCCTGATCGCCGATAGTCCCTATCCCGTCGAGGCGAATGACCTTTCCGCCCTTGGCATGCTGCATGGCGCGCCGCACGTCGTCGGGCCGATGGTGAATGTCTATAATGCCGCGACCGCGCGGCTGCTCTCCTCGCGCGGGGCAAGCGCCATCTGCCTGCCGCCGGAACTGCCGATGATCTCGGTGGAGCGCATCGTGGCGGAGACGCCTGATGTGGACTTCGAAATCTTCGCCTTCGGCCGCCTGCCGCTCGCCATTTCGGCGCGCTGCGCCCATGCCCGCGCCAAGGGCAATATCAAGGATAATTGCCAGTTCGTCTGCGGCGACGATCCGGATGGATTGCCGGTCCGTACGCTCGACCGGCAGTCGTTTCTGGCGCTGAACGGGGTGCAGACGGTGTCGCACACCTGCCAGTCGCTGCTTGGCGAGCTTCAGGATCTGGCCGCTGCCGGCATCGCCCGCTTCCGCCTCTCGCCGCAGGATTGCGACATGGTGGCGGTGGCGCAGATCCATGACGATGTTCTGACCGGCAGGCGGGGTGCGGACGATGGTCTTGCCCGTCTCAGCCAAATCTATCCGGACGTGCCTTTTTCCAATGGTTTTCACCACGGGCAGGAAGGGGCGGCCTGGATCGCCCGCGCCCGCAACACGGTGCATGGGGTGAATGCATGACGACGAACGGGCAAAGTGAACAAACGCTGTCCGCAGCAGCGCCGGGCGGGGCGGATATCGCGGCGGCGATCCATCTCGTGCGTAACGTGGTTTTGCAAAGTGCGCTCGATTGCGACTGCCGTGACAAGGTGCACGAGGCGCTGCGCGAGCTTGAGGATTTCGAGCGCCAGCGCAATGTCGTCAAGCTCCTTGCCGCCGCCCGCGAGGAGCGGCGCAAGATCGGGCTTCTAGCCGATATGCTATCGGATTTTGCCGAGGACGATACGGTCGATGAAGGCGTGGTCGAAACGGCGAGCCTGATGTTTCTCGATATCGCCGCCGCCGCGCAGGAGGGTTCGCGCATTCTGCGAGAGGCCCGGTCTCTTAAAACATGCAAATAGCCCCTTGCTTCCGGCGTTGTTTGATCCTGCGCAAAGAGCACCCGCTTGCAAAATGTCATTTCCGGGTTGGTGACGCTCCGGGCCGCAAGGCCGGTTGTGCGGGCATCGGGGGCGCTTCCGGCGCGAACAAGGATCAGGACCATGGCCCATCATCTCACCCGTCGTCAGGCTCTTTCGGCCCTTTCCGGTTTCACGGTGGCGACGCTTGCCGCACCCCATATTCTGAAAGCGGAGACACCGCTCACCTTTTACGGGCCTCCCGCTGCGCCGTCCGCCGTGCTGGCCCATGCCGTAAAAGGCGGGTTCCTGAAGGACGTTGCGCCTGAAGCCGTGTTCAAGGCCTGGAAAACGCCGGATGAAATGCGCGCGGCCGTTGCCTCCGGCTCCATGGGGGCGGTGGTGATGCCGAGTTATGGCGCCGCCAATCTCCATAATCGCGGCCTCGGCCTCGGGCTGCTCAACGTGCTGACCACGGGTCTGCTCTATATCGTTTCGAAAGACGAGACGCTGAACTCCCTGAAAAGCCTTTCCGGCAAGACGCTCGCTTTGCCGTTCAAGAATGATATGCCCGATTTCGTGCTGCATCGCCTTGTTGCCGAAAACGGCTTGAAGTCCGGCGACATCAAGCTGGAATATGCCGCCTCGCCGCCGGAAGCTGTGCAATTGCTGCTGACGGGCAGGGTGGATGCGGCGCTGCTCAGCGAACCGGCCGCAACCGCTGTGCTGATCAAGGCGAAGTCGTTTTTCATGACCGTCCACCGCACCATCGATATCCAGCAGGAATGGGCGAAGGTGGCCGGCAAGGCCGAAATCCCGCAGGCCGGCCTCGCCTTGACGTCGCAGGTTCAGCAAAAGCTCGGCAAGGCCGGCATAGAGGCGCTGCAGGCGGGCATGGAGGCTGCACTTGCCAGCGCCATCGCCGATCCGAAGACGGCGGCCGATGCCGTCGCCGAAGCCCTGGGCTTTCCGCCTGACATCATCGCTGCCTCCTTCCCGACTAGCCATCTATGTGCGCTGAAGGCGAGTGCTGCGCGTACCGATCTTGAGGCGTTTTACGATGAACTCGCCAAGGCCGACCCCGCGATCATCGGCGGCCGGCGGCCGGATGACGGTTTTTATCTGGTGTAGCAGGCATGAACCGCATTCTCGAAAGTCTTGGCTGGATGGGCCGCTATCTCTGGGCGGGCTGGGCGGGGCTTTCGGGTATTTTCTGCTTTCTCGCCGCCTGGCAGGCCGGGCATGAAATTTATGGCTCCTTCATCCTGCCTTCGCCGGGTGAGACCTTCACGGCTATCGGAGTGCTTGCGGCGAGGCCGGATTTCTTCGCGATCCTGTCGCAGAGCGCCGTCAGGGCCCTGAGCGGTTTCACCATTGCGGCGGGCATCGGCACCGTCGCCGGCGTGATGGCGGGTTACTCCTTCGCGGCCATGCGGCTGATGAAGCCTGTTGTCACCGTCCTGCTCGGCGTTCCGCCCATAGGCTGGATCGTGCTGGCGCTGATCTGGTTCGGTTCCTCCGGCGGCACTGCCGTCATGACCGTTGTCATCGCATCGGCTCCCGTTTCCTTTGCCGGTGCATTGGAAGGTGTCGCCAAGCGGGATCGTCAGCTGGAGGTGATGGCGCAGGCCTTCGGTGCTCCATGGTTTTACCGGCTGCGCACCGTCACCATGCCGCATGTGCTTTCCTATCTCTTTCCCGCCTGGACCACGACGGCCGGCAGTGCGTGGAAAGTCACTGTCATGGCCGAGCTTCTGTCGAATTCCGGCGGCATTGGCGGCGAACTGGCCACCGCACGCGCGCTGTTCGACATTGCGCAGGTCAGCGCCTGGCTCACCATCACCGTCGCGCTGGCGCTGCTCACCGATTACGGCCTGCTGCATCTGCTGCGCGAAGCACTGGAACGCTGGCGCGCCGCCGGGCTGCCATGGGGTGTCAAACGATGAGCGATGATTCCAGCCTGTGTTTCGAACATGTCGGCCACGCCTTTTTAGGTCGCAGCCTGTTCGAGAATTTCGACCTGAGCATAGCGCCGGGGGAAACCGTGGCGCTGCTTGGCCCTTCTGGCAGCGGCAAGACGACGATCCTGCAGATCGCGGCTGGTATCATCGATCCCGTTCGCGGCCGCGTGCATCGTCGATATCGCCGGCAGGGTCTGGTCTTTCAGGAACCGCGGCTGCTGCCATGGATGACGCTGATCGACAATATCGCCTACGGCCTTGCGGCCACCGGCATGCCGAAACGGGAACGCCGTGAAAGGGCTGGGTGTTTTGCGCTCGAAGTTGGGCTGGAAGAAGCGGATTTAGGCAAATATCCGGTCGAGCTTTCCGGCGGCATGCGCCAGCGCGCCGGTGTGGCGCGGGCGCTGGCGGTGGAGCCGGACATGCTGTTTCTGGACGAACCTTTCAGCGCCGTGGATGTCGGCCTGCGCCGCCATTTGCAGGAGCTTCTGGTGGATGCCACCCGCAGGCGCGGTTTCTCCACCCTTCTTGTCACCCATGATCTTCATGAAGCGCTGATGGTGGCCGACAGGCTGATCGTGCTTTCAGGCATGGACGGCCGCGTGGTTGCGGCTCACAAGCCTTCCGGTTCGCCGGGCGGGCGCATGGCGCGGGCGGTGTTCGATGAAGCGGAACGCCTGGCCGAGAGCCCGGCCTTTGCCGAACTGTTTTCGGCGAGGGAGCGGGTCAGATGAGGCCGCCGCCGATCCTTTCCGAAGCCCTGCGGCTGTTTTTTCCTCTGGCCGCCCTGCATGGCGCAGTCTGGCCGTTTTTGTGGGTGGTTATCGGCGGTTATGGCCTGCCTTTCGCCGATGCCCTGCCTGCCTCGCAATGGCACGCCCATGAGATGATTTTTGGCACCTATGGCATGGCGCTTGCGGGTTTCCTCGGCTCGGCGGTGCCGGAATGGACGGATACGAAACCGGCGCAGGGAAGAGCGCTGGTCCATCTTGCCTGCCTCTGGCTGCCGGGCCGCATCATCGGTTTCTTGGGGGCTGATGCGTGGAGCCTGCTGGCCGGCTTTTTCGATATGGCTTTTCTGCTGGCGCTCTCTGCCCTCATCGGCAGGGCGATGCTGGCGCGGCGTACGGTGAAGCACCTGACATTCCTCATCTGGCTTCTTCTTTTCGCTGCGGCGGAAGCGGGGGTGCGTTATGGCTGGTGGGCCGGCGATCTCGCATTCGCATCCCGCTGTCTGGAGGTGGCGTTGTGCATCTTCACCGTGCTGTTTTCGCTCTCGGCAGCCCGCATCAATGTGGTCGTCATCAATCTGGCGCTCGATCCAAGCGGAGAGACCACGCCTTACCGGCCGCATCCCGGCCGCCAGCATATGGCGGGCGCCATGGTGACGATTTATATGGCGGCGAGGCTCGTCTTTCCGCAAAGTGATGTCTGCGCTTGGCTGGCGCTTGCGGCCGGTGCGGCGTTTTTCGACCGGCTGGCCGAATGGTTCATCGGGCGCGCGGTCTTCAGGACCGAGGTGCTGCTGCTCGGGCTTGGTAATGCTTTTGCCGGCGCGGGTTTTCTGGCGCTCGGGGCGACACGGCTCGGTTTTTCCGTCACGCCCGCCGCAGGGCTGCATCTCCTTTCGGTCGGGGCGCTTGGATGCGCTGTCATGGCGGTTTTCATCATCGCCGGGCTTCGGCACACGGGCCGCAATCTGGCGTCTCTGCCTTGGCAGGCCCATGCGGCGGCGGCCCTGATGGTGGCGGCCGGGCTGATCCGCATCCTGCCTGAGTTCGATTTCGCCGCGATCCTGTCACCCTATCATCATGGCCTCAGTGCAATGTTCTGGGCGGCGAGTTTCGGCATCTGGCTGCAGGGTTTTCTGCCCTTCATGCGCGTGCCGGGCATGGACGATACGGGAGCCTGCGGATGAGAGCGAGATTCCCGCAGCAGGCGCATTCAACCGTTTTTACGTCGACTGTTTATTTTTTCAGCAAAAGCACAATGCGAAATCAGTGACTTAGGCGAGCCGTCTTGATGAATGTTAGTTTTGATAAATAATCAATAAAATCAAGTGGTTGAATATTTCCGTCTTTTAGTCGATGATGACTCGAAACGAATAGGAAACGCGAATATGCCTAAAATAGTCGCGCCTCAACACGCAGATGAAAAGCCTGGCCGGACGAGGGAACTTGTGACCTTCGCCGTTCTGGCCTTTGGAATCTGGCCCGTTCTGGCGGTCGGATTTGTCGGGGCTTATGGCTTTATCGTCTGGATGTTCCAGATCATTTACGGCCCTCCGGGGCCGCCCGGTCATTGAGGGCGCCATGATGATGGAAGCCTCTCTCAGCCGGCGCGATTTGCTGCGCGGCGGGCAAAAACATAGACCACGCATCTGTCCCCCCGGGGTCGCGTTGAGCGACCTCACCGCTTGTAGCGGTTGTGCAAAATGTGTCGAAGCCTGTCCCACCGGCATCATTGCCATGGTGGGCGGCTTGCCTTCGGTGGATTTTTCCAGCGGGGAATGCACCTTTTGCGGCAAATGCGCCGAAGCCTGTCCGGAGCCGGTGTTTGCCGCCCCCGCCGCGCAACGCTTTGATCATGTCATGGCGATCGGCGAGGGCTGTCTCGCCTTCGGCAATATTGATTGTCAGGCCTGCCGCGATGCCTGCCCGACCGAGGCCATCCGGTTTCGTCCCCGCCGCGGCGGTCCCTTCGTGCCTGAACTTATCGAACAAGCCTGCACCGGCTGCGGAGCCTGCGTGTCCGTCTGCCCGGCCGGTGTGATCGAGATCAAGGAAGCAGCCACGGAGATGCAATATGCCTGAAAATACAGGGCGGTATCATGTTTCAAGCGCCGTGGTGGCGGTGATGCCGCAGATGCGCGACGCCGTGCTCGCAACGCTTTTAACGCTCGACAATGTCGAGGTTCATGGCGAGGGCAACGGCAAGATCGTCATCGTCATCGATGGCACGAGCACCGGCATGCTGGGCGATACGCTCACTTATATTTCGACACTCGACGGTGTGATTGCCGCCAACATGGTTTTCGAACACGTCGATACAGAGGAGACAAGCGGCGATGAGCAGCGAACTGACGCGGCGTGATCTATTGAAGGCGCATGCCGCCGGCATTGCGGCGGCGACGGCGGGCATTGCGCTGCCGGCCGCGGCCCAGCCGGTGCCGGGCGGCGTTTCCGCCTTGCAGATCAAATGGTCCAAGGCGCCCTGTCGTTTCTGCGGCACGGGCTGCGGCGTCATGGTCGGCGTCAAGGAAGGTAAGGTCGTCGCCACCCACGGCGACATGCAGGCGGAGGTCAATCGCGGCCTCAACTGCATCAAGGGCTATTTCCTGTCCAAGATCATGTATGGCAAGGACCGCCTGCAGACCCCGCTTCTGCGCAAGAAAAACGGCGTTTACGCGAAGGATGGCGAGTTCGAGCCGGTAAGCTGGGACGAGGCCTTCGACGTCATGGCCGAGCAGTGCAAGCGGGTGCTGAAGGAAAAGGGACCGACGGCGGTGGGCATGTTCGGTTCCGGCCAGTGGACGATCTTCGAGGGTTATGCCGCGACCAAGCTGATGCGCGCCGGCTTCCGCTCCAACAATCTCGATCCCAATGCCCGCCACTGCATGGCGTCTGCTGCCTATGCCTTCATGCGCACCTTCGGCATGGATGAGCCGATGGGCTGTTACGACGATTTCGAACATGCCGATGCCTTTGTGCTCTGGGGTTCGAACATGGCGGAAATGCACCCCATTTTGTGGACGCGCATCGCCGACCGGCGTCTGGGGTTCGACCATGTGAAGGTGGCGGTGCTTTCGACCTTCACCCATCGCAGCATGGACCTTGCCGATATCCCGATGGTCTTCAAACCTGGCACGGATCTCGTCATCCTCAATTACATCGCCAACCACATCATCAAGACCGGGCGCGTCAACGAAGACTTCGTGAAGAACCACACGAAATTTGTGCGCGGCGTCACCGATATCGGTTACGGCCTGCGGCCGGACAATCCGGTGGAGATGAATGCCGCCAATTCCGCTGATCCGACCAAGACCGAAGCGATCGATTTCGAAACCTTCAAGGAATTCGTCTCCGAATACACGCTGGAAAAGACCGCGGCCATGACCGGCGTTGAAGCCGGTTTTCTGGAGGAGCTGGCCGAGCTTTATGCCGACCCGAAACGCAAGGTCATGTCGCTCTGGACCATGGGTTTCAACCAGCATGTTCGCGGCGTCTGGGCCAACCAGATGGTCTATAACATCCATCTGCTGACGGGCAAGATTTCCGAGCCGGGTAACAGCCCGTTCTCGCTCACCGGCCAGCCCTCGGCCTGCGGCACGGCGCGTGAGGTGGGAACCTTCGCCCACCGCCTGCCGGCCGACATGACGGTGACCAACCCCGAGCACCGCAAACATGCGGAAGAAATCTGGCGCATCCCGCACGGCATCATCCCGGAAAAGCCGGGTTATCACGCCGTGCAGCAGGACCGCATGCTGCATGACGGCAAGCTGAATTTCTACTGGGTGCAGGTCAATAACAACGTTCAGGCCGGTCCCAACACCAAGAACGAGACGTATCAGGGCTATCGCAACCCCGAAAACTTCATCGTGGTCTCGGATGCCTATCCGACCATCACGGCCATGAGCGCCGACCTTATTCTGCCCGCCGCCATGTGGGTGGAAAAGGAGGGCGCCTATGGCAATGCCGAGCGGCGCACCCATGTCTGGCACCAGCTGGTCGAGGCCTCGGGTGAGGCGCGTTCCGATCTCTGGCAGCTGGTGGAATTTTCCAAGCGCTTCACCACCGATGAAGTGTGGCCGGCGGAGATACTCGAAGCCAATCCCGCCTATCGCGGCAAGACGCTTTATGAGGTTCTCTTCAAGGACAGCGATGTCGGCAAGTTCCCGCTGAGCGAGATCAACGCGGATTACCAGAACCAGGAATCCAAGGATTTCGGTTTCTATCTGCAGAAGGGCCTCTTCGAGGAATATGCCGCCTTCGGGCGCGGCCACGGCCATGATCTTGCGCCTTACGATGCCTATCACGATGTGCGCGGCATGCGCTGGCCTGTGGTGGACGGCAAGGAAACGCTGTGGCGTTACCGCGAGGGTTACGACCCCTATGTCAAACCCGGCGAGGGCGTGAAGTTCTACGGCAACAAGGACGGCAAGGCGGTCATCATCGCCGTGCCCTATGAGCCGCCGGCCGAATCCCCCGACGACGAATTCGATACCTGGCTGGTGACGGGCCGCGTGCTGGAGCACTGGCATTCCGGTTCCATGACCATGCGCGTGCCGGAACTCTACAAGGCTTTCCCCGGCGCCCGCTGTTTCATGAATGCCGATGATGCGCGCAAGCGCGGGCTCAATCAGGGCGCGGAAATCCGCATCGTCTCGCGCCGTGGCGAAATCCGCTCGCGGGTGGAAACACGCGGCCGCAACCGCATGCCGCCCGGCGTCATCTTCGTTCCCTGGTTCGATGCCAGCCAGCTCATCAACAAGGTGACGCTCGACGCAACCGATCCCATCTCCAAGCAGACGGATTTCAAGAAATGCGCAGTCAAGATAGAGCCAGTCGCATGATCAGGAAACACGGATGGATGGTCGCCACGCTTCTGGTGGTCGCGGTGGCGACGGGTGCCGTTGCGCAGATGGTGCCGGAATTGTCCGGCCCGCGCGGCGACGCCATGCGCACCGAGCCCGCCAAACCTCTGCCGAAATGGGTGATCGACGACTTCAGGCGCATGCGCGCCTATCCGGAACAGCCGCCGGTCATCCCGCATTCGATCGATGGCTACCAGCTTTCGGTCAATGCCAACCGCTGTCTGTCCTGTCACAAGCGCGAATTCACGCAGGATTCCGGCGCGCCGATGATCAGCGTGACGCATTACATGACGCGCGAAGGCCAGATGCTGGCGGATGTTTCGCCGCGCCGTTATTTCTGCACAGCCTGCCATGTGCCGCAGGCTGATACGCGACCGCTCGTGCCCAACACGTTTCAGGACATGAGCGAAATGGGCGTCAAACCGGCGGGTAGCGAATGATGATCGCCCGAGTGAAAAAACTTCTCGCCTGGCTCTGGGCTATTCTGACGACGCCGGCCGGTACGCTCAGCCTTGCCTTCCTGACGCTTGGCGGCTTCGTCGGCGGGGTGATGTTCTGGGGCGCCTTCAACACCGCGCTTGAGATGACCAACAAGGAAGCCTTCTGCATTTCCTGTCATGAGATGCGCGCGAATGTTTATGAGGAACTGACGCGGACGGTGCATTTCTCCAACCGTTCCGGCGTGCGCGCCTCCTGTCCGGATTGCCATGTGCCGCATGAATGGACGGACAAGATCGCCCGCAAGATGCAGGCCTCCAAGGAGGTCTGGGGCAAGATTTTCGGCACCATCGATACGCGCAAGAAGTTCCTCGACAAGCGGCTGGAGCTTGCCCAGCACGAATGGTCGCGCCTGAAGGCCAATGACAGCCTGGAATGCCGCAACTGCCATTCTTCCGCCGCCATGGATTTTACCAAACAGACGCAGCGCGCCGCCGATATCCATTCCAAATATCTGCTGACGGGCAAGGCCACCTGTATCGATTGCCACAAGGGCATCGCCCATGAATTGCCGAATATGGAAGGCATCGACCCCGGCTGGAAAATGCCGCCGGCACTAGACGACCAACCGGGCCCGACGGCCTCTGCTGTGGACGACCTGAGGCGCGCGATGACGGATGTGCATCGGAACGTTTTCTGATCTGTCTGGCAAAACAAAACGCCGTGCAGGCTTCCGGATGCACGGCGTTTCCATTTATTAAACCGGACCGGGGGTTAGCCGCGGCCGGTTTGCTTCAGCCATGCGTCAGCCGATCTTCACATTGTCGTCGCGCTTGATGGCGATGAGGGCCGAGCGTGGCAGCTTGCCTTCCCCATCCGGGAAGGGGGCGTCGGGGTGCTGGATGCCGACGAAGTGGGTGCGCTTGTCGCCGGACCAGGTCTGGCCGGTGACTTCGGAACCCTTCGGGGCAGTCAGGAAGCGCTCGATGCGGCCGGTGGCCGGGTCGCCCGCCAGCATCTGGTTGTTGCCCTGGCCGGCGAAGTTGCCTTCATTGCTATCCTCGCCGTCGGTCTGGATCCAGAGCAGACCAGTGCTATCGAACATCATGCCGTCAGGCGAGTTGAACATGTTGCCTTCGTTGATGTTCGAAGAACCCGCATAGGCGTCCTTGTGGACGGTGGGGTTGCCGGCCATGCAGAACAGGTCCCACTTGAACTTGCCGTCCGCATGGTCGTCATTTTCCGGATACCAGCGCACGATCTGGCCGTATTCGTTCTTCTCGCGCGGGTTGGCGGCATTGGTCGCCATGGCATCGCCGCCGGCATTGGCGCGCAGCTTGCCGTCCTTCATTTCGCCGCGGCGGCTGTTATTGGTCAGCGCGCAATAGGCTTCGATGGCGACCGGGTTGATGGCGACCCATTCCGGGCGGTCCATCGTCGTTGCACCGACCTTGGAAGCGGCCTGTCGGGTGAAGACGCAGATTTCGTCGATCTTCATGCCCGTGGTTTCAGGGGTCAGGGCCAGCCACTCGCCGGCGCCGTCATCGGAGAACTTGGCGACGTAAAGCGTGCCTTCGTCAAGCAGCTTGGAGGTGTCGCCGCCCGGCACGTAGATGCCGTTGGAGACGAATTTATAGAGGAATTCGCCACGCTCGTCGTCACCCATGTAAACAACGACACGGCCGTCACGGGCAATCACCACGGCGGCGTTTTCATGCTTGATGCGGCCAAGCGCGGTGCGCTTGATCGGGGTGGACTTGGCGTCCGAAGGATCGATCTCGACCACATAACCGGCGCGGCGCGGTTCGTTGGGGTTCTTGGCGACGTCGAAACGCTCGTCAAACTTCTCATAGGCATAACGCGTCTCGGCCACGATGCCGTAACGCTTGTAATCATCAGGCAGCTTGAAGGTGGCGTCGGTGGTGCCGAAATAGCCGTTGAAGTTCTCTTCGCAGGTGAGGTAGGTGCCCCACGGTGTGCGGCCGGCGCCGCAATTGTTGAAGGTCCCGAGACAGTCGATACCATCAGGGTCGGCGGCGGTCTTGACGAGATCGGAGCCTGCAGCCGGGCCGGAAAGCTTCATTGGTGTGTTGTGGTGGATACGGCGGTTGAAGGGGCTGTCGAGAACGATCTTCCAGCCGTCCTTGTCTTCCGCAACTTCCATGACGGTGACGCCCTGCATGTTCTGCAGGATCTTCACATCGTCGGCCGTCTTCGGGTTGCCTTTTTCAGCGTGCGGCAGGTTGGTTTCCGGGTTCACATATTCGTGGTTGACGGCGATCAGCTGATGGCTGCCGACCACGAAAAGTTCCATACCGTCGGTGTTTTCGCCGAAGACCTTGTCGGAATTTTCAACGCTGACGCCCTTGGCGGGGTCGAGATCGGGAACGTTGGAGAACAGCGGCTGGCCCCATTTCGCCAGCGGCTTCCAGTTATAGCCTTCCGGGACATGGATGGTGTGGTCGGTTGCGGCGGCAACCGGCTTGAACGGGAAACGGCCGGCGGCGGCTTCCTGCGCCTCCGCCGAAGTGCTGCTCAACAGGTTGCCGAGTGTGCCCATGGCGGCCGCGGCCGAACCGAAGGCCAGCACGCCGCCGAGAAAGCCGCGGCGGGAAATCGCGGTTTCAACCACGCGGTCGAAATCGGTTTCGGCCGGCGGCGGGTTCTGCAGTTCGTCCCACTCGTCCCAGGACAATTTGCTCGTATCGATGTCGGTCATAGTCTGTCTCCACCGTTCAATGTTTGGAATCATTCCAACAGGCTGCGTACCTTCCGAGTGTTTCACTCGGATGACGGGAAGACGGGTTTAAAATATGATCTTCTCAGTTATGAATCTACCATTTTTCCCTCAATGCGGGAGAAGGATGCGAGTGAGCAGCAGGCCTTCGAAGCGGCAGAAGCGGAAGGGAACCTCCGTTCCGCGGCGCCAGTCTTCGCCGAGGTCGGCCGCCAGGCGCAATGATGCGGAGCCGTTTGCGTCGAATCCGGATAATTCGGCCGCCTCGAAAAAGAACAGCCGTTTCACTGTCGGATAAAGCGCCTTGAACAGGCTTTCCTTGGCCGAAAAAATCAACCCGGTCATGAAGGGATCGATATCGTTGCCGAGGTTGTGGCGCTCATTCGCGGTCAAGGCCTGCGGGGCGATATCGCGGGCCTCCTCTTCGGTCAGCAGCCTTTCGATATCGATGCCGATGCCGCGAAATCGCTGGGAAGAGCCGGCGAGCGCAATCGCCCGCCCATGGCTGTGGGAAATCGCGCCGATGACGCCCTCGGGCCAGATCGGGGCGCGATCCTCACCCATACCGGGAAAGACGGCGTAGCCGGTGAGGCGGCGCGTGGCTTCCGCCGCGCATCTGCGGCCGGCGATGAATTCCGCCTTGCGTCTTTGCGCGGCGTTTAAAAGCTGCGGCGGCAAGGGAGGGACCTCGCCGCCGCCGCCTTCTTCGGCGCTGTAACGAAGGGTGAGGCAATGGCAATCGCCGCTGTCGTCCGGCCAAGGCCAGATGGCCTCCGGTGGATCGCCGGAGACGGCTTCGCGATGAAACGCCGTTGCGACGGCCATATTCTTCACCTTCAATCCAACGGCTCGAATTTAAGCCGCAAGCGTGGCGCCGCCATCAACCACGATCTGCTGCATCGTCACATGCCCGGCCTGATCGGAGGCGAGAAACAGCACCGTATCGGCGATATCATCAGGCCTTGCGATCTTGCCGAGCGGAATGCCGAGCTTGAACTGCTCGGGCAGGCCGGCGACCAGCCGTTCCTTGCCGGCGGGATCGCCCAACATGCCGGCAAGCATCGGCGTATCGGTGGAGCCCGGTGAAACGACGTTGCAGCGCACGCCATAGGGTGCAAGCTCAAGGGCGGCGCAATGGCTGAGGCTGACCAGCGCCGCCTTGGAGGCGCAATAGGCCATCATGCCGATGCGTGGCACGACGGCGGCATTGGAGCCGACATTGACGATCGCACCGCGCCGCTGCCGTTTGAAGATGCTGCTCCATTGCCGCAGCATATAAAACGGTCCCGCTGCATTGACGTCCATGCAGGCTTTCCAGTCCGCAGGCGTCAGGCTTTCGCTGTCGCCGAGCCGCAAGATGCCGGCGGCGTTGACCAGGATATCGAGCCCGCCCCATTCGCTTTCGATTGCCTTGCAGGCCGTCTCCACCGCCGTCGCGTCGGTGATGTCGAGCGCGATCTGGCGGAAGGGCGCTTCCGTCGTTCTTGCCAGAAGGTCGAGGCCGATGACCTCGGCCCCTTCCTCGATGAAACGTTCGGCGATGCGGCGGCCGATGCCCTGGGCCGTGCCCGTCACCAGCACACGCCGCCCGGTAAATCTCTGTTGCGTCATCTTTTTCGTCCGCTCAGGCTGCGAGCCGCTTTTCTTCGATCAGCGCCCACCAGGCGGAAAGTGTGGGTACACGCGCAAGCTCGTCAAAACCGACGGTGACACCGCGTTCCTTCAGCTCGCCGGCAAGCTTCATCACCTGCAGCGAATCCAGCCCGTAGAAGATCAGGTTCTCGTCGGGGTCGATATCGCTTTCATCCTCCACCATTTGCAGGACGCGGGCTTTCAGCCATTCGCTGATATCGGTGGCTTCTCCCGCGCCGACAAGGCTTGCGGTGTCGATCACCACGCCGCAGCGTGTCGCCACATATTGCAGCGCCATGCGGTGTTCGGCTTCCGAGAAATCGGCAACGCCGTCACCGATCATGAAGGGCTGAATATCCTTCATGAAGGCTTCCACCGCCGTCATCATGCAGCCGATATGGGCGTAAACGCCACCGACGATGATCTGGTCGCGGCCCCAGCCCTTCATGCGCTCAGTAAGGTCGGAACGCTGGAAGGCGCTGTAGCGCCATTTGGTCAGCACCACGTCGTCAGGCGTCGGGGCGAGCTTATCCACGACCTTCTGCAGTTCGGGGTCGACGACGGTGAGGCCCGGTCCCCACATATCATTGAGGAGCGCACGGTCGCCAGGCGGCTGGTCATGCGGCTGGGCGGTATAGATAACAGGTACGCCGTTCTGAACCGCCCAAGCCTTCACCTTTGCGAGATTGTCGATGAGGGTGGTCATCAGCTTGCCGTCGGCCTCATAAAACCGCAGGAAATAACGCTGCATGTCGTGGATGAGGAGTACGGCGCGTTTCGCATCGGGCTGCCATTTTGTCTTGTTGGCCGGAAAGCTTGCGGCGACCGGCATCGGATAGTCGGAAATGCTGGGGATTGTCATGATGACCTCGGTGGTTTGCTGCGCCAGGGGCGCTTAATCTCGGGTTTCGGGACGCTCTTTTTGAGCGTCCCCCTTTGTTTGTGCCGCGTGTCAGGCGCTGATGGCGGCGGGTGTCACAAGCAGGTCGCGCAGACGTTTCTTGTCGATCTTGCCAACGGCGGTGAGCGGCATGGCCTCGATGAAACGGACGCGATCCGGCAACTTGTAATCGGCGACGCCGAGACCGGCGAGATGCTGGCGGATGGCCGGCGCCTTGAGCGCGGGATTGCGGGAAACGACGAAGACGCAGCTCTTTTCGCCGAGCAGTTCGTCCTGCATCGCCACGAGTGCTGCATGGGTGACGTCCGGATGCCGCAGGATAAGGTTTTCGACCTCCTCCGAAGCGACCTTTTCGCCACCGCGATTGATCTGGTCCTTCACCCGGCCGACGACCCGGAGATAACCTTCGGGCGTGCGCTGCACGACATCGCCGGAATAATAGAACCCATCCCTGTCGAAGACCCGGGCGCTATGTTCGGGCGCGCGGTAATAGCCCCGGAACGTATAGGGGCCACGGGTCGCCAGCATGCCGGCTTCGCCCTCGGGCACGTCGTTGCCGTCCTCGTCGACGATGCGGATCTCGTCATCCGGGCTGATCGGCCTCCCTTGCGTGGTGAAAACGATATGGTCGGGATCACCGGCGCGGGTGTAGTTCACCAGCCCTTCCGCCATGCCGAATACCTGCTGCAGGTCGCAGCCCAGCACTTCTGGCACCTGGCGGGCCAGGGCTTCGGCAAAGCTTGCGCCGCCGACCTGCAGGAGCTTGAGGGATTTCAGCCGTTCACGATGGGCGGGTGCAGCCTGCAGCCACAGCGCCACGGCCGGCGGCACCAGCGGCACCATGTCGATCTCGTGTTTTTCGATGAGATCGAAGCAGGCAAGCGGCTCCGGATTGGCGGCCATGACCACGGTGCCGCCGGCGTGGAAAACGCCGAGCGCGCCGGGCGAGCTCATCGGGTAATTATGCGCCACCGGAATGGCGCAAAGGAAACGGGTCTCAGGCGAGAGTTCGCAAATCTCCGCGCTGGCCCGGGCGCTGTAATCATAGTCGTTGTGCGTCCTCGGGATCAGTTTCGGGGTTCCGGTGCTGCCGCCGGAAAGCTGGAACAACGCCACCTCGTCTGACGCCGAAGGGGCGTAGGCGGGCGGGTTTTCGGCGGAATTGGCAAGCATCCGCTCAAGGCTGCGCTGCGGATCCGCTTCGCCGAGCAGCAGGGTCACCGCAAGCTTCGGGGAGACTGCTTTCAGCGTCTCCACAAATGCGTCATCGGCGAAAAGCTCGTGGCTGCGCGAGGCAATCACCAGCTTCGGTGCAATCTGCTCCGCATAGGAGGTCATTTCCAGCCGGCGATGGCTGAAAAGTGCGTTGACGGGGGCTGCGCCGATTTTCATCAGCGCGAAAAAGACGAGATAAAACTCGGCGATGTTAGGCAATTGCACTAGCGCAGTGTCACCTTTGCCAACGCCCGCGGCGGAGAGATGTCCGGCAAGATTGGAGGATTGCCGGTCGAGATCGGCATAGCTGAAGCGGCGGTCGCCGCAGATCAGCGCCGTCGCATCCGGCCGGCGCTCCACCTGTTCGGTGAGGATGCCGCTCAGCGGCCGGTCGGTCCAGTAGCCGCGTTCGCGGTATCGGCGAACGAAATCCTCGGGCCAGCGTTCAAATTCGATTGTCATGGTTCGTTCCTGGGAAAATTAGGCAGAAAGACCGCAGGCGTTCAGCATGGTCTTGAGTTTGGTCTGCACCTCGGCCCATTCGGATTCGGGCTCCGAGGCCTCCACGATGCCGGCGCCGGCGAAGAGCCGCACTGTTTCCCGCTGCACGGTGCCGCAACGGATGGTCACCACCCATTCGCCATTGCCTTCAGAATCCGTCCAGCCGACCATGCCGGTGAAGAGCCCGCGCTCGAAAGGCTCGACGAAGCAGATGAGGCGATGGGCGCGCTCGGTGGGGAAGCCGCAGACGGCCGGTGTGGGGTGCAGCAGGCAAGCAAGCTGCAGCGCATTGGTCTCGGGATCGGCAAGGCGGCCTTCGATACGCGTTGAAAGATGCCAGAGTGCAGCGGTGTTGATGAGGGAGGGTTTTTCAGGAACATCGAGTTCGACGCAGACCGGTGAAAGCAGCGAGCGGATATCCTCGATCACCAGGCTGTGCTCGTAATGGTCCTTTTCGGATGCCGAGAGCCGATCCGCATTGGCCTTGTCCGCCGCCGGATCAACCATGCGTTTTGCGGATCCCGCCAGCGGGTTCGAGATGATTTTCCCGCCCTGCTTGCGGATCAGGAGTTCCGGGCTGACGCCGATCAGGTCGCCGCCATCGGGAAGCGGAATGCGGAACTGGTAACCTTCGCGGTTCTGCTTGGCGAGGCTCGCCAGCAATCTTTCGACATCCACCTCGGAGGCGAAAGTCAGTTCGCGCATGACCGAAAGCACCGCCTTGCGGACTTCGGAATGACGGAAATTGACGATGGCATGCTCGACGGCACGCTTGAAACCGGTCTCGTCCGGCAGGCTGTTCTGACCGATAAGCGCCGGCATGGCCGAATCGGCGACGATCGGCGCGGCATCCCTTGAATTCCATTCATGGTTGTATGGAATATACAGGCATGAAGGTTCACTGACATCGAAGGGGATTGCGCCGATGGCGATGGGGTTCTGCTCGCCGTCCCGGCGCGCACGCTCGAAGGCGCCGGCCAGTGCCTGCTGCAGCGGGCTCGATATGTCTTCGCCGCCACGGGCGGGAATCGCGATCCTTTCGCGAATGCCCCTGGCGCGTAATTGCCCGCTGCCGGAAGTAAACAGAAATTCTCTATTAAATTCAGTAATTTCGTCGGATTCGACGTCATTCGTCCTGAGTGCTCCCGTTTTCATGGGATGCCTCCTGTGCGAGTGGTTGACGATGGCTTATACTTGAGTATGCTAATCATGTTTTGTCAACCGGTTCAAACTCACATGCTAAATTTAACCCCGATGCAGGTGGCCTATTGGGTCGGCCGCGAGGCGGATGGAATACTCGGGAAAGTTACGCCCCATCTTTACCTCGAATTCGAGGGGCAGGCGGTGGATGCGGAAAAACTGGCCGTTGCCGTCGAAAGTCTCTGCCGGCGTCATCCCATGCTGAGCCTCCGTATCGACGCGGAAGGGCGTCAGTCCGTCGATCCTGTCGGCCGGCCGCTCCGCCTTGATGTGGAAGACATGACCGCGCTTGATTCGGAGGCGCTTGCGCGCCGTCTTGAGACGAAACGCGAGAAGTGGAGCCATCGCGGGGCTGATCTTCGTGCTGCCGCACCGGCGGCGATTTCGCTCAGCCTGTTGCCGGAAGGGCGTTGCCGTCTGCATGTGGACACCGATATGCTGGCCATCGATCCGGCCAGCGTGCGGATCGTGATGGAAGACCTTGCCCGCTTCTACGAGACGGCGGCAGGCGTAGACAAAACACAGACGTTCGAATCAGTCCCCCCGTCGTTTTTCGACTGGGCGGAACGGCTTGCGTCCGATCCTGACTTGAGGGGCCGGCGCGAAAGGGACCGTTTATGGTGGCGGCAACGGCTTGCCGATGTTCCGGACGCTCCGCCGCTGCCGTTTCTGCCCGATGACCCCTCGCGCGCCGTTCGCACGGACCGGCTCGCCACAATGCTCTCAGCGGCTGAGCGCGGCAGTCTGGAGCGGACGGCGCGGCGCTGCTCCGTGACGCCATCGACCCTTCTGCTCGGCGTTTTCGCGGTGGCTCTGTCGCAGGCGGCGGGGGCGGAGAAATTCCGGCTTTCCGTGCCGGGTTTCTGGCGCGCGCCGCTGGTGCAAGGGGTCGATGAGATCGTCGGCGAATTTTCCAACGTGCTCGTGCTCGGCGTGGAAATCAGGCCTGAAGAAAGCGTCGAGGCGCTGCTCGGCCGGCTGTTCGATGAAATGAACGGCCTTCTCGCGCACCAGTCCTATCCGGGCGTCAGCGTCATGCGCGATCTTTCCCGCCAGCGCGGTGATTTGCAGACCTCGCCGGTAGTCTTTACCGCCGGAGTCGATCTTCCGGGCGGAGAGCTGTTTTCGGAACGCGTCGGGCGGTTGTTCGGCCCGATGGTCCACACCGTCTCGCAGGGGCCGGGCGTCGCGCTGGATGCGCAGGTGGCGGCTGTGGATGGCGGCCTGCTGATCAACTGGGACGTGCGGCTCGATGCGCTGCCGGAGAGCTGGCTGCGCGCTTTGTTCGAAACCTACGTCGCTCTTCTCCGCCGGCTCGCGGAAAGCCCCGATCTTACTTCTGCAAGGGTGAAGCGATTGGTCGCACGGCAGCCGGAAGCGGCAGCCGAGGCAAAAGGAAAACCCATGGAACGTCCACTCTCACCCCTGCAACAGGCCTATCTGCTCGGGCGCGGCACCCATCTGCCGCTCAGCGGTGTGGCGATGCAGGAGTTCCGCGAATATCGCGGCAATATCGACCCGGAACTGTTGCAGTCGCGCCTTGCCGCAATGGTCGGGAGACATGAAAGCCTGCGTACCCGCATCGATGAGCGGCGTCTGGTGCAGATCGTCTCCGACGAGCCGAAGATCAATCTCGATCGTGTCGATCTTTCGGCCCTGTCTGTTCCGGAAGCCGAGGCAAGGATCGAGGCGGCGCAACGGGATTTTTCCCATGCACATTTCGATCTCGCAGCCTCGCCATGGCAGGTCACGATCTTCCATATGCCGGATACCGGGACGGCGGGGCATAAAGTTGTCGTCTTCCTGCGTTTCGACGCGCTTATCCTTGATGGGCGGGCCATTGCCAGCCTTGCGGCGGAACTCTTCGATGGCGTCCTGCCGCCAGAAACCGCCGCCACGATCGGAACGCCGAAGGAGGACATCGCGGCGGCCCGCGCCGGGGACGCTGCCTATTGGGCGGACAAGCTGAAAGATGCCGAGGTGCCCTCGCAACTGCCGTGGAAAGCACCGCTCGAAACCATTCCCGCATCGCGTTACAGCCGCCAGAGCCTGCTCGTCGAAAAGCAGCGCTTCATCGCCTTTTCGCGGATCGGCGCGAAAGAGCGGCTGTTCAAGAATTCGGCGCTGACGGCGGTGATCCTCGATGTGCTCTCACTCTGGCTCAATGAGGGCGCTCTTGTCGTCGGCATTCCCGTTGCGCCGCAGGTGGAAGGGGCCTTCGCCAACCGCTCGAGCTTCATCGCCGTCCAATGGGATGCAGCCAAGGGCAGCTTTGCGGAGCGGGCGGCAGGCCTGCAGACGGATGTGCTTGATGGGCTGAACCATCTGGCTTTTTCGGGCATCGATCTCAATCGCGTGCTTCTGAATGCCAATCCGGGCGGGCTTGCTTTGCCCGTCGTGATTACCAACGGCCTTACCTGGCCGACGCTCTCACCCGAATCGGAGATGCGATGGGTGGGTGGGCTTACGCAGACGCCGCAGGTGGCGATGGATTTCCGCTTTTCGCAGAATCCGCAGGGCGATCTTGTCCTCGATATAGACTATGCGGAGCAGGCGATCGATGCGGCGATGGTGGCGGATATTCTCGCAGCCATCGAGCGTGCGATTGCCGGGATCGCGGATAGCGGCGCTTTCTCCTTCAATAGACGCGATATTGTCGACCTGTCCCATTACAGGCTGAATGGTGACGAGCGCAGCTTCGTCTGCCCGCCATTTCTGGAGCGGATTGCCGGCCATCTTTTCGAGGGTGACCCAGCACGCACGGCACTTGTCAGCGGCAAACGGCGCATCGCTTATGGCGAACTCGGTCAGATGGTGGCAGGGGCGATGGCGGGCCTCAAGGCGCGCGGCATCGGCCGGGGCGATGTCGTGGCCGTATGCCTGCCGCGCAGTCCCGAACATACGGCCATCACGCTCGCCGCAGCATTTATGGGAGCGGTCTGGGCGCCGGTCGATGCCGGCTCGCCGGAAGATCGCCTGCGCTACCTGCTGACCAATTGCCGCCCGGCCGTCATCGTCGCCCGCAGCGTCCCGCAAGGTTTCGACGCTGTCGATCCGGCGGAGCTTCTGTCCGTGCCCGCACCGGCTGGTGCGCCAGTTACCATGGCTGACGTAGCAGCACTCTCCGGAAGCGAGGAGCCTGCCTATTATCTCTACACGTCGGGCACGACAGGCAAACCGAAATGCGTCGTGCTTTCCAACCGCGCCACGGCCAATGTCATCGGCAGCACGCTTGCGGAATGGGCGGTGACGGAGGGTGACGTGTTCATGTCAGTCACCCCGCTGCATCACGACATGTCCGTCTTCGATGTTTTCGGCGCGCTTGTCGCCGGGGCGACGCTGGTGCTGCCGGAACCCGGCGAGGAAAAGGATGCGGTGCGCTGGAATGAGTTGGTGGCTGAACATGGCGTCACGCTCTGGTGCTCGGTGCCGGCCATCCTCGAAATGCTTCTCTCCTGCCGCCGTGGTGACCAGCTCTCTTCGCTCCGGCTCGTGGCGCAGGGCGGCGATTACATCAAGCCCGTGATTATCGAAGAGCTTCGCAGGCTGAAGTCCGATCTGCGGCTGATATCGCTCGGCGGGCCGACGGAAACGACGATCTGGAGCATCTGGCACGAGATCGTTGCGGAAGATATCGCGGCCGTGCCCTATGGCCACCCGCTGCCCGCCAATCGATATTTCGTCCTTAACGATCAGGGCGAGCATTGCCCGGCCGGTGTCGTTGGCCGCATCCACACGGCGGGCGTGAATGTGGCGATCGGCTATCTCGAAGATGGCGCGATTACCCAGACGGATTTCGTGACGGTCAACGATCCCGAGGGAAAGCCGGTGCGCGCCTTCCGCACCGGAGACCGTGGCCGCTACCGGCCGGATGGCAAGATCATGTTTGCAAGCCGCGTCAATGGCTACGTCAAGGTGCGCGGCGTGCGCGTTTCGCTGCCGGATGTGGAAAACGAGCTGATCCGCCATCCTTCCATCCAGCGCGTTCTGGTGGTGGATTACGGTGTCGAGCAAAAGGGCGAGGCGGCCATCGGTGTGCTCTACGTCGTTTCGTCCGGCCTCGAGCTCTCCACCGCCGATCTGCGCAATTTTGCCCGGGGCCATCTGCCGGAATCGCATGTGCCCGGCCGGTTTCTCAAGGTCGACGATCTGCCGCTCTCGGCCAATGGCAAGCCGGATCGCCGTCGCGCCCGCGAATTGCTGACCGGCGCGACGGGTGGTGTGGAACCGGCAAAAATCTCCGCCCCTGTGGCTCCCGCCGCCGATCAGGGCGACCGCCGGGTGCTGGATATCTATCTTGGCGTGCTGGGTAAAAAACCGGCGAATGTGGATGCGAACAGCGACCTGCTGGCGCTCGGTCTTTTGCCTTCGCATCTGAAGATCGTTTCGGCTGAAATCCGCACTGCCTTCGGCGTGGAACTGACGCCGCAGCAGCTTCTGCGGTGCCGCAATGCCAGACAGGTGACCTCGCTTTTGGCCGCCCGGGCGGCGTGAACCCAAATCATTTCGGGCGGGATTTCGCGCCCGATAACAGGAATTGTTCAAGGAAAAACAGATGGCGCATATCGATCCTGCCGGCGACTGGCTTCCACTGACGCAGCCGCAACTCGATTTCTGGGAGGAGTTTTCCTTCCATCCCGACGAGCCGGTTTCCACCGTCGCCCATTACATCGATCTTTCCGGTGCGGTGAACGAAAGCGCGCTCCTTCAGGCAATTACACGCACCGTGCGCGAGTCCGAAGTCCTGTCGATCCGTTTTCGTATCGGCGACGATGGCGAGACACCGCAGCAATGCTGCGATCCAAGCCATGCCCCGGTGGTGGAACTAATCGACCTGCGCACCAGTCCCGCTCCCCTGGAAGAGGCGCTGCGGCGCATGAACGCGGATGTGGAAGCAAGGCTTGATCTCAGAACCGACAGGCTCTCTGCGCAGCTGCTCTATCGCATCGCGGATGACCGCTATCTCTGGTACATCCGCGCCCATCATATCGTCGTGGATGGTTATGGCCTGACGCTGGTCGAGCAGCGCTGCGGACAGCTTTACGGGCACTATTGCGGCAAGGGCGAAGCGGGTCCGGATTTCCACCCCTTCGGTGATTTCCTTGCCGAAGAGGATGCCTATAAGCAAAGCCGGCGTTTCGAGAAGGACCGTGATTTCTGGGCGGCCTATCTCGCCGCACCCGCCGATCTGCCGGTGCTGGACAAGGATTGCGAGGACTATGGCGGCGGCGGCCTGCATGCCGATGCGGCCTTGCCGCAGGGGTTCAGCACGCGGTTGCAGCAGGTGGCGGGTGCAATGGAGATCGGCTGGCCGGATCTTCTGGTGCTGCTCTCAGGCCTTTATCTCCACCGTGTCCTGCCGCGTCCGGATCGCAATGTGCTGACCTTGTGGCTGCCTTTCATGAGCCGCTGGGGCAGCGTCGGCGCGCATATGCCGGCGATGCTTGTCAATATCCTCCCCTTCCATCTCACCATCGAGTCGGGCGAGAGCCTCGGTGCATTTCTGAGGCGCAACGCCACCAATCTGCGCAAGCAGCGTCTGCATGGCCGCTACCGCATCGAGCAGATCGCCGCCGATCGGGAAATCCCTAAGGGCCGGCGCTTCTTCTTCTCGCCGCTCATCAATGTCCTTCCCTTCAGCGCACCGGTCTTTGCCGGGCTCGTCGTTATCAGGCACATTCTTGCCAATGGTCCCGGCGACGGGTTCAATCTTACCTTCCGCGGCGAAGATGACGGCAGCGAACTGAACCTGCATATCGATGCGGATTCGGCGCTGACGCAAGAGGAGGATTTCGCCCGCTACCGTGAGGAACTGCCATTGTTCCTCGATGCCATGCTGCGCGAGGAGGCGCTGACGCTTGCGGCGGCGGAGGCGTCCACGGCATTCCGTCTGGCGGTCTGAGGGGGGACTGTGGGCGGATGCCAGGCCGGCTTCGGGGTGTGAGGCTGGACATGCGTTATCGATAATGACGAAAAATCCGTGTTCCGTCATGCCGGACTAGATCCGGCATCCAGCCACGGCGCGTCTGCGCCGTGAAAGGACTTTTTGGCGATCAGGACTTGATCGCACTGGACCCCGGACCACGCCCGGGGTAACGGCGTGCGGATGCAGGGCGCGCGCCAATACATTCTCAGCAGCACTCATAGGTAAAAATAACCCGGCTCCGCCAGGCGAAGCCGGATTTTCCTTGCCCAAGTCCGGTTCAGGCGAGTGTCGTCAGCACGCGGCTCGAAGCGCCGGCTTCGGCAAAACGGCTGAAGACACCGCTGGTGGTGTTGCGCAGCCGCTCGACATCGTCAGGGCCGTAACGATCGGAGCGATAGCTCATCAGCACGCGAATGGAGCGCTCGCCGCCTATCGTCTCTTCCATCACCTCGAATTGCAGTCCCAGCATGGATTCGTGCTTGTCAGGGTCGATCTGGCGGAACTCCACCGGCTTGCCATCCGGCCCGGCGAGGGTGCCGTTCAGCTTGTTCTTGGCGTGGATCTGGATGAAGACCTCGAACAGATGATCACGGCCCGGCGTCATGCCCAGCGCTTCCTCGACGAGATCGATCGGGATTTCGCTGTGTTCCAGCGAACCGTTGATGGTGTTCTTCACCGAAGAAATCAGTTCGCCGATGGTCATGGTCTCGCCGAAACGCACACGATGGGCGACGACAGTGGTGAAATAACCGATCGTATCGAAATAACCGCTGTCCGTGCGGCCCGAAGCCGAGGTGCCGACCACAAGATCGCTCAACCCGCCGAGATGGCGCAGCGATGCGGCAATTGCGGCATAGACCACGTTGAACAGCGAGGCGCTGTTCTGCCTGGCAATGGCGTAAAGCCCGTCGCTGACATGTTTTTCCAGCTTGAACTCGATCCAGCCGCCTGCCGGGGCTTCATCCTGCGACGCCTCGTGCGGCGTGCCATCCTGTCCGTTGAGGGTAAGGCCTTTCGGCGCATCCCGCAGCATGTCCGTCCAGTAGGCAAGATGGCCGGCATTCACACCTGACGCGACCTGTTTTCTCGCAAATTCATGGAAGGGCGCCGGCCTGGTCGCAAAGACCGGGGCCTTGCCCGCAGCCCTTGCCCTGTAGGCCTCGGTCAGCTCGTCCATCATCAGGTTCACCGACCATTCGTCCAGCACGATGTGATGGAAGAGGAAGGAAAGCACCTGGCGGCCGGTCTGCGCATCCCGCAGGAAGCGTAGGCGCATCGGCAGTTCACGCGCAAGATCGAATCGCCAGCCGGCCTCCGCGTGCCGGTCGACACCTTGGCTTTCCTCGCTGGTCCAGAACCATTTGTAACCGGGCAGATCATGCATCGGCACGATCTTCTGCAGAACCGTATCGTTTTCGACGTAGAAATGGGTCCGCAGGCCGGGATGGCGCTCGATGATATCGAGGAAGGCACATTCGAAGGCATTCTCATCCACGGGATCGCGGAAATCGAGCGCGAAGGGAATGTTGAAGATTTCGCCGAAACCGAAGGCGGCATAGGCCTTCCAGAGCGACATCTGCGCCAGCGAGAGCGGCGCAGTCAGAGAGCCGTTCGCCGTAGCCTCGGCCTGCGCAGGTGCGGCGGTTTCAAGCCGGGTCGCCTGTTTTGCGAGCGAGGCGGCGGTCGGGTAGCTGAAGAGATCGTTGAAGCGCAGCTCGATGCCGTGATTGGCGAGAAGACGCCCGATGATACGGGTGGCGATCAGCGAATGGCCGCCGAAATCGAAGAAATCGTCATCCGGTCCCATGTCGGGCGAGACGAGCGCTTCACGGAATTCGGTAAGGATTGTCGCGGCGGTGTCGTCGTTCTGACCGGAAGCGGCGGGCGAAAGGGCTGCCTGTTCCGATGCTGCCGCGGCGTTTTGAGGGACGATGCCGGAAAAATCCGCGCCGCCTTCAAGATGGCTGACGAAGCGCTCCAGCAGGAAGGCCGTCGCATGTGGCGATGTCTCCTTGCCACCCGTCAGTTCTAGGCGGATATCGCCAGTTGAGGTCGGACCGGTAGCAAGGGTCAGGCCGAGACCGGATTGCAGGGAGGGCAGGGGCAGGTGCTCAAACTGGAGGCCATGCTCCGATATGGCCTGAACGGGTGTCGCAAGCGCCTGCAGCGTGAAGGTGGCCGTTCCACCTTCATTGTCGTTTCGCTGTTCCAGCCCCGCCAGCACGGCCTTTTCAGCCTGTTCGGGCGATTGGCCGCGGGAGATCGCTACCCGTGCTGCGGCTTCAGCTGAAATCGGCATGGCAACGCCGGGCTGCAGGCGCAGGGTTACGGTCTCTGGACCACCGTTTTTTGTGAGGAAAAGGGCGAAACGCGAGCCGGCGCGGGCGAGAAGCGCATTCCCCGCCGTGGAACTGTTGAGGCCGAGCAGGGGTGCGGGAAGATCGACACCGTGGCTGTGGCTCGCCGGCCTGTCGATCCCGTTTTGCCGCAGCGCCACGACGGTCGAGCCGGAGGCCGGCCGTTGCAGCCAGCTGAGCGGAAGTGGGTCGACGCTGCCGTTTTCGACCGCGCGCGGCGAAAGCGGCTTTGGCGTCTCACCGGCATAGGCCGCCGTGATACCTTCCAGCAGGATCTGTGGCGAGAGGACTTCGCGGAGCAAGCCGTGGACCAGAAATGCCAGCAGGATTTCTCCTTCGCTCAAAAGCACGACGGCCTGAAACGGCGGGTCGGTTTCGGCATCGAAGGGTCTTGCCTGGAGGGCGTGCAGCAAGGTGAGGGCCTCGTCTGCCGAGGGAACATGCAGCAATTGCACGATGGATGCGGACGGGGCTTCGATGCTCTTGGCAAGAGTGCCGTCCTCGCCGAAGGCAAAGCGCGCACGCAGCTCGGGCCAGACCTCGCAAACCGTCTTCAGCGCCGAGGTCAGGCGCAGCAGATCGCATTCTTCACCGATGCGATAGGCGAGAAGCTGCCGGAAGACCTGATCAGGATCCTGAAACTGCTCGAACCAGACCCGTTCTTCGTATTGGCTCGGCGGGGCTGCGTTTCCCTTGTCGAAGGTTTCTTCGATGCGACGTGCGAGCACACGTGTATTGTCTGCTGCCATGGTCCTCTCCTTGGAAATATTCGGCGGCCGCCCTGGGAAAGCGGCTGATCTTTCTCGCGGGATCAATGTCCCGCGCGCGACCGTTCGATGAGCGCCTGCCAGGCGGCAAGCGTGGGCTGCCGGGCCAGATCGTCATAATCGAGCCGCGTCCCGGCAAGCTGTGAAAGCGGCGGCATCATGCGCATGAGGGCAAGCGAATGAAGCCCGCGGCCGAACAGGTTGTCCCCCGGTTCGATATCGCGCACCTCATCATCCAGAACCCTGGCGAGAAGGGCCTTGAGTTCCGTCATCATCGTTTTCGCTTCCAGCATGGCACCCGCCGCGATTACCGGTTCATTCATCGAAATGATCGTGAACGCCGCTGGCGCCGCGACGCCAGTAACCGGAAGCGCGAGTCCATTTGGGGTTGGCGCCGAACTCCTCGACCAGAAGGGCGCGAACCTCCTTTGCGGTCCTCGATTCGCAGGCGACCCAGCTGAAGAAGTCGCCCTTCGGCAGCTCCAGCTTGCGCAGCGCGCCCGCCAATGCATCGTGATCGGTTCCGTTTTCCGTCTTTTGCGTTACCCAGACAATCGAGGCGTCCGCCTTCGTCGTAAGTTCCAGCCGATCCGCATCCGTCTCGACCTCGATCAGCGCCACGACACGGGTACCCTCGGGCATTTCCTCCAGCCGCCGCGCCAGCGCGGGAAGGCCGGTATCGTCGGTAATCAGCAGATGCCAGTCATAGGTGAAGGGAACGGTGAAGGAGCCGCGTGGACCGGCGATCCATGCCTTGTCACCCACCTTTGCGGCTTTCGCCCAGTTGCTGGCGGGGCCGTCATGATGGGTGGCGAAATCGATGGCGAGTTCGCCTTTTTCGGCATCGAAGCTGCGCGGCGTGTAGTCGCGCGCCAGCGGGCGCGGCGCGCCTTCCGGGAATTCAATGCCGTTCGGGCCGATCACCGGCAGGCTCGGTTCGGTTTCGCCGGGCTGGGGGAAGAACATCTTGACGTGGTCGTCAAAACCGAGGCTCGCAAAGCCCTCCAGTTCCGGTCCGGTCAGGACGATGCGGACCATGGACCGGCTGAGCTTTTCGACGCGCGCGACATTGAGCGCGCGCAGCGCGACGGCGTGGCGATGGCGTTTGGGAGTGCGATCCGGTGTTGCGGAACCTATCGTTTCTGGCATGCTCATGCTGTTGTCTTTCCTGGGATATTGCCGATGGGGTCGGCGGTGTCGCAGTCCCGGATCGGCGGGCCGGACAATCGCGCGTCGGGATTTTTCCGGCACGCGATCCGGCGTCGTTGCGTCAAGATGCGCGAACCATAACAGGCGGTTTTCGCTGTCGCAATATAACTTTCTTCAAAAACTCAAGTTTATATCGCTGCGGATTCAAACTGCATTGCCGCCGACTGATCAGCGGCGACCGGCCCAGCTTTCGACCTCGTCCAACGTGTGCAAGGCGCTCGGAATGGAAGGCGTCGTGACCCTGGTGGAATCGAGGAAGACGATCCTTTTCTCGCGCGCCGGTTTTACGAAACGCTCCCAGCCGGGAATGATCTTTTCAAGTGCAGCGCGCGTTCCTGCCTCGCCGCGGACGGGGCTGGTATAGCTGTTCATCACGACAAGCAGATCGGGATTGAGCTTGCCGAAGGCATCGGCGCTGAGCGGCATCACCAGGGTCGAGCCCATTCCGCCCGAAGAGGCGGCGCTGTCGATTTTCAGCCGGGCATATCCCAGATCCTCCAGCGCCTGCACCGCGCCGGACATGTCGCCCACCGCATTGATCTGGTCGGTCAGCAGGATCGCCAGATAGGTCTTGCCTTTCGCCTCTTCGCCCAGCGCCTTTTTGACCGCGGCAAGCCTGGTGTCATAGGTCTTATGGCGCTCGGCGTAGACGTCGCTTCGCCCGACCAGAGCGGCAAGATCCTCCTCCACGCTGAAGCCATAGGCTTTGCCGGCGCTTGCCTTTTGCAGATAGACGGGTGCGACGGTGGAAAGCTGCGCGGCCTTGCCACTGTCCATTTCGGTGGCAACGATCAGGTCCGGTTGCAGCGCCCGCAGCTTTTCAAGGTCGATCTGGCCGACGGCGCCGAAACCTTTCGGTTTTGCGTGGCCTTCACCCAGAACCGTATCGATGAAATCGACGGCGGTTGCGAATTTGCCGTCGCTGTTGCGGCCATAGGCGCCGACCACATTGGCGCCGAGATCCATCAGCGGCACTCCCAAGAGCGGCTCGTGCATGACGACGATGCGTCGCGGCTTTTCCGGAACGGAGACGCTGCGGCCGGCGGCATCGGTTACACTGCGCTCGGCGGCGAGGCTTGTTCCGGCGGCCAGAATGGCGGCGATGAGGATGGCAATTCGCATGGCATTCCCTTTATTCGATATCTTCAGTGGCTGTTGGTTCTGCGCAGCGCCTGCAGGCGCAGCGTGAGGATGAAAAGCGGCACGCCGATCAGCGTCAGCGCAAGGCCGATCGGCATCGGCGTATCGGCCACCAGCCCGCGCGACAGCGTATTGGCGGTTACCACCAGAATACCGCCGGTGAGACCCGAGAGGAAAAGTCTGGCGCGGCCGACTGCCGGCGAAACGAAGGTGGCGAGATGTGGGGCGATGACGCCGAGAAAAGTCAAAGGACCGACAGCCGTGACGGAAGCGGCGCTGAGGATCACCGCAAAAACAATGACGAGCGGGCGCGAATGCCTGACCGTTTCGCCAAGCGCCATGGCCATTTCATTGCCGAGATCGAAAACGGCGAGCGCCCGGCCGATGAGAAAAATACCCAAAAGACTTGCACCGAAGAGGGGCGCGAAAACGAGGATGGTCGGCCAGCTTGCCTGAAACAGCGAACCCGCCATCCAGTCCGCCAGGGCCAGCGAGGTTTCGGCCGGCGTATAGAGCAGAAGCACCGATGAGACGGAGGAAAGCGCTGATTCGATTGCGATCCCCATCAGCAATATGGCTAGACCGCTCGAGCGTTCGCGCCCGACGAGCGCGATGAGAAGAAAGGCCACGGCAAGACCGCCGCCGATAGCCGCAAGCGCCACCAGGGTCTTGGCGGCGGCCGGCACCAGCACCAGAAGCAGCATGATGGTGGTCATTGACCCCTGGCTCAGTCCGAAGAGCCCGGGATCGGCCAGCGGATTGCGGGCGACGGATTGCAGCATCGCGCCTGCCAGCGCCACGCTCCAGCCGGCCATGAAACCGAGCAGGATGCGCGGCAGCCGCACCGTCCACAGCGCATAGGCCTGATCGTCGCTGAGATGCCCGCCGGCGAGGCCGCGGAGTAGATCGATGAGGCCGGTTTCGGTATTGCCGAGGCTGGCGGACAGGGCGGCGAGCACCAGCACCAGCGCAATCAAGACAAGGCCGGCTTTCAGATTGCCGATGCCGATCTGCAGGCCGCTTGGCAGCCGCAGCACCGCTTTGCCGTCGGTGGCGAAATGCCGCTTCATGAAAGCCCCCTTGCCGAGGGCGAAAGATAGAAGCGTTTGACGATGACGATGAAAACGAGGCCTCCAAGCAGGTCCATGAACAGCCCGGTATTGACCACATAGGGCGCAAACAGGGTTTGCGCGCCAAGATCGGCCAGCACGCAGAGGCCTGCCCCGACAAGGGCGGACGCCGGCAAGGCGAGCGTGAAATTCACACCCACCAGCGGCCTGATCATATGCGGCACGATGAGGCCGACGAAACCGATCGGGCCGCAGATCGCCACCGCCGAGCCTGAGGCCAGCATGGTGGCAAAAAGCGCGATCCGGGAAATGCGCGTGACATTCACACCGGCGGAAGCGGCCTTTTCCGCGCCCAGCAGAACAAGCGTCAGCGGCCGGGCGACCGCCCACAATATCACCAGCGCAATGGCGCCGATCCACCAGAAATCGAACAGGCGCTCGGCATAGACGTGGTTGATATTGCCACCCACCCAGCTCAGGAATTCGGCGCGCCGCGTGGGGTTGGAGAGAAGCAGGGCATTCGTCACGCCGATCAGCAGCATCGAAACCAGCGCGCCGGAAAGGATGAGCGACAGGCCGCGCGGATCGTTTGATCGTCCGGCGAGGCGCGCGACGAAAAAGCAGGCGGCAAAGCCGAAACCGGCGCCCGCGAGCGCCACAAGCCCCTGCACCTCGGGAGAGAAATCGAACACCAGTGCGCCGGCGATCACAAAAAGCGTCGCCCCGGCATTCAGCCCCAGCGTGGAGGGCGAGGCGAGGGGATTGCGGACAAGCCCCTGCAGCACGCAGCCGCTGACGGCGGTGGTGGCGCCCACATAAATCGCAATCAGCGACCGCGGGATTTGCTGATAGAGAAGCACCGACTGCTGATAGGTATCGGCCTCGCCACGCCAGAGCGTCGCCGCGATTTCGGCAAGCGGCATCTCGGCAGCCATCACCACCAGATTGAAGATGAGGATGGCGGCCAGCAGCAGCGCGGCGGCAAAAATCAGCGTTATTTTAGAGGTCATGCCGGAATGGCCTGTTCCTGCCGCTCCAGCCGGGGCACGCAGATGAGCCGTCCCTGACGGGAGAAGATATCGGCTTCGAGATCGAAGACCTCGGCGACATTGGCTGATGTGACCGTACTCGTCACCGGCCCGGACGCCAGAACCCGCCCGGCCTTCAGCATGATGACATCATCGGCGAAAGTGGCGGCGAGGTTGAGATCGTGCAGCACGACGATAACCGTCTTGCCGTGCCTGTCGCTCAGTTCGCGCACGAGGCCGAGAACGGCATATTGGTACTTCATGTCGAGATGGTTGACCGGCTCGTCCATCAGGATCACGTCCGTGTCCTGCGCCAGCACCATGGCGATGAAGGCGCGCTGGCGCTGGCCGCCGGACAGCGTGTTGACCTGTGCTTTCGCCTTGTCTTCCAGCCCGACGGTCTTCAGCGCCTCGGCAAAAAGCGCCCGGTCGCGTTCGGTCGGGCCGCCTGCAAGACCGTAACGGGCGTAACCGGCAAGCTCGATCAGCTCGCCAAGCGTCATATAGTCAGGGCAATGGCATTCCTGCGGCAGATAGGCGATGCGGCGGGCGAGGTCCCGGCGTCCGATCTCGCCGATCAAACGCTCGCCCAGGCTTATCCTGCCTGATGACAAAGGCAGGAAACCCATGATGGTCTTCAACAGCGTCGACTTGCCGCAGCCATTGGGGCCGACCAGCGCGGTAACGCGACCGGCTCGGAAGCGGGCGGACAGTCCTCTCAAGACGGGAACATGGCCATAACTGGCGTGAAGGTCCGTGGCGTCAAGCACCGGATACAACTCCTGTTATTCATGCGGCCATGCGTCGAGACGCCGCACGGCCGTTATAACTATTTGAATTTAAACATCGAACTAGCAGAAAACGTGTTTCTTTCCGGCAAGGGCGATGGTGTGGTCTTGAAGCGACACTAAACTATAGTAAAACTCTCCACAAATCGAAATTTGCCGATTCAGGGCGTGAATTTCTTACCGGTTATTTCAGTCGAGGTGCATCATGTCAGTCGCGACCAAGCTTCATGTCGGCATGTCGCTGGCCCCAACCTGGCTCAGCGGCGAGGCGTGGCGGCGTGCCGACAGCGGTATAAACGGGGTGTTTTCCAGCGATTATTTCGTCGATCTGGCGCAGCGTGCGGAGGCCGCGCATGTGGATTTCGTGTTTAGGCCGGATACGCTTTTCCTGCGCACCGAGGGGCTGGAAACCGGCGGCGGATTTGCCAGCATGGACCCAACCATGCTTCTTTCCGCCATCGCCCGGGAAACCAGCCATGTCGGCCTGTTATCCACCGTATCGACCACGTTTCTGCCGCCCTATGTGGTCGCCCGCCAGATACAGTCGCTGAACTGGCTGAGCAGCGGCAGGGCGGGGTGGAACATCGTTACGGCGCTGGAGGGGCACGAAAATTTCGGCCTGAGAGAGATGCCTTCACCGCAGGAGCGCTATGAGCGCGCCGCCGAATTCACGCAGGTCGTACAGCAGCTCTGGGCGAGTTTTCCAAACGAAGCTCTTAAACTCGACAGGGAAAGCGGGCGGTTCGCCGATTCCTCGCTGGTGCATCCGGTCGCGCATGAGGGCAGGCATTTCAGTGTCAAAGGCCCGCTCAACCTGCCGGCCCATGCCAGCCGTATTCCGCTGGTGCAGGCGGGCGCTTCGCCCGAAGGCCGTGATTTCGCCTCGTCGGTGGCGGACGCCGTCTTTGCCTCAACGCCGGATATGCAGGCTGCCATCGAGCTCCGGGCGGATTTGCGGCGGCGTGCTGAGGGCCATGGCCGCAACCCCGACGGTGTGAAGCTGATGCCGGGCCTCAGCCTTTATCTGGCGGATAGCGGCAAGGAGGCGCTGGAGCTCTTTGCGGAAACCCATGCCCGCGCCAACCGCGGCCGCGCCGTTGCCTCCATCCGCGATATGACCGGCCTCGATCTTTCGGACTGGCCATTGCAGCGGGTCGTGACTGCATCTGACCTGCCGCCGCCACCGGAGACACCGAGAAGCCGTACCCACGCAAATCTGCTGCGCCGGCTGATCGAACGGGAGACGCTGAGCGTCGCCGATTTGCTGCGACGGCCAGAGGTGATGGGTTCCGGCCATTGGCAGATCATCGGCACGGTTGACGATGCTTTCGAGACCATCCGCGAATGGGCGGCGGCCGGCGCCTGTGACGGTTTTGTCGCGGTGCCCGGCGGTTCGGTGGCATCCATGCGGCTGGTGCTGGAGCGGTTGCTGCCGAAACTCGCCGATGCCGGGCTGTTCCGCACGGCCTATTCCGGCTGCACCTTCGCGGAACATCTGGCCGAATAGGCTTATGCGCCGCCGGATTCGGCCGTCGCCTGTCTGGCCGCCTCGATCAGTCGGGAAAAATGCTGTTCGGCCTCGGCGTTGGCCACGAAGGATACGGTGGTGACGACGCAACAGAGTTCGCCCTGGGCGTCAAAGACCGGCGCGGCCTTGCCCGTCAGGGCGGAGAACAGATGTTCATTGAGTTCCGCACCACCCACCTCGCGAATGGTTTCCAGAACTCTGGCATCCGGGCGGGAGCCACGAAAGGCCGCCGGTTGCAGCTTGCGCACCGCGGCTATCCTCTCCGGCGGCAGGTAAGACTGGAAGACCAGCCCGCAGGCGCTGTTATCCAGCGGCAGAACATCGCCGAGCGCCACGGTGCTGATGGAAAAACTGGCGCTTCTTGCCCATCGCACCACGGTCGGGCCGCGTTCGGTCCAGATCGCCACGCCGCAACTGGCGCCGATTTGGGCGGCGAGCGCTTTCATCTGGCGACCGGCGGTTTCGACCGGATTGATTCGCCGGAGCGCACTGATGCCGATCCCCAGCGCCGCCGGTCCAAGATCGTAACTGCCGCTTGCGGGGTCCTGCGTCACCAGTCCCTCCCGCACCAGGCTCTGCATATAACGATGGGCGGTGGAACGGCCGGTGCCGGCGCGTTTGGCCAGTTCGCTAAGCGCAAGCGCCGTATCCGATCTGGCGAGAAGGTTGAGAAAACGCGCCGCGATCGATACGGATTGAATAAGCGCCGAGCGCTTTTCGCCCTCGTTTTCGGGCGCTTCGTCCGCTTCGTCATCCATGGCGTTCAAGCTTGTTCCCCCGTGTATCGAGAAATGCCTAACGCATCCGGGTGAAAATCGGAATCGATTTCTGCGGACTTTTCAGTGGCTTTCATTCGCAACGCCGTGATTGCCGACGAGGCGCTGATTAAACTTTGTTGTAAATATGGCACATCCCGTTACGGAAGCCTTTTTGTCCGCAATACAGAACGCATTCTCTATTGCGAAACGGATAACGCTTCCGTTACTTGAATATGACTTTAATACTCATGTTTTTTAGGGGTGTGTGATGGGGTTTAGCTCTAGCGGTCGTTTGATGAGCGGGGTCAGCGCTCTGACGCTGGCGACGATGTTTGTGACGCCGGTTCTCGGTCAGGATCAGCAGGCTGAGGCGGCGGGCACGACCGTGTTGAAACCGATCGTCGTGACCGGTGAAAAAGTGGCGCGCGACATGAAGAACACGGCTTCGTCCGTTTCGGTCAAAACCGCCGAGGAAATCAGGAAGGAAAAGACCGGCGACCCGACCGTGTCGGAAGCGATCAAGGATATCCCGAACATCGTTTATACCGATAATGTCAGCGCTCCCATCATCCGCGGACAGGATACACAGGGACCGAATACCGGCTCCATCGCCTTCTTCACCGGCACGGTGCCGCGCGCCACGATCAATGTCGACGGCCATTATCTCGGTTATAACGAGTTCATCTATGGCGCGAGTTCCATCTGGGATGTCGACAGCATCGAGGTCTTCCGCGGCCCGCAGACCACCTCGCAGGGCGCCAACGCCATCGCCGGCGCGATCCTCGTCAACACCAAGGACCCGACCTTTACGCCTGAGGCTTCCTATCAGGCCGAAATAGGCAATTATCACCAGAAGCGGGCGTCATTTGCCTTTTCCGGACCGTTGATCGAGGATGAGCTGGCGGCGCGCATGGCGATCGATTATTCCGGCCGCGATACCTTCATCGATTATATCAATTCCGCATTTGCCCATGACGGCACCGATCAGGATTTCAAGGAATTCAACGGCCGCTTCAAGCTGCTGTGGGAGCCGTCGGAAATCCCCGGCCTTTCGACGAAGCTGACCTATTCCTATAATGCTTCGAACCGGCCGAGCCAGGAGGCGGCGTCGCGTCCCTTCGAGGATCTCAACCACATCACCACCACGATGCCGAATTTCAGGCAGTACACCAATACCGGCATTCTCGATATCAATTACGATTTCGAGAACGGCGTGAAACTGTTCAACCAGACGCAGTTTTCCGCCTCCACCGCCAAACGCCGGGTTGGTATTGCAAATAACGGCGATGCGGATGTCGATCTCAAGAACACCTCGCACGAAACGCGCGTCACCTTTGGCGATCAAGAGGATGTGCTGAGCGGTGTCGCGGGCATTTATTACGCGCATACGAAAGCCGACGAGGTGCTTTATCTGCGCGGAACATCGCGCTTCAACGACACCAAAGATAATCTCGGCCTCTTCAGCGAGTTGAGCTATCGCCTGACCGACCAGTGGACCCTGACGGGCGGCCTGCGCTACCAGCAGGACCAGATCCAGCGCGCCGGTTACCGGACGCTGAGCGCCACCAGCAGAAGCTCGGTCAATTATGACGAAACCTTCTCGGAAATCCTGCCCAAGGCGTCGCTGGCCTATGCCATCAACGACGACTGGACAGTCGGCGGCCTCGTCAGCCGTGGTTATAACCCCGGCGGCGTCGCATTCGACCTGACCACCAGCAAATGGCGGAGCTTCGACAAGGAAACAATCTGGAACTACGAGCTCTTCACCCGCGCCAGCCTGCTGGACGATACGCTGACGGTGAACGGCAACCTGTTCTACATGGACATGAAGAACGCCCAGTTTAACGTGCCGGTCGTCGTCTCCACGGGTATCAGCGAATCCTACACCGTCAATGCCGAAGAGGCTCATGCTTACGGTCTGGAAATCGGGGCTGATTACCGGGTTCTCGACAATCTGACGCTGAAGGCCAGCGCCGGTCTGCTGAAGACGAAAATCGACGAGATTTCCAGCAACGCCGCCTATGTCGGCAAGGAATTCGCCAAGTCGCCGGGTTACAGCTTCACCATCGGCGCAAGCTGGGATGTGACGGACAAGTTCACCGTTTCAGGCCAGGTGCGCCATCTCGACGGTTATTATTCCGACACGGACAACAAGGCCGTTTATGCGATCGATCCCTATACGATCGCGGATGTGCGGGCGAGCTACAAGTTCCAGGACGAGCTTGAGTTCTACGCCTACGTCAAGAACGTCTTCGATGAGCGCGCCCCGACGCTGATGAAGGAAAACCGCGGCATTGGCGGCATCGAGGCCAGCATGACCGAACCGCGCATGTTCGGCATCGGCGTGCGCGGCACGTTCTGAGCCAAACAGCGAACTCGAAAAAAAGGCCTTCCAAGCGATCTTCGAAGGCCTTTTTCTTGATGAAAACGATGCAGATAAAGCCTCAGAAAAACGCCTGAATGCCCGTCTGCGCCCGGCCGAGGATCAGCGCGTGGACGTCATGCGTGCCCTCATAGGTATTGACCGTCTCGAGGTTCTGCGCGTGGCGCATGACGTGATATTCGATCTGGATGCCGTTGCCGCCATGCATGTCGCGGGCCTGGCGGGCGATATCCAGCGCCTTGCCGCAATTGTTGCGCTTGATGATGGAGATCATTTCCGGCGCCATTTTATGCTCGTCCATCAGCCGGCCGACGCGCAGCGATGCCTGAAGGCCAAGCGCGATCTCGGTCTGCATGTCGGCGAGCTTCTTCTGGTAAAGCTGCATGCCGGCCAGCGGCTTGCCGAACTGCTTGCGGTCGAGACCATATTGCAGGGCGCGAAACCAGCAATCTTCGGCAGCACCCATCACACCCCAGGAAATGCCGTAGCGGGCGCGGTTGAGGCAGCCGAACGGGCCTTTCAGGCCGGAAACATTGGGCAACAGCGCGTCTTCGCCTACTTCCACACCGTCCAGAACGATCTCGCCGGTGATGGAGGCGCGCAGCGACAGCTTGCCGCCGATCTTGGGGGCGGAGAGGCCCTTCATGCCCTTTTCCAGCACGAAACCCCTGATCTGGTTGTCATGGGCTTCCGATTTCGCCCAGACGACGAAGACATCGGCGATCGGCGCGTTGGAAATCCACATCTTCGAACCGCGCAGACGATAACCGCCGGCGATCTTTTCAGCACGGGTCTTCATGCCGCCGGGATCGGAACCGGCATCCGGCTCGGTCAGGCCGAAACAGCCGATCAATTCGCCGGAAACGAGGCCGGGCAGATATTTCTTCTTCTGCTCGTCCGAGCCATAAGCGAAGATCGGGTGGATAACGAGCGAGGATTGCACGCTCATCATCGAGCGGTAACCGCTGTCGATCCGCTCCACCTCGCGGGCGACGAGGCCATAGGCGACGTAGCTCGCATTGGCCGCGCCATATTCTTCCGGCAGGGTCACGCCGAGCAGGCCTTGCCGGCCCATCAGGCGGAACAGTTCCGGTTCGGTGGTTTCGGAAAGATAGGCCTCGGAGACACGCGGCAAAAGTTCCGATTTGCCGAAGGCGGCGGCGGCGTCGCGGATCATCCGCTCGTCATCGGTCAGTTGGTCTTCGAGCAGAAAAGGGTCCTGCCAATTGAATGCTGCGTGTTCGCTCACTTTATGCCTCCGGATTTGCTGGCCGGATTATTCGTATTGGAGCGCGCACGCACAAGCCATGTTTACTCATTTTTGCATTACATATAGTAATGGCTCATGACGTCTCTTAGCCGCAAACTTCTGCCCTCCACCAGCGCGCTCGCCGCCTTCGATTCCGTTGCAAGGCTCGGCAGCTTTTCCGCCGCCGCGGAGGAGTTGGCGCTGACGCAAGGGGCGATCAGCCGGCAGGTTATGTCACTGGAAGAACAGCTTGGCGTGCGCCTGTTTGAACGCGGTGCGCGCGGCGTGGCGCTGACGACCGAGGGTCGCGCTTATGCGAAATCGATTGCCTCCGCCCTCGGCGAGATACGGTCCGCGTCGCTGCAGATCATGACCAAAACGCATGGCAATACGCTGAACCTCGCCATGCTGCCCACCTTCGGCACCCGTTGGCTTCTGCCGCGTATCCCGGATTTCGTGGCGAACCACCCGGAAATCACCATCAATTTCGCCACCCGCATCGGCCAGTTCGACTTCGAGCGCGAGCAGCTGGATATGGCGATCCATATCGGCCAGGCGGACTGGCCGGGGGCGGAAAGCACCTTTCTGATGCATGAAATGGTTGCGCCGGTGTGCAGCCCGCAATTTCTCAGTGCTCATCCCGTCGAAAAGGGAGAGGACATCGCCGTCCTGCCGTTGCTGCACATGGCCTCGCGGCCGGGCGCGTGGGGCCACTGGTTCGAAAGCCTCGGCCTGTCGCTTGCCTTGCCGCAAGGCATGCGCTTCGAGCAGTTTTCCAGCGTGGCGCAGGCCTGTATCGCCGGCCTCGGCGTGGCGTTAATGCCGCTTTTCCTGATCGATAACGAGTTGAAGTCTCGGCAACTGGTGAAAGCCTTCGATCATCAGGCCAAAAGTCCAAGCTCTTATTATGCGGTAGCGCCGCTTTCGCGCGCCAATCACGTTCCGGTCGTGCTGTTTCGTGACTGGCTGGTGCGGCAGGTGGAGGCCTATCGTGCGGCGAGCATGACAGCCTCATAAAAATAATCGCACTTTTTTCGGGCATTTAGACTTTATGCCCAGGTTTTCGCCGTGTTTTGCCGTCTTGCGGACTCGACAGGAGAGCTTAGCTGGATTATCTTGATTAAACGTTTAATCAGCCCTTCCGGACCATCATGGCGTCTTCACGGCCTGCCACCAATCTGAGCGCGATAGCAGCGGCACTCGGCGTGTCGGTGGCAACCGTGTCCAATGCGCTCTCCGGCAAGGGTCGTGTTTCGCCTGAACTGGTGGAGCGTATCCGCAAGACCGCAAGTGAGCTTGGTTATGTGCCGAGTTCGGCGGGCAGGGCGCTGCGCACCGGCAGATCAGGCGTTCTGGGGCTGGTTCTGCCTGACATCGCCAATCCGCTTTTCCCACAGATCGCGCAGGCCATCGAAAAGGCGGCGGTCTCTGCCGGTTACGGTGTGCTGATTGCCGATGCGCGCGGCGAGATCGCCATGCAGACGGATGCCATCAACCGGCTGATCGAGCGCGGTGTGGATGGCATGGTGGTCGTTCCCCGCCGCGGCACGCGCATTGCCGATGTCGATTGCCCTGTTGCGGTGATCGACAGTCCCTCGACACCCGGAAACACGGTTGCCGCCGACCATTGGGATGGCGGCCGGCAGGTTGGCGAATATCTGGCGGGGCTTGGCCATCGCAAGGTGGTGCTGGTGGGCAAAAACCGGGATTCCAATGTGCAGAACGACCGTCTTGGCGGTATTCGCGATGGTCTTGGCAAGGCATGCGTGACGCAGACGCTCTGGGTGGACGCCATTGAACAGGCGGACGGCGCGGGTTGCCGGCTTGGTCTTGCCGACAGGGTTTCCGAAGGTTTCACCGCCTTTGCCGCGGTATCCGATCTGCATGCGCTACGCGCGCTCACCGAATTGCAGCGTGAGGGCATCGAGGTGCCGGAAGAGGCGAGCGTCACCGGTTTCGATGATCTCATCTTTTCCGCGGTGGTCACCCCGCCCTTGACGACCATGCGCATGGATATGGGCCGCATAGCCGATTTGGCCGTCGGCGCGCTGCTGCGCGCAATCGACGGTGCGGGTGAAAACGGCGTCGCTGTCGATGTGACGGCGGACATCTCGAAAGTACCGATGGCGCTGATCATGCGCGGCTCCACCGGCGAAAAAAAGCATGATGCGATTGAAGCCAAAAACACGACAGCAGGAGAACTCACACCATGAAAAAGATCATTCTTGCATCGGGCACCGCCCTGATGCTGACGATGGGTGCCGCGCAGGCGCAGGACAAGACGCTGACGATCTCGGTCTACGCCTTCGCGCAGGACGAATTCAAGGAACTGGTCTATACACCGTTCGAAAAGCAATGCGGCTGCAAGCTGGTCGTCGAGACCGGCAACAGCGTTGAGCGCCTCGCCAAGATGGAGGCCAACAAGGCCAATCCGGTGGTCGATCTCGCCATTGTTTCCATGGCGGATGCGCTTTCCGCCACCCGCAAGGACCTGATCCAGAAGATCGATGCCGCCAAGGTGCCGAATATCGGCAAGCTCTATGACATCGCCAAGGATCCGAATGGCGACGGCATGAGCGTCGGCGTCAATTTCTACGCCACGTCAATCGTTTACCGCACAGACAAGATGAAGATCGATAGCTGGGCCGATCTTTTGAAGGACGGTATCGTTGACCACGTCGCTTTCCCGAATGTCACCACCAATCAGGGCCCGCCGGCGCTTTACATGCTGGGCAAGGCCATCGGCAAGGATACGCCTGATCTCTCCGGCGCTATCGAAGCCGTGGGCGAAAAGAAGGACGATATCGTCACGTTCTACGTGAAATCGTCGCAGCTGGTGCAGCTCATGCAGCAGGAAGAAATCTGGGCCGCCCCCATCGGCCGCTTCTCCTGGGCGCCGTTCACCAAGCTTGACCTGCCGCTCGCCTGGGCGACACCCAAGGAAGGCCAGACCGGCGGCATGAACGTGCTCGTGGTGCCAAAGGGCACGAAGAACGAAGATCTGGCGCTGCAGTTCATGGATTTCTGGCTCTCGACCGACGTTCAGAAGGCGCTGGCCGAAAAGCTCGTGGACAGCCCGACCAACAAGGAAGTCAAGGTGTCCGACGAGGTGGCGAACAATATCACCTATGGGGACGAAACCGCAAAAAGCCTGCAGCTCATTCCTTCCGCCGTGACGCTCGACAACCGTGACAAGTGGCTGTCGGAGTGGAACGCCAAGGTCGGTCAGTAAGTCCTTATCAAGGTTTGGAATGGGGCATTTAAAACGTCCGAAAGGGCGGCTCCATTCCCGGAAAAGCGGTTTGGTCGTCCCCTGACCGCTTTTCCACCTCTTAATTCCGCAAGCTGGCCCTGGCCGCTTGCAGTAACAATCGGCCGCAGGCCGTTCGGGGAATAAAGCGATGTTTCAGAACCGGGCCGAAGCGCTGGCGCTTGCCTTGCCCGCCGCTATTTTCGCGGCGGCGGTCTTTCTTGTGCCGGTCTTCATGCTCCTGTCGGAAGGCTTTCACACCACTGACGGCTGGACATTGTCCGCTTACGCCGATTTCTTCTCCGATCCGCTGAACAGGGCGGTTTTCCTGCGCACCCTGAAGCTTGGCGCGCTTGTCACCATCGTATCTGCGGTGGTGGGTTATGCGGCGGCTTTCGCCATCGTCAATCTGTCGCAGGGCGCGAAAGGACATGTCGTCAATCTGGTCGTCTTGCCGCTGATGATCTCGCCGGTTGCCCGCACCTATGCCTGGATCGTCATTCTCGGCAGAACCGGCATCGTCAACCAGGCGCTTCAGGCGGTAGGACTGAGCGATGCGCCGATCCGCATCCTGTTTTCCGAAACGGCTGTTTTCATCGGCCTTCTGCAATTGTTCCTGCCATTGATGATCATTTCCCTCATCAGTGCGCTGGAGAATATGCCCAAGGATACGATCGCAGCCGCCCGCGTTCTCGGCGCAAACTGGCTGCAGGTGTTCTGGAAGGTCATCCTGCCGCTCACCAAGGAGGGGCTTGTTGTCGGCGGCACGCTGGTCTTCACCGGTTCACTCACGGCCTATATCACGCCGGCCATTCTCGGCGGCTCCAAGGTGCTGATGCTGGAAACCCTGCTCTATCAGCAGGTGACGGTCTCCAACAATTTCGTCGCCGCCAGCGTCATCGCCTTCATCCTGATCGTCATGAGCTTTGCCGCCAATATCCTGCTGAAGCGCATCGCCACCGCAAGGAACAAGAAATGACCCGGCAGCTCTTCATTCCGCTCACGCTCCTGCTCGTTGTCGGCTTCCTGATCGGGCCGTTCCTCATCATCGTTGCGGCCTCGTTTTCGGCGGGCGATACGCTCGCCTTTCCGCCGCAGGGCTTTTCGCTGAAATGGATCGCCAAGGTCTTTACCGTGGAAAGCTTCCGCGAAAGCTTCGCGATGTCGATGTTCCTTGCCATCGGCGGCACATTTACGGCGCTTATCCTCGGCATTCCGGCCGCCTACGCCATGTCGCGCTACAAGCTGCCTTTTGCGGAAACCGTGCGCACGATCGTTTCGGCGCCGATCATCGTGCCGGGCATTATCGTCGGTCTAGCGCTGTTGCGTTATTTCGTCGTGCCCTTCGGCATCGGCATCACGCTTGCCCTGTTTCTCGCCCACACGGCGCTCATCCTGCCCTATGCGGTGCGGGTGGTTTCGGCCAGCCTCAACAATCTGCGCTCGGATATCGAGGAGGCGGCAGTGCTGCTCGGTTCGTCGCGGCTTGGCGCGTTTTTCCGGGTGGTGCTGCCCAATATCCGCGGTGGCATCCTCTCCGCCTTCATTCTCGGTTTCGTGACGAGTTTCAATCAGGTGCCGGTGTCGCTGTTCCTGTCCGGCCCCGGCGTGCGCACGTTGCCCATCGACATGCTGGGCTACATGGAAATCGTCTTCGATCCGTCCGTCGCCGCACTCTCCTCGCTGCTCGCCTTCCTTTCCATCGGCATCGTCTTCATGGCCGAACGTTTCCTGGGGTTCTCCCGTTATGTCTGACGCAAAATACCTTTCGCTCCAAAAAGTCTCGCTCGCCTATGGCGGCAATGTCGCCGTCAGGGATCTCGATCTCGATATCCGCAAGGGTGAGCTTCTGGCCTTGCTCGGGCCTTCCGGCTGCGGCAAGACCACGACGATGCGCGCCATTGCCGGGCTGATGCCGGTGGCGGGCGGGCGCATCGATCTCGATGGCGTCGACATCACCCGCGTTGCTGCCAACAAGCGCGCCGTCGGGCTGGTGTTCCAGTCCTACGCACTCTTCCCGCATCTGACGGTCTATGAAAACGTCGCATTCGGCCTGAAACTCAAGGGCATGAACGGCAAGGCGCTTGATGACAAGGTCGCCTCCGGTCTGAAGTCCGTGGGATTGTCGAACTTCGCATCGCGCAAGCCGGCCGAGCTTTCCGGCGGCCAGCAGCAGCGCGTGGCGCTGGCGCGCTCCATGGTCATGGAGCCGAAGGTGCTGCTGCTCGATGAGCCGCTCTCCAACCTTGATGCGCGCCTCAGGCTTGAAATGCGCACCGAATTGCAGCGCGTGCAGAAGGAAACCGGTGTGACGATGATCTTCGTCACCCATGACCAGATCGAGGCGCTCGCACTGGCCGACCGTATTGTCGTCATGAAGGGCGGCAAGATTGAGCAGATCGGTACACCGGAAGAGATCTATAATGCGCCGGTTTCCGCCTTCGTGGCGGATTTCGTCGGCTTTGAAAACATCTTCGCGCTGGAAGGCGGCGCGTTGAAAACCGAAAACGGCACAACACCGCTTACCGGACCAGTCCCTTCAGCATCTGGACTGGCCTGGCGGCCGCGCATGGTCACCCTTGGTTCAGGTCCTTTCCAGGGAACCGTGCGCGGCACATCCTTTGCCGGAAATACCCGTGAGTACCTGCTGGATACGCTGCTTGGTCCCATCAAGGCGGAGACCGATGCTGCGCTGACCGCCCATACGATCGGTGATACGCTCGCCTTCGACCTTCCGGTCGAAAAGGCGGCAAGCCTCAAGGTGTTTGGCTGATCATGGGTGTGTGGATCGATACCGATATGGGCTTTGACGATATCGCCGCCATCATGGTGGTGCAATCGGCAGGCCTTGCCATAGACGGCATTTCGCTGGTCTTCGGCAATGCGACGCTGGATGTTGTCTGCAGCAACGCCGCAGGCGCGGTCGCCGCCTTCGGCTGGTCCATGCCCCTCCATCAGGGCCGTGCCAAACCCGTCCTTGGCGCGCTCGAAACCGCACAATGCATTCTGGGTAACAGCGGCATTCCGACCGTCGGCCGTAGCCTGCCGGATGCGCCCGCTCTGCCGCAAAGCGACGCTTTCACTGCGCTGTGCGGCTGGCTTGAGGGGGCAGGCGAAAAGCGCATCCTCGCGCTCGGCCCGCTTACCAATATCGCCGCCCTTTGCCTTGCCCGGCCCGATCTTGCCGCGAAAATTTCCGATCTGACCTGGATGGGTGGCGGCGTGACGAGCGGCAACCACACCGCATCTGCCGAATTCAACGCCTTTGCCGATCCGGAAGCGCTGGCCATCGTGCTTTCTCACGGCCTGCCGCTGCGCATGGTCGATCTGGACGCCTGCCGCAAGGTCACCGCCTCGCCAGCCGATGTGCTGCCGATCCGAAATGCTGGCGGCAAAAACGCCGGCATGATTGCCGACCTGCTGGAAGGTTTCATCGGCATCGCCACGAGACGCGGCAGACCGGCCATGGCGCTTTACGATCCCGTTGCCGCTGTCGGCTTCACCTCCGAGCTGCTTGGCTGGCGCTATACGCGGATCGATGTCGAGCTTCACGCGGCGCTAACGCGCGGGCGAACGGTGGTTGAGCCGCGCGCCGACAAGGTTGCCGCCTTCAACGCGCATTTCGCCGACACCGTGAATGCCGAAGCGGCAAAGGCTGCGGTTCTCGAGGCGTTGCGCCGCGAGGCTGCCCGATGAGTGCACAATCCCCGATACGCGAGCCGGTCGATCTCAACGACGATGCGCTGCGCGCCCGCGCGGTTGCCGCTGCGCGCGGCGATGCGGCTTTCGATGTTCTCATTACCGGCGGAACGCTGGTGGATGTGGTGACGGGGGAGCTTCGCGCCGCTGATATCGGCATTGTCGGTCCGCTAATTGCCAGCGTTCACGAACCGGCAAGCCGCAGCGATGCTGCGCAGCTCGTCGACGCGTTGGGCGCCTTTGTCTCGCCCGGCCTCATCGACACGCATATGCACATCGAAAGCTCGATGATAACGCCCGCTGCCTATGCGGCAGCCGTGGTTGCCCGCGGCGTCACCACTATCGTCTGGGACCCGCATGAATTCGGCAATGTCCATGGTGTCGAAGGGGTGCGCTGGGCGGCGAAATCCATCGAAAACCTGCCGCTGCGCGCCATTCTGCTTGCACCCTCTTCAGTGCCATCAGCACCGGGGCTGGAGCGCGGCGGCGCTGATTTCGATGCCGGAATTCTCGCTGATATCCTGTCATGGCCGCAGATTGGCGGGGTTGCGGAAATCATGAACATGCGCGGCGTCATCGACCGCGATCCGCGCATGAGCGGCATCGTACAGGCCGGTCTCGTCTCGGAAAAGCTGATCTGTGGCCATGCGCGCGGCCTGAAGGACGCCGATCTCAACGCCTTCATGGTGGCCGGTGTTTCTTCCGATCACGAGCTGGTCTCGGCTGAAGACCTGATGGCGAAGCTTCGGGCGGGGTTGACCATCGAGCTGCGCGGCTCGCACGATCATCTGCTGCCGGAATTTGTGGAGGCGCTGAATGCGCTCGGCCACCTGCCGCAGACGCTGACGCTCTGCACTGACGATGTTTTCCCGGACGATCTGTTGCGGGGCGGCGGGCTGGATGATGTGGTGCGCCGCCTTGTCCGTTATGGCCTGAAACCGGAATGGGCGCTGCGCGCCGCAACACTGAATGCTGCGCAAAGGCTTGGCCGTGCCGATCTCGGCCTCATCGCCGCCGGTCGCCGCGCCGATATCGTCGTCTTCGAGGATTTGAGTGGTTTTTCAACCCGTCATGTCTTGGCCGGTGGCAGGGCGGTTGCGGAAGCCGGGCATATGCTCGTCGACATTCCAGCCTGCGATGCGACGGCGCTCGAAGGCTCGATGAAGCTGCCGCTGCGCGCAGCCCATGATTTCAGGGTTGCCTGCGAGGGCGCAAGGGTGCGCCTTGCCACCATCGACCGCCCACGCTTCACGCAATGGGGCGAGGCGGAAGCCGAGGTGAAGGATGGTTTTGTCGTTCCCCCCGAAGGCGCCACGATGATTTCCGTCACCCACCGCCACGGCAAGGCCGAGCCAATTACCAGGACCGGCTTCCTTACCGGCTGGGGACGCTGGAACGGCGCCTTCGCCACCACCGTCTCGCATGACAGCCACAACCTCACTGTCGTCGGCGGTAATGCCGAAGACATGGCGCTGGCCGCCAATGCGGTGATTGCGACAGGCGGCGGCATGGCTGTCGCCTCTGAGGGTAAGGTGACCGCGCTTCTACCCCTGGCGCTCTCCGGCCTCGTTTCCGATGCGCCGCTTGAAGACGTAGCACAGGCTTTCGAGGAATTGCGCGCCGCTGTCGGCAAGGTGGTCGAATGGCAACCGCCCTATCTCGTTTTCAAGGCCTGTTTCGGTGCCACGCTCGCCTGCAATATCGGTCCTCACCAGACGGATATGGGCATTGCCGATGTGCTTACGGGACGGGTGATGGAAAGCCCGGTGCTTGCGGTTCTCGAATAGCGGCGGTTCGCATCTGCGGGCTGCGATTTATTCCACCTTGGGCCCGTCAGGCGTCTGTGTTTCACGCGCGGCAATGCGCGCTGCCATCACGAAATTCTTCACCACGGGCGATGTCGTTCCGCGCCGATAGGCGAGCGATATGGAAAGCTGTGGCGGCGGACCGCTGGAGGGCAGCAGGACGATGTTGTGCATTTTGACTTGTGCGACGGATTCCGGAACGAGGGAAACCCCGAGTTCGGCCGCGACCAGCGACAATATCGAGACGATTTGCGGTGCAGCCGGCCCGAGACGCGGCGTGAATCCAGCCTCCTCGCAGGCTTTTATCGATGCATCGTGAAGGCTCGTGCCGATGCTGCGTGGCGTCAGAATGAAAGGGTCGTCGCGCAGTTCCATCAGGTCTATGGCGGTTCCGCGCCGCGCGAGTGGATGGGATGCCGGCAGGGCGACCAGAAGCGGTTCGTCAGTGAGCACTTCCTCGAGCAACGTATCAGGGTCGGATTGTGAGGGGCGCAGCAGCGCCACGTCCAGCCGATCTTCAAGTAGGGCCGGCGTCAGTGCGAGAGCAGCTGCCTCCATCACCTGAAGTTCTACGTCAGGGTATTTGCGTCTGTAAGTGCGGATGCAGGCCGGAACCAGAGGGTTGAGCGCCGCCGTGCCGGTAACGCCTATTCTCAGGATACCGGTTTCACCGGCCGCCGCCCTGCGTGCAAGCCGGATACCTTCGCTCACCTGATGCGGAATATGGGTCACCGCGATGCGAAACGCATGACCCGCCGGCGTTAGTTCCGCGCCATGCGCGAGACGCCGGAATAGCCGCACGCCGATTTCCTGTTCCAGAACCTTTATCTGCTGGCTGAGCGGCGGCTGCGCGATTCCCAGATGTTCTGCCGCCCGCGTAAAACTGCCTTCATTGGCGATGGCCAGAAAATAGCGGATGTGCCTGAGTTCCATGATATTAGATCCAGATATGACAGGAACGCATTCCATATATTAGAATGAAAGACGGAGCTGCGCTATAGCTGGGAGCGAAAAGGACAAACCCGATGCGCCAGCTCAAAAAACAGGATTTCGCCCCGCCGATCGTCATGACGGAGGAGCCGCCGGATGTGCTCTGGATCCGGCAGGGAAGCCGCCAGTTTCGCCGGGCGAGTTGGGCGCTCTTTCTGGCCGGCTTCGCCAGCTTTTCGCTGATTTATTGCGTGCAGCCGCTGCTGCCGGAATTTCCGGCGGAATTCGGCATAAACCCCGCAACCGCATCGCTCGCCCTGTCGCTGACGACGGGAACGCTGGCCTTCGCCATTCTTCTCAGCGGTGCTTTTGCCCAGCTCTTCACCCGCCGAAATCTGATGTTCGTTTCGATGATGCTGGCCGCTATCGCCAATATCATTGCAGCAAGCACGGAAGGTTGGGCATGGCTGCTTGCCGCCCGCGCGCTGGAAGGGTTCGTGCTCGGCGGCGTTCCCGCCGTCGCCATGGCTTATCTTGCCGAGGAGATCGAACCTTCCAGTCTCGGCAAGGCGATGGGGCTTTATGTCGGCGGCACGGCCTTCGGCTCCATGGCCGGGCGTGTCGGCATGGGGCTGGTGTCCGCCTATACGTCCTGGCAGGTCGCAATGTATGCGCTGGGGGCGGTCTGCATCCTTGCGGCCATCGGCTTCCTGCTGCTTCTTCCGCCCTTGCGGAATTTCCGGCCGCAGCACATGCCGCTGAAAAATCATCTGAGAATATGGGCGCAACATCTTGGAAATCCTGAACTTCGGCGGTTCTATTTCCTTGGCGCGATGCTGACGAGCGTGTTCACCACCGTTTTCAACTATTGCGCCTTTCGCCTCGTCGCGCCGCCTTACGAATTGGGCCGCACCGCCGTCAGCATGATCTTCCTGACCTTTGCCCTGGGTATCGTCGCTTCCTCCTATGGCGGTGCTCTGGTCGACCGGTTCAGCCGGCGGATCATGCTGGTGGTTGCCTTTTCCACCATCCTTGCCGGTATCCTGCTGACCTTCGCCTCAAGCATCATCCTCATCGTGGCGGGGATTGCGGCGATAACCGTCGGATTTTTCATTGGGCATTCGGCTGCCAGCAGTGGTGTGGGTGCCAATGCGGGAGGCGCCAAAAGCCATGCTTCCGCGCTTTATCTGCTGTTTTATTATTGCGGAGCGAGCATCACCGGTTGGATCGGTGGCTGGTTCTGGATCCATGCCGGCTGGCCCGGCATCATGGCGATCACCGCCGGCTGCGCGCTTGCCGGAATTTTCGCCAGCCTTGCCGGTCCGAGCGCGCGGCGCGTCTGAGCGGCCATCGCCGATGCATCCGGCCGTTTTTACTCCGCCGCCAGTTCCTGCTCCACCAGTGTTGCCCAGAAAGCGACGCCGGGAACGATTGCCGCGTCGTTGAAGTCGTAGGAGGTGTTGTGGTGCAGCGCGCCATCCACCGCGGGGCCGTTGCCGAGCCAGACGTAGCAGCCGGGGGCCTCGCCCGCGAAAAAGGCGAAGTCGTCGCCGGCGGTCGAGGGCGGGAAGGCGGTGCGGGATTTGTTGCCGAAGACGGTCTTGGCGGCTCGGAGCGCCCGTTTCGTCGCATCGGCATCGTTGATGACGGGCGGAATGCGGCGGATGAATTCATAGCTTGCCTCGATGCCGAACATCGCCGCCGTACCCTTGGCGAGCCTGCCGATTTCCGTTTCAAGCTGGCTGCGCACCTCAGGCGCGTAGGCGCGTGCGGTGCCGCCGATTTCGACGAGATCGGGAATGACGTTGAGCGCCTTGGGGTCACCCGCCTGCACCGAGCAGGCGCTGACGACGGCAGGTTGCAGCGGATCGACGACGCGGCCGACGATGGTTTGCAGCGAAGCGAGGAAGGTGCCCGCCGCCGTTACCGGATCGCGGCCGAGATGCGGCTTGGCGCCATGGGTGCCGATGCCCTTGAAGGTGACGCGCCAGCTGTCGGACGAGGCCAGCTGTGGGCCTTCCACCACGGCCATCTCGTCGAGCCCAAGCCCCGGCATATTGTGCAGGCCATAGACCGCATCGCATGGGAACAGCGTGAAAAGCCCGTCCTCCACCATTTTCTTCGCGCCGCCTCGGCCTTCTTCGGCCGGCTGGAAGATGAAATGCACGGTGCCTGAGAAGTCGCGGGTCTTTGCGAGGTAACGCGCGGCGCCAAGCAGCATGGCGGTGTGGCCGTCATGTCCGCAGGCATGCATCTTGCCGGGAAATTTCGATTTATAGGGCCGGTCGGGCACCTCAGGCATGGCAAGCGCATCCATATCGGCGCGCAGGCCAATGCTGCGGGTGCCATTACCCACCTGCAGCGTGCCGACCACACCGGTGCCGCCAAGACCGCGATGTACCTTCAGCCCGGCGCGCTCGAGAAGATCGGCGACGATGGCGCTGGTTCTCTCCTCTTCGAAACCCAGTTCCGGATGCGCGTGCAGATCATGACGAAGCTCCGTCAGGAATGGCAGATCCTCGCCGATGCGATCCAGCAGTCTCATGGGAAGCTTGTCCTTGAATATGGGAAAAACCCGCGTCATAGGTGGGTTTGTCCGAATGCCTGTTGCTTTGTTTCCGTTCTAGCGGAAAAAGCCAATGAAATGAACCCGCCGCGTATTCGCGGTTGTTGAAATGCCTGATGCGCCGAACGGGATCGGCGCGGCCGAAAACCGCGTCCGCCTTGCGCGATCCCGATCCTGAAAGGAAAACCGATGCCGCCATCCGCATCGCCCGCCGCCCATTCTCCCGCCGCGCCGCATGAGTTCTGGCAGGATATTCTTCCGCCGGCCACCTTCGGTACGGCGGGTCCGCATTCCAGCTTTTTTCCGGCGGAACTGGATGATGGAAGGCAGATCTGCCTGCCCGTCCGGCCGCTTGCGGATGGGGAGCACGCGCTGGCATCGCTCATCGTCAATCAGGCGTCGTTCGCGGTGCTGGAGGCGCTGGCCGCCGATCTCGCCGCCAAGCTCGCGCCCTTCAATCCGGATGTCGTTATCGGCCTGCCGACGCTGGGCTTGACGCTCGCCGCCGCCGTTGCCCGGCATCTCGGCCATTCCCGTTACGTGCCGCTCGGCACCTCGCGCAAATTCTGGTATCTGGAGGAACTGTCGGTGCCGATGTCCTCCATCACCACCCGGCAGGAAAAACGGCTCTATATCGATCCCCGCATGCTGCCGCTCATCGAAAACAGGCGGGTGGCGCTGGTGGATGATGTGATCTCCAGCGGCAGCTCCATCGTATCAGGTCTTGCGCTTCTCGCCGCCTCCGGCATCCGGCCCGCTGTCATCGGTGCGGCCATGCTGCAATCGGATCGCTGGCGGGAAAAAATCGCCGCTTTCGGGCCGGAATGGCCGGAGCGGGTGAGGGGCGTTTTCGCCACGCCGCTGCTCACCAAAGCGGAAGACGGCTGGCGCGCCTGACGAAGCGCAAATTCCGGCAAAAGGCAAGTGGTGATAATTTCACCGCTGCCTAATTTGTGTCTTGCGAAGCTCGAAGAGATCGTCCTAAGATCACTTCCGACAGACAATAGCGGTCGGCGAACAATGCGCCGGTTTGCTTTCGCGCGGTGTCATCCCGGCGTCTGCCCGCCCCCGTTTTGTTCTTTCCGATGACTGGAATTTCTTCCCATGCATGCAGTGTTCGACGGTCATAATGATGTGCTGCTTCGGTTGTGGCGCAACAGCAAGGCCGGTGCCGATCCGGTGGCCGAATTTAAAAGCGGCACACGTGAGGGTCATATCGATGGCCCCCGGGCAAGGGCAGGCGGCCTCGGCGGCGGCATCTGCGCCATCTATATTCCTTCCGGCGACCTTATTCTGCAGGAACCGGATGAAAGCGGCCACTACAACACGCCGCTCGCCGCTCCGCTGGAGCGGCTGCCTTCGCTGGATATCGCCATGGAGAAGGCGGCGATTGCGCTGAGGCTCGATCGTGCCGGCGCCTGGCGGCTGTGCCGCTCCACGGCCGATATTCGCAAGGCCTTTGCCGAGGATATTTTCGCCGCGGTGCTGCATATGGAAGGCTGCGAGGCGATCGGCGCCGATCTCGACGCGCTGGAGGTGTTTTACGCCGCCGGCCTGCGGTCGCTCGGCCCGGTCTGGAGCCGGCACAATATTTTCGGCCACGGCGTTCCTTTCTCTTACCCCATGTCGCCAGATACGGCGCCCGGCCTCACCGATGCCGGTTTTGCGCTGGTGAAGGAGTGCAACCGGCTCGGCATTCTCATCGATCTCGCGCATATCACCGAAAAGGGCTTCTGGGATGTGGCCAAGACCACCAACCAGCCTTTGATCGCCAGCCATTCCAATGCGCATGCGCTCACCCCCGTCGCCCGCAATCTCACCGACAGGCAGATGGATGCCATCAAGGAAAGCCGTGGTCTGGTGGGTCTCAACTATGCCGTGACCATGCTCAGGGCAGATGCGCGCGACATTGCCGATACGCCGCTTTCCGACATGGTGCGCCATATCGACTACATGGTGGAGCGCATGGGCATCGATTGCGTGGCGCTGGGATCGGATTTCGACGGTGCGACGGTACCCGTTGGCGTTGCCGATGCCAGCGGCAACCACAATCTGGTTGCGGCGCTGAAATCGGCGGGCTACGGTGATGGAGAACTTGCTAAAATATGCCGGGAAAACTGGCTGCGCGTCCTATCCCAGGCCTGGCACGAGCCGGCCTGAAGGCAAATAAAAGCGAACTAAATCAATCTCATAACAAAAGGGGAGATCCTATGATCAAATCGCTCAACAAGTCCATGCGTATCCTCAGCACCAGCGCTGCTCTGTCGCTGATGATGCTGTCTGCGCCGCACGCTTTTGCCGCCACGCCGGCCGATACGCTGGTTGAAGGTTTCGCCATCGACGACATCATCACGCTCGATCCGGGTGAGGCTTTCGAACTCTCCGCCGCCGAAGTCACCGGCAACACCTATAGCAAGCTGGTTTCCATCGATCTCAACGACACGTCCAAGGTTATCGGCGATCTCGCCGAAAGCTGGACGACCTCCGAGGACGGCCTGACCTATACGTTCAAGCTGAAATCCGGCCTGAAATTCGCCTCCGGCAATCCGGTCACCGCTGACGACGTCGCCTTCTCCTTTGAACGCGCCGTGAAGCTCGACAAGTCGCCCGCATTCCTGCTGACGCAGTTCGGCCTCAAGAGCGATAACGTCACCGAAAAGGCGAAGGCTGCGGATGCGAACACCTTCGTGCTGACGGTCGACAAACCCTATGCGCCGAGCTTCGTGCTGAACGTGCTGACCGCGACCGTCGCTTCGGTGGTCGACAAGAAGCTCATCACCGAAAAGGCGAAGTCGGTAACGCCGAGCGCCGATTACAAATACGACACGGATTTCGGCAACGAGTTCCTGAAGACGGGTTATGCGGGTTCCGGCCCCTACAAGATCCTCGGCTGGAAGGCCAACGAAGCGGTCATTCTGGAAGCCAACCCGAATTATTACGGTGAGAAGCCGAAGCTGAAGCGTGTGGTCTATCGCCACATGAAGGAAAGCTCCGGCCAGCGTCTGGCGCTTGAAAATGGCGATATCGATGTTGCCCGCAACCTTGAGCCCGGTGACATGGAAGCCGTTTCCAAGAAGGAAGGCCTCGCCGTCACGTCTGCGCCCAAGGGCACCGTCTATTACTTCAGCCTCAACCAGAAGAACGAGAACCTGAAGAAGCCCGAGGTCATCGAAGCCTTCAAATATCTCGTCGATTATGACGCGATCGGTGAGACGATCATCAAGGGCATCGGCGAAGTTCACCAGACCTTCCTGCCGAAGGGCCAGCTCGGCGCGCTTGATGAGAACCCCTACAAGCTCGACGTCGCCAAGGCGAAAGAGCTTCTCGCCAAGGCCGGCCTGAAGGACGGCTTCACCGTGACCATGGATGTGCGCAACACGCAGCCGGTAACCGGCATTGCCGAAAGCGTACAGCAGACGCTGGCGCAGGCTGGCATCAAGCTCGAAATCATCCCGGGCGACGGCAAGCAGACGCTGACCAAATACCGCGCCCGCACCCATGATATCTATATCGGCCAGTGGGGTTCGGACTATTTCGACCCGAACTCGAATGCGGAAACCTTCACCATCAACTACGACAATTCCGATGAGGGCAAGAACAAGACGCTCGCCTGGCGCAATGCTTGGGACGTTCCTGATCTGACCAAGGAAACCCAGTCGGCGCTTTTGGAGAAGGATAGCGCCAAGCGCGCCGCCATCTATGAAAACCTGCAGAAGGAAGTTCTGGCGAAGGGTCCCTTCGTCATCATCTTCCAGCAGACCGAAGTGGCCGGTTACTCGAACAAGCTCAAGGGCCTGAAGCTCGGACCGAGCTTCGACACCAACTACGTCTATACGATCTCCAAGGAATGATCCGGAAGGATCGGTCTCTTGAGCATCGTTGAAGCAAACAGCCGGGCGAGGCAGGGCAAACGCCGTGCCAACGCCCGCGCGAAGGCCATTCTCGGCTTCGCCGTCACCGTCATCACCACCTTTCTGGGGCTGATGGCGGTCACATTTTTCATTGGCCGCGTTGTGCCGATCGATCCCGCACTGGCGATTGTCGGCGACCGCGCTCCTGCGCATGTGGTCGAGCGCGTGCGTGAGCAGCTCGGCCTCAACCTGCCGCTCTGGCAGCAGTTCTTCATCTATCTGAAGCAGGCGCTGTCGGGTGATTTCGGCATCTCAGTCCTCACCACCAACCCGGTGATGGAGGATATCAAGCGGGTTTTCCCGGCAACCATAGAGCTTGCCACGCTTGGCACCATCATCGGCGCCGTTTTTGGCATTCCGCTCGGCGTGCTTGCCGCGGTCAAGCGCGGCAGCTTTGCCGACCAGGTCGTGCGCGTCATCGGCCTTATCGGCTATTCCGTGCCGATTTTCTGGCTTGGCCTCCTGGCGCTGCTGGTGTTTTACGCCAGGTTGCAATGGGTCGCCTATCCCGGCCGGATGGATATCGTCTACGAATTCACCTTTACGCCGGTCACGGGTTTCTTCCTGATCGACGCGATCTGGCAACGGCAATGGGACGTATTGTGGGATCTGTTCCGCCACATCATCCTGCCCGCCTCGCTGCTCGGCTATTTTTCGCTGGCCTATATCAGCCGCATGACGCGTTCGTTCATGCTGAATGAGCTCGCCCAGGAATATATCGTTGCGGCGCGCGCCAAGGGGCTTTCGGAAACGCGCATCATCTGGTTTCACGCTCTGCGCAACGCCGCCGTGCCGCTGGTGACCGTGATTGCGCTATCTTACGCCGGTCTGCTGGAAGGTTCGGTGCTGACCGAAACCATCTTCGCGTGGCCGGGGCTCGGCCTCTACATCACCAATTCCCTGCAGAATGCGGATATGAATGCCGTTCTTGGCGGCACGATCGTGATCGGCGCCATCTTCGTCGGCATCAATCTCTTCTCCGATCTGCTTTACCGGACGCTCGACCCAAGGACGCGCAGCCGATGACGATTTCGACCGATACACTCAAACCCTACAGCCGCGAATGGCTGCTCTCCGACCGGCCTGCCTCGCGCAAGCAGGCGCGTCTTGGCCGTGCTTATGTCATCTGGCGGCGGTTTTCGGAAAACCGGCTGGCGTTGCTCGGCCTCGGCATCATTGTTGCGCTGCTGTTCGTCGCGCTGTTTGCCAATGTGCTGGCGCCGCATAATCCGGTGCAGGGCGATCTGCGCAATGCCCGGCTTCTGCCGCCCGGTACGGCGGGATACTTGCTCGGCACCGACGATCAGGGGCGCGATATTCTCTCGCGCCTCATCCACGGTTCGCGACTGACCCTGTTCGTGGTGCTGCTGGTGGCCATCATCGCGGCGCCCATCGGGCTCATCGTCGGCACCGTCTCGGGTTATGCCGGCGGCTGGGTGGATGCCGTTCTGATGCGCATCACCGATATCTTTCTGGCCTTTCCGAAGCTGGTTCTGGCGCTGGCGCTGGTGGCCGCACTGGGGCCGGGCATTGAAAACGCGGTGCTCGCCATCGCGGTGACGTCATGGCCGCCCTATGCGCGTATCGCGCGCGCTGAAACCATGACCTTCCGCAATTCCGATTTCATCGCGGCGGTGAAGCTCATGGGGGCCTCGCCCTTCCGCATCGTCCTGAAACACGTCATGCCGCTTTGCATGTCGTCGCTCATCGTGCGCGTCACGCTCGATATGGCGGGCATCATCCTCACCGCCGCAGGTCTCGGCTTCCTAGGCCTTGGCGCGCAGCCGCCGTTGCCGGAATGGGGCGCGATGATCGCTTCGGGGCGTCGTTTCATCCTCGACCAATGGTGGGTTGCGGCCATGCCCGGCGTGGCGATCCTCATCGTCAGCCTCGGTTTCAACCTGCTGGGCGATGGGTTGCGCGATGCGCTTGATCCCAAGGAGGCGGGCCAATGAGTGCGCCGCTTCTGACCGTTCAGAATCTTCGCGTTTCTTTCCCCACCCGCACCGGGCTGGTGGAGGCGGTGCGCGGTGTGTCCTTCACGCTTGGGCGCGAACGCCTCGGCATCGTCGGCGAATCCGGCTCCGGCAAGTCGCAGACGGGCCGAGCCATCATGGGGCTGACGCCGAAAAGCGCGCGCATCGAGGCCGATGCGCTCCGTTTCGGCGATATCGACCTGCTCAAGGCGTCCGCAAAGGAGCGGCGGATCATGCGCGGCAAGCGCATGGCCATGATCCTGCAGGACCCGAAATATTCGCTGAACCCGGTCATGACCATCGGCCGTCAGATCATGGAAACCTTGCGCACCCATGAAAAGATCGGCGGCAGCGAGGCGCGCCAGCGCACGCTTGCCATGCTCGAAGCGGTGCAGATCCGCGATCCCGAGCGCGTCTTCGATCTCTATCCGCATGAGGTCTCCGGCGGCATGGGCCAGCGCGTCATGATTGCCATGATGCTGGTCTGCGGCCCGGAACTGTTGATCGCCGACGAACCCACCTCGGCGCTCGACGTCACGGTGCAACTGGAAGTACTCGACATTCTCGACAAGCTGGTGCGCGACCGCGGCATGGGGCTGATCTTTGTCAGTCATGATCTGAGGCTCGTCTCCTCCTTCTGTGACCGCGTTCTCGTCATGTATGCGGGCAAGGTGGTGGAAGAGCTTTCTTCCGCCAATCTGAAGGAAGCGAAACACCCCTATACGCAGGGGCTTTTGAACTGCCTGCCGGAAATTGGCGGCCACCGGCATCCGCTGCCGGTTCTGGAACGCAAGCCGGAGTGGCGCGCATGAGCACAGTTCTTTCTATCAGAGACATGGTGGTCGATTTCGACGGTTACATCGCGCTCGACAGCGTCAGCATCGATGTGGCCGAGGGTGAATCCTTCGGCATCGTCGGCGAGTCCGGTTCCGGCAAGTCGACCCTGCTGCGCGCCATTGCCGGCCTCAACCATTTCGACGAAGGTTCGTTGATGGTGGCGGGGCGCTCCTATTCCAGCAAGCACCGCGACAAGAGCTTCTACAGCGACGTGCAGATGGTGTTTCAGGACCCTTATGGCTCCCTTCACCCGCGCCAGACGGTGGATGCGCTGCTGCTTGAACCGCTGGTCATCCACGGTCTCGACAATCGCGAGCAGCGTATTGCCCGCGCATTGGATGAAGTCGGCCTCGGTTCAGGCTTCCGTTTCCGGTATTCGCACCAGCTTTCCGGCGGCCAGCGGCAGCGCATTGCCATTGCCCGTGCGCTGATCGTCGAGCCTAAAATCCTGCTGCTGGATGAGCCGACTTCGGCGCTCGATGCCTCCATTCAGGCGGAAATCCTCAACCTTCTGGAACAGGCCCGCAAGGATCGTAACCTTACCTTCGTCATGGTCAGCCACGATCTCGGCGTCATCAGCCATATGTGCGATCGCCTGGCGGTGATGAAGAGCGGCAAGGTGGTGGAAATGCTGGAGGCGGAAGCGCTGGAAAGCCGGGAATTCAGCGCGGATTATACCCGCCAGCTGTTGGTGGCGAGCGAGGGTTTCAAGCGCGTTTGATTGGCGAGACGGTGCGCCCGTTCCTTCTCCCCACCTGGGAGAAGAAACAGGCGGCGCGCGTTCGTTCCACAGGTGATCTTCCCGGGCGAAGTATTCTCTCATCGCGCTGCGATGATATGGTGAACCGCCACACCGGCATTTCCGCAACAGGTACCCACCCCATGCAATTGCGCGCCTTGATGTATTTCGACGAACTCGTCCGCACAAATTCCATGCGCGCCGCTGCGGAAAACCTGAATGTCGCGCCGACGGCGGTGAGCCGGCAGATTGAAAACCTCGAATATTATTTCGGTTCGCCGCTTGTGGAGCGCTCCAGCCGGGGCGTGAAGCTGACGGCAGCGGGGGAGCTGCTCGCCGCCCGCGCTGGCAAGACGCTGCGCGAACTCGACCATGTGCACCAGCTGATAGACGATCTCAAAGGCCTGCAGCGCGGCCGGGTCACGGTCTATGCCAATGGCGCCACGGTGGCGAACCTTCTGGCGCCGGTGCTGGCGCAGTTCAGCCTGAAATATCCAAAACTGCGTTTCGAGGTGCATATTACCAGCGCCCGGCAGGCGATGGAGGCGCTGGGTGCGGCGGAAGCGGACCTTGTCGTCAGCCTGTTTGCGCCAAAACTATCAGGCGTCAAGGTGCGTTCGCGCACCCGCATCAGTTATGATGTCATCTTCCCCGCTGGCCACGCGCTCGCCGCCCAGCCGGAAGTCTCGCTGAAGGAACTGGCGGGCCTGCCGCTTGCGCTGCCGGACAAGAGTTTTGCTGCGCGTCAGGCCTTCGATACGCTGTTTGCCGATGCGGGCATCGAACTTGACCCTGTCTTCATCACCAGCTCGCTGGAAATGCTGAAGGAACTGGTGCTGGGCCACGCCGCCGCCACGCTGTTGCCGGCGCTTTCGGTGGCGCGTGAAATTCGCAGTGGCCAGATGGTCGCCGTTCCGCTCTCCGGCAAGAAGGGCATCCACACCCAGATCGATCTCTGTGTTGCTCCCGACCGGCAATTGTCCTTCGCCGCCTCCAAGCTTGCCGATTTCATCGAGCGCTTCATGCGCGAGGCGACGGCGGGATAAGCGAGACGGTTTGGCCTTTCCGCCCGGAAGGTTGATTTCCATCCGCATTTCCGTGTAGCCATTTCAGCTACACGGAGCACACAAAAATCGAGATTGTGTGTGCGCCTGCAACATGACACTCTTTTTGCAACGGGTGGTCTTTGGAAGGGCAAAAATGCCCCGGCCGCCAGACAGGGGACAATGATGCCACGCATTTATCTTTCGCAGGCGGCAACGCTTTCGCGCCGCGCCGCGCTGAGCCTCGCACTGGGCACGGCGCTTTGGCTGCCGCTTTCGATAACGGCGGCGGATGCCGCGCCGAAAACCGCGCTGACGCTTGGCATGGCCGTCGAGCCCGCCGGGCTCGATCCGACCATTGCCGCCCCCGTCGCCATCGGCCAGGTCACCTGGCAGAATATCTTCGAAGGTCTGGTGACGATCGACCGCGAAGGCAAGGTTAGGCCGCAGCTTGCCGAAAGCTGGGAAATTTCCCCTGATGGCAAGACCTATACATTCAAGCTGCGCAAGGGCGTCACCTTCCATGACGGCGAGGCCTTCGATTCCTCCGTTGCGAAATTTTCGCTGGATCGGGCGCGCGGCGAAAGCTCGGTCAATCCGCAGAAGCGCTTCTTCGCCGCCATCGACAGTATCGAGACCCCGGATGCCGCAACGCTGGTGCTGAAGCTGAAGCAGCCGGCCGGCAGCCTTCTCTATTGGCTCGGCTGGCCGGCATCCGTGATGGTGGCGCCGAAAAGCGCTGAGAATAACCGCACCACGCCCGTCGGCACCGGCCCGTTCAAATTCGTGAACTGGGCCAAGGGCGACAGGGTCGAGCTGCAGAAGAACGACGGCTATTGGGACAAGGCCGTGGCGGTCAAGCTGGACAAGGCGACCTTCCGTTTCGTCTCCGACCCGCAGGCGCAGGCGGCGGCGCTGAAGTCAGGCGATATCGATGCCTTTCCGGAATTCGGCGCGCCGGAGCTGATGACCTCCTTTGAGGGCGACAAACGCCTTGGCACCTTCGTCGGCAATACCGAACTGAAGGTCGTGGCCGGCATGAACAACGCCCGCAAGCCCTTTGATGACAAGCGCGTGCGCCAGGCGCTGATGATGGCGGTGGATCGCGGCACCGTCATCGAAGGCGCATGGTCCGGCTTCGGCACGGCCATCGGCAGCCATTACACCCCGAATGACCGCGGTTACATCGATACGACAGGAGTGCACCCCTACGATGTCGACAAGGCGAGGGCGCTGCTTGCCGAAGCGGGTTATCCTGACGGGTTCAGCTTCACCATCAAGGCGCCGCAGATGGCCTATGCCCAGCGGACCTCGCAAATCCTGCAGGCGATGTTTGCCGAAATCGGCGTGACGATGACCATCGAGACGACCGAATTTCCGGCGAAATGGGTGGCGGATGTCTTGAAGGGCGCGGATTACGACATGACCATCGTTGCCCATGCGGAGCCGATGGATATCGATATCTATGCGCGCGATCCCTATTATTTCAATTACAGGAACCCGGCCTTCAACGAGGTCGTCGGCAACGTTGAAAAGACGGCGGATGCGGCCCAGCAGGAAGCGCTTTACGGCGACGCCCAGAAAATCCTCGCAGAAGATGTGCCGGCACTTTACCTTTTCGTCATGCCGAAGCTCGGCGTGTGGGACAAGAAGGTGAAGGGGCTTTGGGAAAACGAACCCATTCCCTCGAATGTGCTGACGGATGTGCATTGGGAAGAGTGACGTTTGTCGATACCGGTTTCTTCCGTCATGCCGGACTTGATCCGGCATCCAGCCAGCCCAAGTCCTTCGGCTGAAAGGGCTCTCTCCGCCGCGCAGACGCGCGCCGGCTGGATTCCGGCTCGGGGCCGGAATGACGGGAGAGAGGTGACTGGACGCTCGACCGCAGGTGAAACAAAGCAAGGAGAAGATGCCAGATGTTAGCCGTCCTCATCCGGCGTCTCGTCAGCCTCGTCATCACGCTGTTTGCCGTTTCCCTCATCATCTATGTCGTCATGGGCCTGCTGCCGGGCGATCCCGCGGCGATCATGCTTGGAACCTCGGCGAGCCCTGATACGCTCGCCGCGCTGCAGAAGCAGATGGGTCTCGATCAGCCGCTGCCGCTGCGTTATCTCCACTGGCTTGCGGGCGTATTCCGGGGTGATTTCGGGCAATCCTATACCTATGGCGTGCCGGTGGCGGGGCTGATCCTCGAGCGGCTGGCCGTCACCCTGCCGCTTGCGCTGCTGGCAGTCTGCCTGTCTGTCGCCATCGCCATTCCACTCGGCGTGGCGGCGGCGCGGAACCGTAACGGGGCGCTGGATTTTGTGGCCGGGCTGTTTTCCCATGTGGGCATCGCCGTGCCCGGTTTCTGGGTCGGGCTGCTGCTCATCATCGTCTTTTCCACCACGCTCGGCTGGATGCCGGCGGGCGGATTTCCCGGCTGGACGCCGAGTTTTTCAGCGGGTCTTATGGCGCTCATCCTTCCGGCGGTCGCGCTGGCGCTGTCGCAGGCCGGCGTTCTCACCCGCGTCTGCCGCTCCGCCGTGCTTGAGGTGATGAACGAGGATTTCGTGCGCACCGCCCGCGCCAAGGGTTTGAGCGAGCGGGTGGCACTGTGGCGGCACGCGGTGCCGAACGCGATGATCCCTGTTGTCACCATGATCGGCCTGCAATTCACCTTCCTTATCGCCGGCGCGGTGCTTGTCGAGAATGTCTTCAACCTGCCGGGCCTCGGGCGGCTTGCCTATCAGGCGCTGACCCAGCGCGATATCGTCGTCATGCAATCCGTCGTGCTGTTTTTTTCGGCGCTGGTGATCATCATGAATTTCGTGGTCGATATCGCCTATCTCCTCATCGATCCCAGACTGCGGGCAGGTGCGCGATGATGCGATTGATCCGCCGCCGCCCCGCCTTTGCCGTCGGCATCGCCGTCACGATCTTTCTGGTCGCCGTCGCCCTGCTGTCGCTGGTCTGGACGCCGGTGTCCCCCACGAAGATGCAGATCGTCCAGAAGCTGAAATCACCGTTCGTCTATGGCGGCCTCGGCACGGATCATTTCGGCCGCGATGTGTTGTCCATGCTGATGGCGGGTGCTTGGAACTCGCTGTCCACCTCCATCGCCGCCGTTGCCATCGGCGCATCTATCGGCACGGCCATCGGCGTTGCGGTCGCGGCGCTGCGCGGTTTCACCGAAACCGTGGTCATGCGCGTCTGCGATATCATCTTTGCGGTGCCGCCGATCCTGTCGGCTATGATGCTCGGCGCCTTCATCGGCACGGGGCGCTTTACCGCCATCATCGCCATCGCCACCTTCATGGTGCCTGTCTTCGCCCGGCTGACGCTGGGGGCGGCGCTGCAGATATGGTCGCGGGAATATGTCACCGCCGCTACAAGCATCGGCCAGAACCGCGCCCGGATCACGCTTTTCCATATCGTGCCGAATATTTCCAACCAGATCATCGTGCAGGTGACGATCCAGCTCGGCCTTGCGATATTGACGGAAGCAGGCCTTTCCTTCCTCGGTCTCGGCATGCCGCCGCCCGCCGCCACCTGGGGGCGAATGCTCGCGGACGCCCAGACCTATCTTGGCGTGGCGCCCTGGCTTGCCATCATGCCCGGCCTTGCGATTGCACTTGCCGTCTTTGGTCTCAACCTTCTCGGCGACGGCCTGCGCGACCTGCTGGACCCGCGCGATACAAGCTGACCGCTCTGGAAAGCTGTCGCCCATATTTCCTGTTTTTCTGACGAGACGATGCCATGACCGATCTCATAGACCTCAACACGCTCGAAATCCTGTCGCTTTACCGGGGTAAGAGGCTTTCGCCATCGGAATATTGGCAGGCGGTGGAGGCGCGTATCGATGCATTCGAGCCGGTCGTGAACGCGCTTTACGCCTATGATCCGGAGGATGCACGCCGGCAGGCGCTGGCCTCGACGGAGCGCTGGCAAAAGGGTGAAACGCTCGGGCCCCTTGATGGAATTCCCGTCTCGCTCAAGGAATTGATCGCCACGAAAGGCCATCCCGTTCCGCTTGGCACCAAAGCGGTAGAACTGGTGCCTGCGGTTGAAGATGCGCCGGTGGCGGCCCGCTGCCGCGAGGATGGCGCGATCCTTTACGCCAAGACGACCTGCCCGGATTACGGCATGCTCTCCTCAGGCCTTTCCAGTTTTCACAAGCTCAGCCGCAATCCTTGGGACCCGACACAGAACCCCGGCGGCTCCAGCGCCGGTGCGGCCTCGGCCGGGGCCGCTGGTTATGGCACGCTGCATATCGGCACGGATATTGGCGGCTCGGTGCGGCTGCCGGCGGGGTGGACGGGATTGTTCGGTTTCAAGCCGAGCCAGGGCCGCATCCCGGTCGATCCCTATTATACCGGCCGCTGCGCCGGGCCGATGACCCGCACCGTTATCGATACGGCCTATGCGATGGCCACGCTTTCACGGCCCGACTGGCGCGACGGCACATCGCTGCCGCCGAATGACATCGACTGGATGGACCTCGATATCGACGTGAAGGGCCTGAAGATCGGCCTGATGCTGGATGCCGGCTGCGGCCTGCCGTTGGAGGATGAGGTGCGCGACGCCGTGCTTTCCGCCGCGAAACTGTTCGAGGCGGCGGGCGCCATTGTCATCCCTGTCGAGCCGGTGCTGACGCGGGAGATGCTGGATGGGCTGGACGACTTCTGGCGCGCGAAATTCTGGGGCGACATGGCGGCGCTGAGCGCAGACCGCCGCGCCGCGATCCTTCCATATATTCATGAATGGGCACAGAAGGGGGCGGATATTTCCGGCGCACGCGCCGTTTTCGGTTTCAACCAGACCATGGAAATGCGTAAGCTTTGCGGCCGGTTGATGCAGTCCGTTGATGCGGTGATTTCACCCGTCAATCCCATCGTGTCCTATCCGGCCGACTGGGCCTCGCCCACCAATGATCCCGCACGGCCCTTCGAACATATCGCCTTCACCGTGCCGTGGAACATGTCGGAACAGCCCGCATCCTCGATCAATTGCGGTTTTTCGAAATCGGGTATGCCCATCGGCTTGCAGATCGTCGGCCCGCGTTACGAGGATCTGTTCGTGCTGAAGCTTTCCAGAGCCTTTGAGACCTGGGGCGGCGGTGTGCGTCGCTGGCCGGAGCCGCCGCGGGGCCGGTGATGCCGCCTTTATCGGCCTTGTAGTATAGCCATAATACCCGTGCTTCGGCCCACACTGCTAGAGTGCCCAAAGGCATTCGAAAACGGGAGGAGCAAACATGCCGAAGAAGATTTTGATGATCGCCGGCGATTTCGCCGAGGATTACGAGACCATGGTGCCGTTCCAGACGTTGCTCGCTGTCGGCCACACGGTCCATGCCGTCTGCCCCGGCAAGAAAGCGGGCCAGACCATCGCTACGGCCATCCATGATTTCGAGGGCGACCAGACCTATTCGGAAAAACGCGGCCATAATTTCGCGCTCAACGCCACCTTCGCCGATATCAAGGTTGCGGATTATGATGCGCTGGTCATTCCGGGCGGCCGTGCGCCGGAATATCTGCGCCTTAATGCCGATGTGCTGGCGGCGGTGAAACATTTTTTCGAGGCTGACAAGCCGGTGGCGGCCGTCTGCCACGGTGCGCAACTGCTCGCGGCTGCTGGTGTTTTGAAGGGCCGCACCTGCTCGGCCTATCCGGCCTGCCGTCCCGAGGTCGAGCTTGCCGGCGGCACCTATGCCGATATCGCCATCGATGCGGCGGTTACCGATGGCAAGCTGGTGACCGCCCCTGCATGGCCGGCACATCCGGCATGGCTTTCGCAATTCATGGCGGTGCTCGGCAAATAAGACCTGCGAAAGGGGGCTTTTTTCGGCCCCGTTTTCCGCCTATCTTTCAGACGTGGTGAGGGAGGAAACCATGTGCAAGCTTTTCATCAAGGCAGACCCGGCGCTTTGGGAAAGCCATACGCGGTCGCTCAGGATCGATGGCATGGTCACCAGCGTCCGGCTCGAGAATTTCTTCTGGACGACGCTGGACGAGATCGCGCGGCGGGATGGCATGAACAGCGTGCAGCTTATCGCCAAGCTTTATAATGAATCGATCGATGCCGGGCATGATCTCGGAAATTTCACCTCGTTCCTGCGGGTCTGCTGCGGGCGTTATCTTGCGCTTCAGCTTTCCGGCGATATTCCCGCGCGCAGCGATATTCCGATTGCCGCGCTGGATGCCGACAGCATCCTTGATGCGGAAAAGGTGAATTATCACTAGTCGGCAGCCTTACTCGACGTCATCCTCGGGCTTGACCCGAGGATGACGGTGGAGAGGTTGTTGTGACGCAGAGAACGCGTCTCCTCAACTCTTCAGCGCCCGTGGGTCGAGCGCATCGCGCACGGCATCACCAATGTAATTGACGCTCAGAACCGTCAGCGAGATAGCCAGTCCCGGCCACAGCACACGCGAGGGCGTCAGCTGCAGGAAGTTGGCGCCATCGAACAGCAGCCGTCCCCAGGTGGGGAAGTCGGACGGGAAACCGAGGCCGAGGAAGGACAGCGCCGATTCCGTGATGATGGCCGAGGCGATGCCGAGCGTGGCCGAGACCATGATCGAACTCAGCACATTCGGCAGGATATGGCGCAGGATGATGCGATACTCACGCATGCCGCTCGATTTCGCCGCCATGATGAATTCCTGGCTTTTGATCGTCAGCACATCGCCGCGCACAATGCGCGCGGTATGCATCCAGCTGGTGATCCCGATCACGAAGACAATCAGGATGAAGATGCCGGTTTCCGGCCCGAAGGCGGCGCGCAGCGTATCGCGAAACAGCATCAGGATGACGAGCAGCAGCGGCAAAAGCGGCAGCGCCAGAAACAGGTCCGTCAACCGCATCAGCGGCCCGTCCAGATTCCGGAAATAACCTGAAAGCACACCCACCAGCGTGCCGAGAAACAGGGCCAAAAGCATGGCAGTGATGCCGACGGCAAGCGAGATGCGCCCACCGGCCAGAACCTGCGCCAGCATGTCCTTGCCGAGATTATCGGTGCCGAAGGGATGCGCCAGCGACGGCCACTGGTTACGTGCCTTCACGTTTATGGCGTTGGGCGCAACGGTGTGGATATAGGGGCCGACATAGACCGCAAGCAGGATGAAGATGAAGACAAAAAGCCCGGCCACCCCGCCCTTGTGGACGCGGAACTGTTTCCAGATATCGGCAAGGGCGGATTGTGTTGGGGTGGCCGCAACCGTCGGCGCTGCAATGGTGGCGTCAGTCATAGCGGATCCTCGGGTCGAGAATGCCGTAAAGCACGTCGGCAATCAGGTTGAAGAGCACGATAAGCACCGCAAAAATGAAGGTCAGCGTCTGCACCAGCGGAATATCCGCGCCCTGAACGGCGGTTATCAGCAATTGGCCAAGCCCGTTCACGCGGAATATCTGCTCGGTGATGATGGCGCCGGAAAAGATCGTCGGCACGCCGAGTGCAATCACCGTCACGACCGGGATCAGGCTGTTGCGCAGCACGTGGACGAGCAGAACGGATTTTTCCTTCACGCCCTTGGCGCGGGCGGTGCGCACATAGTCCTGATGCAGATTGTCGAGCATTGAGGCGCGCACGAAGCGGCTGATCTGCGAGACATTGTAGAGGGTCAATACCAGCACCGGCAGGAACATCTGTTTGATCTGCGCCACAAAGCTTCCCCAGTCCGTCACCTGCAGATTGGTGTCATAGACGGAAGGGAACCATTGCAGGTAAGAGCTGAAGATGACGACCAGCAGCACGCCGGTGAAGAAGGTCGGCACCGAATAACCGACCATCGAGACGAAAGTGCCGATCTGGTCGAAGATCGAATATTGCTTGTAGGCGGAAATGACGCCGATCGGGATCGCCAGAAGCGCGCCGAAAAGATAGGCAAGGCCCACTACCCAAAGCGTCTGCGGCATGCGCTGGATGACAAGATCGACCACCGGGCTGCGCGTTGCCCAGGAGAGCACGCGCATGCGGCTGCCATCGCCGATCTGCCAGCCGGTCAGCTTTTCGAAGAGGTTCAGCGGCTCGTTGATGAAGAATTGCTGCAGCCACATCAGGTAACGGATGAAGAAAGGCTGGTCGAGGCCGAGGGAGGCGCGGATCTGCTCGCGCACTTCGGGCGGAATGGTCAGCGGCAGGTCGCCGGTCGGATCGTTCGGCGCGAGATCGAGCAGGGCGAAGATGACGAAGCTGATGACGAGCAACGTCGGTACGGCAAAGGCAAGCCGCCGGAGCGTAAAGGTAAACATCGGAAAGTCTCCAGACCGTCAGGGTCTCGCAAAACGAGCGCGGCCGCCCTTTCAGGGGCGACCGCGCATTTGCGTGTTACTTTTTGCGGGACCAGTCCGCGACGTTCCAGAGTTCCGAATCCCAGGCATTCATGCGAACGCCTTCGAGTGTCAGCGAATGCGAGGAGACGTTGCCACGGTGGATCAGCGGAATATGTGCGCCTTCTTCCGTCAGCATGTCGTTCAGCTGTTTTGCGATTTCCCCACGCTTGGCGAAATCGGTCGTCTTGGAAAGGACGCCCACCAGCTTGTCGAATTCCGGGTTGCAATAACGCGGAATATTCTGACCCTGCCAGCCGTTTGCGGGGGCGGGGATCTTGTCGCACAGCCATTCCGCCAGGTATTTTTCCGGGTCGGTGCCGTCGAAATTGTTGGTGTACATTTCAACGTCGGCATAAAATTTCTGGAAGGTATCCGGGCTTGCCGGATCGCCGCCGAAGAACACCGAGGCGCTGACATTGCGCAGTTCGGACGCAACGCCGATCTGCGACCACATGTCCTTCACCAGTTCCTGCGCTGCCTGGCGAACGGAGTTGGTGGAGGTCTGGTAGAGGAAGGAAAGCTTCACGCCGTTTTTGGCGCGGATGCCATCGGCGCCCTTCACCCAGCCCGCATCATCAAGCAGCTTATTTGCGCCTTCCAAATCCTGCTTCAGGCACCAGCTGTCGTTTTTCGTCGAAGCGACAGCCGCCGGGGCCGGCACGATGTTGCAGGTCGGCTTGCCCGCCTCGCCATACCCCGTCTCATCGATAATGTCGCGATCGATGGCGAGCGAGAGCGCACGGCGCACGGCCGGGTCGGAAAGGGCCGGATGGGGACCGCCCTCCTTGGTGGAGCGCTTGTCACCCAGCGCAGGATCGGCATTGTACCAGTTGAGATTGATACGCTCGACCTGCGTGCCGAAGGCGGTTTCCAGCTTGCCCTTGCCGGCGGCCACCATGGTCGCCAGAATTTCCGGCTCCACCTGCATGTTCCAGGCGTAGTCGAATTCACCCGTTTCAAGCACGGCACGCGCAGCGGATGCCGCGTCACCGCCGCCCTTCAGGGTCGCCGTGGCGAAAGCGGGCTTGGCCGGATCACGATAATTGGGGTTGGCGACATAGCTGATGACGTCGTTCGGCTTGAACTCCTTGACCACAAAGGGGCCGGTGCCGATGGGGCCGAAATTGGCGGATGTGCAGCCGGGAGCCGCGGCGCCGACGCATTTTTCGAACTGCTTCTTCTGGATGACGGGCGATTGCGCGCCGACAAATGCCGAGTAGGGGTAGGGCTTGGGTTCAGTGAAGCTGATCTTGACGGTATGGGCGTCGATAGCCTCAACGTTTTTCACGCCTTCATATTGTGCCGCCTGCGCGCAGCCGCCGTCGGGTGCGGTGCAATATTTCCACGTGAAGATGACGTCGTCAGCGGTAAGCGGCGTGCCGTCGGACCATTTGACGTCACTTTTCAGCTTCCACGTCATGCTGAGCAGATCCTTCGCGACGCCGCCATTGTCGACCGTCGGGATCTCGCTCACCAGCATCGGCACCAGCTCGCCCTTTTCGTCGTAGCGGGCCAGAGGCTCAATCACCATGGACGAGCTGTAGATCTCTTTGGTGCCGCCGGAAAGATAAGGGTTGAGTGTCGATACAGCCTGCCAGAACAGGATTTTCAGTTCACCGTCACTGCCGCGTTCGGCATGGGCGGCAGATCCTGCCAAGGCCATCGCCGCCACCGTGCTGGCAAAGAGAATGCTGCGCTTCTTCATTATGTTTTCCCCTTTTTTGGATTTTATCTATTTGAATGTTTGACGCTTTTCCTGTCGTCATGCGCAAGGTATTTTATTGTAAGTATTTGACTTTGCTGAATAATATCCATTCGTTCCAGATGATGCTATTGTCAGTGTTTTTGAAAAGCAAGCCCCAAAGTCTTATTGATGAACAAAATTTGAGCCATTCGCCTTCCGGCCTATTTTTCGCTCATTCAGCAAATTTCACACTTGCAAAAGGAGAAATTCCAAACGCAATATGTTTTCCGACAACCCGGCGGGGAACAAAAAAGGGAATAAAGAGAATGCCGATATTGAACCGTGTGGCTGAAATGCAGGAAGACGTTGCCGGCTGGAGACGCCATCTGCATGAGCACCCGGAACTGCTCTATGATGTCTTCGAAACATCGAAATTCGTGGCCGAAAAACTGAAGTCCTTCGGCTGCGATATCGTCGAGACCGGCATCGGCAAGACCGGCGTGGTCGGCATCATCAAGGGGCGGCACGGGGATGGTCCGACCATCGGTTTCCGCTCCGACATGGACGCGCTGCCGATTCTTGAGACCAGCGGCAAGCCCTGGGCCTCGAAGACGCCCGGCAAGGCCCATTCCTGCGGCCATGACGGGCACACGGCCATGCTTCTGGGGGCGGCGCAGTATCTGGCCGAGACCCGCAATTTCAAAGGCTCCGTCGCGGTCATCTTCCAGCCGGCGGAAGAGGGCGGGGCAGGCGCGCTCGCCATGCTGAACGACGGCATGATGGAGAAATTCGGCATTTCGCAGGTCTATGGCATGCATAACGAGCCAGGCATTCCGGTCGGCCAATTCGCCATCCGCAAGGGTTCCACCATGGCGGCGGCGGATAGTTTCGAGATTGTCATCACCGGCAAGGGCAGCCACGCGGCCGCGCCGCATCTTTCCATCGATCCGGTGCTGACCTCGGCGCATATCATCATCGCGCTGCAATCCATCGTCTCGCGCGAGACGGACCCGTTGAAATCGCTGGTCGTCACCGTCGCCACCACCCATGGCGGCACGGCGGTCAATGTCATTCCGGGTTCGGTGACGCTGACCGGCACGGTGAGGACCCTGCTGCCGGAAACCCGCGATTTTGCCGAAAAGCGGCTGAAGGAAGTGGCCACCGCCACGGCAATGGCGCATGGCGCCAGCGTGGAGGTGAAATACCATCGCGGATATCCCGTCACCTTCAACCACAGTGACGAAACCGAATTCGCGACCGGTGTGGCGATGGGCGTGGCCGGTGCGAACGCCGTCAACACCAATCCCAACCCGCATATGGGTGCGGAAGATTTTTCCTACATGCTGGAAGCCCGCCCCGGCGCCTTCATCTTCATCGGCAACGGCGATACCGCCGGGCTGCACAACGCCGCTTACGATTTCAACGACGAAGCCCTGCCTTACGGCATCAGCTACTGGGTTTCGATGGCCGAAACCGCACTTGCTGCATAAGACACCCGGCGGCCTTCATGGCCGCCTTCTGCTTTTCAGGAGATCGGCATGCTTTTGGCGGCGACATCAATGGAACAGACCGGCGGTTCGGTAAGCCCGGTTCTTTCGGTTCAGAATCTCACCACCTCCTTCCGCGTCGATGACGGCTGGAAATCCGTGGTGCGCAATATGAGTTTCGAGATTGCACCGCGCGAAACGGTGGCGATCGTCGGCGAAAGCGGCTCGGGCAAGAGCGTGACGTCGCTGTCGATCATGCGGCTTCTCGATAAAAAGACGAGTCGCATCGAGGGCAAGGTCATGCTCGGCGGCCGCGACCTGCTGGCGCTGCCGGAAGAGGAGATGCGCAAGGTTCGCGGCAAGGACATCTCTATGATCTTCCAGGAGCCGATGACGAGCCTCAACCCGATCTTCCCGATCGGCAAGCAGATCGCCGAAGCACTCACCGTACATCAGGATATTTCCTCCTCCGCTGCAAAAGCCGAAGTTATCCGCCTGCTCGAAAAGGTCCGCATTCCCAATGCGAAGAACCGGTTCGACGATTATCCGCACCAGTTTTCCGGCGGCATGCGCCAGCGCGTTATGATCGCCATGGCACTTGCCTCGAAACCAAAGCTCCTGATTGCAGACGAGCCGACGACGGCGCTCGACGTGACCATTCAGGGCCAGATTCTCGACCTTATCAAGCAATTGCAGGAAGAGGAGGGCATGTCGGTCCTGTTCATCACCCATGATATGGGCGTGGTGGCGGAAGTGGCTGACCGCACCATCGTCATGTTCCGCGGCGACGTGGTGGAAACCGGCACGACGGACGATATCTTCCATCGCGGAAACCATCCCTATACGCGCGCCCTGCTTTCGGCGGTGCCGAAGCTCGGTTCGATGAAAGAGCGGGTGCTGCCCGCCCGCTTTCCGATCATCGATATCAAGACCGGAGAAAGCCAACCGGTCGAAGAGGTCAGGAACACGGTTTCCGGTGGTCGCACGCCCATTCTTTCGGTCCGGGACCTGACGACCCGCTTCGATATCCGCTCCGGTCTTCTTGGTCGCAAGTCCGGTGCCGTGCATGCGGTGGAGAAGGTCTCCTTCGATCTGGCTGAGGGCGAGACACTATCGCTGGTCGGTGAATCCGGCTGCGGCAAGTCCACCACGGGGCGGTCGATCACCCGGCTGATCGAACCGACCTCCGGTAACGTGACTCTCGACGGTTACGAGGTGATGAAACTCGACAAGACGACGTTGCGCACCATGCGCCGCAGCGTGCAGATGATCTTTCAGGACCCCTTCGCCAGTCTCGATCCGCGCATGAGCATCGGCACGGCGATCATGGAGCCCTTCATCGAACACCGGCTTGGACCGAAGGCGCAGGCGCGTGAAAAGGCGGCGGACCTGATGGAGAAGGTTGGCCTCAGCCCGGATATGATGCGGCGCTTCCCGCATGAGTTTTCCGGCGGCCAGCGCCAGCGCATCGCCATTGCCCGTTCGCTGATGCTTGACCCCAAGGTCATCGTTGCCGATGAAGCGGTGTCGGCGCTTGATGTCTCCATCAAGGCGCAGGTCTGTAACCTGCTGCTCGATCTGCAACAGAGCCTCAACCTCGCCTTCCTGTTCATTTCCCACGATATGGCTGTGGTGGAGCGTGTCAGTCATCGTGTCGCGGTGATGTATCTCGGCGAGATCGTCGAAATCGGCCCACGCGCCGCCGTCTTCGATAATCCGCAGCACCCCTATACGAAAAAGCTCATGTCCGCCGTTCCGGTGCCGGATCCGGCCCGGCGCCAGATCAGGCGCAACATGGCAACGGACGAGATCAAAAGCCCGATCCGTCCTGTGAACTATGTTCCGCCGCAACGCCATTACCGCGAGGTTTCGGCAGGGCATCTGGTGCAGGAAGCGGCTTGATATAGAGGAAACTGCGCAGGGATAGGTGCCTCTGTGTTCACGACGTCATCCTCGGTCTTGTGCCGAGGATCTGCCAATGTCTCGTAAATCGGTGCATTGCAGATGCTCGGGACAGGCCCGAGCATGACGGAGGAAATGTTTTGCATCTTCTTTAGAGGTGCCCGGTGCCGCCAAACGCTTCGCTCAGTCGCTGCGCCGTTTGACAGGCGGCCTGAAAAAATGCCAGCAAATGCTCGAGCATAATTCTTAGAGGGCGGCGGCATGGCCAGACGGAACGACGCACATGGACGGCTTGATGATGCGGCGCGTGCTGGCTGGCTTTATTATGTCGCGGGCCGCACGCAGGACGAGATCGCCGCTGCCATGGGCATATCCCGGCAATCGGCGCAGCGGCTGGTATCGCTGGCCGTCGCCGAGCGGTTGATCAAGGTCCGGCTCGATCATCCCATCGCCGCCTGTCTCGAAAAGGCGGAGCGGCTGAAGCAGAAATTCGACCTTAGATATATCGAGGTGGTGCCGAGCGATCCCGCTGGCGTTTCCTCCACGGTCGGCATTGCCGAGGCCGGTGCGGCGGAAATCGAGCGCTGGCTGAAAAATGCCGATCCCATCGTGCTTGCCATCGGCACCGGCCGTACGCTGAAGGCGGCTGTGGACCAGTTGCCGCCGATGGAATGTCCGCAGCACCGCATCGTGTCACTGACAGGCAATATCGGCCCGGATGGCTCGGCTGCCTATTACAACGTCATCTTCAGCATGGCCGATGCCATCAAGGCGCGGCATTTTCCCATGCCGCTGCCAGTCCTGTGCTCCTCGGCGGAAGAACGTGAATTGCTGCATGACCAGTCCATGGTGCGCTCGACGCTGGCGCTGGGTTCTGCGGCCAATGTCACCTTCGTCGGTGTCGGCGAACTCGGTGAAAACGCACCGCTCTGCGTTGATGGTTTCCTCGGTGTCGACGAGATGAAGGCCCTGATGGCAAGCGGTGCGGTCGGCGAGATCTGTGGCTGGATGTATGATGCCAATGGCCACATTCTCGACCATTCCGTCAACGAGCGCGTCGCCTCCGTTCCCATCCCATCACGAGAGACCTGCACGGTCATCGGAATGGCGCAGGGCACGCGCAAAAATGCCTCGATTCTGGCGGCGTTGAGGGGTGGTCTGTTGAACGGCCTCATTACCGACGAAGTGACAAGCGAATATTTGCTCACTCACTGAGCAAAAATTAATTCATTAAAATCAAAGACTTGATTTTCCCATGTGCGCCGCAGCACAGGATGTCGCTTGACATTTTTGCTCTGCGGGTGAGTAAATGCCCTAGAGCAAAGCGAATGCTCATCATTTTTCTTCTGGGAGGAAGATATGACATTGAAGACCATTTTGCTGGGCGCATGCTCGGCACTCGCCTTTTCGACCCTTGCCTCCGCCGAAACGCTGACCATCGCCACCGTTAATAACGGCGATATGATCCGCATGCAGGGGCTGACCTCCGACTTCACCACCAAGAACCCCGACATCAAGGTGGAATGGGTCACGCTTGAAGAAAACGTCCTGCGCGAGCGCGTGACGACCGATATCGCCACCAATGGCGGTCAGTACGACATCATGACCATCGGCAACTATGAAGTGCCGATCTGGGCCAAGCAGGGCTGGCTGCTGCCGCTCGAAAAGCTTGGCGACAAATACGACGTGGATGATATTCTGCCGGCGATCCGTGGTGGTCTTTCCAGCGAAGGCAAGCTTTATGCGGCGCCGTTCTACGGCGAATCCGCCATGATCATGTATCGCAAGGACCTGTTTGAAAAAGCCGGCCTGAAGATGCCTGAAAACCCGACCTGGGAATTCATCGGTGACGCTGCCCGCAAGATTACCGATCGCAAGGCGGATATCAACGGCATGTGCCTGCGCGGCAAAGCTGGCTGGGGCGAGAACATGGCCTTCATCAGTGCGCTCACCAACTCCTTTGGCGGCCGCTGGTTCGATGAGAACTGGAAACCGCAGTTCGATCAGCCGGAATGGAAGAGTGCTCTTCAGTTCTACGTCGATCTGATGAAGGATGCCGGTCCGTCGGGTGCTTCCTCCAACGGCTTCAACGAAAACCTGACGCTGTTCCAGCAGGGCAAATGCGGCATGTGGATCGACGCCACGGTGGCTGCTTCCTTCGTTTCAAACCCGAAGGATTCGACCGTTGCCGACAAGGTCGGTTATGCGCTCTTCCCGACGCATGGCGAACTGAAGAACCACGGCAACTGGTTGTGGTCATGGAACCTTGCTATCCCGAAGAGCTCGCAGAAGGCGGATGCCGCCGAGAAGTTCATCTCCTGGGCAACCAGCAAGGAATATACCCAACTCGTCGCTGCCAAGGAAGGCTGGGCAAACGTGCCTCCGGGTACCCGCACCTCGCTTTACAAAAATGCTGACTATGAAAAAGCAGCCGCCTTCGCCAAGCCGACGCTTGCTGCGATGGATGCCGCCGACATCACCAAGCCGACCGTAAAGCCCGTGCCTTACACCGGCGGTCAGTTCGTGGCGATCCCTGAGTTCCAGGCGCTCGGCACCACGGTCGGTCAGCTGTTCTCGGCGGTCGTTGCCGGCCAGTCCAGTGTCGACGATGCGCTTGCCAGCGCCCAGTCGACAGCGACGCGTGAAATGACCCGCGCCGGTTACATCAAGTAATCCTCCTGAAGATCGCTGTCCGGCGCCAATGCCGGGCAGCGAACCTTGGGGGCGCAAGCCGCGAGCTGCGCGGTGGCCTTTAAGCCTTTCAAATCAAAACTGGAATGAGCCGGTTCTTCCGGATATGCCGGGGGCATTTCGTGATGCCCGAGCCCATGGGGAGGTTAGTGCAATGGCAACACGGAACACGAGCGGTCTTGCGCGGGTTATGCTTGCGCCTTCGGTGCTGCTTTTGCTGGTGTGGATGATCGTGCCCCTGGCGATGACGCTGTGGTTTTCGTTCCAGAACTACAATCTGCTCAACCCTGCCAATGTCAGCTTTGCGGGCCTGTTCAATTACCAGTATTTCTACACCGATCCGGCCTTCTTCCAGTCGATCTGGAACACGCTGCTGATCGTCGGCGGCGTACTTCTGATCACCGTCATCGGCGGCATCGCCATTGCGCTCCTGCTCGACAATGACATCTTCGGCCAGGGCATCGTGCGCATCATGATCATCTCGCCGTTCTTCGTCATGCCGCCGGTGGCCGCACTGGTGTGGAAGAACATGATCATGCATCCCGGTTACGGCGTGCTCGCCGATCTGTCCCGCTTCTTCGGCCTGCAGCCGGTCGACTGGTTCGCGCAGTTTCCGCTGCTCTCCATCATCATCATCGTTGCCTGGCAATGGCTGCCCTTTGCAACGCTGATCCTGCTCACCGCCCTGCAGTCGCTCGATGGCGAACAGAAGGAAGCGGCCGAGATGGATGGCGCCAACTTCATCAACCGTTTCGTCTATCTGACGCTGCCGCATCTGTCGCGCGCCATTACCGTCGTCATCCTCATCCAGACGATCTTCCTGCTCGGCGTCTACGCGGAAATCCTCGTCACCACCAATGGCGGCCCCGGTTATGCCTCGACCAACCTTGCCTTCCTCATCTATCGCACGGCGCTTCTGGGTTACGACGTCGGCGGCGCATCGGCCGGTGGCATCATCGCCGTCGTGCTCGCCAATATCGTCGCCATCTTCCTGATGCGCGCCGTCGGCAAGAACCTCGACCGTTAAGGAGAAGCGATCATGGCCCGCAAGACAACCACACGTGCGAAGATCGGCTTTTCCATCGCGGCATGGGCCGTGGCGTTGCTGCTGTTCTTCCCGATCCTCTATGCCTTCCTCACCTCGATCAAGACCGAGCCGGAGGCGATCGCAGGCTTCAGCCTCATTCCCTCGGGCACGCTCGAAAACTACATCACCGTGCAGACCCAGCGCGATTACTTCAAGCCGTTCATGAACTCGGTGGTGCTGTCGCTCGGCTCGACGATCATTGCGCTGATCATCGCCATTCCCGCCGCCTGGGCCATGGCGTTCTCGCCGACCAAACGCACCAAGGACATTCTGATGTGGATGCTCTCCACCAAGATGATGCCGGCCGTCGCCGTGCTGGTGCCGATCTACCTGATCTTCCGCAATGCCGGCCTGCTCGATACCCGCATTGGGCTGACCGTCATGCT
>NZ_JBAOJM010000009.1:0-191814 GCF_037083425.1 Agrobacterium sp. CCNWLW32
GATCATAATAACAATATCATGATATTGTTATTATGATCGATTGCCACCAAAACAAACCCACTCTTTCAATCAGTCCCCCAGTCAGATTCCCGGTAAAATCCCTAGTTTCCGCACAAACCCGCATAAATCATCCGTCCAGGCAAAGCAATCCGCCAGGTAAACAAGTGCATAAATTATATGTTTGCTCGGCCATCCATATGTATATATATGTTTTCACCAACTTCATTTTGCGACCGGCAGGAATCGCCCTCACCACGTCACAATGTGAAACAATATTCCATCCAAAAAGTATAAATATAAAAATATATGTATTGATGCGGATGCTGCAGCAAAACCATTCCCCGTCGACCCACCGCGCCGCAGGCGCATTTCTGAATGACGCCCTCGTCAGCACGGATTCAGGTTGCTGATAAATCCGTCAAATCAAAAAAAACGAAAATATATAATTTGCAAAACGTAACCGACGAAACAATTCGCCTGCCTTCTACGAACACAAGAATATCGGAAAGCTTCAAAGCTTTTCCAGCTTGGCAAGAAAAAAACGATCACTCCAAAGATCCGTGGATTTAAGCTCAGCTGGACGAAGAAACCGTCGAACATCCCCGGCAGCCTCTTTCCAGTCGATACGTTTGATCGTTTCTGAAAGAGCCGCTTTCAGCCAGGCAGCATCTACATGGACAGTCTCATCTCCCGCCCATGGACCAGCCTGCATCAGCGCATTGCGCAAAAGGTCCAGATTCGGCGAGACGCTGCGGGACACATACCAGGAGAAGTCAAACCAATCACGCCCCTTGAGAAATCCACGGCATAGCAGAGCGTGTATCTTGAGCGCAAAATTGGAAGGCAAATCCTGATGGCGGACCTCATAATCAGCCGGAAAATCAAGATAGGTAGTTGCCTCACCCGATCCCGCAGGCGGATTAACGTCAATCTCAAGCTTGATACGAATTGTCTTGGGTCTCCCTCTTCCCGCAAATGACAGATCCAACTGGCTCGCGATGGAATCATCCTTGATAACAGCCTGCCGGATCGCCGTATCCATCCGCACCTTGGGATGTGCCTCCAATTCCAGCCCGAACTGGCTGACAACATCCGTCAGAACCTTGAGATAAGGAGACCAGTTGAAACCCGTGTCGGGAGCCCGCAGAAGAAAATCGAGGTCCTCGGAAAAACGCGGCAGGCCATGAAGAATGCGAAGGCTTGTGCCGCCTTGAAAAAGAGCCACATCGAAAAAATCGCCCCGCCACAAAGCGTAGAGTACGACCTCCTGCAGTATCTCCTTGACGGCATTCTCTTCCTCTATTGCACTCTCCGCCGCATAGTGCCGAAGCTTGTCCCGGATAATCTCAATCATGCCCTGACCTCGAGATCATGCAGACGCCTGGAAGGCATCAGGGCGCCTTCCAGCGCCCGGAGAAAGGCATTCGCAGCCTTGTGCTTGTACACCGGCTTCAATGCCGTAAAATCCGTACGTCGCAATCCGAAAAGGGCATCTTCCTCGATCCTCATACCAATCGTCAGCCATTCAAGCCCGCTCCACTCCACCTTGCGAAGCGCTACCAGATCCATAAGTGCCCGAAGAGGTCGGGCAACGAACGCAATCGAGCCGTTGAGCGGGACACGGTCAACACTCGTCATGAACCGATAATCGTTGATCGCCAGAGGATGATAGCTGAAGGTCCCGAACCCGGGCGTCGAAAAATCCTGGCTTTTGCGTCCAGGTGAAACACTGGCGGTAACAAACACCGCCTCCGGAATCCATCCATGGAACGACAGTGCTGTTTCGAAAGAGATATAGCTGCCCGGCACGAGGTTTTGGGCGACGGCAAACGGATGAACCGGGTCACGTCGATAGCGTCGCGCCAGCACATAACAACCACGCTTCAGGCGGATGAGGGACCCGTCTTTCAAAGCGCGGTTGACAAGGCCATAACGGCGCGCGTCACTGCCGCCCAGCAACTCGGCGAGTTGCCGGTCATTCAGAAAACGATCAGCCAATCCGGCTGCAGAAACCTGGTCCACCAACGAAGACATAATTCTTGATACTTCCAATTTATGAAAGTTTCAAGAATTTTTATAATTTTGCTACAGGTGCCGGAACCCGTTCCCGGTAGGACGTACCTGTTCAAGTATCGAGTGTCCACGCGGATCACAGCCAAAATAGAGCAATATGCAAGCGATCCAAAATCTCTTGCCAACAATGTGAAAATACTGACTGGCTCACAATTCATTCGCTTACGCGTTGCCGACTGGCGCATCATTATGGACGACCAGGGAAGTGTGCTGGAAGTCATAAAAATCGGGGCACGCGGCAGTATCTACGAATAGGAGGCAAATGATGCAAACCATAACCACTCCAAATAGGGAAACGCTCATCGTCCTTCCCCTGTCTGAATATGAAAGCCTTGTGGACAGGGCTGATGTCGCATCTGCTGAGAAGATCAAGACTAATATCGCCGCCGGGCATGACGAACTCGTTCCTGCCGTTGTCGTCAATCGTCTTCTTTCCGGCGACAACGCCGTAAAGTCTGGCGCGAGCATCGAAGAATGACCGCCAAGGACCTCGCAACTAAAGTCTCGATAAGTGCGCCCTATCTGTCAGAGATTGAAAGCGGCAAAAAAGCCGGAAGCCTCACCGTCCTGCGAAAAATCGCTCAGACACTCAACGTCGATATAGACGACCTGGCGTAAGCATTGCATCGCTATCAGGCCGAGCAATTCTCACGCCAATGACACTTGACTCCGCTCGGCAACTGCCGGGCATGATGCGCATGCCTGTTGTCTGAACAATCACCCTTGCCACGGATCGACAACGATCACGCCCGTACCATCGAAATCCCCAACATTCCGCGTCACGACGGCAAGGTTATGAACAAGCGCGGTCGAGGCGATCAACCATCGCCACTCCATACGGGGCCATCTCATCGGCCACCTGATCGCTCCTGAATTTGTCTACACCGCTTTCGAACGTTGTGAGTAATTCTCTCAAGGGTCCTCGTCGGATCGCTGGAGATGCCAGCGATATGCGGTGCTACCTCATCGCATGCGACGCTGACCAGTTGTGCGAGTTCCTCCACACGTTTCAGTGTCGATGCGCCGCTCAGTCCAATGTCATCAGCCAGTGCCTGCCAATCGGCACGCCGCAGGTCAGGCGCACGGAACCGACCGGAAACCCCCTGCGGCAGGCTCTGATCTACCTGGCCATAAACGGCAGCGCACATCAGGTCATAGAGCGGAGCCATCTTCGCGGATCCACCGGCACCGATCAGGATCGAGTAGTTTTTCGCATGCGAGTCAGAATTACAAATCAGGACATTGAAGATCACCGCGTCGAGAAGTTTCAGCCGTTCGCCAGGCGAAACAAGATCGCTGACAGCATCAAACATCATCTTCATGGTCACGCCCCGGCCGGTCGAGGATCGCTCGTATTTCTGCGAGGGGAAATGTCCTGTTAACTGGCAAAGATCTTCCTGATGCAGCCGGCGGATTTCCCCTTGCGGATCGGTGAAGCGATCATAGCGTTTCACAAGAAGATAACGTCGCTGGCCAGCCACTCCGATCGTCGCCTCGGCCGCGTCCAGCCCGCAGGCACGCGCAAGCGACAGGCAAAACGCCTCGTTCTCCACGCTCCCTGCAAGACGTTTCGTATCCGGCTTCAGGATATGCGTGGATGGCGTCCCGTCCACCGGAACTGAAATATGGCCATCCCCGTCTACAAACACCGGCAGTTTCTCCTGGACGCCCGCAAGCGACATGGAAACACCGCGCTCTCCGGCCAGAAAAGGTCTGGCAGGAAGTTCATTGAGAATACGCTCCAGTGCCTGCTCATCCGGCACGGGCTGGAGGTTGACACCCGCTTTCCGCGGCTCCCCGATCGACAGCGCCCCCGCCGTGTCACGTCCGATATGACCAAGCAGACCGACAATGTCCTGCGGAGAAACCTTGAGCCGCTGACCGATCTCGGCAAGATGTGTTTCCGGAAGCAGATTGGCAAGCCAGGGCAGCAGCTTCGCAGCACCCACGGGCCCGGAGCGCAGCGGCATGGTGAGCGACACCGGAAAGGCCGTGCGCCGTGCTTCCCAGCCCGCATCGTAGTCCATCCTCCATTCGCCTTCAAAAGTCAGACGGGCGACAGGCAGCGTCTCGTAAAAGATGGTCGTCATCAATCAGCACCGAACGTCGGCAGGAAGCTGAGGTCATCGTCCAGCGTGGATGGAGCAGCCCGAACGGTCCGGAGATCGCCGATCTCGATGCCGACGGTGCGCGCGACGATCAGCGCCTTTTCGAGCTGGCAGCTCGGTTTGCCGGATTCAAGCTCGACGATGAAGCGTTCACCCGTTCCGGAACGGGCAGCAAGCCCGGTTTGCGTCCAGCCAAGCGCTTTGCGTCTTTCCCTGATAGCAGCGCCGAAATCGCGCGCAGACCTGAACATCGTTAACCTCCATCGGATTACTTACCGTACAGGAAGATTTCCAAGAGATCAATATGCCGCTTCCCGATCGGTAAGTTTGACTCCCTGCGGTATTAAATCATCCTGATCGGGAAATCTCGCGCCCAGGGAAGCATCCTTTGAAATCCCCGACATGTATGGCCCGGCAACCCGTATTCCGGTTTGGATGTTCGTCAGAAGACTCAACCCAATTGAGTAAACCGGGATATCTCAAAACCGCCTCGCCATCCAATGGGAGCGACGGACCCGCCTTTGTGTGACCGGGTTTGACAAATGAATTGAACCGGAAGCGGCCACCAACCTTTGATTTTGCGGTCTCGATCAGCGACAGAATGGCGGCCGCCTTCGGTGCCATGAGGCCGCACGCCCGGAAGCCGGCGTTGCAACCTCCGCAGCTGGCAAAAGGCGCCTTGGAATGGCCCCACTACAATGGGTCAACCAATTGGGGAACCATCGATATCGCCCCATTAAAATGGATCAATATATGCGAATTGCCGCCCAGAAACAGGCGGGCTATCATTTCGAGTTGAGGGGCGGAACATCGCTTTCCAAGTGTTTGGGGATAACTGACCGCTTCTCCGACGATATCGATCTCAGGATAAATCCTCCTGATGATATGACCGTTGCCACCGGTCGAAATCAGGACAAGCCCAGGTAGATCGAAAGCCGGCGCAACTTCCATGACGGCTTGCCGCCGATATCCCGCCCGATGGAAGCCATCAAGCGGGATCATGTCTTCGATGATGAGAAGTTTCGAAGCGGAGGAGGTCGAGGTGCAGTTCATCGATCCCCGAGCGAATGTTATCCGGGCTGTGCAGTTTTCCCGAGCCAGCTCTTTCAGTCGAACGTAATCCAAGGCACTCCTTGCACCAGCCTTCCGCCATGCGCGCAGGAGTCGCCAATACGGGCAATCCTCTTGCCCTCTATCTTGGCGATCGAAGACCCACCTGTGATCTTGTCTGATGTCGTAGGCACTCCAGTGCAAAGCAGACTGTCACCGATCGTGGCCACGGGTACGCCTTCCACCGTTACAAAATTCTGCTGTGTAGAGACGACCGGTCCGCCAATATGCGGCCGAGGCCCAGGATCTATCATCGGGCAGACGTGCCAGTGTGCTTTCAACGTTACGGGCATTCCAGGCAAAGTAAACCTCCTGAGCTTGTCACGAAAGAGCTGAACGGTCTGGCGGAGTAGAAATTATCGGGATATCGGGATTAATCTCGATGAGTCTCGCGGGCGATGTCGTATCGCTGCAATCCACACTGATGTCCAAAAGCAAGCTTGGCAGTGGACTCGATGCGCAGAGCTCTGCCGCCGTACTGATTATGCGCTCCTTGATCGCGACATCTGGACGCACACCTTGCGGAACGGACTGCCACCTTGCGTCGACCATCTTGCCGTCGCGAACCCTGACCCGCAACTCTGCGTGCGAAGCTAGATCAACTGCCGGGAAGAAGTGCAGGAACGTCGGCACCTGCCCAATCACGAAGGCTTCCAGAATGATAGCCATACGGCTTGTCAATGACGCGAGCATTGCTGGTATCATTGCTGCCGCTTCAGACGACTCCATAATGCTAAAGGTCGGTACTTCCTTCCAACTGACCGGGCCAATCTTTGGGAACACCCGACCCCCGCGCAACTCGATGGTATGCAGGGCAATCTCCGGTATGGCGATCGCCTGCTGTTTCCAGCGTGCTCGATCGGAATTCCCGCGTAAAACCACCTCGATTTCGTCTGAACTCAGGGGAAGAGATGCTACAGGATGTGCCAGTGCAAATTCCTTATACAACGGAGGCCAGTTTTCGAACGCGGTCGTGATGATGTCGTCGGTATGTCTTTCCGCGACCGAACTCAAATGCGTATAAGCGTCCTGAAGCATCGCCCCCTCTCCAAAGTCAGAGATAATCCGGCGTCAGACCAGCCAGGAACTCATCGAAGTCCTTCGCGACTGTTCCGACCTGATCCCAGCCGTAACCGGCATCGCCGAAGGTTTTCGCCTTGATCACTATATAAAGAATACGTCCGTGGGTATCTGCATTCAGATCGAGTAAGCAGTGACCATAACCGCTATCGAATGTCAGGGGGTAAAGGCCTGCGGGCAGTCGCTCACCGGAGTTTCCATATAGCGGGTCAATGTAACGTTGGCGCGCCTCGATCATTTTGCCGGGACCGGCGATCGCATTGACGTCGGCTTTCTTCTTTTTTCCATCAGGGAAAACGACTTTCGTCTTGAAAGCAAAGATCTTCTTGCTGTTAAGGTCGCGGCTTCCGTAACTTAACCAGAAACTTTTAAGCGAATCCGGCAGGGTGACGCCTTCCGAGCGTTCAAATTCGTCGATCTCGGTATTGGCCACCGGCTTTTCCGCACGACCCATTTCATCAGGCTTGTCCAGCATATCCTTCAGGGCTGCATCCATTATTCTAAGAACCTCCAATTTACTAAACAAAGACCACCGGCCGACGCAGTGCCTCCGGTGGCAGAACTAGAAGAGTGGCGAGTCGATCATCGATGCGCCACCGACGTGTGCCACCCCGCCGCCTGCAGTATCGTGAACGACCCGTGGAACGTACCCGACGGTGCCATCTTCGAAGTGGTTGAGGACGTAGTCAGAGTGGCCTGGATTGGCAACTCCGAGCTCCCTCTGAAGTGTTCTGGCATCGGTCGCCGCATCACCCGTGACGACCGATATGTCTTGCTTTCCGCCCACGACATACTTGTCGAAGTCCGGAAACCCGTCTTTGTAAGCAATTCCGTCTACCTTGGTTCCGTCGGGAAGGGTTTTCGTCTCGCTGAACTTGAAAAAACCATTGCCATCGGCAGGTTGAGCAATCTTGTTGCCGGCGGCATCGGTCCAGTTGCCATTTTTTCCATTTGCAGGCATGCGACCGTTCGGCACTTTCTTGCATTCGGCGCAATTTTTCTTGGCGCGCTTTTTCTTCATCGCCTCGCGCACTTTCTCCAAAGCACGCTTCCTGGCCGCGATCGCCGCCTTTGCTCCCTTCATGCCTACCAGGCTCTCCTGCAGCGCTTTGGCGCTTTTGCCGAAGTAGGAGGCGATCGCTCCACCGAGCTTGGCCCCTTTAGGCCCATAACGGGCAAGGAGTTTGCTTTTGCCAATGAGATCGCCAAACGGCACAGCGGACACCGCAGAGAACAGGGCTCCCCACCAGTCGCCCTTCACAGCGCGGATGCCGGCGCTAGTCAGGTCGGCTGCGCCTGTTGGGTCGAAAATGCCAGCGACGTCAGTGATGATGGCCGGATCATCTTTTGCCATCTGCTTGACGTTCGACCAGATTCCGTCCTTCAGTTCCGTCTTATAAGCTTCGCTCATTGGAGAAGTTCTCCCTTGGCGTTCAGTTGTCGGGCAATCTCCTCAGGCAGCCATTCGCGGGGGTCGTCGATCGTTTCCGCGTCGTCCCAGGCGCGCGTCATGCGATCTTCGGTCATGCGGTCGAATTTCTCATTGGTGGTGAGGTCCGTTCGCCTGAGAATCTGGTTGAGGGCGGGCTCCTTGTGCCAACCAGGTGCGATCCGAAACATAAAGTCTATAAAGAGTTCGATGTGCTCCACGTCGTGAATGGCATAAGAGAACATCGCCAGCGAAATGCCATGGCTGATCATCTGATCGAGCACCTGCCGATCGACCTGTGCAATTGCCGGATAGAACTCTTCGTCGAGATTCTCGACGACATGCGCGACGAGCGCTGGACGATTGTAGAGCAGCGGTGCATCGATCTGCGACTGGGTCAGGTGCATCATCGGTCGAACGCGAGCTCCCTCCACTGAAATCTGGACCAGATCCGAGGGGATGTCCTTCACGTCGGATATCTCGTTATCGGATACATCGACCTTCTCTCCATCCGCTTCAAGCACATGCGTGGAAAGCCGTCCGTCACCATTGCTGCGGAACCAGGCAAAGGCATGCTCGCCCATTTCCGTACCGAGCCGCTCGATCCCACCGAGGAAATGCTCTCTCTGCTCGGCCGTGAGAAACGGCAACTGGCCGGCGATAATCATCGGATCGTAGAAGCGCCAGAATATGTGGTCTCCTTCGCCATCAACGACCTTCACGAACTTGCGAAAATGGGTAAAAATTTCGGCAAATTCCAGATTGCTTTCGGCGAAGACGCTCCAGCGTCGACCAAGACCTTCGCAGACAAGGTAACGGACGAGTTCTCCGCTTTCGTCGCACCTGAATAGCCATGGCGCATCGTCTTCGAATTCCTGCCGCGCATCGCCGATAAATAGGCATGCTCCCTCGTCAGTCATGCCTTGGGCGATTGTCAACAGGCCAGGATTGCGAGAGGGATCGACCAGGACGAACAGCTTCGAACCTGCATCTCGATTCTGCATGAACTCATTCTGGATTTGCGTTTTCAATGTTTCGACCATAGATCAGCTCTTCTTCGAACAATCTTCAGCAAACCCCTTGTCGGTCTTCTTGCCGGGGCCGCCGCGAGAGAAGTTTATCTGATTGCCTTTGATATCGACGCGCAGGCCCTTGATAAGTATCCCGCTTTCGTTGATCTCAATTCTGCCGCCCGGCGCCGTGAGTACGATCTTCTTGTTGGCGTTTACGTACCAGGTCTCGGAACGGCCTAGAAACTTGTCGTGCGTCCACAAATCGAAGAGTTCACCGACCTCCATTCGGATTGTTTTACCTACGGTGGTGCGCTGCTCTTTCCCGACGCTGGTAATATAGGTCTGGCCGACATTGGTGACCTTGCTCACCCCGATCTGTTCAGCCCGCGCTACACCGACGCTATCGGATTTGAACGTGCTGACGATCGTGTTCATGATGCCCGGCAGCGGAAACAATCCCGAAGCATCGGAACCGACGCCCGAGCCGGAGCCGGCAAGCGCCGTACCGGCGTCCGCACGCGGACTGGGACCGGAGACAACACCTTCGCGTGCGGAAAGACCGCCCGCACCGAGGAAACCTAGTGCCGATGAGGCAAGCGTGGTGGCGAAGGCCGCAACGCCGGGACCACCACCGCCTGCGATCCGGGCGGCCTGCGAAAGCAACCCCGCCGTCTGCCCGGAGAGCGCCTGTACGCCCGCCATGGCCATCATCGCCATCGGCCCCGTGCCGCCGACGACGGTGTTTACCGAGCCTCCGATCTCGTGTTTCTGGTTGCCGGAAACTTCCACCGCGCGGTTGCCGCCAACCGAGGCGACCTCGTGGCGGTCGATGCGCTTGGTCCGGTCATTCAATACCCGCGTCGTCTGGTCCTTCTGGGCGTGGAAGAACTGGTTCTCCTTGCCGGCCTCATCCTCAAAGGTGATTTCGTTGAAACCGTCGCCCTTGTGGCTGTTGGAACGCAGCACCATGCGCGTCTTGTTGGCCGGCAGGTCGTAAGGCACGGAATTGGCCGGATTGTTGACCACGCCAATGACCAGCGGCTTGTCCGGATCGCCATCGACAAAAGCGACCATCACTTCCATGCCGATGCGCGGGATAACCTGCGCACCCCATGTACCGCCGCCCCATGCCTGACTGACCCGCACCCAGCACGTATCCGTGCCATCCTTCTTCGCCTTGCGATCCCACGGGAACCACAGCTTGATACGGCCATACTGGTCAGGATGGATTTCTTCGCCTTCAGGGCCGGCGACGATCGCCACCTGCGTGCCTTCGATGCGCGGGCGTTTTGTTGACCGGTGTGGCGTCAGCGGCACACGGGCCGGAATTGCCTCAAAGTGATTGCGATATTCCGGCTCGTTGCCATTGGTCTCATAGGAGAGATCAACGATATTGTGGCTTGCCCTGATGATCACATGCTCTTCATAGGCGTGTTCAGGGTGGGCGACCTCGTAAGGCGTGAAGCGGCGGCCGGCCTCCAGAATGCGCGAGGTCGACGAACCGAATACCCGGTCGTGGTCGGCCTCGATCGCCTGGGTGCGCAGTTTCTGCGCCCGCTCCGCTTCTTCGACTGTCCTGATGCGGGCCGGGTATTCGTAGAGCTCGCGCTTCGTCGCATCCGGCATCTGCACCAGTGAGGGCGTCATTGTGCCCGGCACCATGCCCGGCGTCTCGAAATTCCAGTCCGCACCCGCGCGCTGGCCCGGGACATAGGAGAAACGCCGTGCCCAGTCGTTGATGTGGTTGCGATCCGACGAACCCTGCGCCAGACGCACCGTCCCCTCCCCCTGGGCGGCCGGTGATGGCCCAAGCCAGCCGCTGGCGCTATCGGCCACATGCAGCTTGTGGGAACCATCCTCATGGCTGAACCAGTAGAACAGACCATCCTCCTCGAAACGACGGGTGAGATAGTCGAGATCGGTCTCGTTAAACTGTACGCTGTAGTGCTGTGCAGGCGGCGGCGAGATGATGCCCGACGTGTCGGGAGCAGGAATGCCATGTTCGGAAAACAGCGTCTCAACGATCTCGACCGCCGTCTTGTCCATCCAGATACGGCAATCGGAGCGGCGCGACAGAAGCCACATTTGCGGGCGGAGGGTCATGGCGTAAGAGCGCAAACCGCGTGTGATCGGCGGGCCTTCATGCAGCTCCGTCACCAGGCCGTTGAACGGGCGACGGATGCCGCTGCCCTCTTCGCCATCGCCCTGTTGCACCTCGACCGAAACATCGACCAGCCGCCCGATCAGCTCTTCGGGCTTGACCGCTTCCTTCTTGGCCCGCACGGTCAGGCGGATGTCGAAGAGCTGCGATACGCCCTCCTCGACGGACAGGCGCTCCGGAAGAAGCTGATCCTCGCCCAAAGGCGACTTGACCTTGAGCACACGACTCGCCTGAATGAAGTCAGAGGATGAGGGCTGGTCATTCATTGCGAACCTCGATAGCAGAGCTCAAAAAATCAATCAGCTGTCAAAATCTCGACAGAATGCAATCAAACATTGTGGCGAAACCAAGGATTCAACATGAATTCTACAACCTGGATACGCCAAATATCCATCGATGACATCTGACAGGCCGGGGCACGGAGTGACAATCGAAAGAAATCCGAGACACACAAAACACGATGCCGGTACCTACGGCCTTAGCCGCGAAGAAGCCGCCGGGGCTCGCCACGGCTCCGGCTGGTGGGTCAGTATCAGGCGGCGCGGCCACCGGATCGTCAGGCTGTTCAAGGACAGCATCTACGGTTCCGGCGATTCCGCCTACCGTCAGGCACGCGCTTACCGCGACGCCATCATCCTTGCCATTCCGCCCGCCACCAACATCGAGCAGGCCGTGCTTCTGCGCAAGAACAACCGAAGCGGCATCTCCGGCGTCAGGCGTGTTGAGACAGCCGAAGGCGATGTGTGGCAGGCAACCTTAATGACCAGTGAGGGGCAGAAACGCGAGAACTTCTCCGTCGCCAAACTGGGCGAAGAGGCGGCAAAGTCGATGGCGATCACGCAACGGCGCAAATGGCTGAGGGCCCTGCCGGTGACACATCTTGCCTATGCGCATCACGCTGCGGAAGTGGCGCGCGCGCAGTTCGCCGACGAGCTTGCGCCGGCGGATGATGTTTTGCCCGGGGAGCGCCGGGCCGATGCTGACATCAAGGCGCGTATCAAGGAAATTAACGACCGGTTTGATGCAGCGCGGCCGAGGCGGTTGCGGGTTCGGGTAAAAAGCTATTCAACGGACAGGGTCACCATCGCGGTTTCCGATGCAGAAAGCCCCGCGCGGAAAAAACTCATGCATCTCAACAGGCGGGGCAAGACAGGGACCGAAATCATAGACGCGATCAACAGAAGCGTCCGGGAAACCGTAACGGCAATTCATGATGAGAAGACCGCGTGCTGGTTCAGTTCCACCTATGGCAACAAACTGCTCAATCCGCAGACATTCAACATTGATGAGGGTTTCAACGTGCTTGTTATCGTGCCCCGGGAATAGTGCATCTCATCGACTTGAGCTGATATTAATGACGGCGGACGTGCCGACCTGAACAAAGGAATAATCCACCGCGCCCCGCTTCCACAGTGCGGTTACGCTATTTATCGCATCATTCTTGTCGAGATTGTCTGGTGCTCCAAGCCGCTCCGATAATGCATCCATGAAACCGGCAGGCCTTGGCGTGGTAAACGCGCATGCCTTGTGTCCATCAGGACCAGCGGCAATCCAGAACGACAATAACTCCACTCCGCCTTCCCTCTTATGTCGCCAACCCACGAAATCAACAGAACCGCCATTAAAACCGACGAAGTTGCGACGCCACTCCTCAACGTCGGCATTGGACAGACGCTGCCAGTCGAGTTTGTCGCCGTTCACCATCGCTTCTTGCACAGTGGACGCTTCACAGATGTCGAGAAGGCGGTCGACCATCGTATCCGCCGGCGTGGCCGCGGCTTCCCCGAAGCTCAAAAATGCGGCAAAGCAGCTGATTGTCGATACCTTGAGGTACCGACGTCGGAACGTGCACGCTCCGTTTTTCATATCGTCACTCCGTTTTGGTCTCACCGCCATTTTGTCGCTGTAGACAACCTCCACGCCAAACGATCCCCCGGGAGGTCGCAGACTGATCGACGTTTGCGTTCCGGCAATCTCCGCACCGATAATCTCATTGTGCACAAACGGAACGCAACCCCGGATTTCCGCGCCCGGCCATCGACCATCCGGAAAAACAGGCCAGCATGATGCACGCCTCATATTTTACTTCCGGAAAACCAAACAAAGCTATGATAGAAATAGGAATAATTAAGAGAGAACAGTGAAAAAAGCGCGCATCTGTGCCCACGCGCCGTGATGCGCCGGCATCACAGCCTGGCGTCAACTTCGGGGCCTGAAGCTTACCTCGAAGGTCTTCCATTGACGCCCGTCAGCCGACCCGGCAACCTCATACCATGACCCTGACCAACAGTTTCATTGCCGAGCTCATCCGCGACGCCAACAGGCTTGATCGCCTCGACAGCTGGCAGAAGCGACGTATGCTGGAACGGGCAGTAACGACAATCCGCGACATGCGCGAAACAATCGGCATCCCATCCGGCCCCGGCCGTGACAGTCTCCTCGACATCCACACCGTCGCCCTGTCAATCGAACGCGGATGGCGCAGCGATGAAGAGATCCGGAACGCCCTGCTGCAGGCAGCCGCCATGATACGCGACCTGCATATCGTCCTCGACAGCAAAACCGAAATCAGCCTCGTCAAACCTGCCGGTTGGGGGGCGGCGCCATCGTCGGACGGCCAAATGCCAGATCATACCGGCAACATTCAGCCCGCAATATTAGGATTTTATTAACCATGCGGAGCCACCCTTCCCTCTCAGCAACGATGGAGGTTGGCTATGGCTTACGACTGGAATCGCAATGAACGCGACGGCAGGTTGGATGAACTGGCGGCAGCTCTGATATTCTTCACCGTCGTCACCCTGCTTCTGGCATCCGCCTATCTGGTGACAAGCCTTGCCGCATAGGCAGGGCGTGGCGTGCTTCGCTGGCTGACCATCACAGGGCGCTGAAGGCCCGGCGACGATACTGTGCGTCACCACAGACCGCTGCCGGGCCTGCGTCACGCCGCTCACACGGCAATCCTGTCCCTTTCCTCCTGAAACCGCCTCTCGCGCGTCTTCGGCCGCAGCAGGCGGATACGCGACTGCGGCTCGATCACAGACCAGTGCGGCTGGATCAGCTCACGCAGCATCTTGCGCAGTTCCGGCCAGGGGGTCTCTTCATTGCGAAGCTCCGGATCATACATCACCAGCATGCAGTGGAGCTTGGCGGCAATGTCGTGGATGTAATAGGGCTGCAGCGAAATCAGCACACGCCCGGCAATACCCTCGAACCGGGCAAGGTCCTGCGCCTTCGCAAGACTGGCGCTGTAACCGATGCGGCGGTCAGCCGCATTCCATGCCCGTCTCAGTCTCAGCAACTCCAGACGCGCGCTCTCTGCGGCTTCAGCACCGATGCGCGGCGCAAGCTCCCTGATCTTCCCGAAAGAGGATACGGTCCCGACCGACGGACCACCATCGTCAACGGAAATCACGACAGCAGGACGACCGCCGGTCTCTTCCAGCAGTCGCGCCTCAAGTTCCCGGCATTCCCGCTCGGCGGCAAGCCGCTGCTGATACATGTCATACCAGTCCGGCCACAGCTCCTTGGCATGGACCGGTCCGGCAATCGTGCGCGAGGGAAGATCGTTGAGCAGCATCGGCAGGATCCGTGCGGCAAGCGGCAAAAGATTGCGCCGGTTGATCACGCTTGGCAGATTGTCGACGAACGTCTCGTTGGGGAATGCATTTGCGCACGAAATTTTAGGTAAAGTTCTGCTATTCTCAGAATCAGCCATGATCCAAGCTCCTGATAGCTAGATTGTGGTCAGGTCGAGTAAGGTGTTACAGCACCTGCTCGGCCGTTGCGTCAGCAGCTCTGAGACTACCCGGCTTGCATTTTTTATGTCAAGGTTATAATTTGATAACACACGATCAAATTCGAATGGCGAGAGCAGCCCTCAGATGGGGTGTTAGAGATCTGGCAGCAAAAGCAAAAGTAACTGCCGCAACGATCACCCGTATCGAATCCGGTAAATCAGGACACGCTGCAACTCTCATTGCGATTCGTCTTGCATTTGAAGAAGCCGGACTCGTTTTCATTGACGAGAACGGCGGTGGTGTCGGCGTCCGTTTTGCAAAACCGGCGTCAGAGACAGGCGTTTGAACCGCTCCTTTTGACGCTTCGATGATATAACCGCAGAGACCTCGCTCGCGCGACCACAAGCGCCGAGATACACATCCAGGTCAGCCCGTCAAACAACGGATATCGACAGCAAGCGATCGACGATTGATCTGGCAGCTTCCGAGACTGAAACATGACCATGACAGACAATCTCCGCGGCCACATTCTCCTTCTCTCCGGGCATCCCGGCTCCGGCAAGTCCACAATCGCCGAAACGCTTGCACGCCTGCCCGGTGTGCCAAAGGTGCATTTCCACAGCGATGATCTGTGGGGTTACATCAAGCACGGCCGCATCGCCCCTTGGCTTCCGGAGTCCGATCATCAGAACCGGATGATCATGCAGATCGCTGCCGACGTTGCCGGTCGCTACGCCGAGGCAGGTTATTTCGTCATCCTCGATGGCGTCGTGCGACCGGACTGGCTGCCGGCCTTCACGGCGCTTTCGCGCCCGCTGCATTACATCGTGCTGCGCACGACAGTGAAGGAGGCGATTGAACGCTGTCAGGCACGCGGTGGCGACAGCCTCGGCGATCCGCTTGTCGTCGCCGATCTCCACTCGCAGTTTGCCGATCTCGGCGCCTTTGAACATCACGTCCTGTCAGTATCGGACAAGGACAAACAGGCTGCCCTGCACTCGGTCATCAATGCGCTGCAATCGACGCGTTTCCGTCTGGATGCATCGATCGATGGCGACCGATAACGCGGAAATGGGTGAAGCACGCGTGTCTGCACCGACAATCTACCTCCTCCGTCACGGCGAAACTGTCCGGAACTGCCTTGGCCGGTTTCAGGGGCAGTGCCCTGACGACCGGTTGCCATGGCAAATGGAAGCGGTTATAAGGATTTTTGAATTTCCTTATAACGACTGTGCCGATTTATCGCGATCCTGGCTATAAGGAAAAAAACAAAACCTTATAATGACACACGTCGCCGCAAGGATCGCATGTCTTGAAACAGATTGACCTCGCATACAGGACAATGTTCGCGGAACTGGCGCAGCGATCGTTCGATGGGCAGTTCTCCACCGACTTCCCTCATAATGGACGGTTCGTGAACGTCCCCGTTAAAGGCAAGGGTTACTGGTACTTCGAGTATCCGACCCCCGATGGTGACAAGCGGCGCTATGTAGGGCCGGAAGCAGACGCGGAAATAACCGCGAGGGTACACGCCCACAGGGAAGTCAAAGACGACCTCAGAGAGCGGCGTCGGCTCGTTAACGCCCTTACACGAACTGGTGGCATGGCGGCGCCTGAACGTTTTGCCGGCGAAGTAACGAAAGCTCTTGCAGATGCCGGATTGTTTCGCCTTCGAGCGCTTATCATAGGCTCGGTTGCGTTCAGCTGCTATTCAGGGCTGCTCGGGGTTCGCCTTCCAAATGCCGCGCTCCAGACGGGCGACGCCGACTACGCCCAGGATTTTGCAATAAGCTCAGAGATTGGGGACAGCCTGCCACCAATCCTGGACGTCTTGCATACCGTCGATCCGTCCTTCAGAGCGGTACCACATCAGGCGGACAAGGCGCGTGTGGTCGCCTTCGTGAACTCGGACAACTATCGCGTGGAGTTCCTGACGGGGAACCGCGGGTCGAACGACCATACGGGCAAGCCGTCACCCATGCCTGCTCTCGGCGGCGCGTCGGCGGAAAACCTTCGCTTTCTGGACTATCTGATCTACGAACCCGTGAGAACGGTGCTGCTGTATAGAGAAGGCGTCAGCGTCAACGTCCCCGCTCCCGAGCGCTATGCCGTTCACAAGTTGATTGTCGCGTCTCGCAGGCGCAACGATGCCCTGGGCAGAGCAAAGCGTGACAAGGATCTTCAACAAGCATCCCTGTTGTCAGAGGCCCTGGTGGAAACACGGCAAGGATATTCGCTCGCCGACGCCTGGAACGAGGCGTGGGAACGCGGTCCTGCATGGCAGGAAGCGATCACTTCAGGACTCGCCATAATGCCTGAGAAAGCCAGGTTGCCCTTGGCAGTCGCGCTCGGCGTTTCCGCCGCTGATCTGGGCAAAAGATGATGGTAACCCCAGTTCAGATGCCCGAACTTCCCGTTCCGCAGGACGGGTTCTACCGGCTTCATAGCGGCAGTTGCAAACTCGTCACCGGTTGACCATCCAAAACTGCGCCTGCTCAGTAACGGACCGTTATTCTGCCGGCGAAACGTACTCGCGAGCCTCGCACGAAACGGCTGCCGCGGCGCTGATGCCGGAACCGGTTTGACGTTTAATCGATATGGAGAAACCCATGCCGACACTTCACGACATCTATCTCGCCTATCTCGACTGCCTCAACCGTCAGGCCTTCGATGAACTCGGCACCTTCGTCGACGATACAGTCGAACACAACGGCCGACCATTCGGGCTGTCGGGCTATCGCGACATGCTGGAGAACGACTTTGCCGACATTCCCGACCTGCGGTTCGAGGCAGAGATCCTTGTCAGCGACGCGACCCGGGTCGCCGCCCGGCTTTCGTTCGATTGCACGCCCGGGGCCACCTTCATGGGCCTTCCGGTCAATGGCAGGAGGGTTCAGTTCTGCGAGCATGTGTTCTACGAATTTGAGCACATGAAAATCCGCAGGGTCTGGTCGGTCATCGACAAGGCCGCAATCGAACGTCAACTTGGGTGACGGCCTTGGCCTTGCAAAGACATCTGCGGCCGGCAAAGGCCCGTAAAATTACCCTGACGAGCGCGATCGCAAGCGACTTCCCACCGCGCCCGGGCAGTCTCCAGTTTATGCAGACAGTCGCCGAGATCGTGGGCGTTGCACAAAGGTTACATCATTTTTCAGGGAAAACGCATATGAATGATCTCTCATGTAAGGGAGTTCAGAGACTATGAAGAAAATCGTATCGACTATCGCATTCGTGCTCGCCGCATCGACTGCAATGGCGGCCGATGCCGTATCAGAAGTTCCTGCAGCCCCGGCAGCAGACGTTGCACCGCTGTTCAGCTGGACCGGATTTACAGCCGGTGTCCAGGCCGGTTACGGCTGGAATCAAAACGACGCTTCGATCGTGGGCCTTCCAGGTGAAACATCCGCAGACTTTGACGGCGCTCTTGCCGGCGGGTTCGTCGGTTTCAACTATGACCTTGGCAACAGCTGGGTCGTTGGCCTTGAAGCAGACTTCGAAAAGAACTGGGGCGACGATTCCGCCACTATTCTGGGCACAAGCTTCGACTACGGGTTCGACTGGCAGGGCTCGGTCCGCGGCCGCGTTGGCTACGCATTTGACCGTGCACTGGTCTATGGTACCGCAGGCTGGGCCTACGCTCGCGGCTATGCGGAAGTTCCAGGCGTTGCCGACGTGAAGGAAACCTTCAACGGTTACACCGTCGGCGTTGGTCTCGACTACGCGTTTACCGACATGGTGTTCGGACGCATCGAGTACCGTTACACCGACTTCGGCGACAAGGATTTCAATTTCGGTGGCGCTGCAATCAACGCAGATGTCGACCAGCATGCAATCCGCGTCGGCCTCGGCGTAAAATTCTGATCCACCCGGACAAGAAACAGCGAAAGCCCGGCCATCGTGCCGGGCTTTTTCCTTGTCCTTTTCCGAAGGCAGGAGAGCGACAAACCGGGGGTAAACAAGTGCGAGCGACCTGTTCGCCACGCCTCATGGCACCACAATGATTGAAAACGCCGACCAGCACCGGACACGGTCAGGCACGCTCCCGCCAACCGCCAGCAAACGTCAACCGTTCCCGTCCGCGTTTTCCCCATTGAGCAAATCCTCAAGCAGTTGACGATCGGCATCCTGCGGCGTCATCTGCGGCAGCTGACGCCGCAGCAAGTCGCGCAACATCCGCACGTCCGGCCCCTCTGCCGATTGTCGAAGTTCGCTGACCACCCACGTGCCCAGCAGCATTTTCCGCCGTACCTCAAGCCGCCGTTCCCGTGCGGCAAGCCGTGCCATCAGCGAGCGCTTGCGTGCCTCCAGTTCCTCGATGCGACGGGCAACCGGTTTACGCACCATCACGGGTTACCTCGCAAGCTGTGGGGGCCTTGTTCTCCATCAGCCTCACCCTCACCAGATGACCGCCCTCGCCACAGCGCCGGACGTTTATGGCAGGGCAGGCCTCAACGAAACCGCCAAGTCCGGCAAAACCGAAGTGGCGCGGATTGAACGCCGGCTCATGCAAGGCAAGCCAGAGACCGACCTTCGCCAGAGGTGACCAGCCGTCCTCCTCGATACTGGCAGACACGGCCTCTTCCATCATCGCCAGCATCTGCTGCGCGACATGGGCGGAGAGATCTGTTTCCCTGCCGGCGGTTCGCTCTGCGTCTGCTGTTGTGGCGGAGAGCCACCGCATCTCTTTGGACGGCCGCAGCCTGTCGAAACGGGTAAAGCTGCTGCAGGCGGCAATGAAGGAAGACGGTGTCTGCCGGCCACCAAATCCGTGCACGGCGATCCCCTCTTCGCGGATGCGTACCGCCAGCCGGGTAAAGTCGCCATCACTCGAGACGATGCAGAAACCGTCGAGGCGGTTCCGGTGCAAAAGATCCATCGCATCGATGATCATGGCGCCATCGGTGGCGTTCTTTCCCGGACAATTTGCAAACTGCTGAACCGGCTGGATGGCGTGATCGCCAGGCCGGCTTTTCCAGCCCCTCATGGTTGCCTGTGTCCAGTCGCCATAGAGACGCCGGACCGTTGCATCTCCCAGCATCGCGATCACGCCGAACAGCCCGTCCACGATTTCCGGCGAGACATTGTCACCATCGATCAGCACCGCCAGCCTTGGGCCATGCCCGCCCGTGACGCTGCCTGAGTTTGGATATTCCGCGTTGGCACCTGATCTTGCCCTCGACCTCGCGAACCTGACCGCATCCATCACCATCTCCATTGCTCCCGGTGTCACAGGGCCGATGGTAGCGAGGATCGTTTTGCAGGGCATTCTGGTGAATTCACCATAGAGCCAGCCATCCCCCGTCCCGCTAGACTGAATTCGACAAGGGCGCACTTACGAGTTGCCGCCCTGGCGGCAGGCAAGACATCCAAGGGCTGACGTCCGGTTGTTTCCGGTGACCCGCGGCCGGGACGGGGCGGAATCGGGTTTTTCTGCCGGCGCGTTTTATCGGGAGACCGGCATGGCGATCTATCATTGCAGTGTAAAACCGGTCGGCCGCAGTGCCGGCAAAAGTGCCGTCGCCGCCATCGCCTATCGCACCGCCAGCAAAATCCTCAACCAGCGTGACGGCATTATCCATGACTTCATCGCAAAGACCGGTGTCGTTCACACGGAGATCATTCTGCCCGATGGTATCGATGCCCCATGGCCGTCCTATCAAACGATTGCCGACGCGACCGGCAAGAGCGTCAAGACTATTCAGCGCGCCGTCCATGAACCTGAGGTCAAAGGATGGTTCGACATCCAGCGCGGAAATGGCGTCGGGTACAACACGGAATATCGTCCCTCAGAACCATCGATTTTACGCGCATCGGACGCCCGGGAAAAGACGGACAAAGTTGTCACCCTTTACCCTGACAAAGGCGGTCAAATTCGGCTGAAAAGGCGGTCAGATGTGTCCGGCGAAGGGGGACAAATATGTCCACCAAACCCAGAGAAAGAAAAAATAAATAGACCTAACCCGCACGACTACGCCCCGCTGCGCGTCGAGACGCGGCGAGCCGTCCCGCTCGTTTTCGTGGCTGAGACCAAGGCGGATCAGGTCGAGCAGTGGTGCGCCTGGCTACGCCGTCACGGGCTTCCATCTATCGAAACCCTGGGCTTGCGAACCGTGAAAACCGGCAAGCCAGGTTATGCCTTGCCGGGATATTGGCCACCGGACGAGACGAGCCCAGGTGCCCTGGACTGGATCGCTTTCTTCAGCCGCCGCCGTGACCACATTGCCACCGAAACTCCCCGACAAACCGACCTTCCGAGGGCGTCATGACGGACGGCGATTTGAAGGGAGCAAGGCGACCCCTGTCATACGGCGAGCCTTCTGACAGGGAGCCTTGTGAGGGGAGGCAGGCCTCCCCTTCAACCCCCACCAAGAGCACGCGGCGATCGCCCAAAGGCGAACTCAATGCCGTCGTGGTTTTCCGCTGCACCGCATCGGAAAAGCAGGCGCTGACCGCCCGCGCTGCGCGGGCCGGTCTGCCCTTCGCCACGCTGATGCGGGAAGCGCTCGGCCTCACCGAGGCGCGCCGCCGCCGTCCGGTTCCGAAGGTGGACCCGGAGCTGGTGCGCGCCGTCGCCCGGATCGGCGGCAACCTCAACCAGATCGCGCGATGGCTGAACGCGGCCCAGGTTCAGGGCCAGGTGTCCGCCATCGACGCAATCACGGTTGCCACGCGCCTGGTCGCCATCGAGCGGGCGCTATCGGAAACCCTTGAGCAGTTCACGGCCAAGGATGACGCGCCGTGCTGATCAAGTTTTTCCGAAACGGCCAGGGCGGCGGATCGGGACCGGTTGACTACCTGGTCGAGCGCGACGTCGTCGCTTACGACCAGAACCGCAACGCGATCCGCGACGAGCGCGGCGAGATCATGCTGTTTGCCCGCGAGCCCCTGCCGGAAGTGCTGCGCGGCGATGCCGACCGCATGCGCGCGCTGATCGACGCCTGTCCACACCAGTGGACCTATCGGGCCGGCGTCATCGCCTTCACGGCTGAAGACGGGCCGAGCCCTGCCCAGCAACGGCAGGTGATGGACGCCTTCGAGAACCTTGCCTTTGCCGGCCTCGAAGCCGACCAGCGCGATATGCTTTGGGTCCGCCATACCCACGAGGGCCGCGTCGAGCTGCATTTCGTGACGCCACGCATGGAGCTTGCGAGCGGGCGCAGCCTCAACATTGCGCCGCCCGGCTACCAGAAGCACTACGACGCCCTGCGCGATGTTCTGAACAAGGAACACGGCTGGAATGACCCAATGGCGCCGGAGCGCGCCCGTGAGACCGTCAGCCTCATCGAGAGCGTGAGGCGTGGCGATGCCCGTGAGTTGATTCACGACTGGATCGTCCAGCGCATCGAGACCGGCGACATCCGCGACCGCCCGAGCATGACCGAGGCTTTGACGGCGGCGGGGTTCGACCTGCCGCGCACCGGAAAAAACTACATCACCGTACGCGATCCCGAGACGGACGAGCGCTGGCGCCTGAAAGGAGACCTGTTCCGTGAAGACTGGACCCGAGAGAATACCCTTGAGCGAGCGCTTGAAAGATCGTCTGGCGAGCCCAGCCGCTCCGGAAGCCGGCTCGACGCCATCGCTCCCGATGAGCTTCGAGACCGACTGGAGCGAAGCCTTGAAGCGCGCGCAAGCTACAATCGAGACCGATATCCGCAGCTTCACGGACGCGAACCGACAGCACTTGAGCGAGGCACTGACGACGACCGAGGCGGACGTGAACCGGCTTCGGTCGATGGTGCAGCCGTTCTTCCTGACCATGGGCGCGGTGGCCTTTCTGATCATCCTGTTGAGCTTCACCGCGAGCTGGTTTTGGGCGGGCCTGATGATCGACCGCGCCCAGAGCGCCAGCCTTTGGCAATTGGGCTTGCAGATCAACCAGACCGGCAGCGGCAAAGTCCTCACCTGGGACGTCAACCGCCTTCAACTGATCACCTGCCAGGCAGGGACCGACAAAACCCCATGCCTGAAGATCGCCCAGGGAGATTGACCGATGACCGAAACCACCAGACCACCGATGCCCGAGACCCTGTCGCCGCTGGAACGCGAATTGCTGGGTTACGTCGAGACGTTGATGAACGCCTTGCAGAACGGAACCGCGCAGTTCGAGGCGCTGGAGAAACGCTCGACCGACATGATCGAAAATCGGCAAGCGGCTTTGGAAGGATCGCTGAAATCGCTCATCGCGTCACAGGCTACCTTCATGAACGCCTGGCTCGCCTCCGGCAATCCTTCCAGCGGCACGGCCTCAACCGGGCTGATGGAAGCATTCGCCCTGCTGGAGCAAGCCGAAGCGATGCTGGAGGCGGTCGCGCAGCAGACGTGACAGGCCGACCGATCGCGCCCGGTCACGGTCGCAACTGACCCTTATTTCCTTCTGGAGTTTCGATTCATGAATTTGATCATTCAGCCCTATCGCTATGCCCTTTCCATTGCCGTGGTTGCGGCAGGTTTCCTGCTGATGGAAACAACGCCCTTGTTCTGGCCACCCATCTACCAGAACGCGCGCGCCGCGATCCTCGTCATGTTTCTTGGGTTTGCGCTGCTAACCTTGGCAGGAGACACCCAGGGCCGCGTCCGTAGCGCGTCGGGCTTGGCTGTGGGGGCTGCCCTCCTTGCCGCGTCTGCTCTCGCCCTTACCGACCCGACCATTGCGGCCGGCGTCCTGCTCGACAGCTTCAAGGCTTGGCGAAATGCCGGCTATTCCGGAATCGAGAGCATTCGAGGCATGGTTTCGACCTGGGATCGCTTCACTGAGGTGCAAAAGCTTGGCGTGCAAACCAGCCTCGCCATTGGCCTGCCTGTGCCGCTGTTCCTCATTCTGCGAGCGATCTCGATTGCCGCCCCGGCATCATCGAGCCGCATTTCCAAACAGGGCCCATGGCGCGCACGGTGGATGAACCGCCACGAGCTGCGCCAGCTCCGGCACAACGACAGCGGCTTGCCGCTCGGTCTCTCCGGCGGTGCAATGCTGCGCTACCGCCCCAACCCGAAAACCGGATGGCGTGCAGGCCATCATGTCGCCATCGCCGGCACACGCGCCGGAAAAGGCGTGTCCGTCGTCATTCCCGCCATCATCGACCATGACGGCCCGGTCGCCGTTCTCGACATCAAGGGAGAAAACTTCGCCGTCACCCGCCGCTATCGCCAATCGCTCGGGCGTCAGGTCGTGGTTCTCAATCCCTTCAGCGTCATCGAGCCGTCGAGGGACAGCTTCAATCCGCTCGACTATATCCGGCAAGCGCACCCCGTCCGCGACATCGAAGTCATTGCCGAAGGCCTTGTTCGGCCGGAAAGCGGAAACGGCGCGCACTTTGCCGAAATGGCGAAATCCATGATTGCCGCCGTGATCGAGGTCGTCATGACAAGGCGCACGGAAGCCGATCGCAACCTGATCACCGTCATGGACTTGCTGTTTTCCGCAGGCTTTGAAAAGACCCTGACGGAATGGGCTGGAGCGCCGGAAACCTTCGGCACCCGCCCTGCTGCCGCCGCTGCCACCTTCCTCGCAGCCGGCGAGAACGAGCGCGGCGCGATCAAAACGACGATCAAGAAGGCTTTCGATTGGGCGCGTTCCGACGAATTGCGCGCCTTTCTCAGCACCTCGACATGCTCGCTCGGAAACCTGTTCGAGGGCCGCGCCGACCTCTTCATGGTCGTGCCACTCGACCAGGTAGAAGCCCAGGCCGTCTTTCTCCGATTGCTGACAAACATCATTCTCGGCATGGCCGTACGCCTCGAAGGCGCGAAGAAGCCGAAAAGGAACGTGCTGCTGGTCTTGGACGAGTTTGTTCGTCTCGGCAGAATGGAAAAGCTGATCAACATCGCCAACGTCGCCGCCGGCTGCGGCATCGAGGCACTGTTCATTACCCAGGACAAGGGCCAGATCGAAAGCGTCTACGGCAAGGGCGACACCGCCAGCATTCTCGGCTCCTGCGTCACCACCCGCATTTTCGGCCTCGGCAGAGCGGAGTTCGAAACCGCCAATTGGGCCGCGAACGCTCTTGGTGATCAGACAGTGCTGACCCGCACCAGGCAGTCGACCGCGAAGTTCGGCGAGGCCCGTAAGACCTCAACCGCTGAGCAGCGCCAGAAGCTCATGACCGCCGATCAGATCCTGGAAATGAAGACCGGCAAGATGCTGCTGCTGACAGGTTCGAAGCCGCCGGCACTGGTTGACGCGATCGTGTCGCACCGTCATCCGGTATATCGGGCGAAGCTGGATCGGAATCCTATGGTGTAGGGCAACAGGTTTGAAGGCTCTGGAGATCGGACGCCTGAAGCTAAAAGTCTAATGGCGCGCGTGGGAAAATCTTATAGTTCTCCGATGTATACTCACTGTAAGTTGCCACTTTGGTCGCAAGGCGGTGACGAGATGAGACCTTGTGCAGTTTTAAACCTACGAGAAATATTGATGACAAGAATTCTTACAGCAATGGATGTGGCAGAGAAAGTTTATGGTGAATGGAAAGAGACATTCCATACATTGAGAATTGATAAAGAGACTTGTGAACTCGCCATCGCGGACCTGGCACGAGGTCGCACGCTCAGCCCGGATTGCACCGCAGATAAAGTTTTGGAAACGGTGCGAAAAGCGATCGCATCGGGCGGTGCCAATTTTTACGCCTAAGAGCATTGCGGACAGTGGCCGGCGGTGCAAAAGCGCCGGCCTAAGCCGTCTACGGGTATTGTCGGCATGTTTTCCGGAATTTCCGTATCGTGGATCCGTCCTCCCCTGCATTTCTCGTCGCAAATATCGGCCACTTAACTTCCAATCTGCCGGATATTGACTTCCAAATAGCCGAATACGATGGTCCCGATCAGCGGAGATTCGGAGTGCTGAATGTTTGGGCGGTTTGTAGAGCGGCGGGCAGATGAGGCGCTGTCCGATACGCCCGTCGTTTTGATAATTGGACCACGCCGGGCAGGCAAACAACGCTTGTCAAGAAGATGGGCACTTCGGAACGCACCTACATAACGCTCGACAATCAGACGGTACTGGAAGCCGCCAGGAATGATCCAGTCGGTTTTATCCAAGGTCTCGATCAAGCCATCATCGATGAGGTGCAGCGAGCGCCGGACCTTCTATTGGCTATCAAGAAGTCTGTTGATGAAGACTACCGTCCCGGTCGGTTTCTCCTGACCGGGTCGGCCAATGTGCTGACGCTGCCGAAAGTCGCTGATAGCTTGGCAGGACGCATGGAAACTATCCAAATGCTTCCTTTGGCGAGGGCCGAGATCGCCGGGAGTTCCCCGAGCTTTCTTGAAGGATTGTTTGAAGGAAAGCTGAAAAATCAGCCGAATGCAGTTGTTGGCGACGATCTGGTTCAGTTGGTTTTGCTCGGCGGGTTCCCCGAAGCCCTTAGCCGCGAGAGTGAGCGCCGGTGCCAGGATTGGGCGCGATCTTATCTCACCTCGATCCTGACACGCGACTTGCGGGATATTGCTGACGTCGAGAAATTGGCTGAACTTCCGAAGTTTGTTCGGCTGCTACGCCTGTGCCACGAAGTCCTGCGTGGTGATGGCATTGGCGTAGAAGGGCGCAATCTCAGTCACAAAATCGTCCTGCTGCTTGCGGGTGTAGCCAGCCGAAGCGTCGTAGACGACGTTCGTGTGATAGCCAAGATCGTGCGCGTTGCGCATCGAGGATTCGACACATTGGCGTTGCGAGAAGCCGGCGAGGTAGATTTCGAAGATCCTGTTGTTGCGAAGATAGCTGTCGAGCGTTGTGCCCACGAAAACGCTGCTGCCACCGCCGCGCTCGCGTACGACGAATTCCTCTTCGGCGGGTTCGAAGCCCGGGAAGAACTCTGCCTGCTCGCCCAGGAATGAGCCGTAATCGCGCATCATCTTGCGCAGGCCGTACTTGCCTTCGCCGAGCACTTTGAAGGTCGGCTCGAATTTTAGTGAGGCGTGAATCACATGCATGCCGCGACTGCGGGCTTTCGCCAGGATGACCTTCGAATTGGCAATCGCTGTATCGACCTGTTCGCGATCCTGGAATGAGGGATAGATGCCGCCGGTCGGCGACAGCCAGTCGTTGACATATTCGATGAGAATGAGCGCCCTCTTGGATGGTTCTGTCATGAGATCGGTCCTGTCGGTCGCATGTGGATTAAGCCGCAATGATCGCGCCCTGCAGGCGCAAATGTTCGCGGAAGAGTTCGGGATAGGTTTCGACGACGGCATTCCTGACGCTTGGTCGTTCAGCGAGTGCGGAACGCCACGCCGTTAACCGCGGCAAGCCGTCGAAGATGGGATCTGATACGGCCGGGTCGATGATCTCGAAATAGCGGAATAGTGGCGCGTAAACGGCATCTACCAGCCCGAAGTCTGCCCCAGCGAAATAGGGGCCGTCAGCCAATTCCGCCTCAAGCTTTGCCAGGCGATCACTGAATGCCACGCGTTTGGCATCTGCGGTCGCCGCATCTTTGGCATGTAGGAACTGCCAGCCCTCCGTCATGGCCTGCGTGGCAAATTCGATCCATGCGCGGTGTCGCGCCCGCAACAGCGCCCCGCCGGGATACATAGCTGCGCCACCTTGGGTCTCGTTTAGATATTCGCAGATCGCTACGCTTTCGAAGAGGATTGCATCCTCGCCGTTGCGCTGTCTAATCTTCAGTACCGGCACCTTGCCGGTCGGCGATAGGGCCAGGAACCAGTCCGGTTTTGCCGACAGGGCAACATCGATCCGCTCGAAGGCGACCCCCTTCTCCAGCAGCAGGATCACCGCGCGCTGGACGAATGGGCAAAGGGGATGGCTGATAAGGGTGAGGTTTGTGTCTGTCATGACAGGTCTCCGCTCAGTGCTGCGTCAGATCGATTGCCCGCCCGACACATCGAACGTCGTGCCGTTTGCCCAGCCCAGATCGTCGGACAGGATTGCAGCTACCGCGGCGCCAATGTCACCGGACTCGCCGACGCGGCCTAGTGCAATGGTGCCAGCAACATGGGCGTTGATGTACGCGTCATCACGCACCCCACCTCCGCCGAAATCCGTTGCGATTGCGCCGGGAGCGATGGCGTTGACGCGGATCTGGCGCGCGCCGAGTTCAACTGCCATGAATTTGGTGAGTGTCTGCATCGCCGACTTGGCAGCCGCATAGAGGCCATAACCCGCCATCGTCGTGCGAACAAATGCGGTTGAGACGTTCAGTACGCGCCCGCCGTCATTGAGTAGCGGCAGCAGCTTCTGCGTCAGGAACACTGGACCCCTTAGGTGCATGTCGACCATCTGGTCGAACTGCACCTCGGTCGCGTCGGCAACCATGGTATAGACGCCTTCGCCTGCGTTGTTCACCAGGTAGTCCAAACGCGCAGCTCCGAACGTCGTCTTCAGGGTGTCGGCGACGTTCTCGGCAAAGGCCGCGAAGCTTGCGGCATCGGTGATGTCGAGCGCCAGCATTGCAGCGTTGCCGCCCATTGCTTCGATCTCGCTGACGAGTGCATGAGCCTCGGCGGTGCTGTTCCTGTAGGTGCCGATCACGCCCACACCACGCTTAGCTACATGCAGCGCCATGCTGCGGCCGAGACCGCGGCTGGCTCCAGTAATGAGTACGATCTTCTGAGACATAGCTCTGGCTCCTTATGGCCTAATCTTCTGAAGGGTTGGCCTGTGAGGGACCCTCCGCTGCAGACCATCTAGCGGAACTTTGCAGTCCAAACGCCGCCTGATGCTCTCAGAGTCTTGCCTGATTGTCTCAGGCTCTTGCAGAGGTGAGGAGACGTGTCATACTCATGGGCATGACCGATAATCTTCAGCCGCATCGCGATCTCGCACTCCGCCACGGGCGGGTCGGCATCACCCAGACACCAATCCCGCGCCTGGAAATCAGTGTTGGACAGGTGACTTCCGGTACGTCGCCGTGCCTATACCGCTCGATGATCTGCTTCATCTTGCAGGGTTCGAAGGACGTCGCGATCCACGACGACCTGCTCCGCTACGACTCATCTCGGTACCTGGTCAGTGCACTTGATCTTCCCTTGAGCGGGCAGATCCATAACGCTGACGACGGCAATCCTTATGTGGCGATCTCACTGGTCCTTGATCCGGCGCTTCTCGCCGAGGTCGCCTCGACGATGCCGGTCACGCGTGAAGCGGAAATGCCAGGTAGTGGCATCGCGATCAATCCAATGACGCCTGCGCTGCGCGACACGCTTAATCGGCTGCTGGCGCTACTCGACACACCAGCAGACATTCCCGCGCTAGCACCGATGGCGGAGCGCGAATTGCTGTATCGTCTCTTGCAAGGTCCGCAGGGACGACTGTTGCGTAGCATTGCCCGCCCAGAAGGTGCGCTCGGTCGTATCCGCCGCGCAGTTGAATGGATACGCGACCACGTCAATACGCAGTTCCGGATTGAGGCGCTGTGTGAAGCCGCTGGCATGAGCCGCGCCAGCTTGCACCGCCACTTTGTCGCGCTGACAGGGCTAAGCCCTATCCAGTATCACAAGCAACTGCGGCTTCAGGAAGCGCGTCATTTGCTACTCGCCGGCGACCGTACTGCCTCCGACGTCGCCTATGCGGTCGGCTATGAAAGCGCTTCGCAATTCAGCCGTGAGTATTTGCGTCAGTTCGGAGCGCCGCCCGTCCGCGATATCCGTAATTTAAGACAATCGATCGGCCAAGATATCGCTGGTTAGGTTTGTCTTGCGCAGATCAGGTGACGTGAATGCTAAATGTGCATTTCTGTCAAAGTCCACAATTAACGGGTCCTGACGACATTGTCGGACAGGGATGCCGAGGCGCCAGCGAGGAGCAGACGGTCAGCGGAACCCTCCTGGATTTTGTAAATTTTTGCCGTCACGCTGAGACCAGCACTAAGCGAACGGGTGGCCCTGATGCACCAGGGTTGTGAAGAAGTCCGTTCGCGAGCGAACGAGCATGGCCGTAACGGTCGGTGGTGACCTCGTGTTCATACACAATACTCACAAAACACCTGGTCGAGCACCAAACGATTGTGGCTGATGGTTGTTCGCGAGGCTCGCTTTCACTCTATTGCTGTCTTGACCCGGCGGCGCTCCAAAGAGACGCTTGTACTCACGGCTGAATTGCGAAGCGCTTTCATAGCCGACCGCAAATCCCACCTCTGATGCACGCATCTGCCCTGCGATCATGCGCCTCCGGGCTTCGTGGAGCCGGATATACTTTTGATACTGTAACGGACTGACCGCTGCGACGGCTTTGAAACGGTCGTAAAAGACGGATACGCTCATGCCTGCAAGCGCCGCGACCGCCCTGAAATCGAGACGCTCGGTGTGATGGTCGCGTATCCAGGCCATGGCCTTTCGAATGTGCATCAGGCGCGAGTCAGCCCCGGCAATCTGCCGAAGCAGGCCGCCATGCGGCCCCATTAACAGCCGAAACATCAGTGCGTGCTCCAATGGCTGCGCCATGACCGGAATTTCGGTCGGTCGATCAAGGAGCTCCACCAATCTTCCCCAAGCACCGAGAAGCGACGTACTTGCGGTGCTGAGGCCATACCCCGATTCGATCGGCAGCTCTGGTATCGCTGCCATCTCAAGAACGAGGTCAGACAGCAATGGCGCGTCCAGATACAAGCCGATTGCGACAAACGGTCTGTCTGGCGACGCTTCGCAAACTTGACCCAACGCGGCAATCTCGGCCGCGACAATCAAGCTTTGGCCGGGTCCATACTCGAACATCTTGTCGCCGATAAACATGCGCTGCGTGCCCTGGATCACCAACGATGCCGCAGGATCGTAGATCAGCGGATCGACCTCGGTCGTATGATCAAGAGTGTAAACGAACAGTCTCGGCAATTTAAGATTAGGACGGCCAGCATGGCGCATTGCGACGGCGCGGATTGTGTCGAGTTCGCTCATCAAACCACCCTAACCCGATTGCCCAGTTCTATCAAGAATTCCGGAAGATCAGGCAAGAGTGACCGAAGTTCCGGCATCGTGGCCTTAGGGTTCAAGTCCTATCATCGGTCCCAAGACAGAGCCATTGAGGCGTCTGATGGTCCAGGAGAAACTTGCATGCCCACCCCAATCGAAACCGTTTCTACTTTTTGCGCCGCTTTCGTTGAAGACGGCGGAAGGCCAGCCGTCCGCCGCTGGTTCACACCCAGTACGCGCTGGATCAATGAAGGCGTTTCAGTCACGACGGGCGCTGACGAGGCCATTGCGATGATAGATGAGCTGGAGACGTCGATCGGAATCTCCACGGTCCATATCGATATGCTCGCGATTGCTGCCGATGGATCCCGCGTTCTCACGGAAAGGCTCGACCGGTTCGAGCGTGCCGATGGCAGTGAAATTGGGCGCGTGATGATTATGGGAATTTTTGAGCTTGAAGGGGACAAGATCGTCGAGTGGCGGGACTATTTCGACGTCACCGCCGTTCAGAAGTTCTCGGCGGTTTGAGACACTGTCTTTCATCACAGCGCGGGCTTGCCGTTAGCGCTGTGATGGAAGTCGCGTGCGGGACAATGGTTCATCATCTTCATGACCTGGGAAGCGAGTGCTCGTTTTTCTGGATGGAGGGCCGCAAGTTTCGGGATTGCTACGTTAGAACCAATGTCAATTGTTAGACGAGGCGAGCCGCCAAACTGTGGCGGCTATTCCCACATGGCGCCTATAAACCGGACAATCCGCTTCCGGCCCCGTATCGGACGTGGCCGCTAAAGCGAACGCCCCCTGTGGGCGCGAAGCGGATGGCGGTAATTTGCATAAAACGGACTTATGGGTTGTAAAGCAGCGGAAGACGACGCGCGATCAGCGCGCGCCGTCTGGTACATGTAGCGGTCACTCAGGGCCGCAGCCGCTTCGGTGTCCGGCTGAGCAATGTGACCTCCCTTATGCTGGCGGCGTTGAGAAGGCGCATCATGATGCGACCAAGCCCCACCCCCATACCTCCGTGGGGCGGGCAGCCAAACCGAAAGAAATCAAAATAGTCGGATAGGCCGTCCAGCTTCAATCCGCGTTGCTCTGCCTGCGCAACAAGGCGCTCGCGGCGATGCTCCCGTTGCGCACCAGTCGTGATTTCAAGGCCACGCCAGAGGAGATCGAAGCCCTTCGTAATGTCAGGGCAACCCTCATGGCGCATATGATAGAAGGCCCGGCTGCTCGCCGGGTAGTCGGTTATAAACAAGAACTCATGCCCCGTTTGTGCCGCAATATGTTCGCAGAGGATTCGCTCACCTTCAGTATCAAGGTCGTCCTGTCGCGTCAGCACGTGACCGAGCTGGCTGAGGATTTCGCGGGCTTGGGCAAAAGTCACCTGTGGAAACGGTAACGTAGGTGGAGCGACCTTCACGCCGAAATGAGCCTCGATAGCAGGCCCATGAACCTCCGCGACCGCCCGGATGGAATGAGCCAGCCATTGTTGTTCAAAGTCCATCAGTTCATGGTGGTCTTTAATCCAGCTGATCTCCATGTCGATGGAGGTGAACTCGGTTTCGTGCCGCGATGTGAAGGAGGGTTCGGCACGGAAGACCGGACCGATCTCAAATACCTTCTCCATGCCGCCGGCGATAGCCAATTGCTTGTAGAATTGCGGCGACTGCGCGAGGAAGGCCGTGGTGTCGAAGTATTTGACAGAGAAAACTTCAGCTCCTGACTCGCTTGCAGTCCCCATCAGCTTGGGCGAGTGAATCTCACGGAAACCGTACTGCTTCCAGAACTCGCGCATCGCCTCTTCCAAGGTCGTCTGTACAGCAAAGACCAGTTGTTGCTCCGGATAGCGCAAACTTACCTGCCGGTGGTCCAGCCATTTTTCGAGGCCGGAATCGCGCGCTATGGGTATAAGGCTGTCGGCCAGCCCGCACACCTCAGCGCCGTCGAGTATGACTTCCAGGCCACCGAGTTTTACTGCCGGGGCAGCAACGACCGTGCCGGTGGCCATGAGTGCACTTTCGGGTGTCAGAGTATCGAGTGCTGAGGCGAGAGCTTTATTGTCCTTGTTCTGAGTAAGCTGAACCTTGCCTGTTCCATCACGCAGGATGATGAAACGCATGTGTTTTTGATCGCGAATTGTGTCGACGAATCCGTGCAGCTTGACACGCTGCCCAATGCTAAGGGGCAGTTCTGAAATCGGGCACTCGTGCGAAACGAAGGAGTGAGACATGACTTTCTCCAGGAAAACCGATACGGAGAAGCCAAACCTACAGCCCTTCCGAAACCGGCAGGGCTGTGGTGATTAATGAGCTACGCTAAACCGCGCGCGCACCATCCACGACCCCGGAGGGGCCGTTATTATTGACAGTGGTGTTGTGTCGCGTACTCATAGGGGGATTTAGCCGCAATGACAGAACATTGTAAACCGTCAATCGTGAACCATAATACCTGCCTTGTCTAAATAATTACGGGACCGAAGAACCATGCCTCGATGGCTGCCGACTGTTTTGACGGTCGGGAATACGGACTGAATTTGCGCTAAGCGGATGGCACCTCGCGGCCCAATCTGGACATCGACGAGCAACTATGCGCACCGTAAATCATGTCCCTGACGCAAGACCTCGAGAAAATTCTGGAAACTGTCCTGCCAACCGATCCCAGCTTTCGGCGGATCGAACAGGCGACGATAGACAGCTGCATTCGTGACACTCGACGATACGCTTTGGAGGGCTCCAAAGAGGCCTTTCTGTTTTCCGCGATGCGCTTGCTCGCACTTCCCGACAACGGACACACACGGCTGATCCCGAACGATTCCATCTCAGTGCTCCCGCTGAGGTTTGTGAATGTCGGAACGGTGGTGCAGTTAACTGACACCGCACTGGAAACAACTGCGCCAAGAGGAGAGCTGATAGCAGTCAACGGCACACCTTTGGGCCAGATTGCAGCCGCCGCAGAGAAATTTCTGGCGGGAACGCGCCAGAGGAAACGGGTCATTGGACCGATTCTTCTGGCATGGCCGTATGCATTGGCCCACCTCGGGTTTTCTTCGAAAGAGAATACGACTGAATATCGCGTGAAAGACGAGAATGGGCAGATAACCGATTTGAAAGTGGAGAATGGGCATACGGTTCCTGCACCGATGCTCTATCCGAGAAACGAGCATGGCAAGGCTGATCCGGCCTGGAGGCCCGAGAGATTTGTGGAGATCAAGGACTGGCAGGGGCTTGGGCTTTCAATATCATTGCCAAGTTTCTTCGATCCAAGTGAAAGTGCTCTGCCGAAAGCCATCTCCGGTGCAGCCGAGCGTGTAAGCACCTGCCCGAACAAAAAACTCTTGATTGACGTTCGCGGAAACACCGGTGGCGACTTCCTTCAAACGATGCCCTTGATCGACGCCATCTCTTTACACGCAAGCAGGCAGGTTGTTGTGCTTGTCGACAAATTCACGTTTTCCGCAGCGATAGTATTTGTAGCCATCCTCAAACATCGTTTGGGATGTCGACTCAAAATCATCGGCGAAGAAATGGGCGACGGGTTGATTTTTTTTGCCGAGGGAGGGTTGCTCGATTTGCCGATCAGCGGAGCGGTCGTTCGATACTCATCAGCCTTTCACGACTGGGAGAACGGAATCAGTAACGAAACTACACCGGCTGAAATCGCGCAGCAAATGGTCCCGGCAGGAAAACTGAATTTGGATTGGGAATGGGTCGTAAGGTCTACTGCTGAGAATGCACAAGGCGCGTTCTACCAACAAGTTCTTAAGAGTCTGGACGATTAGACGAACAGCGGCTCAGTCCGCACTGCTGGCGGCCGCCCCCCGGAAAATGCTACGCCGAGTAAGGAATGGCCGCCTTCGGCGCTGCGGCAATCAGGCGTGCCACGGCCAACGACGCACACTTCTCCGTCCGCTTCTCGGCGCCCAAGCGAAGACCGCTTCGATCTTCATATAGCAGGTTCTCGAACTTCACGCCAAACCGCACCATCAGGAAATGTCGCGCGCGCTGACACGTAATTCCGCAGCCACCAAATAACACGAAATGATTAATCCTGCTGTAATACTTTAGCCTCGCTTTTACGTAAATATATTCACTTATAGCGAGTTGTTTACACCGATTCTATTGTGGTATCTTCTCAGTCAAAATAAGTGTGAGGCGGCATCAATGTCATCACCTGTCAGCGTACCTGTATCCGTCGCGTTTGTGGACGATCACCCTATTCTTCTTGAAGGACTTGTAAGTCTTTACTCGAACAAAAAAGATCTCAAAATTGTTGGCCAGGGCCACAACGCTGTAGACGCAATCAAAATCACTGAACAACTTTCGCCTGACGTCATCGTCGTTGATCTCAGCATGCCCGGCGACTCGATGGCGGCGATTGAGGTGATTGTCCAGACAATGCCGGGAACCAAGGTCGTAATCTTCACGGCGACCTCCAGTATCGAGACAGCGATCAAGGCTCTCAATTGTGGCGTTTCCGGCTACGTCCTTAAAGGAAGCAGTTCGACAGACCTTCACGACGCAATTATTGCCGCGCACAACGGCGAGACATATATGACGCCAGGCTTCGCAACGAGGGTCATCATGTCGATGAAGGCGGCAGAGGCGAGACAAAGAGCTATACAGCAGAAACGCTTAAGCGTTCGCGAAGAACAGATTGTCTCCTACCTCATGAGAGGGCAGACAAATCGTGAAATAGCCAGAAGTCTCGACATAAGCGAAAAAACGGTCAAACATTACATGACGATCCTGATGCAGAAGCTCGACGTACGAAATCGTGTCGAGGCCGTTCTCGCCGCACAAAAAATTGGTGGGCCACCCGATCTCTTCAACTAGGATGACGTCCAAAATCTCCACAGCTTCTGCGCCAGACGGCCGCTAGATCATCTCGTCCGACGAAAGCTGATTGATGGGCAAAACTGCGACGATGATGGTTCCCGCCGCGCGCCTGAATATCCGCATTTTCCCGCCAAATGACCTTACGCGCCGCTTCTGACTGGTCAAACCAAGCTTCACTCGGGCTGCAGCGTTTTGGTCTGGACGCACAACACGCTCCCCCACATCAGCCACCACGATGATGAGTTTGTTGTCGTGGATGCGGTATCGGACCCTCTGCCTGTTATTGGCTGCGTGTCGGAATGCATTCATCAACCCTTCCTGAATAAAGCGATAGACGCAGACATTCAGGTGGGGTTTGTACATCTCGTGCGGTATCAGGCCGTCCATTTCAACGGGAAACGCTGTGAGATCCCTGTAGCGCGCCACGGCGAGCTTTATTGTTTCACTTAAGCTGAGTTCGTCAAGTTCAGGCAATGAGAGGCCGGCCGAGATTTTCCGCAGATCCGCAAGAACGCCTGAGACGAAATTCAGCAGCTTTTCAAGATCAGGGTTGACCTTCCTTCCGCTTAAGCGCTGCTCTGCAATCATATCGCTCAGGCGAAGACTTATAAGGGTGAGAACCTGCACTGGGCCATCATGCAGATCGTTGCCAATCTGGTCGAGTATCTTCTCATTCAGCTTGCCGGCTTCGAGTCTGGCATAGTCTGCTGCTTTCCTCAGCTTGTCGTTTTGCTCCCACAGATCAAGGGCGTTCAGGAGGTTCGCCTCGATCGCTCGCTTTTGCCGGGCAATCAGCCGGCTTGCTGTTAGTGCCATGAGATACAACAATCCAAGCATTGGCAAAGCCACGCCGGCCACAATCAGGAATGTTCCGCGCCGCGCAGAGCGAAGCTCAGCGATCAAATAATTCGGTTCTTCGTAAAACTCTCCAACGAGAATGACCTTGCCATTCCCGTCACGAAGAAGGGGCGCGTAGACCTCTAACAGAAGGTTCTGCTTTTCCTCGCCGGTATAAACATGTTTCTCCACCTCCGTACGGGATACAACGATCTCACCTGACAAGGCCGACCTCAACTCATCGAACACTCTTGGATGGTCGATTTTTTGATCGTTTGTCGCATAGAATATACTGCCATCGGCCCGCCAAAGTTTGATCGTGCGAACGTGCTGACCGATAGGCCCTGTGCCGAGCAGGTTTTCGAGGTGCGAGACCAGGACAGGGTCAATCGTGTCCTTGTGGAGATCAGCCTCCTTGATAAGGGGAGAAACAAAGGTTTCGAGATAAAGAGCTCCAACCCCGCCAGCTCCAGCGAGCATGGCGCGTTCAACCCGATCGGCAGCCCAGAACGTAAGGCACGACATCAACACAATCACGATCGGTGACATCAGGATCATGAATTGTGTCGAAAGATGCAGATCCCGGAACCAGTCTGTCAAACGTCGCAAGAACGATCTCCATTTTCCGAGCGATCCATTGCGCGATTTTGCGTCAACACCAGTGTCGTCAAACGGTGAATGTTTCATGTCCCAACCCGCTGATGTTTTATGCACAAACCTCGTCGAATTCGCACTTATCAGAAACAGAACCGCATCCCGGATTTGATATTTACCAAGATTCAGGTGCGGATATTTTTATACAATTATACAATTAATTCAGCAATTTAATTTGCCAATTCCAATTCCGCAAGACCACATCAACCTTGGGCTGACGACCGTCAGACCAAGGTCTGATGAACTGCTGCGACCAAGGATCCTTAAACAACTGGACCATGTGAAGTGTTCTTACGCAAGCGTTTCCTGCAACCTAAGATCATGAAGGCTAGGGAATCTCCTTTCGGGCGAAAACGTGGAGATTGCGATTGTGCCTGGTGACCAATCAAGAACGCTCGAAGCCTCCATCCATGTAACGGCGTTTTGCGCTTAAGCGCTTCGGAGGGGAAAATGGCTGCTTTTACACTGAACCAGGCTGACCTGGCGTTTGTTCTTCATCAGATCAAGGTCGCGGAAGTCCATGCCTCTGGCGTTCCGCTCACTGAAATCCGTCTCAACCCTGATGGAACAGTGATTTCCGACCGGTCGCAATATGATGTCGTTACAGGCGTCTACCTTGGCAACCCGGCAACGCCTCGGGCCATCCCCGACCCGCATGTGCCGGTCGGCCTTCGTACCGTTGACGGCACCTACAACAATATCGTGGCGGGCCGCGAGCTCTGGGGGGCTGCCGATCAGGCCATGCCCCGCGCGCTTGACCCGAATTTCCGCAACGATGCCGATGGCGACACGATGTCGCTTGGAGGCCCCGCTGTCGTGACGAACACCGATTACAGCGTCGTCGGCACGCCTTCCCCATCAAATGGCGGTCATACAGGCAACGTCGCGGACGCAGACCCGCGCATCATCTCGAACCTGATTTCCGATATGAGTATCAACAACCCGGCTGCTGTATCAGCCTGGTTCAACAATCCTCTGGCGGTAGCGGCATGGGAAGAGGCCAACCCCGGCATGGTGCCCGTGGCACCCGGACAACCTCTTGGCACTAACGGTGTGTACCTCACCAATAACGACCTTGCTTCAATCCCGAACATTGCACCTGACGAAGGCCTCTCGGCCCCGTTCAATGCGTGGATGACATTTTTTGGCCAGTTCTTCGACCATGGTCTTGACCTGATCAGCAAGGGCAACAACGGCTCGGTATTCATCCCGCTACAGAGCGACGATCCATTGGTGCTCGGCACTGACGGGCTTCCTGGAACAGCCGACGACTTGCCCCCAAGCTTGCGCTTCATGGTTATCACCAGAGCAGACCCTGTTGATGGCCCCGGTGCAGACGGTGTACTTGGAACGGCTGATGACACACATCACGAAGCCCGCAACACCACGACTCCGTTCGTGGACCAAAACCAGACCTACACCTCACATCCATCCCATCAGGTTTTCCTTCGTGAATACGCAACGATCGGAGGCATCACTGTCGCGACAGGCCGTTTGCTTGATGGCCCGCCCCCAGCCGGTTCTCCCGCCGGAACACATGGTGGCCTTCCGACATGGGCGGACATCAAGGCCAACGCCCTGCAATTCCTCGGCATCCAGTTAAGTGATGCTGACGTCGTCAACCTGCCTTTGATCCGCACCGACCAATATGGCAATTTCATTCCCCATCCTTTGACGGGCTATGCGCAGGTTGTAACGGGTATCGGTGCAGACGGTATTCCAAACACTGCCGACGATGCCGTCGTTTCAGGTACACCCTCGGCACCTGTCAACACATTCGCGTCGCTGGCGCTGCGCACCGGCCATGCCTTCCTGGACGACATCGCGCACAACGCCAACCCCTTCAACAGCCAAACGGGTGCGCTGAAAACTGCGGACACAGATGATGTTGTCAACAGTGGGCCTCTTGCATCCGGTGTCTATGACAACGAGTTGCTGGAGCGTCATTTCATTACGGGTGATGGACGCGGTAACGAGAACATCGGACTGACTGCTGTTCATCACATTTTCCACTCCGAGCACAATCGTCAGGTCGATTCCCAGAAACTGACGATCCTGCAAAGCGGCGATGTCGCCTTCATCAACGAATGGCTGGCAACGGATATCAGCGGCCTTCCAGCCGGCTTTGAAAACCTTCCGGCGATTGATCAGCTCGCTTATGCGCAAGGACTGAACTGGGACGGCGAGCGCATGTTCCAGGCAGCCCGGTTCGCCACAGAAATGCAGTATCAGCACCTTGTCTTCGAAGAGTTCGCGCGTAAGATTCAGCCCGCGATCGACGTCTTTGTTTTCAATTCGGTCACAGACGTCAATCCGTCGATCTTCGCTGAGTTTGCCCATACGGTGTACCGCTTCGGGCATTCCATGTTGACCGACGGGATGCCGCGCGTTTTCCTGAATGCAGATGGTACGGAAACAGCAGCGACCGAACCCGAGCTCGATCTTATCGAGGCCTTCCTCAATCCGGTCGCTTTTGATCTCAACAGCACGATCAGTGCAGATCAGGCTGCTGGCGCGATCGTGCGAGGCATGGTCGTAGAGCACGGCAATGAAATCGACGAATTCATCGTCAGCTCCCTGCGCAATAACCTGCTCGGGCTGCCGCTTGATCTCGGCGCGATCAACATTGCTCGCGGCCGCGACACCGGCGTACCTTCACTCAACGACGCCCGAGCACAATTGTATGCGGCAAGCGGATCTACATTCCTGAAGCCCTACGACAACTGGGTTGATTTCGCCGCCAATCTCAAGAACTCGGCCTCCGTCATCAACTTCATCGCGGCCTATGGCACACATGGAACGATTACTGGCGAGACCACGTTGGCCGGCAAGCGGGCGGCTGCGACAGCGCTCGTCATGGGCGGCGACGGTGCCCCTGCGGACCGCGTTTCCTATCTCACGAGCACAGGGACATGGGCGGGCGTGGAAACGGGCCTCAACCTGATCGATCTTTGGATTGGCGGCCTTGCGGAAAAGAAGATGCCCTTTGGTGGCATGCTCGGATCGACATTCAATGCGATCTTCGAAATGCAGCTCGAAAATCTGCAGGATGGCGACAGGTTCTATTATCTGACCCGTACACAGGGCCAGAATTTCCTCAACATGCTGGAGCAGAACTCGTTCGCCAAGATGATCATGGCGAACACCGATATCGCCCAGCCTGGCGCCGACGGCATCAGAGGCACCGCCGACGATGTCATCGCCCGCCACCTAGGCGTCGACGTCTTTGCCGATTACGATTTCGTCCTCGAGATCAACAAGGCGAACCAGGTCGGCGACGACCCAGTCGGGGACGATCCGATCATGGCCGCTCTTGGTCTCGGTAAGGTCCAGCGTGACGATTTGACCACTGCCGATGTTGACGAAAGTGTCGCTGACACCAGCGTCGATCAAAGCGGTGCTACAGGACACTATCTTCGCTTCACTGGTGGTGAACATACCGTGGTCGGCGGCACCATAGGCAACGATACCATCATTACCGATTTCGGCGACGACGGTATCTGGGGCGACGCAGGCGACGACCGCATCGAAAGCGGCGCCGGGGTCGATCTCGTCAATGGCGGCGCAGGCAACGATATCATCACCGACTCTGGCGATACCGGCGACTTTGTGAAGGGTGATGAAGGCGATGACGTAATCGCCAATTCGAACGGCATGGATATCGTCATGGGCGGAACTGGCAAGGACGTCGTCTTTGTCGGCGTCGACGACACGGAAGTGTTCGGCGGTGATGGTGATGACTTCATCCTTGGCGGTGACGGCGTCGATCTTCTCATGGGCAATGAAGGCGACGACTGGATGGAGGCGGGCGGCGGCTTCGACACGACAGCCGGCGACAACTCCGAGCTCTTCTTCAATTCGTCTATCGTCGGTCACGATGTCATGTTTGCCGGGAATGAAGAACACGATTTCGACGCGGAATCCGGCGACGACATTATGGTTCAAGGCGAAAGCGTCATGCGCAATGAGGGCATGTTCGGCTTCGACTGGGCAATATTCAAGGACGTGGAGATGAACGCCTACGCAGATATGCGTATCCCGATTTTCACCACAGAACAGGAAGATATCCTTCGCAACCGGTTCGACAAAACAGAAGCACTTTCCGGCTGGAATTACAATGACACGTTGCTTGGCGACGACCGGGTCTTTGGTGACTTGGCGCCTGGCGATACGGTTGCCACGACAGAGGGCATCTTCTTCAAAGATGGTTTGACGCAGGCAGGCGTAGATCGCATTGAGGGCCTGCGCGCGCTTCTTGGCAACCTCATCGCAGCGGCTCCGGCTGATGTTGATCCCGAAACGATCACTGCCTTCGACCGTGGCAACATTCTCCTCGGTGGAGCAGGAAGTGACTCGCTCCGGGGCAATGGTGGAGATGACTTCCTCGATGGCGACGCATGGCTCAACGTTCGTATTCGCATCACACCTGTCGGCGCCGAAAACTCGGACGGTAATCAGATTGCAACGGTGGACAGCCTGAAACATGTCTTTACCGAAGATGAGAATCCAGCCTGGGCTGGAAAGTCGCTCTTTGAATTGATGATCTCCCGTACCATCGTGCCAAGCCAATTGCATATCGTGCGAGAGATTGTCTCATCGACAACACCCCTCGCCGGTACTGATACCGCAGAGTTCAACGATGTTCGTGCAAACTACACGATTGTCAGAAATGTTGACGGCAGTTTCACGGTCACCCATAACACCGTCAGCAATGTTGTGGATCCGTTGACCGAACGAAATCTCGTGTCGGACGGTGTCGATACCCTGCGGAACATTGAAGCCGCGCGATTTTCCGACGGCGTCGAGGTCGCCCTTGTGAACAGGGCGGCGACCGGTGCACCGGTTATCAGCGACACATCGCCCACCGAGACACAGACATTGACTGCGGATACCTCCGGAATCGCCGATGAAAACGGCCTTGGAACATTCAGTTTCCAGTGGCAGACATCGACCAACGGCACGACCTGGGCAAATGTTGGGGCTAACTCGGCAAACTTTACTCCCCAGCAGCCTCAGGTTGGCCAACAGGTACGCGTGGTCGTCAGCTTCACCGATGGGTTCGGCTCTGCTGAGCAAGTCGTTTCTCCGGCTACCGAAGTGGTCGGCGACGTCATTAGCGCCAGCAACGTCGGCACCGTCATCACTGGTACCGCAGGCGCGGATATCATTACCGGAAACCGCGGGAATGACACGATCAACTCCTTGGGCGGTGACGACGTTATTAACTGGAGCGCGAGCCTCCTGGGGCTGTTACCCGATGGCCGGGACAGCGTGAACGGCGGCGCTGAGGGCCTCGACGGAGACTCTTTCGTTGTCAACGGCTCCGCACTTGCCGAGACCTATCGTGTCTATACCCGCGCAGCAGCAGTCAGCGCAGGAATGACAGGGATCGCCACGGCAACGGAAATCGTCATTACGCGCAATGGCACCACCAACGGCGCGATTATTGCAGAACTGACCGACATCGAGGAAATCGTCATCAACACCGGAGCGGGAAACGATACAGTCTTGGCAATCGGCGACTTTTCTCCGACCAATCTCAGCTTCAACACGATCACCATCAACGGCGAAGCGGACGACGAGACTGTCAACATTTCCGGGTTGATGTCAGCACATCGTATCCTGTTCCGCAGCAATGGCGGTGACGATACGATCGTTGGAACCCTGCGCCCTCAGGACGTGGTCGAGCTGGCGCCGGGGCAGCAACTCTCTAGCTACGCCCTTGTGGATAACGGTGACGGAACGAAGTCATTCTCAAACGGGACACATTCAATCACCTTTACAGGGATCGTCGTGCCTCAGTTCCAGGAAGCCACCTCAGGCGAGGACGGTGACGACATTTCCGGTCACTTCGAATACACACCAAGTGATCTGGCTGGTCTCAAAGCCCTCGTGAACGGTCTTCCACCCAACGATGGTGATGATCCTGTCCCAACAGGTGTCCGCACCCTGTCGGGTCATGGAAATAATGCTGCAGATCCCGACGCAGGTGCGGTGGACACACCATTCATCCGCATCACCCAGTCGCACTACGGAGAACCGGATGCCTTTGGAAATTCCGCGATCAACCCGATCTTTGATGGACTCGATCCGCGAAACATCAGCAACATTCTGGGTGCACAGGAAGCAAACCTTCCTAAAGCCGATGCCAACATCTTCTTCATGGCGTTCGGACAATATTTCGACCATGGCCTGGATTTTCTTGGCAAAGGCGGAAATGGCACGATCCAGATTGGCGCTCCCGGAAACGGAGCCCCCGGCTCCGGCAATCCTGCTGATCTGACACGCGCGACCGTCGCCTACTACGACGATGGCGTTCCACAGCACATAAACAAGACATCGCCATTCGTCGATCAGAACCAGGCTTACGGCTCCAATGATCTTGTCGGGCAGTTCCTGCGCGAAGGGAATGGATCAGGTGGTTTGGGGGCACATTTGCTTCAAGGCGGTGCGGATCCCTCCAACCCCACCTTCAAGCTGATGCCGACATTGCGTGACCTTATCCTGCATCACTGGGAAAACGACACGGTTTTTCACTCACCGACGCTTGCAGGCGGTCAGGCTAGCTTCCGGTCCTATTTCCCGGGTCTCGTCGCGGCAGGAGTGATCAACGAAGTCATGGTTTCCGGGCTTGCTTCGGACTTCATGGGTAGCACGCACGCACTGCTTCTCGACACCAACCCTTATATCAGCCTGCTCGATCACTACGTGGCAGGCGATGGCCGGGCAAACGAGAACTTTGCCCTTACTTCAATGCACACCATCTGGGCCCGAAACCACAATTTTCATGTGGCAGGCCTTGAGGCGGCCGGTTTTGATGGAACAGCCGAGGAACTGTTCCAGGCCGCCAAGATGATCAATGAAGCCGAATATCAGCGCGTTGTCTTCACCGAATTTGCGGACAAGCTGATCGGCGGCATAAGAGGAGACGGCGACCACGGTTTTTCTGAGTACAATCCGAATGCTACGGCTGCGATCAGTCATGAATTCGCCGCTGCGGTCTATCGGGTCGGTCATTCGCTGATCGGCCAGACCATGACGGTACTCGACGCGGATGGGAACCCGACCCAGGTGGCATTGTTCGATGCCTTCTTGAATCCCACAAACGATCCAAGTGCCTTCAAGCTGCCGCTGAGCACACTTGCGCAGTACGGATATGTTCCACAGGAAGGCTACGAACAGCTCGGTGTGAGCGCGATCCTTGGTGGTATCGCGACACAACCCGCTGAAGCGGTCGATTTCAACATTGTCGATGCCGTGCGAAACGACCTCGTCCGTATCAACGCGGACCTGTTTGCCTTCAATGTTGCCCGAGGCTGGGACGTCGGACTTGGAACGCTCAATCAGGTTCGCATGGACCTCGCAGCATCCACCGACCCTTATGTTGCAGAAGCGCTGGGTTATGCAGGAGCAATGACGGCCTACACATCCTGGGACGACTTCCAGAGCCGCAACGACCTCTCCGATACCGTGATCGCCCAGTTCCGGCAGGCTTATCCGGACCTCGTTCTGGAAGCCGGCGAAATCGCAGCTTTTCGCGAAATCAATCCTGATATCGAGATTGCAATGCAGTCCAATGGGACTGGTGTGATCAAGGGGATCGACCGTGTCGATCTGTGGGTCGGAGGACTTGCCGAGAAACACATCAATGGCGGCATGGTCGGACAGACATTCTGGGTCGTATTGCAGGAGCAGTTCGATCGCCTGCAGGAAGCTGACCGCTTCTACTACACGGAGCGTTTCGACGATTTCGATTTTTATGAAAACTTCATCGACGGTGAGGAGTTTGCCGACATCATCGCCCGGAACACCGGCCTGACGAATCTTGAAGAAGATATCTTCTCGCCACGCGTCGAAGACAACGAGGAGGAAAACGACGACGAAGACGAAGACGAAGACGAAGACGACGACGGCGACGGCGACGGCGACGAAGACGAAGACGACGGCGAAGACGACGGCGAAGACGACGATGGCAACGGCGAGGAGGACGGTGATGACACCTGCTCGCACGAAGACGACGATGACGACGGACCGATTGTCTCGATCCCGATCGCAGCTGTTGCGCTGATCGGTACAGCGTCTGGTGAAGTGCTCGCCGGCCAGGGAGGCGACGATACGATCCTCGCGGGTGGCGGTTCGGACATCCTTTCCGGGGATGCAGGTTCCGACATCCTGAGGGGCGAAGACGGTGACGACGTCATCGTCGCAGCGGCGGACAACGATGTTGCGAGCGGTGGCAGCGGCGATGACGAACTGCATGGCGGCGCCGGCCACGATGTGCTCTTCGGAAATAGCGGGGCGGATCTTCTCTTCGGAGATTCCGGCAACGACATCATCGAAGGTGGTGCGAGTGACGACCAGGCCTGGGGTGGCGACGGGGATGATATCGTTCTTGCAACAGCCGGCGACGGCAACGACCGGTATTGGGGCGATGGCGGCAAGGATACGCTCGATTACTCAGTTGCCACGTCAAATCTGACCGTAAATCTAGGCACGGGCCTTATGGGACACGGCACCGTCATTAGCGCAACGACAGGAAACGACACGTTCTACAGCTTCGAGAACTTCGTCGGCGGCTCCGGCCATGATGTGATCACTGCTTCGAATGCGGCGAACGTGATGGATGGCGGTCTTGGCAACGACACCTTCCGGTTCACAACGACAAGTGCAGCCAATGGCGACTCAATCTACGGTTTCCAGCCTGGCGACAAGATCGACTTCGCGGCAATCGACGCCAACACGGGTGCTTCGGGCAAGCAGACCTTTACGATCAACAGTCCAGCATCGCTGACTGCGACAGGGGGAATTGCGATTACACACGAAGTTCGTGACGGAGAGGACTTCACGGTCATTCGTGGTCACACCGATGCAGACGGGAATGCTGACTTCGAACTGGCCGTTTCCGGAAAGCACCACCTGACCAACAGTGACTTCTCCGGGGTTTCCTGAGCAACCGCGAACGAACGGAGGCAGCGCCTCCCGTTAGCTTCGAAATCCCAACGCCGGTGAGTACTGGCACCGGCGTTGCAAGTGAAATGGGATGTCTTGGGTCAACGCGATCACTCCGGACATGCCGCGGACTTAACGCCGAATCTCGGCAAAGTTTCCAAGGGGACTTTCAGATGAGTGGCACCTGCAACAAAAAAGAAAACCAGATAAATGGCATGGGTGGCTTGATGATGTTCGTCTTTGGTCTGTCCGGCATCATCAATATTCTGGCCCTGACCGGCGCCTTCTACATGCTCCAGATCTATGATCGTGCGCTGACCAGCGGAAGCGTGTCGACGCTTGTCGCGTTGTCAGGCCTGGCAATCGGCCTTTATCTTTTCCAGGGCCTGTTCGATATTCTGCGCTCACAGATCCTGGTTCGGCTTGGCGCGAGACTCGATACGCAACTGGCCCCGCTGGCCCACAAAGTCGTCATCGATATGCCGCGTTATGGTTATTCCACGTCTGAAGCGACGGAGCGCGGCCGCGATGTCGATACGATCCGCGGTTTCCTGGCAAGTCCCGGCCTGATTGCGCTTTTCGATTTGCCCTGGATGCCAATCTACCTGGTATTCGTTTGGCTCTTGCACCCGATGCTGGGCATGTTGACCGTTGGCGGAGCCGTTGTGCTTGGCCTTTTGACGCTCTGCACGGAACTTCTGACACGGCGCCACGCCAAAGAAATGCTGAAATCAACTGTACTGCGAAATGCAGTCATCGATTCCAATGCTCGAAACAGCGATATCATGCACTCAATGGGCATTGCCGATCGTGCTGTGAGCCGTTTCGAGCGTGCCAACCGACGTCACCTGGATACGCAAACCAGGACCTCCGATATCTCCGGAACGTTCTCAGGCCTGTCCAAGGTTCTGCGGATGATGTTGCAGTCAGCGATTCTCGGTCTTGGCGCCTACCTTACAATCAACGGGGAATTGTCGGCCGGCTCCATTATTGCCTCTTCAATCGTGACCGCACGCGCCCTCGCACCGGTGGATCAAGCGATCGCGCAATGGAAGGGAATGGTTTCGGCCCGGCGCAGTCATGCTCGTCTTAAGGAAACGCTGGCCGTTCTGGACGACACGACCGGACTTTTGAATCTTCCTGCGCCGAAGGAAACTCTCACGGTTGAAGGTATTACGACGGTCGCGCCACACAGCGGCGCAGTCCTCTTGAGTGACGTAAGCTTCGAGCTGAAGGCTGGCCAAGCACTTGCCCTGATCGGTCCGAGCGGCGGCGGGAAGACGACCCTTGCCCGATCCATTCTCGGCATCTGGCCGACACTACGCGGTTCAGTGCGTATCGACGGCGCGGATCTCAAGCAATGGCCTTCAAGCTTCTTCTGCGAACATGTCGGCTACCTGCCGCAGGATGTCTGCTTGATGGACGGAACAATCGCCGAGAATATTTCACGTTTTGCCGAAACACCGGAGGCACATACGATTCTGCAGGCTGCAAGGGCGGCAGGCATCCACGATATGATCGTTCGTCTGCCGAACGGCTACCAAACAGACCTGGGACCAAATGGCATGTCGCTCTCGGCTGGTCAGCGCCAGCGCATCGGCCTTGCGCGGGCATTGTATGGCAGCCCGTTCCTGGTGGTACTGGACGAGCCCAACTCCAACCTTGACGCTGAAGGTGAAGAGGCACTGATGAAAGCGATTGCCGCAGTTCGCTGTCGCGGCGGGATCGTGGTGGTTGTCGCCCACCGCCCAAGCGCCCTGCAATCCGTTGACATGGTCGGCGTTGTTCAGAGCGGAAAACTCGTGGCGTTCGGTCCGAAGGACGAAATTGTGAAAGGGCCACAACCGCAACTGCTTCGTTCGGAACACACACGCATGCAGGCATCGTCCGGCAATACTCTGGCAGCAGAATAGACTTGTTCCTTTGCAACGCTCAGAAGCAACAGGAGGAGAACAGACAATGGAAGATAAACTTGTTCTGGGACTGCCTGACGTGGCAGCCTCCATAGCGCCAAAAAACCGCTTTGAACTTCACGACAAACCGGTCCCGCGCTACTGGAGCATAGTGAACCCGGCCGTCGCTCTTGCCGCGATCGGCGCTTTTTTTGGAAAGCTCCGTTCCGAAACGCAAGTAGACGGACCAAATGCCCCCCTTGTTCAAGGTCCAGTGACCGAAACGGAAACGCGTTCGGACGAGTCTTCTACGAACATCGACATTATTGAAGAGGTCGCCGCGTATCTCCGCCAGGTCGCCGAGGAAGCCGGCAATGCCGAACGCAAGGTAAGGTTTTTGGCTGAAACCACTACGTTTCCCTCCTCCTTCCATGCAAGGGCCGACCTGAACCTTGATAATCACTCCTTTCGGTCGCTACTGCAGTCCCTGTCCGCAAACGACAACCATCGGATCAACGGATATTTCGCACCCCTGACACCACTCGGCGCGCTTGGCAACGAGACTCCGATCATCTGGCACGAGAAAGATCAGCGGAGCGAAAACACCAACAAGCCTGAAGCGCCTCGTGCAGATCCAAATGAAAATCCGAGAAACCATGACGGGCCGCCCGCCGCGGAAAGCACTCCTCCGGCAGGCAACGCACGTCCAAATCGATTGCCGGTTGTGGCTGGACGGGTGTTTCTTGGAAGCGGGCTGATGAACCTTTCAGCACTCATCCTTCTCGACAATCTGGCTTCGGCCGCAACCGACACAGACGGCGACACTTTGTCAATTCGAAACCTTCAGGTTTCTTCCGGCGTCATACAGACCTATGGCGAAGGTATCTGGCTTTACACGCCCGACCGTGGGTACATCGGCGAAGTCACCTTCACCTATGGCGTCAGCGACGGAATCGGTTCCGTGTCGGCGACGGCAATGCTGGACCTCGTTAAAGCAGCGCCGCATCCGGTCGAAGGAACCGATAACGATGACATCTTGTTGGGTACGCCCGGGGACGACGTGATAGCGGCACTTGACGGAAATGACGTCGTCTACGGTCGCGAGAGCAACGACGTTATTTACGGTGGCGACGGCGACGACACCCTGATGGGGGGAAGTGGAAACGACACGATCTATGGCGAGGGCGGCCACGACCGGATTTTCGGTGGCGACGGCAACGACGTCATTTTTGGTGGCGCAGGCAACGACAAGATTTATGGCGAGGAAGGTGACGACGTTGTCGCCGGCGGTGACGGTGATGACATTGCCAGTGGTGGAGCGGGAAATGATCGTTTGTTTGGAGAGGCCGGCGACGATCGTCTTTCCGGCGATGCCGGCGATGACCTCCTCGATGGAGGAGACGGCAACGACGTGTTTGCGGGCGGCCTCGGTCACGATGCGGTAATCGCAGGCGCGGGCAACGACACCGTCGTCATAGGTTCTGGAACCGAGGAGGCGCGAGCATCGGTACAGCTTCTCGGTGTCAACGACGGGAACGACACATATTCAGGCGGTGACGGTTTCGACACATATGACGCGTGCTTTGCTTCAGACGCTGTTGAAATTGACCTCGCAGCCGGAATTGCATCGGGTTCGCAGATTGGAACAGACCACCTCGACGGATTTGAAGCAGCTATTGGCGGCAGTGGAAACGACACGTTGAACGGCGATGACGGGTCTAATCTCCTGATTGGAAGAGATGGGGACGATCGCCTTATCGCTGGCAACGGCGACGATACAGTCAGTGGTGGCGCTGGCGATGACACCATCGTCGTTCTCTTCACAACCAGCGGGTCAAACGATGGCGACGATCAATATTCAGGTGGCGAAGGCGTTGATACCTACGACGCCTCAGCGACGATCACAGCAGTTATAATCGATCTCGAAGGGGGTACGGCGACAGGCGTTGAAATCGGGACTGATCAGTTGGAGGGCTTCGAAGTCGCCATCGCAGGGCTCGGCGACGACGTGCTGGTAGCCAATTCGGACATTAATTTCCTGACCGGCGGCGCAGGCAACGACGTCTTCATTTTCCGCTCGGTGGAGGCCGTCTTCAACGATGGCCAGGGAAGGGACAAAATTCTCGACTTCCAGATCGGCGATCGGATTGATTTGTCTGATCTCGCAGATGAAATCGGTGGGCTGATGTTCGACCGGATCATGGGTGAGATCAATGACCAGCAGGATGTCCGGCGCATCCGACTCTACAGCGAGTTTGCGGACGGCGAGACCGCCGTTGTTCGCGCCGTCATCGATCTTGCGGGAGAACAGGACGATCTCGAGTTACTGATCTACAGCCACCAGGCGTTGACTGAAGATGATTTCATTCTCGCGGCTCGTGATGACGACACAGGCCTGGCAAGGACGTAACTGGAATAAGGCGAAAAGCCACATAAGGGGAGCTTAGGGACATGGTGCGCGAACAAAAAAATACAAGCAAACAATTGACGCCAGAAGCACAATCCTTCGGCATCGCGCCACGCATCGTCGTCTCAGGCGTTCTGGCGGCTCTACTCGTGTTCGGAGTCGGCGGATGGGCGGTTCAGGCCAAACTTGCCGGTGCGGTTGTCGCGCAGGGCCAGCTTGTCGTGCCAGATCAGGTCAAAACCATCCAGCACCGTGACGGCGGGATTGTCGCTGACATTCCCGTGGCCAATGGAGACACAGTGAAGGCTGGTGACGTGCTTCTGCGCTTTGATGAAACTCAGACTCGAGTAGAATTGACCATCATCCGAAGCCAGCTATCGCAGTTGCGAGCGATGAAAATCCGGCTGGAGGCGGAACGTGACGGTAAGGACACCATTTCATTTTCCGACGGCTCTATCGTCCCCGAGCTTGCGCGTAACGAAACGAAGCTGTTTCAGGAAAACCGCCGTATGATCCTGAACCAGAAACAGCAGCTGGAAATGCAAATATCCCAACTCGAAGACCAGATTGACGGACTGATTTCGCAACGGAAAGCAAACGACGTTGAAAAGAAGATAATTACCGAAGAAATCGGCGTCAGCGAGAGGCTCGCCAAAGGCGGATTAATCAAGTTATCGGAATTTCGCGAGCTCCAGAAGCAGGTAGCCCGCATCGATGGGACCAGCGGCGAAGTGGTAGCCCGCGTGGCCGAGGCTGAAGGAGAGATCAGCGAGTTGCGCATCAAGCTTCTCTCCATAGACCAGACAACACGATCCGAAACTCAAAAAGAGATTGTCTCAATCGAATCCAAGCTCGCCGAACTGGGGGAGCGCGAAATCGCCGCATATGACCGCCTTTCACGCATGGAAGTTCGTGCGCCCGTCGATGGGTTTGTCTATGACCTGCAGATACATACGATCAATGGCGTTATAGGCGCAGGCGCAACTATAATGTCGGTCGTTCCCAAGACTGATGACATGAAGGTCGAATTCCGGATCGCGCCGGCAGATATTGATCGAGTAGCACCAGGACAGGCCGCCAGAATGAGACTGACCGCGTTTAACAGCGCAACGACTCCAGAGGTTTTCGGAATTGTCGAATTCGTCGCAGCAGCAACCGTGATAGATAAGACGACCGGTCAACCCTATTATTTGGCGACAGTTGATATGATTGACCAACAGGAAGTCATTAGAGATCTCAAGCTTATGCCGGGCATGCCAATTGAGGTTTTCGTCCACACGGCTGAGCGCTCAGCGTGGTCTTACCTAACGAAGCCATTTACAGATCAGGTAATGAAGGCGTTTCGTGAGGAATGATGGACCGATGTAACTTTACGCGAAGGTGAAAGAGAATCAGATTTTCCCACGGAGCAACGGGCGGCTTTTTTGGGTAGACCCATGAGCGCCTTGCGGAGGACTGTTGACCTGAATCCTTTAAACTGGACCATTTTGGGTTAGAGTTTTCCGGTGCATTTTCCTGGTTGGAAAAGGAACGGAAGACGATGAACGCATCGCAGTTTTCAGACGCTCAGAAGGCGTTTATTCTGAAGCAAGGTGACGATGGTGTCCGCTTCAGAGGCAGGCGTGGCGAGGATCGCTATGACCGACAAGAAGGCGCGAAGCAGCCAGGACGACTCTTAATCCGGGACTGTCATGGCTTTCGGCGAGTAGCCTTTGCAGTCTCGACACCTGAAACCAGGTGGTTGTCGAACCAGACGATCATTTCCTGAATCATTTCCTGTGCAGGCGTGACGTCACCCGTGTTCACCAGTTCAGCGGCAGCCTGGGACATTGCCAACAGGATACGGGCGGTTTCTGGCACGTAAGGCAGATCGACCCCTTTTTCGTGGCGTTGGCGTATAATCTGATAACGAAGGTTCTCAGGATAAGTCCACGCGCTGACGAGCATATCATGGACGCTGACCTGTTGGCCTCCAACATTAATCGTGGCATCTCGATCAGTCTCAGCATACCCTGATGTCTCTATGCGCTCGCAGGCGTTGATTGCCGCATTCATCATGCCCCTGATCACATTCCAGTCTGTTTTCATGGCACCTTCCCTACCAATTGCGCGAACCGGTTGACCGTATGTCGATGATCCAGCACATACAATGATCACCATTGGCGTTTTGCGCCAATGCTGAAGTTAGCCCATTGCGGCAATCGACCCGTTCAGGAATTGTAACTGCCCTCAGCCAACGATGACGGCATCTGCGTCTCTGGCGGATGGACGGGGTAAAAGACATGCTTGATAACGCCCGTTTCGATAATCATCGTGAGCCTCTTTAGCAATGCCACGCCTCCAGCCTGGAACGTTGGCAGGCGAAGGGCTGACGTTAGAAGGAGTTAATGGTCAGCGAGCAGTGGAAACGGCCGGTGAAGCCGTGCTGCTGCCTGTCGCTGATACTCTGTGGTCTGCGTAGAAAGGCCAAACAGACGCCTTGCTCCTAATCCCTTCAGTTCAGCGAAATGATCACGGAAGGCACAGGACTGAGGTGTACATCCCCTTGCGTCGGGTATGCATCCCATCCGTCAATCGCTTTGCCTTCGGGCGCGCTTGTCCGAGGGTAAGCATAGACTACAGATAACCCCGGCCCGCGGAGATCGACAGTCGTGCCATCCGTCGAGTCCAAACCAATACCAGGCAACTCCATCCCAAGTAAATGCCTGACTGCTCCTTCGTCATTCGGGGTCGGAAATGTCTCATCCCTAACGGTTTCATTCATTGCCACCTCATCGTACTTCCTGTCTGTCGACGTTACAAAATTAGTCAATTTTCATACCACTGCAATGTCGTCTGTTGGCGCGAGGGAGACCGTCGGCTATTGCCGATAGCCATGAGCCTTTAACCTATAACTCAATCTGCTCCGCAATTCCGAGGGAGTCGTCGACTTCGACGCCAAGCCAGGTTCCTCGGCGGGCTGACCTTCAAAACAAATGCATTGAAGCTTGTGGCTGGACCACTTACACGCTGCTCGCAAGTTCATGATGATTGCGATAGCCGGTCCCTTATTTAGGGAGCGCGCATTAGTATGCATGGAAGCCGACAAAGGAACGCAGATGTCGATCACTGTACAGAAAACAATCCCCGCTGCGCGTATGCGCCAGTTCCATCAGATGGTTGATAGGTGGCTTGAGGAGGGTCCAATCAAGCTCGCGACGAATGCCACAATAACCGCAATGGACAATGCCGGAATCACGAAAGCTGAACAGTCCGCTATCATCGAGGATCGAGATATCATCATGAAATACAATATGCGCCTCGGTGTAATCAGCGAAGTATTCGCCCCAGCCATCGAGAGAACAGTGAATTCGTCTCGGTCAGGAAGTGAAGCACAGGATGAGATTGCTCGGTTGATTGTGACTGCAGTAGGCATCCGTCAGGAAGATGACAGTGAACTGGTCACATTCACCTTTACGACGGAAGATGAGGCAGACGCATTCGATAAAGCCATCTAATACATCGCGAGCGGTTTTGAATTTGATTGATTGACAAGCACCCTGCCACCCTGCCGACGATAATTCCGTTCAGAATAGGGGGCGAAGTCGGCAATGTCCGCTATTGGCGGATATTGTTGATTTAGTCGGGCGGTTCTTCACGTGGGCATCAGACCGTTTTGGGGCCGCCAGAAGAATGCCTCTCCAGTCTCATGAGCCATGGAAGCGGACGTCATACGTCAAAAAAGCAACCCTCCTGTTGACGAGACGGTCATTGCTAAACGGCAACGACAACCTTTCCCTTGGCGCGCCCTGTCTCGACATAAGCCAAGGCGTCTGCCGTCCGCGCGAAGGGAAATACCTTGTCCACGACAGGACGGATGGCGCCATTATCGATCAGCTTGGCAATCTCTCGCAGTTGCTGGCCTTCCGCCCGCATGAAGAGGAAGGAATAGTCGACGCCCCGGCTCTTTGCCCTCTTCAGAATGCCTCGGCTCAGCATCCGCGTGACAAGGCGCAGTATAAGGCTCAGCCGCAGGGACTTCGCGAAAGGGACGTCCGGCGGACCAGAGATCGAGATGAGCTTGCCACCCGGTTTCAGCACGTTCACCGACTTTGCCAGCGTCTTGGCATCCTGGCTGTTGAGCGCGAGATCGCACCCAGACAGTACCTGCTCGAAGTCCTGCCTTTTGTAGTCGATCACCACATCAGCGCCCAGGCTTTTCACAAGCTCGATATTCGCCGTACTTGTCGTGGTGGCAACTGTCGCGCCGAGATGTTTGGCGAGCTGGATGGCGAATGTGCCGACGCCGCCGGAACCGGCCTGAATGAACACCTTCTGGCCGGGCTTGACCTTGCCCACCTCGACGAGCGCCTGCCAGGCGGTTAGCCCGACCAGCGGGATCGACGCAGCCTGCTCCATGGAGAGGCTTTTCGGTTTCAGCGCGAGATCTGAGGCGTCAACCGCAATCATCTCCGCAAATGTGCCGATGCGACCGTCGCGCGGGCGGGCGTAAATTTCGTCGCCGGATTTGAACTGCCGCACATTGGCGCCGACGTGGATGACCGTTCCGGCCAGATCGTGACCGAGAAGGAAGGGTGGACGATAGGGCAGGAACAACTTGAATTCGCCGTCGCGCACCTTGGAATCCAAAAGATTGATCGCGGTGGCCTCAATGCGAACCAGCACATCATTGGCGCCGATGACGGGATCGGGCATATCGGCCAGACGCAGCGGGGCCTTTTTCTTGTATTTGTCTACGACGAAGGCTTTCACGAGGGTCTCCAGTGTGAAACGATGATCATGTCAGGCAGCCAGGAAAGCCAAGGCTTTCGGCACGAATTCAGCATGGTATTAGAAGATGCCGCCATGACCAGCATCTGCGTAGATCAACAGTCGGCCTTGGGGATACGCTGAGCCAGATCGCGGCTGTTGGATGTCAACACCATGATATCATTGTCTCCGCTGGCTACGAGAACGGGAATGCGTATGCGTCCCAGATTCTGCGGTGCCCGACACCCCCAGGCCTTGATGGCGCTGAGCTGGCGCATGAACGCACGCGGTGTAGGCCCCTTGTCACGGTTCATCTTGCGCTCGTTCAACCTTCGTGCAAGGCAGCGGTCACCTTTTTCCAGCCATCGATCTGCGCCTGGGTATAAATGCCTGGCGTGTCCTGGTAGCCTTGTCCCTGCTGCGAAATCTGGGTGGCCTCGGAAACGATGCGCTGGGCGTAATATTCGGCAGTCAGGTCGCCGGGCACGAAGCCCGCGCCGGCGCGATTGCGGGTGAGTGGCGCCATGACGATCCGGTTCGTAAGGGTGAAGGCGCCTAGGGCGGTGGGTTCGAAGAGCGTGGTCTTGGTCATGATATACCTGTGACGTTTCTATTTATCGGCGCGGGTTCATCGACTGCGGAAAGCTCACGCCTGCGTACGATAGCGTTCGGCAGGGAGCGCATTGACGAGATTGCCGAGCATGGCCTTGCGCGCGCCATCAAGCGCGTCCCACTGGCTGCCGTCGTGCAGCGGCGGGATCGTCACCGGTTCGCGGCGGTCGAATCCGACAAGGGCCGCATCCACCAGATCGCCCACTTCCATGACATTATTCATGGCGTTCACGTCGGCGCCCACATGATCCCAGATCTCGGTGCGGGTCGTGGCGGGAAGCACAGCCTGGATGTACACACCTTTCGGTCCAAGCTCGTGGGCGAGTCCCTGTGACAGGAACAGGACAAAGGCCTTGGTCGCGCCATAAACGGTCATGCCGAATTCGGGGACGAGCCCAACGACCGAACCGATGTTGACGATCGCGCCTTCGCCCGCATTGGCAAGACGGGGAGCAATGGCGCTGGCAAGCCGGACCAGTGCGGTCGCGTTGAGTGCAACGAGCTTGGTCATGTCATCGGCGTTCTGGTCGACGAAAGTTCCTCCGATTGCCGCACCGGCATTGTTGACGAGAACGCCGATGCGCTCATCGTCGCGCAACCTGGTCTCGACCTTAACAAGATCCTCAGCCTTGGTGAGATCGGCCTGGAGGATGTCGATTGCGACGCCGGTTTCCTGGCGCAGACGGCTTGCAAGCGCCTCCATTCGCACAGCGTCTCGGGCGACAAGCACGAGATCATGGCCGCGGCGTGCGAAGCGTTCGGCATAGGTTGCCCCAATGCCTGTGGAGGCGCCGGTTATCAGAACTGCAGGAATCTGACTCATTTTGGATTGTTCTTTTCTGTGGTTGATCCTATATTCATGACGATCATCATGATTGGATTTAAATATGATGCCCATCATGTAAATGTCAATGGCCAGCTCGGAGTATTTTGAAAATGAAAGTCAGCCGAGAACAGATGGCGGAAAATCGTCGCCGCATCCTGGACGTCGCCAGCCGATTGTTTAAGGACAAAGGATTCGATGCGGTCAGCGTCGCTGAGGTCATGAAGGCAGCCGGCATGACCCATGGCGGCTTCTATGGCCATTTCAGTTCGAAGGACGAGCTGGTCGCCCAGACGCTTGTCCATGCGCTTGCGGCAGACAGTTTCGGGGACGGCGAGTTCAGTGGCTTCGTCCGCTCCTATCTGGCGCCTCGTCATCGTGACAACCCCGGCAACGGATGCCCGATGGCAGGCTTGGCCGCCGCAATTCGCCACCAGACACCTGCCGCGAAAGCGGCCATGACTGAAGGGCTACGCAACCAAATCGCACGTATCGAAGATGCCCTTCCGGACCAAGACGCAACCGGCAAGCACCGTGCAGCGATTGGAAGCTGGGCGGCCATGGTCGGAGCGGTCATCCTGGCCAGAGCGGTTGATGATCCTGAACTGTCAGACGAAGTTCTTGAGCAGACGCGTGCCTGGATCGACGCCAGAGTCGGCTAAGGGCATCGGAAAGCACGCATTTAGAGCGCCTGGTCTATGCCTACTGCGAGGAAACGATCGAATCTCGGGAGCGGCCCTCTGAGCCTGGACGCCGCCTTGGCTCCACGCAGACTTGTAATTTTCAGATGGATAAGATGCCGCTAAAATGTAAGCAGCGGTCCCCTGACACGTATCACGCGCCCAAGCCACATAGCTTTGCGCCACGGAGCCGCCGCCAAGTCGGTTATTTAGGCGAGTTGAATTTGTCTGGGTGTTTGGAATCGAGATAGAGCTGGGCGTAAGCAATCACGCAGTTTCGGTGTACAGCGAATGGGACTTTCCCTCATCTTAATGATCGGCCTGCTTGCCGGGATCATCAGTGGCATAATTGGTACTGGCTCTTCCATCATGCTCGTCCCGGTCTTGGCCTATGTCTATGGGCCAAAAGAAGCTGTACCAATAATGGCGGTGGCCGCCGTCATGGCAAATATTGCCCGGATTCTTGCGTGGTGGCGGGGAGTTGATTGGCGTGCTGTGGCAGCCTATGCGGTTGCCGGCGTTCCTGCAGCGGTTCTTGGTGCACGAACGATGCTTGTTCTGCCGCCCCGGGCCGTAGATGCGGCAATTGGAGTATTCTTGCTCTTGATGATCCCCGGACGTCGCTGGTTGGCAGCAAACCTTATCCATTTAAGGTTACCCCATCTGGCCGCAGCCGGAGCATGCATCGGCTTCTTGACCGGGATCGTGGCCTCTTCTGGACCTGCCTCCGTACCAGTGTTCATCGGTTATGGTCTGACCAAGGGAGCCTTTATCGGAACCGAAGCTGCAGCTTCGTTAGTGATCTACACTGCCAAAACGCTTACCTTTCAGGGCTCTGGAGCACTTCCTTTCGCTGTTATCCTGAAGGGCCTAACTGTGGGCGCCTCTCTGATGGTCGGTTCCTTTATAGCGAAACCTTTCCTGCTCCGCCTCACGCCCGAAGCTTTTCGCCATATCATGGATGCGCTGCTGGTTACCTCAGGACTCAGCCTGCTTTGGGGAGCGACAATTTAAGCAAGGCCTACGGGGGCGATCCCCGCGAGACCGCAATGTGGTCGCCGCTCTCTATGAGATCTTCCGCGTGGAGAGCAACATGATCGAGCATCTCCACCCTTGCTCGTTGGCATGCTGATCTACACATCTGCCTTCATTCTTCTGTGCTTCAACGCCCGAACTGCCGGATAAGCCGGACAGTGTCTGCCGTTTCGCCCAGAGCGTCGGGGTAACAACCAATCTCGCCTTCGTGCTCGGCCGCCTGCTGCTTCGGCCGCTCGCCAACTCTGGATACTCAAAGTCCGGCCGGCAGTGGAGATCGAAACGAGCTGGTCGCCAATCATTGTCGCCGTTCGGCTCGCCAGCATCGGCTCTAGCATGTGGTGGGCACGCCTAAATCCCGAACGAGTGCATGCCCGGACCAGAGCGAAGCGGCATTGCACCGAGCACGATAGATGGGAGTTTAAACCTGTCAGGATTCGAGATGCGGCCGAAGTCACTCGGCAGCCATCGAAAGCACCGGATCGGAAACGCTTTCTTCCGATTGTTTCTCGCCCTTGGGCGGCTTGATGCGGAACCATGCCGCGTAAAGCGCGGGGAGAAACAACAGGATCATGACGGTTCCAACGGCCGTACCGCCAATCAGCGTATAGGCCATCGATCCCCAGAAGACCGAGTGCGTGAGCGGAATGAAGGCGAGGACGGCAGCGAGCGCCGTCAGGATAACGGGTCGCGTCCTCTGCACGGTCGCTTCGATGACGGCATGATAGTCATCCAGACCCGCCGCCTGATTTTCCTTTATCTGCTCGGTCAGGATCAGCGTATTGCGCATGAGGATACCGGCCAGGCCGATAAGCCCGAGGATGGCGTTGAAGCCGAAGGGTTGATTGAAAACGAGCAATATTGGAACCACGCCAGCGAGCCCGAGCGGCCCGGTGAGCATTACCATCGTCATCGTCGACAGGCTGCGGACCTGAAGGATGATAACGATAAGCATGGCGGCAACCATGGCCGGGAAAATCTTCACCAGCGCCACATTCGCCTTGAGGGACTCCTCAATATTGCCACCCATTTCGATGCGGTAGCCGACGGGAAGCGAGGCAATCAAGGGCTGAAGGGCCTTGAAGACCTGTTGCGACACTTCCGGCGGCTGGGTTGCCTCATTTATATCGGAGCGGATGGTGATGACCGGCGTGCGGTCACGGCGCTTCATTACCGGCTCCTCGAAACGGATTTCGGAATGACCGATTTGGTCGAGTGGTACCGGGCGTCCGTTTCTGCTCGTCAGAGAGAAATCCGAAAGCCTCGAAGGATCAAGCCTGTTCTCGCCGGCGCTGCGGGCAACGACGGGAACGTTGCGGATGTTTTCGCGAACCTGTGTGATCGGCACGCCACTCAATAACAACTGCATCTGCTGGGCGGCCTCGGCGGGCGAGAGGCCGATGAGGTTGAGCCGGTCCTGATCGGGGATGAACCGCAGGACAGGCGTGCGGTTGCCCCAGTCGCGGTTAGGTTGGCGAACGTCGGGCACGGTCTTCATGATGGCAAGCGCCTGCTCAGAGATCCTGTACAATTCATCCGGATCCGGCCCCATGATGCGGAACTCCACCGGGAAGGGCGTGTAGGGACCGAAAACGAGCTGCGTAACTCGCACATTGGCTTCCGGAGCAAGTCCGCTGGACACCGCTTCGCGAAGACGATGTTTGAGCGCCTCACGCGTATGGGCATCGGATGTCAGCACGACGATTTTGGCGAAAGCGGGATCCGGCAATTCAGGCGCCATGGCGAAGAAGAAGCGCGGCGCGCCCTGCCCGACATAGCTGGTAGCGATCTTCGTTTCGGGTTGCTTTTTCAGCCAGCCTTCGAGTTTCTCGACCGTTGCCGTTGTCGTCTCGATGCTGGTGCCCTCGGGCATGCGCACTTCCACCAACACTTCGGGACGATCAGATGTCGGGAAGAACTGTTGCTTGACGGATCCCATGCCAACGACAGAGGCGGCCATGATGACGCCAACGAGACCACAGGTCAGGAATTTGTGACGGACCGCAAATTCGATGAGGCTACGCAGCCTGCGATAATTTGGCGTGTTGTAGATCGCGTGGTGACCACCTTCCACCGGCTTTATCTCGGGCAACATCTTGACGCCGAGATAGGGCGTAAAGATCACCGCAACGAACCACGAGACGATCAATGCGAACCCAACGATCCAGAAGATGTTACCGGCATATTCACCGGCGGTTGACCTGGCAAATCCAACCGGCATCAACCCGATGATGGTCACAAGTGTGCCGGAAAGCATAGGGGCAGCCGTGTGGCTCCACGCATATGCCGCCGCCTTGATGCGGTCCATGCCTTCTTCCATTTTGACGACCATCACCTCGATGGCGATGATGGCATCGTCCACGAGCAGCCCGAGCGCTAGAATGAGCGCACCAAGAGTAATGCGGTCGAAAAACCGCCCGGTTTCCAGCATGATCAGAAAGACGACGCCGAGTGTGAGCGGAACCGCAAGTGCCACGACGATGCCGACACGCCAGCCGAGACTAACGAGGCTCACGAACAACACGACTCCGAGCGCCATGGCGAACTTCAACATGAACTCGCCGACAGCCTCATCAATGTTGACGGCTTGATCGCTGACTTTAGCGAGCGTCATGCCAAGCGGCAGGGTTTGTGCAATCGTCGAAGATCGGTCTTCCAGGGCCTTGCCGAGTTCCAGCCCATTCCAGCCCTGCTGCATCACCACGCCCAGCATGATGGCGGGTTCGCCATCGTGGCGGATGACGTAGGTGGCGGGATCTTGATATCCGCGGCGCACCGCGGCGAAATCCGCTAGCTTGAGGACGCGTCCGCCCGCGACGATCGGCGTTTCAGCAATCGACTCGACGCTGTCATAAGCCCCATCGAACCGGATGAAGACCTGCGGTCCCTGCGTATCGATGGAACCCGCCGGGGTGACGGTATTGCGCCGTTGCAGGGCGGAAGCGATATCCTGCGCCGAGATGCCCAGCGTTGCCAGCTTGGGATAGGAGAATTCCACGAAAATCTGTTCCGGCTGCTCGCCAAGAATGTTGATCTTTTTCACGCCGGGAACGTGAAGCATGTCCTGACGGATCGTCTCGGCCTGGCGCACGAGGTCACGCATCGCCATCCCCTTCGCCTTCAAGGCATAAAGGGCGAAGCTGACGTCGGAGTATTCGTCATTGACGAAAGGGCCGATCACGCCGGGGGGAAGATTTCGGGATTCATCGCCAAGTTTCTTGCGCGCCTGGTAGAACTCCCCCTCAACGGCCGAGGCTGGCGTATTGTCCTTGAGCGTCACGGTCAGGAAAGCGTAGCCGGGGCGTGTGGTCGTTTCCACACGATCGTACCAGGTCAATTCCTGAATACGCTTTTCGAGCGGCTCGGCGACAAGATCCTGCATTTCGCGCGCAGTCGCTCCCGGCCAAACCGAGGTAACGGTAAGTGTCTTGATGGTGAATGACGGATCTTCGGCTCGTCCCAGCTTGACGAAGGCGTAAGCGCCGGCTGCAGCCAACAATACGATGAAGAACAGGGTGACGGCTCGTTCGCGAACGGCGAGCGCCGAAAGGTTGAAACTCATCAGTTCGCCGCCTCTGCTTTTTCAACGCCGGTGCGCACGCTTGCGCCGTCCTGAAGCAAATGCGCGCCAAGGGCGACAACAGGCTCCCCTGCCCTCAGGCTCGAAACGATGGCCTTTTCCTCGCCGATCCGTTCGACCTTCACTTCGCGAAAACGAACGCTTGAGGATTGTTCGTCGACGACCCACACGCCCGTGCGCGTGCCGTCATCCAGAAGCGCACCGATGGGAACTTCGGCATGCGCCAGCGCGTCCTTGTTTTCCACGCTGATCGTAACCGTTGCGCCGAGCGGCGCGGATGCCGCAGCCCCCTGCAACACCCAGCGCGTTTCATAGGTTCTGGTCTGGGGATCGGCGGCATCGGATATCTGGCGAAGGACCGCTTTCTCTTGCCCGCTGCGACCATAGACCGTGGCCTGCGCTGCGGCGCCAATCTCAGGCCTCAGATTTTCAGGGAGCCAAACGAGAGCTTCGCGTGGTCCTGCCTTCGCGAGCCGTATGACGGGCTGACCTGCCGAGACCACCTGCCCCGGTTCGCCGAGGGTCTCAACGATCGTCCCGTCGGCATCAGCCAGCAATACTGCATAGGCTGCCTCGTTTTCTGCGACTGCTGCGTCAGCCCTGGCTGCGGCAAGTTGTGCCGTCGCCGTATCCATAGTGGCCTTTGATCTTTCATACTGCTGGGTGGACGCAGCGTTGGACTTGACGAGAACCGCGAAGCGCTTCTCGTCGGCCTGGGCCTGTATGAACGTTGCCTCAGCGGCAATAACGGCATTGCGTTTCGCGGTCAGGGCAAGTCGAAGATCGGTCTCGTCGATCCGCATCAGAAGCTGCCCGGCCCTTACTTCCTCGCCAAGGCCCACCACCCGTTCGATGATCTTTCCGGGAACCCGAAAGCCGAGATCGCTCTGCACCCGGGCCGCAACCGTGCCGGTGAAGCTTCGGCTTGCCGTGTCCGGGGTCTTGACCTTTGTCACGCTGACAAGCGGAGCCAAGCTGCGGGGATCCGCGGCCTGCGCATTCGTGTCCGTTGATGGCATCAGGAAAATAGCAGCGCCAACCCCGATGAGGGCGGCCATTGCCACGGTCGAGAGCAGGATTTTTTGTTTCATGGTACTGGCCTTCTTGATGGCGATAACATAATTCTTAGATTGCAATCTAAATCTAAAACGAATATAGATGTCAAATGAAATCTAATCGGAGATCCACATGAGAGTGAGCCGCGCACAGGCCGAGGAAAATCGCGACAGGATCATCACCGTCGCAAGCCGGCTGTTTCGAGAGCATGGATTTGACGGAATCGGGCTGAAGGATCTGATGAAAGGTGCCGGCCTTACCCAAGGTGGGTTCTACAAACAGTTCACGTCGAAAGATGATCTTGCCGCTCTTGCATCCAGACGCGCTCTGGAAAGCGCAACGAGAAGATGGTCCGCCGCGGCCGCAGATACCTCAGATCCACTCGAAGCTGTTATGGCGTTTTATCTTTCCAAAGATCACAGGGGAGAAAAGGCGGAAGGTTGCCCGCTCGTTGCACTGGGGGCGGACGCGGCGAGGCAAAGTGCGGATGTTCGACGTCCGTTCGAGGACGGCATTCGCGCTCACTTCGAGATACTGGATGAGCTCATGGGAGACGCTGACAGTTCAAGCCCCAGCGAAAAGGCTATGGCGATATTGTCTATGATGGTGGGCGCCGTCACGCTCTCCCGCATCATTGAGGACGAAAGCTTATCGGAACGCGTTCTTGACGCAGCCGCCGGCGAAGTCAGGCGTATAGCTCGCAGTGGTGGTGATGACTGATGGCGATGGCCGTATGAGAGTCTCCTAGGCTCTGCTTGAACCGCATGTCTTGAGAAATGATCCTGGCCTTGTTGTCGGTCGGGACGTCAAAGGCATGCCTATTTTTATGGCAAAATCAGGTGAAAAACAGATGCGTCGTATCGTTGTAACAGGAATGGGAGCCGTTAGCCCCCTTGGTGCGAATGTGGATATCTCATGGTCGCGGCTCCTTGCCGGCAAGAGCGGAATTCGGCGGCTGACCGACGATGTCGTGGGAGATCTTCCTGCGAAAGTGGGAGGTGTTGTCCCTTCTGTCAGCGAAGACTCTGAAGGAGGCTTCGATCCGGACAGGATCATTGCGCCAAAGGATCAACGCAAGGTCGACCGGTTCATCATCTTTGCGCTGGCGGCGGCAGAAGAGGCATTGGCGCAGGCAAATTGGAAACCGACCTCGAATGAAGACAGGCTGCGAACAGCGACAATCATCGCATCCGGCATCGGTGGCTTCCGTGCGATCACGCAGGCGGTGCGTACCGTCGATCAGAGCGGTGCTCGCCGCCTCTCCCCGTTCACGATACCGTCCTTCCTCGTCAATCTCGCGGCCGGCCAAGTCTCCATCCGTCATGGTTTCAAGGGCCCGCTCGGAGCACCCGTGACGGCATGTGCCGCTGGCGTTCAAGCCATCGGCGATGCGGCAAGACTAATCAGGTCGAACGAAGCCGATATTGCAGTTTGCGGCGGAACAGAAGCTTGCATGAACATCGTCAGCCTCGGCGGTTTTGCGGCGGCAAGGTCGCTGTCGACCGGTTTTAACGAGACGCCGGACAAGGCATCACGCCCCTTCGACACGTCGCGCGACGGCTTCGTCATGGGTGAAGGCGCGGGCGTACTCGTCATAGAAGCGCTGAGCCACGCTATTGCTCGCGGCGCCACCCCGATTGCGGAACTGGTCGGATACGGCACGACAGCCGATGCCCACCACATCACCTCCGGCCCTGAGGACGGAAGCGGGGCGCGTAGGGCTATGGAGATCGCCGTCGCCCAAGCAGGCATTGCCCCTCACGAAATTGGCCATCTGAACGCGCACGCGACATCGACGCCAGTCGGTGATCTCGGAGAGATCAGGGCCATCAAGAGTGTATTTGGGCAACGAAAATCGGTTGCTGTCAGTGGAACCAAATCTGCGACGGGACACCTGCTTGGAGCGGCCGGCGGGCTGGAAGCCATCTTCGCGATTTTGGCACTTAAAAACCAGATCGCACCCCCGACACTGAACTTGAACACGCCCGATCCGGAGTCGAGCGGGATCGATTTTGTCGCAAACGAAGCGCGGTCGCTGGATGCTGAATATGCCATATCCAACGGTTTCGGTTTTGGCGGTGTCAATGCCAGCGTTCTTTTCCGGCGCTGGCCAATGGCGATTTACTAAAGCGACGGCCATGGAAGGTTTTAAATGTTGAAGCGGTTTCTAAAAAAATGGCAGATATGGGAGCAAGCCTTCCTCGGCGTCGACGACCTGCAAGGAGACTACCTGACCGCGCTGGAAAATCGGCTCGCCCGGCTGGAGACGGAGGTTGCCGGATTAAGCGCTCAGACCGAGCAGGAAACTCTGGCTAAAGACGCCCCGGAAAATACAGGGTGATGTTGCTTCGCCGTTGTGAGGCAACCACAAGAGTCGGCGGACCGCACATGTCAGGCGCACACCTTGAATAGCTCGCTGAGCATCCGACATAGGCTGAGAACATGGTGGGTCCGGCCAACCTTTGTCGGCAATGCCTTTCGATCTCCCCAGAGCGCTCCTACTGCCGGCGAGCAGAAGTCTTCGTGCTCTACGAGCATCTGTCACATCAATCTCACCGCACCTGCAATCCAAGGTTCGTGCCTGAATGTGCGAGTTAGAAACTCGTGTTTCCCGCATATTGAGGGAAGCGGCCAAACGGCACTTTGCCAATCCATCAGCAAATTGGATACCATATTGCCGATTCAACGATTTCAAATACACCTTTCAAACCACTGCAATTGATTAGTTGCCAAACCTGCAGAACAGGTCCACTGTAATAGCTCCAGCAGCCATTTTACGGGCGCTGCTGTTTAAGGGTTGAATACCCTGGCCCTGACAAAGGAGGACGCCATGTCTTCCATATTTCACCAACCCACGAAACATGATCTCGCAACTGTGGCTGGCTACGTCTTGTCTGCGGCAAGCCTTGCGCTGATCGTTTACATCCTCTTCGGAGCATAGTTGCGATAACCGGCTGCAACTGCCGGTCTACAACGCAGCGGAAAACGGTGTTCGAAATGATCGAAAGAACAACAGAGACCGAAATCACATTCAAGCATCCGTTCCGTCTGGAGGCCCTTACGGAACTCTTGGGAGCGGGCACATATCGCCTGGTCGTGGACGAGGAATTGATAGAAGGGTTGAGCTTCACGGCATATCGCCGGGTGGCAACCCATCTGGAGATACCCGCGATTTCCATCGCGGTGGCCCGACGCCAGTTCCTGCAGGTATCATCAGCCGAGATTGATGAGGCATTGGCGCTTGACGGCGCGAGCGAAGATGTCAGCCCGCGCGTTGTTCCGTAACGACGCCACAATCGAGCATTGCCAGTGCGTTCTGGATTGCGGCGCCGGAGGCCGTGTTGTCGAACACGCACCAGGAGCCAGCGGAAAGGCGTTTTTCAAAAGAGCGGATTTCTTCCGCGCTGTAGTCCGAATAATACATCCTGGGCGGACCGTGCAGACGGACATATCTTGGCGGCTCTGAAAAATCACTTGCGGGCCAGACCGGTGCCGGATCGGCCAGAACGCGATCAACGGCATATCGTGTCAAAACCTCTTCCGCCGGGGGCGTGGCCCAGCTTGTGTGGCGCGGCTCGACTACCAGCATGCCTGGAAAAACCTCACGCATGGCTTCGAACGCGGCTGTGGCCTCATTGCCATCGAACTCAAGGGTGGATGGCAATTGGCACAATAATGGGCCTAGCTTGCCATTCAGCGCCGCGAGCTCTTCAACGAATGTCTTGAAAATTTGGCCGACGGCATGCAGCCGATGCTCGTGCGTTATCTCGCGGGGCAGTTTCACGGCGAAGCGGAACTCATCCGGCACCGAGTTTGCCCAGCGCTCGAACGTCGTCATCCGATGGTGGCGATAGAAGGTGGAATTGATCTCGACACCGTTGAAAACAGCGGCATAACGGCTGAGCCCGCTTCCCGTTTCGGGAAAAAGGTGGGCCACGGTCCTGGGGATGGACCATCCAGATGTTGCAATGACCGGCACTCTCGTCCGCCCTCTTGGATTTGAAAGAAAGGCCGGCATGTGCCGGCCTTTCTTCGTTGCGAGATCTAGCGTCTGTAGCGCAGACGCTCCTGTTCGATTTCAGCTGGTTCATAAGGATCCAGCGTGTCATCAAAGCGTGACCAGCCCTCTTTGGCATAGGCCTCACGGCGCTGATCGGGATCGACCCAGTTGGACTGGCGCAGTATGTCCTGCGCGTCCGCATAAAGGCTGTCTTCCACTTTCGCGGTTACCAGCGTGCCGCCGCGGCGAACGCCTTCCGCATAGACATGGGCATGGTCTTCCGGCACGCCGGACTCCGTTAGCGCGCCGATAAGCCCGCCGGCGGCACCGCCTGCCACGGCACCGGCCACGGCGCCCGCCGCCGTAGCGGCAAGCCAGCCCGCGGCAACCACCGGCCCGACGCCGGGAATTGCCATGATGCCAAGGCCGGTGAGCAGACCGCCCACGCCACCGACGGCGGCACCGATGCCGGCACCTGTGCCGGCGCCTTCAGCGGCGTTTGTAGACTTGCCGTGGCGTTCATCTGCATTGTTCGACACGATGCTGATATCCGAAGATGGTACACCGCGTTCTTCGAGCGCGCTGACAGCCGCGCTGGCATCGGAGTAGTCGTCGAAAAGTCCTGTAACGGTCTTCATAGGATTCTCCTGAAGAGTGAATTAGTTAGCGACAATGTTGCCCTGATAGTCGAGCGCTAGGCTTACGGGCTTGCCATCTTTCGAGGCCTTGGCCTGCCAGACACCCTTGTCATCCTTCATAAGGCCGCTGACATCGGTATATCCGGCCTCCGTGAGGCGCGTTTTCGCCTGTTCCTCGGTGAAACTGTTTGCGCCTTCGACAGGCGCTGTCGGATTCTTGGTCTTGGGCGTGGCCACGGCGGGCGTTTTCCCATCGGTTGCCGGGGCGGGGGTGGTCTGTGCGAAGGCGGCAAGCGTCGACGCGCCGACAAGCGCTGCGGCTAAGAGAAGTTTTTTCATGATTTTTTCCTCGTTGTAGCCTTTCGAGCAGGCTCCCACAGCAAACACTATGCTCGCCGCATGGTTCCGCCGCTCTGCAAATAGAATTGGATGGCACCCACGTCATCGTGACGGTGGATGGCTTCCCGACGTGTTGCGCGGGCAGGCATTGCGGCGGAATGAAAATTATTTTGCCGCCGCAGGAACGTCGCCACGGTTCGAGGGTTCTCCAAGTCCAGCACTCAAAAGCGGATTCCCAGATGCCTGCGGAAAAGTCATTGTACGACGTGTTGCCTAACAGGCTCGAGGACATCGGCTTTTCCGCAAACCAGACACTGAAGGCCCAGTCGAAAATGGCATGAGCCGCCCACTCTGTTCGGGCCGCCTTTCAGGGCGGCTTTTTCATTTCCGGGCCGCGATAGGCCCCTTCCAATTCGGGAGCCACACCATGGCCAAGACCACCAACAGCAAATCTCCGCAAGACAAGACCGAGACCGTGAATATTCACGACCAGAAGCTGGAGCGCGGCGCCGGCGGCGAGCTGCACCAGACGGCCGAAACAGACGCGCCTGTGCTGACGACCGCCCAAGGCGGGCCGGTTGCCGACGACCAGAATTCTCTGCGGATCGGCGCGCGCGGGCCGCTTGTCGTGGATGATTTCCATTTCCGGGAGAAAATCTTCCACTTCGACCACGAGCGCATTCCCGAACGCGTGGTGCATGCGCGCGGTTACGGCGCGCATGGCTTCTTCGAGACCTACGAATCCTTTTCGGCCTATACTAGGGCGGATTTCCTGCAGCGAGCGGGCGAAAAGACCCCGGCTTTCGTCCGCTTCTCAACGGTTGCCGGCAACAAGGGTTCGGCCGACCTTGCGCGCGATGTGCGTGGTTTCGCCGTCAAGCTCTACACCCAGGAAGGCAACTGGGATCTCGTCGGCAACAATATTCCGGTGTTTTTCATTCAGGACGCCATCAAGTTCCCCGACCTGATCCATGCCGCCAAGCAGGAACCGGACCGGGCGTTTCCGCAGGCGCAGACCGCCCATGACACGTTCTGGGACTTCATCAGCCTGACGCCGGAAAGCATGCACATGATCATGTGGGCCATGTCGGACCGCACCATACCGCGGTCCTTCCGTTTCATGGAAGGTTTCGGCGTCCACACCTTCCGCCTGGTCAATGCCAAGGACGAATCGACCTTCGTCAAGTTCCACTGGAAGCCGAAGCTGGGGCTTCAGTCGGTCGCCTGGAACGAGGCGGTCAAGATCAACGGTGCCGATCCCGACTTCCATCGCCGCGACCTCTGGCAGGCCATCCAATCCGGCAACTTCCCGGAATGGGAATTGCAGGTGCAGCTGTTCGACCAGGACTTTGCCGACAGCTTCGACTTCGACGTGCTCGACCCGACAAAGATCATCCCCGAGGAAATACTGAAGCCGCAGCCGATCGGGCGGCTGGTGCTCGACCGCATGCCCGACAACTTCTTCGCCGAGACCGAGCAGGTCGCCTTCATGACCCAGAACGTGCCGCCGGGCATCGACTTCAGCAATGATCCGCTGTTGCAGGGCCGGAACTTCTCCTATCTCGACACCCAGCTGAAACGGCTTGGCGGGCCAAACTTCACCCACCTGCCCATCAATGCGCCGAAGTGTCCCTTCGCGCATTTCCAGCAGGATGGCCACATGGCCATGCGCAATCCTGTCGGCAGGGCGAACTACCAGCCAAACTCGTTTGGTGAAGGTCCGCGGGAATCGCCGAGCCGCGGCTATCGCCATTTCCCGGCGGAAGAACAGGGAAGTAAGGCGCGGCTTCGCCCCGAGAGCTTTGCCGATCATTACAGCCAGGCACGACAATTCTATATCAGCCAGACACCACCCGAACAGCGTCACATCGCCGCCGCCCTGACATTCGAACTGAGCAAGGTGGAAACACCTGTTATCCGCGAACGCATAGTATCGCATCTGATGAACATCGACGAGACGCTGGCAACCGCCGTTGCGCAGAAGCTGGGATTCAAGTCGATGCCGAAGCCGGCGGATGCGGCCATGCCGACCCGTCAGGATCTCGAGCCTTCACCAGCGCTCAGCATCGTGGAGCGCGGCCCCAAGCGCTTCGAAGGCCGCAAGCTCGGTATCCTCGTCACCGATGGTGTCGATGCCAAGCTTCTGAATGGCCTGATGTCGGCGATTGCCAGAGAGAAAGCCGCCTGCGAACTGATCGCGCCGAAAGTCGGCGGCGTCACGGCGTCGGATGGAAGCTGGTTTGAGGCCCATCACATGATCGATGGCGGGCCGTCCGTTCTTTTCGATGCGGTCGCAGTGCTGACCTCCGCCGAAGCGATAGACGATCTGGTCAATGAGGCGACGGCGCGGGACTTCGTGGCCGATGCCTTTCAGCACTGCAAGTTCATCGGCTATGATCAGTCGGCGCTTTCCTTGCTGGAAAAAGCCGGCATTGCCGACGCTCTTGATGAGGGCACCATTGCCCTCCCCGGGGAGGAGGGTCTCGCCGGCTTCGTATCGAACCTCGGCAAGCTGCGTGTCTGGGGTCGGGAACCTTCGGTAAAGCTCGGAAAGGCTTCACCACCAGTGAAATGAAATCACCAGCGGGCGCGGCAGCGATGCCGCGCTTGGTGGCGCAGGCACCTTCGGGAAAGGAATATCCGCAGCGACAGGTTAGCCGAGGTCGGAGGCTGTCAGGATATTCATATTGCGACGCGATTTGGCGTAGACCTTCTGTGCCGCGGCATAGATGGCCGTGCGCATCGTGTCGAAAGAAGATAGGCACTGGGCTTCCGACATGCTCATGGCGTGTCCCCGGCCCTTGGCGAGCGCCTCGGCCTCGACAAAAAACCGGATTTCGAACATGCCGTCATGGCCGAAAAAGCGAACCGCTTTGCGTACCTCGTCAAAACTGCGGGCCGTGTTGGGGAAAGCGAGCGTCATGACTTGCTCCCCGTGCGCTCTTTCCTGCGCAAGGCGTTACGCCGGTTGAGGGACAGCATGCCGTCGGTCGCCTCCGCTATGCTGAGATGGGTCAGCCTGCGGCCGCCGATACGCACAGGCACGCCGGTGAAGACATGGTATATCGTCCAGCTCTGATCCCTCTCGATCCGTCTTCCATATTGGGTCTCGAGCGTATCGGAGACGGGAGCTCCGCCTTCGTTCTCCCAGGTCTCTATCCTGAGCGCCTGGCGCCGGTGTTCGTTACACGTTTCCATGGTGTTGCCTTTCATATGGAACTCGCACGCGGATGTCGTCCGCGTGGAGCCCGTTTCATTCTACGCCGCTATTGCCATGTTCCGCCGGACGAACGTTACGCGGAGGCATAAAGAAATGGCTGATGGTGTATGATCGCCCGCTATCCGGCACGCGTCTGTCGCAATGGGTAAAACTTCAAGGCATCGTCAAAAATGACACCGAAACGCTTGCGCAAACATTTGCAATCGGACGAAGAAAAGAAGCCGGCGCCTCTCTGACACCGCAGCGCCATGCGGCCAGCATGACGAAGCCCAATCATGCGCCCGGATTGCGCGGAAAACAAGGCGATGAGCGGCCACACGCCGTATAGGAGAGCACAACTTTCTGACGAGGTTAAATGTCGTCAAAAACCAATAGTTGACACTCCGGCAGAGGCAGGATATAAGGAGCAATCGAATTTGCTTGCTTAGCTTTGCTTGTCACGCGTCTGGCACCGCGTTCTGAACGAACCTTTCCTTTCAAAATCGCTATCATCATCCGCAGCGCACGAGTGCTGTCGGCGCCGATGCGTTCGTCCACATCTCCGCCGTTGAGCGCGCCGGCATGCGCGAACTCGTCGAAGGTCAGAAAGTCGGCTTCGAGCTTGAGCGCGACAACAAGTCGGGCAAAATGTCGGCCTGCAATCTGCAGGCTGCCTAAGGGTCTGTGCTTCCCTTTGACCACGGATGTACTGGCACTGACGAAGCACGCCAACCCAATCAAGGCCAGGCAAATTGCCTGGCCTTTTGTTTTTCGCTCGCTCTTCGAGCATCATTACCGGAACACCCATGACAGAAAAATACAGTATTTCCCGCCAGAAGGCCGAACTCGCCTTCAGCCACATCCAGACACCGTTCTTCGCAAAAGAAAAAGCGCTTGAGGAGCTCGATTCCATTGCGCAATCCCGCGATGCAAAGACCCTGCGCCTTCGGGAAGCCCGTCTTGCCAAGGAATTGTCGGATCGTACCGCCGCAACATCCGCTCTCCTTGCCAAACGCGCCCGCGCGCGCTGATCGATATCCGCGCCGTGATCGTCCTCCGCACAAGACCTGCCTTGACAACCTGACCACCGGCCGGAACGTCGCGAGCGTAAAAGCGTTGCAGACTAAAGGACATGACGATGGCTCTTTCAGGGACAGTGCTGCATGAAGATACGCGCCGGGTTCGATATTGCCTATGAATGCGAAAATGAGACGGCGATGCTGCTGGTTCTCAACATCCATCCCGACCGGCGCGCGGATTTGCTCACCGAACAGGTCCTGACTTTCGACCGGCCGATCGAGGCCTGGGGATATCTGGACATCTTCGGCAATGCCTGCAGCCGCATATCCGCACCGCCCGGACTGACGACGATCTCCACGCGCTTCGACATATATGACGGCGGCCTGCCGGATCCCGTTCCTGAAAACGCCTTCCAGCACGATATCAAGGATTTACCGGACGATGTTCTGGTGTTCCTGCTGGGCAGCCGCTACTGCGACACCGACCGGTTGGCGGACTTTGCCTGGAAAAACTTCTCCGCTACACCACTCGGCTGGCCCCGTGTTCAGGCGATCGTCGATTTCGTCCATTCCCGTATTGTCTTCAACTACGAGAAAGCCGATCCGCTGAGGACGGCTTTCGGCGGGTTCAATGACAGGACTGGCGTCTGCCGCGATTTCGCGCATCTTGCCATCACCCTCTGCCGCTGCATGAATATCCCGGCCCGCTATTGCACCGGTTATCTCGGTGATATCGGCGTGCCCAAAGACTCCAACCCGATGGATTTCAGCGCCTGGTGCGAAGTCTATCTCAGCGGCCGCTGGTATACGGTCGATGCCCGTCACAACACGCCCCGCATCGGACGCATATTGATGGCGACAGGACGTGATGCCACAGACGTCGCGCTGTCCACCGCATTTGGACCGGCTATACTTAAGCGGTTCGAGGTGATCACAGACGAACTGGTTGGATAACGACCAATACGGGGGAATCGCAACGTTTTCGCTTTGACCTCGACAGACGCGACCTGAATGACCTCGGGAGCCGACCCGTATCTCGACTTGTTCTGCCGGTGAAAGACGATGAATTCTTCGGCGGGAAGCGGTCTGGAAAAGAGCTAGCCCTGACCGAAGTCGATACTATGTTCCCGCACATAGACCGCCTGCTCTTCCTTCTCGACACCTTCCGCAACGGAAAACAGCCCAAGCTCGCGCACCATCAGGACGCTATGGCCGCTCTGTCGGTATGGTCAGGGTCGTACGACGTCAAACGGACTATTCTTCACTTTGTCGGCGGGGCGAAATATTTCTATTCAGACGGGAAAACACGAATGAGGATCAAGAATTCGAAGGTCATCATAGGAACCGGCTTTGCCGTTGCTGCCCTGCTTTGGTGGAACCTGCAAGACGATCTCGCGCACGCAGAGCGGCTTTGAAGAACAATGCCGGTCTGGACAGAAGCCAATATCGAGACCTCCGCACAGGGAGCTGAGAGCACGGCGCATCTATGGGGCCTTGGCGAAGCGTTCCAATTTGCCCAGCGTTTGCTGACCCAGTTCCACGGCACCGAAGCCCTTCGCTTGCTGGAACTCGGCCTCCGTGCTGAACACCATGCCCAGCACGACTTTCGTCGCGCCGTCCTGATCTTCGAAGGAGGCCCAGGCGTCGGCATGTTTCGACCCGTTCTCGCCCCATAGCAGCGTATAGCCGATCCTCTCTTCGGGCCGGACCTCGACATAACGATGATGGTTCGGGAAGACTGTGCCGTCAGGACCGATCATGTCAAAAAGCCATTCCCCGCCGGTTCGCAGATCAATCCTCTTCGTGCGGCAGGAAAACCCTTCGGGTCCCCACCATTGCGGCAGCGTCTTTTCGTTCATCCAGGCTTTCCAGACAATGTTTCGCGGCACCTTTATCGTTCGCTCCAGCACCATGGTCCGCCCGGCCACGTTCGCCAGATTGTTGAGACCGGCGCTGAAACCTTGTTGATAGCCATCGCGCATATCATCGGCCAGGGAGGAAAGCTGCACCGTTACAGTCAAGCGGCTACGCTCTTCCGTGGCCTGAAAATCGGCAGTCACCAGCGCTGCCGATTGCGTTACGCCGCCGGATGAGACCACCTCGTAATTCACGCTGCGGCGGGTTGGCTGCAGTTCCAGCCAGCCGCATTCACAGCGCATATCCGGCTGGCCGGCAACCTTGCAGAGCGAAACCTCTCGACCGCCCAGCCTGCTGTCCGCCTCCAGAAATTCCAAGGTAACCGAGGGCGCGGGAGAGGCCCAGACCGCCCGGGCAGCAGGTGACAGCCAGACCTGCCAGAGCGCCGATAACGGAACGGCAATCTCCCGTTCGAAGCTGAGCGTCGCAAAACGCTCTTGTGGCAGATGTGGTTCAGCGCGTGCGCTCTGTTGACCGGGTTTCGTTGTCATTCCGAATCCTCCTTCATGGTCTGCATTGCAAATGCCTCCAGCCGGTCAAGCCGGCTCTCCCACACGGCCCGTTGCTCATCGAGCCATGTTCTGACCGGCTCCAGCGCTTCGGGCACGATGGCGCAGGTGCGCACCCGCCCATCCTTGGACGTGATGATCAGCCCCGCCTCCTCCAGCACGGAAAGATGCCGCATCACCGTGGGCAGACGCAGCCCCGTGGGCGCGGACAACTCCATCACCGGTGCCGGCCCGCCGCCGAGGCGCGCCAGAATCGCCCGCCGCGTTGGATCGGCCAGAGCCTGGAAGATCAATGAAAGTTCCTGATGATGCTTAGTCATGTTGCTAACTATCATGTTCCACCATGACCGAGCAAGGAAAACTTAGCACATTAACTAGGTTTCATCGGGAGGAATTGCCCTGGGATGAAATACCGATGCGTCGCCCGGCCGTTTCGTTCGGGTAACCGAGCCATTCCCCTTCATGCGCATGGCGTTCGGCAACGGGCGGCAGATGCGACTGCTGGGCTGGAAACAAGCCATCAAAAGTTGCAAAAAAAGATTGACTCTCGCAGCTGCCTGAGTGAGCTTCGCCGGGAAAAGACGGGGAAAAATCAAATCATCATGTCACCGGAACGCTTTAATCAATGCCTGCGGGTGATCCGCTGGACGCCGATCAATATTGCGTCCGCGCTGCAATGCGAACTTTCATGGATTGAGGCGCTGGAAGCGGGCAACGAGGAGGTTCCCGCTGGCCTGGCGACATGGCTTGAGACGCTGGCGCAAGCCCATGAGGCTCTTCCGCCTCCGTCTACCTACAGAGGAAAACGGTCGACATTCTGATGCGACCGGCAGCTTTCAGCCTTCACCAACGATTGGATTATCCAAAATGAAATATGTCATAGCAGCGCTTGGCCTGATCGCCTTCTCAAGCCCCGTCCTCGCCGCATCCTGCGAGAAGAACTTCACTGTCTCAGGTGTACCGATGGTGACGGCTGTCTCTTACAAGTCCTGGCAGGAACTGCCCAAGGCGAAAGCGCCCGCCGTGCTTCAAAAGCTCGCGCAGGCCGTGGCGGCGGAAGGTTTTTCAGGCATCCAGATCAACAAGGCGCTGTCTTCCATCGATGCGCACCAGGAGACCAGCGGCAGCGGCAGAATTCAGACACTGCGGGTCGTGGCCCGGCAGAAAGGCGCTGCGGTACGGATTGATGCTGTCTTCAACATTCAGGCAGGACAGATCGCGGACAAGAACGTTATTCGCGAGGGCATCTGCAATATCATCAATGGTGCGTGACGCACGGTGAACAAACTGCCCCTTCGCAGTCTCGATGCCGGCGCACGCTGGCATCGAGAAGCAGGCGGCTGTACGGGTGCGGAGCATCTGTGGCGGAGCGACCGTGCCGGCTGGCGCGGCGCAGGCATATGCGGATTCATGCCGTTGATGGCGATGCTTGTGGTATAGCGGGCAACCCCGGAATCTGCGATGGGTGCAGACAGGGATAGTGTCCGCAGCCGGAAGCAGACTGCGAATCGACGGGGAAAACATGCCGATCTATGAACTGGCTGCAGTGGGCGCCGCGACGTGCTGGGCGATAACCGGGCTTCTTGCCGCGGGCCCGGCGGGGCGGCTCGGAGCGCTCGCCTTCAACAGGACGCGGCAGCTTTTTGTCGCCGCTCTGCTCGGGGTCTATGTGTTCGCGTCAGGCTCCTGGCGGGAGCTTCAGCCAGAGGCGCTGTCGTCACTTCTTCTTTCCGGCTTCATCGGCATTTTTGTTGGCGACACGCTTCTCTTCACCTGCCTCAACCGGCTGGGGCCGCGCCGTTCGGGAATCCTGTTTGCGCTGAATGCCCCGATCGCCGCACTGCTGGCATGGGCGGTGCTTGGCGAGCAGCTTCCCGCGAGCGCCATTACCGGCATAGGCCTGACACTCAGCGGCGTGCTGCTGGCAATCCTCTTCGGCAAGCGCAAGGCGCAGCTGCATGAGTGGGAGAGCGTGAAGGGGTCGCTCTGGCTCGGCGTGCTCTTCGGCCTTCTGGCCGCGCTCAGCCAGGCGGTCGGCTCGCTCATCGCAAGGCCCGTGATGGCGACCGGGATCGATCCTCTTGCCGCTTCGATGCTGCGTGTCGGGGTGGCCGCCCTTTGCCTGACGGCGCTAACCATGCTGCCGATCGAGGCTGTCAGGCCCAGAGGCCCGATGACCAGAAGCCTGTTTCTCCAGACGGCGTTCACGGGCATCATCGCCCTGGCTTTCGGCATGACGCTGCTTCTCTTTGCCCTTTCCGGCGGCAAGGTCGGCATTGTCTCGACACTGTCGGCAACGACGCCGGTGATTATCCTGCCATTGCTGTGGCTGAGAACACGGGAAGTGCCGGCACCCGGCGCATGGGCCGGCGCCGCACTTGTCGTGGCGGGTATGGCGCTCATGTTCTGGAGATAACTTCAACCCGATGGAGAAGGGGGGCGGAAACGCCTCATCCGCGTCGAGACTTTTCACACCAGGATTCAGACAGCGCTGCCCCCTTGCTAAGCAACTTTTGCGTGCTTAAAAGGCGGCTAATATCAGTTCGTTAGAGAGGACCAACTTCGTGGAACAGGAAAACATCCAGACCGGCAAGGGTCGGCGCCGGGCGCTTTGGGCGGCGGTTGCAATTATTGCCGTTGCTGCCGCAGGCGTCATCGGCGGCAAGACCTTCTACGAAGCAAAGGTCAAGGAACTCGTTGCCCGCAGCGGCGCGACCGCCACTTCCATCGAGGTCGATTTTCTCGGGAAAATTCATGTTCGCGATCTGACGCTGCCGCTTGAAGACGGCAAGAATATCAAGATCGCGGCTATCGACGGACGTCCGAAACTTCCGTTTCTGGACGGCGCGCTTGACATGACGACCATCGATATCGATGTGCCCACCGGAAAGATTTCGATGGCGCAGGCCCGCGTCGAGAATGCCGCTTTCGAAAAGCCGGGACAGCCGGAAGAAAACGGTAACTCCCTGCCCCGGCGCATCGAGCGCTTCGCAGCCGCGCGCATTTCCACGCCCGAGGTGACGTTTACCCAGTCCGTCGCGACCACCGAGCAGAAGACCGTTTACAAGAACCTGGCTCTCTCCGAGATTGCCGGCGGTCGCATCGCCAGCTATTCGATCGACAGTGGCGGCTACGACATCAAGATGCAGCTTCCCGACAGCGATGGCGCGATGAAGGACAAGCATATGGTCGTCTCGACCGGCGCAATCGCCGGCCAGGTCATCGATATCGCTTATCTCGCCCGGCTCTATACGGAAAAGGCAGGCCCCGAAGACAAGGAGGCAAAACCTCTCTACGGGCCGCTCTCCGTCAAGACGGTTTCATTCTCTGACGGAGATGGTCATTTCAGCTACGATGAAATCCGCAGCGACGGCTTTACCGCCCGTATGCCATCAGAGCCGCTGCTGGATACCCTGAAAGCGCTAACGGCGACCCAAAATCCCGACGAGCTTTCTCCGCAGGCGCGCCAGGCGCTTTTCGCAAAGGCCATTTCCATTCTCGACATGATCGGCAAAAGCAACATGCAGCTAATCGGCATGAAGGTCGATGCGCCGGATGAAAAAGAAGGGGCTGCGGGCAAAAGGGTCAAGGTTGCCATCGACCGCATCGACATGCAGATGGACAGCCGCAAGCTCGACTTCGGCTTGAATGGCATGTCGATCGGAGACGGCGACGGCAAGATCGAAGTCGCGGAAGCAAGCCTCAATGGCTTTGACTGGAGTTCGACGATCAAGGGAATTTCCGAGATCATCGCGCTCGACGAGACGCAGATCGAGACCTTTCAGTTTAACCGCCTCATACCGGAACTTGGCCGGGTGCGCGTCGGCGGCATCAACGTCGACATAGCCGCGCCGGAAAAGCCGGAGGAAGAAACGACGGGAACGCCTGAGCGTATCAAGTTCTCACTCAAGAATTTCGAGATGGGGCTGACCAAGCCCTTCAACGGCATCCCCACCGATATCGAGATCAAGCAGGACGAGCTCACGCTTCCGATCCCCGCCGACTCGGAGGAGGAAGTTTTCGTCGAAGCCCGCAAACTGGGTCTCGAGACACTGGCCTTCTCTTACGGCCTCGCCGCAGGCTGGGACGAACCGAACAGCAATCTGGTGATCCGTGACATCTCGCTCAGCAGCAAGGATTTCGGCAGCGTCAATTTTGCCGGTCTGGTAAGCGGCTTTACCGAAGAGTTCTTCTCTTTTGACGTCAATCGCGCGCAGGCGGCGCTCTTCGGGCTCGCCGGCCGCGAGGTGAAGCTCACGATCAAGGACGAAGGTTTGATGGCCAAGGCGATCAAGCTTTATGCCCTGCAGAACGATATGACGGAAGATCAGGTGCGCGCGACTCTGACACTGGTGGCGGGCATGATGCTGCCGCAGGTGGCAGCTGAACAGCCGAAGCTGCAAAACGCGGTGGAAGCGCTCGTCCAGTTCATCAGCAAACCTGGAACCTTGACGGTAACGGTCAAATCCACGGGCGCAAATGGCCTCGGTATTTTTGACCTGGTTTCCGCTTCCGACAATCCGATGGGTCTGCTCGACAAGGTCGATATTCAGGCGACGGCCGAATAAACCGGCCACTTCTCCGGCAGTCTTAAGCTTGGTTTTCCGAGTTTGAGACCGCCGGAACTGATATTCTCATGAGATTATGACCTGAACCTCTGATAAGCCCACCCTCCCGTGGCCAGGGCCATGAGGAGCATCAACATGAAAACCGAGCAACTCACTTTCGGCCCCGGCGGGCAGGTTCCCAACAATCAGACCTTTGCCGTCGTCGTTTATCGAAATGTCGGCACAGACTTTCATTCCGCGGATTTCGAAGCGATATTTTCCCGCAACGGATGGAGCGGCATCTGGCGCAATGGCGTGTTCGACTACCACCACTACCACAGCGGCGCACACGAGGTTCTGGGCGTGGGGCGTGGTGAGGCGACATTGCAGATTGGCGGGCCGGAGGGGAAAATTCTTGACGTGACCCGGGGTGACTGCCTGATACTGCCCGCCGGAACCGGCCATATGAAGCTGAGATCTTCTGCGGATTTTCAAGTGGTAGGTGCTTATCCGCCCGGGCAAAAGGCCGATATTCAGACCTCTGCACCAAGCGCGGAAATGCTTGAGCGGATAAGGTCCCTGCCGAAACCTGAGACAGACCCAGTGCATGGCACCGCAGGCGGCCTGATGGAAATATGGCGCTGAAGGCCAGCCCGCCGATCTACCCTTACACCCCGCAGGCATGCGCTTTCAGCCCAGGATTTTGCGCAAGGGCTGCGTGCCGTAGCTAATGCAGCCACTCGCAACTATAAGCGAGGACCGGCTCGGCAAAGCCCTTCAGCCTGTAACGATCGCCATGCACGAGCACATCAGCGCCGCCATATTCCTGGAAGGTCTTGTCCGATATCAGGATCTGATCGCTCTCAGCAGCAGCGCAAAGCCTTGCTGCCAATTGCACCGTCGTGCCGAAGAAGTCATTGCTGTCTTCCACCGGCTCCCCACAATCCAGCCCGATGCGGATGTGAATGGGCTCCCCTTTGTCGCTGTTGTAACGATGGAACTCGCGCTGGATATCAATGGCGCAGTCCACGGCAAACGGCGCGGAGGAGAATACGGCCATTATGCCATCACCGGTATGCTTGACCTCCCGTCCCGATCGTCGCCCCAGACAACCACGAACGAGGGCATCATGCGCACGGATGAGTTCCGCCGCCATGCGATCACCGAGGCGGGCCGTCATCTCGGTTGAACCGACAATATCAGTGAAAAGGATCGCGCGGTGGCCGGCGTCCATATCTTTCGAGACAGCCCCAACAGCCACCGGATCCTGTATGCGCCCGAGAAACGCTTCCACCGCCGACAGCGCGACTTCCACCACTTCACTGGCGACAAACCCGTGCGCTTCGCGATGCACGCACTGCGCGGTTGCGGCGTCCGGGGCATCCATAAGGCAAAAGGCCGTGCCGCGTCTTTCATCAAACCAGTAGGTCAAGAACCTGACGCCATACTGATCCTGGATGTTGAGATCTTTAAGGTGTGCCGCAGCAATATCCGCGGCGGAAACGCCGGCAAGCTCGTGCCGGTCCATGAAGATAGGCATTGTTTCCTCCCAAGAGTATTTCGTTGCCTCCTCTGCCAGCCATTTTATGACGTCACCGCATGGTCGTCTATCGTTCTTACGGGTGACACCGGACAAGACGGGAACACCGGAAAGGGCGATATCCATTCTCGCTAGAATTTCGGGGCCACTGACGGCCTCTTACCGGCGCTTGACCATACGCCGAAGCAGGGAGCCGGATCGGGCCTTGCGGGGAATGAGGAGGATGTCGCTGACCAGCTTTGCGCCGCCTTCCCGACGTTCCAGCGTTATCTTTCGGCTATGGAAAGCCTCGAGCTCGGCACGATGCGCCACGCTGATGATCGTGGCGTCTGGCAATTCGTCAATCACCGTCTGCATCATCCTGTCCTGGCTTTTTTCGTCGAGAGCTGCGGTCGCTTCGTCCATGACGATGATGTCAGGATTATTCAGCAACAGGCGGGCAAAGGTCAGCCGCTGTTTTTCACCGCCTGACAGCGTCTGGTCCCACGGCGCTTCCTCTTCCACCTTGTCCTTGAGATGGCCAAGACCGACCTTGTCGAGAGCCTCCCCTATTTCTTCGAAAGTCCAGCTCTCGGCCGCCTGCGGATAGCAGACCGCCCGGCGAAGGGTGCCGGAGGGAATATATGGCCGCTGCGGCAACATGAAAAGCCGGCTGCCGGCGCGAAAACTGACGCTGCCCCCGCCCCATGGCCACAGGCCCGCAATTGCCCGAACAAGCGTGCTTTTGCCGGATCCGGATTCACCTGCGACGAGCACTCTTTCTCCGCGCCCGATTTCGACATCGGTCTCCTTGACGACGGCCGTACCGTCGCCGAGCGACACCGAAACATCCTTGAGGCTGAGCATGGTCTCGCCTTCCGTTTCACCACGGACGATCCGGCCAAGCTTTTCGCTCTGTTCGGCCCGCTCTAGCCCGTCAAGCGACATCATCAGGGAGGCAACGCGGCGTGCGCAGGCGTTCCAATCCGCCAGCCGGGGATAGTTGTCGACCAGCCAGCCGAAGGCGGATTGAACGATGGTGAAAGCGGATGCCGCCTGCATGACCTGACCGAGGGACATGCTGCCGTCGAGAAACTTGGGCGCGCAGAGAAGAAGCGGAACAACCGGCGCAATCAACATCGATCCATGCGACACGACAGTGGTGCGCATATATTGCTGCGCCATCTGCTTCCACTGCTGCCGGACATTGCGGAATCTGTTGTCGAGGTCGCTTCGCTCCTCCTCTTCGCCGCCAAGCAGGGCGATGCTTTCCCCGTTTTCCCGGACGCGGGTCAGCGTGTAGCGGAATTCCGCCTCCAGCTGGTTCTTGACCTCGGAGACCCTGACGAAGTTCCGGCCGATCAACGCGATGGAACTCGATGTGATGAGCGCATAGATCACCGCCGCAATCACGAGAAAGCCGGGTATCGTCATCGATGCCCCGCCGATCGGCAGCGTCAGGGCGCCGCCGATCGTCCACAGGACGACGATAAAGGTAGACGCCGACACGAAGGCGGCAATGACGCCCGCCACGAAATCCACGGGTGCTTCGGTGGCGATACGCATATCCTCCGACAGCCTCGCCTCCGGATTCTGATGGTCACCATCGATCAGGTTGAGCTGGTAATAGCGGCCATGTGCAATCCATCGGGAGACCAGCACCTTGGTCAACCAGGAGCGCCAGCGCCGCTGGATGCGCATTCTGACGTAGACCTGTGACGTCACGATCATAACGCTTCCGAGAACCAGCGGCGGGAATATCGAAGCGAGAAAATAAACCGTGGATGCATCCCGTTTTTCAATCGCGTCAAAAATCCCGCGATTCCAGACGTTGATGCCATATTGGAAACCGACATTTATGCCGATCATCGCCAGGAGCCCGATCGAGAACGGCCATGCCAACGCATCGCCACGGCGGCTCCAGAACCCTCGCGCGCTGATCCAGAAGCGTTTCAGAAGATATTTCTTGCGGGCCTCTGCGGCCTCTTCCGGTGTCAAATCCGAAGCAGGTTCCATTTCCTCCGGCGGGAGGGGATCATCGTTAGCATGAACATTCTCTGCACCATTCTGGCCGGTGCCATCGACTGGTTTCGGTTTTGCGTCAGCATCGGTCATGGATGCTTAAACGGATGGCGGTTTGAAAGGTTGCCGGTCCAGAATGATTTGCCTTTGGCCCAAGGCGGCCGTGCTCGCGACCTCTGGTTTTTCCCCACTTCAGCAGATAACCAAATCCCGGTCCGGGCAGAGCGCCGGCAATTACCCGCTCCGTGAGACCTGGCGGGCTTTCATCGGGATCGTGCCCGGTGACTGCGTCGTGATATTGACCGCAGCACCGGGACGCCTGATCGATCGCAGCCGTATCACCGTCTCAGGATACTGGAAGAACGGCGAGACGGATTTCCGTGGCGCCGAAGGCGATGAGCGGTGCCCTGCCAATGAACCCCGACTGAATAGTGCCTTCAGCTTCCGTTCCGGCGGGACCGTCTAAAACAAAGACGTTCAACCGCGGTCTTATCCGCCTGAGGAGACACAGTCATGATCCGGAAGTCTTTCATTGCAAGTGCACTCGTCACTCTCGTCGGCATCGCTGCCGCGGCGCCCGCCATGGCCAATGATGTGCGCATCGAACAATATGGCTGGTCCAACTCTGCCGGTGGTGCACAGGAAGGGTATGGCAACCGGATCCGCACCTACCAGAACGGCGGCTACAACCGGATTGCCGGTCACCAGTATGGCCGGCATAACCTTTCTGCTGTCGGCCAGGAAGGGCATGACAATTACGGCTCCACTTATCAGAACGGCAGCCGCAATGTGGCCGGCATCGGCCAGTTCGGTTCCAACCACACCACCATCCTGACGCAGGATGGCAACGGCAATATCGCGGCCGGTGTGCAGGTGGGCCGCGGCTGCAGCGCCAATGTGAGCCAGGGCGGCAACGACAATGTTGCGGCCTTCGTGCAGGCCTGCCCTTAAGCGGCGGGGCGACGTGAAACCGGTCGGGATCGAAACATCAGGTCATCAGGGAGACTAGCCATGCCCCATAGCGTCAGACGTCCGCACCGCCTAGCGGCGATCCTTGCACTGGCGCTGCTTCCCGCCGGCGCCGTTGCGGCCATATCGACAGCAAGGGAACCGGCAGAGGGAAAGGTCTGCGAGATCAAGGCGACGCCGCAGGCGGGCATGGTGAGGCTGGAGGCCTTTGCCAGGGGCGAAACGTCTGCCGGCGGGACCTATGCCTTTCACGTCGAAAAGTCGGGAAGCGGCGGACGTTCAGTCATCAATCAGGGCGGCGACTTTGATGCCGCCGCCGGACGTTCGCAACTGCTGAGCGCGGTGACGCTGGACGCCAAGGGAGCCCGTTACAAGGCCGTGCTCGATATGATGATCGATGGCAGGAGTTTCAGCTGCACGAAGCAGGTTGGCGGCGACTAAGCCGCGGCATGTTTGTGAATTATTCACATAGAGGGCGCCAGTTCGGGCGCCCTTTTCTTTTGATCGCGCCGAACGACTGAACGACATGTGAATGGGCAATTCCGGTCGGGTTCAGTTGCGGGATGCGATTATCGATCATCGGCAAGGCGCTGACAGATGGAGATCAGAATGACCCGCAACATATTGAAACTTCTTACCGTTACCCTGCTTGTTGGTGGCCTGACACCCATTGGATTTGCCGCACCCGCCCATGCCGGCGGCCGCATCTCCTTCGACCTCGCACCCGGCAATGCCGCCGATGGTGACCTTCTTTCGACAGGTCTTCGCGCCTATTCGCTCTACCGTGGCCTGAAAGATGCCGATATCCGCCAGCTTGGCCGTGGCAACGCCGCCGGCATCGCCCAGAACGGCGGCGGCAATCTCGGCTTTATCCGGCAACGCGGCGTCGGCCATTCCGCGACGCTGCAGCAGAATGGCAACAACAATGCCTATGGCATCTTCCAGTACGGCCGCAACACGGAAACCAATGTGGTGCAGGATGGGAATAACGGCAGCGGGCTGACCTTCAGTTATGGCTGGTAAGGAAAGCGGAGTCCGATCATGGGTCGATCGGAAAGGCGAATCCCGCCTTCACGCGGTCCATGACGACCATCGTCTTGAACCCCTTGATGTCATGGTTCTCGTAAAAGAACCGGCGGGTGAAGGCTTCATAATCTTCCATATCCTTGGCCGTGATCACCAGGATGAAGTCGGCATCACCAGTCACATAATAACCGATCATGACCTCCCGGGTGGCGCGAATGGCGGCCTTGAAGCGATCGACAATATCGGCCCTTTCTCGCTCCAGCGAGACGAGAACGATCATGGTGATGCCACGCCCGACGGCCTTGGGCGAAATAATTGCCACGTCGGCTTCGATCACCCCCTCATCACGAAGGCGCTTTAACCGACGCTGGCACGCGGTTGGTGACAGGTTGACGATTTTGGCCAGCTCTTCCGATGTCAGGCGATTGTTTTTCTGCACGGCGTCAAGCAGCGCTCGGTCGGCTCGGTCAATCTGATTCATGCGGAATCCCTGCATTTTATATGAAACTAAGCATTATTCCTGCGTCAAAGCGCGCTTAAACGCTGCCGGTCAATCATGCAGCGCAGTTAAGCTTCTGACAAATAAAAAGGGAATCTGCTCATGAAAGCTATCGCCAGCGCAGCGCTGAAAAATCTTCAACGACCGGAGCTGATCGAGCATCGTGCCTTTCTGGGCGGACAATGGGTGGCGCGCCAGGAGACGCTGGGCGTTGTCGATCCGGCAAGTGGCGATCATCTGCTTGATGTGTCCTCCTGCACAATTGAAGATGTCGATACCGCAGTGGAAGCAGCCGGCAGCGCCTTTCTGGCGTGGCGGGACATGCTGCCCGTCGAACGCGGCGATATTCTGCGCGCATGGGGCCGCCTGATGCGCGACAATCTCCGTGACCTCGCCACCATCATCAGCGCAGAACAGGGAAAGCCGCTTTCGGAATCGCTCGGCGAAATTTCCTACGCCACCGGTTTTCTCGACTGGTTTGCGAGCGAGGGCGAGAGATCCTATGGCGAAACAATTCCGAGCCACCTTAAAGGCGGCAATCTTTCCGTGCGGATGCAGCCGATCGGCGTCACGGTGGCCATCACACCGTGGAATTTCCCCTCAGCCATGATCACCCGCAAAGCGGGCGCGGCGCTTGCTGCCGGCTGCACGATGATCGTCAAACCGGCACCCGAAACACCGCTTTCGGCGCTGGCCCTGGCAAGGCTGGCGCAGGAAGCGGGCATGCCGGCAGGCGTGTTGCAGGTTCTGCCCGGTGAAGCCGCGCCGCTTGCTCGTCGGCTGCTGGAACACACGCAGGTGCGGGCTTTTTCCTTCACCGGCTCCACCGAGGTTGGACGCCTGCTCCTCACGCAATCGGCGGCGACCATCAAGAAAGCCTCGCTGGAACTCGGCGGTCATGCGCCCTTCATCGTCTTCGGCGATGCGGATCTCGCTCAAGCCGTGCAGGGCTGCCTTGCCGCCAAATTCGCCACATCGGGACAGGACTGCCTCGCGGCAAACCGCATCTATGTTCAACGCGGGGTTTATGACCGTTTCATTGATCGCTTTGCCAGCGCAACCGCCAAACTGACGGTTGGCCATGGGCTTGAACCGGGTATCGACATCGGCCCGATGACGCGGCCGTCCGTCGCCGAAAAGTGCCGAAAGCAGATCGCGCAGGCTCAGTCTGCCGGCGCGCGCCTCGTCTGCGGCGGACAGGACAGTCCGCTCGGCGGCAATTTCGTCACGCCCACCGTGCTCGCCGACGTGACTGACGACATGCTGATCGCCCGCGAAGAAACTTTCGGTCCGGTCGCCGCCATATTGCCCTTCGATGACGAGCAGGAGGTGATCCGGCGCGCCAATGCGACGGAGATGGGGCTTGCGGCCTACGTCTACACCAACGATCTCGGCCGGGCGATGCGCCTGACCGACCAGCTCGAATACGGCATGGTGGCAGTCAACACACCGAAATTCACCGGTGCGCCCATTCCATTCGGGGGCTGGAAACAATCAGGCCTCGGCCGCGAGGGCGCGCGCCACGGCCTCATGGAATATCTCGAACCCAAATATGTCTGCTTCGGCAATCTGGCTGCATGAAAGGAACTCGCCTATGACCATCGACATCAAGACTATCTCGGAAATGGATCGAAATGCGGTTCTGCATCCCTTTACGCAGTTGAAGGATTTCGCCAGCGGCAAACTCGGCGAACCGACCATCGTTGAAACCGGCAAGGGCATCCGCATTCAGGACGCCCATGGCAGGCAGCTTATCGATGGCTTTGCGGGGCTTTATTGCGTCAATGTCGGTTATGGCCGCACCGAGGTGGCCGAGGCCATTTCCCGTCAGGCCTACCGGCTTGCCTATTACCATTCCTACGCCGCCCATACGACGGACGAACTGGCCATTCTTTCCGACCGGTTGGTGAAGATGGCGCCCGGCAAGATGAGCAAGGTGTTTTATGGCATGTCCGGTTCCGATGCCAACGAGACCCAGGCCAAACTCGTCTGGTATTACAACAACCTGCGCGGCAAGCCGCAAAAGAAGAAAATCATCTCCCGCGAACGGGGATATCACGGCTGCAGCGTGGTCTCGGGCTCCATGACCGGCATGAGTTTTTATCATGACCACATGGACCTTCCGCGCGCAGGCATCCTCCATACCGGCGTTCCGCATCACTATTGGGGCGCGGAAGCCGGCGAAACGGAACTCGAATTTTCCAGGCGGCGCGCCGAAGAGCTGGAAGAGCTCATTCTACGCGAAGACCCGGACACGATCGGCGCCTTCATTGCCGAACCGGTCCTTGGCACCGGCGGCATCACGCCGCCACCAGAAGGTTACTGGCCGGCGATACAGGCCGTCCTCAAAAAATACGATGTCCTGCTGATTGCCGATGAGGTCATCACCGGCTTCGGCCGGACCGGCTCCATGTTCGGTTCACAACATTACGGGATCGAGCCAGACCTGATCACGGTCGCCAAAGGGTTGACCTCGGCCTACTTCCCTCTCTCGGGCGCGATTGTCGACGAGAAGGTCTACAAGGTGATGGAGGAAGGGGCGGATCGCGTCGGCGCTTTTTCGCACGGCTACACCTATTCCGGCCACCCGATCGGTGCGGCTGCGGCGAATGCCGTGCTCGACATCGTGGAAAAAGAAAACCTGCCGGGCAATGCGCGGGCCGTCGGCAGCTATTTTCAGGAACAGCTGAAGGCGAAATTCGCGCAGCTTCCAATCGTCGGAGAGGTGCGTGGCGTCGGCCTGATGGGCGCAATCGAATTCGTCGCTGATCGGGAAAAGAAGACCCGTTTTGCCCCTCATCTCACGGTTGGCGCTCGCGTTTCCAAGGCAGCGCGCAACGGCGGTCTCATCGCACGGGCCATGCCACATGGCGACATTCTGGGTTTTGCGCCGCCGCTGGTCACGACCCGGGAAGAGGTGGACGAGATCATTGCCATAGCCGAAGCAGCCGTCCGCAGCGTCATGGATGATCTGGTTCAGGCCGGCGAGAAAATCTGACCCTCAGACGTCGCGTTCAACGGGCGCTAACGCTGCTTATCTGCACGGCAAAGAGATGACAGTTGCGCCTATTTGCGGTGCAATTGTCATCTCCTCTGCATAAGGCTTCATCTTTTTGCAGAAGCGTGCATAATGTCATGAAATTACCCCTCTAAAAACGAGACAATTTCATGCGTCGTCAAGCCAATCCGCTCAGCCCAGATCCGGCGCCATCAACCAGGCCGGTGGCGTGGCGGCCGATGCTGGCCAAGCAGAAGGGTGAAACGAAACATTCCGCGCTGACGGAACGCATCATTGCCGATATCGACGCCGGCGTCCTGAAGCCGATGGATCGCATGCCGACCCACCGGGATCTGGCGCGCGAGCTTGGCCTTTCGGTACAGACCGTCAGCCTGTCCTACAAGGAGGCTGAGCGGCTCGGTTATCTCAGCGGCGAAATCGGCCGCGGCACTTTCGTCAAGGCGCGCGTCACGGATCGTGCCGGCCGCATGATGCTTGATCACAGCCCGACCGAGGTGCTTGATCTCTCCATCATCCGCGGCGTCTATCTGGAGGAACACGAGGCCGCCTCGCGCGCCATCCTTCGTGAGTTGGCCGACGGTGACAATTCAGGCTTCATGCGCCCATGCCGGCCGGTCGCGGGTCTCGACAGCCATCGTGAAACCGCGCGGACATGGCTTGAAATGATGGGCGTGACTGCGAGGGCCGAACGCATCCTTGTCACCAACGGCGCAGCACACGGCATTTTCCTTGCCTTGAGCTGCATTGTCCGCTCGAACGACGTGGTTCTCTGCGAAAACCTCACCGATCACGGCATTATCGGCCTTTCGAACATTCTGGGCTTCAGCCTCAAGGGCCTGCCCACCGACGAGGAGGGCATTCTGCCGGACGCATTGGAGGCTGCCTGCGAAGCAGGCGGCGTCAGGGCTATCGTGCTCATTCCAACGCTCAATAATCCGACCGGACATGTCTCAGGCGCAGAGCGCAGACGGGCCATAGCCGCAGTTGCGGAGCGGCATGGGGTCTTTGTCATCGAAGACGAGGTCTACCGACCGATGATAGAGGATGATCTGCCATCCATCGCGGAAATGCTGCCTGATCTGGGCTTTTTCGTCACCAGCTTTACCAAGACGGTGCTGACCGGGCTGCGCGTCGGTTATCTCGTCGTGCCTCCTGCCTACTCCATCCGCGCCGCCTCGATCCTGCGTGTGTCGAGCTGGAGCGGAACCTATCTGACGGCCGAGATCGCCACCCGCTGGGTGGAAAACGGCACCGCGCGGCGTCTGCTGGACGTGCAGCGCACCGAAGCACGCGCACGGCAAAAGATTGCGACGGAGATATTGGGCGACCACATAGCCTCGACCCATCCCCTCTCCTTTTGCGCCTGGCTCAAGGTTCCCACACGCTGGACAGAGGATGGACTGGTGCGCTCGCTGACAAACCAGAACGTCGCAGTCACCCCTTCGGAACCGTTTGTTGCCGGCCCGGGCCATGGCGGCGGCATCCGCATTTGCCTCGGTGGCCGCCTCAATCATCCCGCCCTTATCAAGGCGTTGACGACCGTGCGCCAGGCCTTCGAGCAATTGCCGCCCGTCTACGATATCGGTTCAATCGGCTGAGGCGGCCGGTTGAAAATCATTGAATCATTACAATATAATAATTGACATGATTTTAGTTCGCTCTCAACATGACAATCATGAAGAGCGAAAACCTGTCCATATCCGCTGGAAAAAATCCGCTTCCGGTCTCGCTGGCCGCGATCAGGCAGGCTGCAGCGCGGCTTGCAGGACAGGTGGAACGCACCCCGCTGGTTTACTCGGACAATCTGTCGGAACGCTGCGGTCACCCCGTTCATCTCAAGCTGGAGACGCTGCAGCCCATCGGCGCCTTCAAACTGCGCGGCGCAATGAACGCCGTCCTTTCGCTTGATGACAGTGCGCGCAGACGCGGCCTCGTCACCGCCTCCACCGGCAATCATGGCCGCGCGGTTGCTTATGCGGCGCGCAAGCTCGAAATTCCCGCCACGATCTGCATGTCGGCACTCGTGCCGGCGAACAAGGTCGAAGCCATCCGTGCGCTCGGCGCAGATATCCGGATCATCGGCATGTCCCAGGATGACGCGCAGGAGGAAGTGGAGCGCCTGACCGCAAGCAACGGCCTGACTGCGATCCCGCCTTTTGATGATCCAGACGTCGTGGCAGGCCAAGGGACGATCGGCATCGAGATTATCGAGGATATGCCCGATCTGTCCGCTGTACTCATCCCTCTTTCAGGCGGAGGCCTTGCAGGCGGCATTGCCGTTGCTGTCAAGGCGCTGAAACCACAGGCCCGGGTCATCGGCATCTCCATGGAGCGGGGCGCAGCCATGCACGCCTCGGTCACGGCCGGCCGGCCGATCTCTGTCAAGGAAGAAGAAACCCTGGCGGATTCGCTTGGCGGCGGGATTGGTCTGGCGAACCGCGTGACCTTCGCGCTGTGCCGCGAACTGCTCGATGACATCGTGCTGGTCTCGGAGGACGAAATCGCGGCCGGCATTTGCCACGCCGCACAGGAAGAAGGTTTGACGGTGGAGGGCGCGGCGGCCGTTGGTTTCGCGGCGATCCTCTCCGGCAAGATCGACATCACCGGCCCGACCGCCATCATCGTTTCGGGCGGGAACATCGATCCGGCGGTTCACAAGAGGATCATCGACGGGGGAGCCGCATGAGCCACGTTACCATCCTGACGGAAAAAGACCTGCGCGCCATCGTCAAGCTGGACCTTTCCGCAGTCGATTGCGTGGAGCGAGCCTTTGCGGCTCTCGCCACGGGGACTGTCGCCATGCCGCCGATCCTGCGCCTCGATATTCCTGAGTTTCGCGGGGAGGTGGATGTCAAGACGGCTTATGTGCCGGGCTTTGACGGTTTCGCCATCAAGGTCAGCCCCGGTTTCTTCGATAATCCCAAGCTTGGTCTGCCAAGCCTGAATGGCCTGATGATCCTCTTCAGCGCGAAAACCGGGCTGGTGCAGGCCCTTCTCCTCGACAATGGCTATCTCACCGATGTGCGCACCGCAGCAGCAGGCGCAGTCGCGGCACGACATCTCGCCCGCAAAGATGCTTCCGTCGCCGCCCTCTTCGGAGCCGGCATGCAGGCCCGTCTGCAACTCGAAGCCCTGATGCTGGTGCGCCCGATCCGGTCGGCGCGAATCTGGGCGCGCGACCATGACAAGGCTGGGAGACTTTCGGGCGATTTGGTCCGGGAATACGGCATTGAGGTGACCGCCGTGGCCGATCCGCAGACGGCCATTCGCGGCGCCGATATCATCGTGACCACCACACCGGCCGAAAAGCCGATCCTTCTTGCCGACTGGCTGGAAGAAGGCCAGCATCTGACCGCCATGGGGTCGGACGCCGAACACAAGAACGAGATCGATCCGACCGTATTCGGCAGGGCGCGATACGTCGCGGACCGGCTCTCGCAAACCCGTATTCTCGGTGAGTTGCACCACGCCATCGCCGCCGGGCGCGCCGCGTCGGATCAGCACTTCGCCGAACTTGGGGACGTCATTGCCGGCAGGCTGCCGGGTCGTGTTTCGACCAAAGACATCACCTTTGCCGATCTCACGGGCACCGGGGTGCAGGACACGGCCATCGCCAATCTCGCCTTTGCACGCGCAAAGGAGGCCAAGAGCGGCCAAATCATCGAAAACGCCATAAAAATGGGAGACGCAGCGTGAGCGTAACGCTGAACTTTACGCGCGAGGAATATGCCGCGCGCCTGTCTAAAACCCGCAATGCCATGAACAAGGCCGGGATCGATCTTCTCATTGTGACCGACCCGTCCAACATGCATTGGCTGACCGGTTATGACGGATGGTCCTTCTACGTGCATCAATGCGTGCTGGTGCCGCCGGATGGCGAGCCGATCTGGTACGGACGCAAGCAGGACGCCAATGGCGCCAGGCGCACGGCGTATCTCGCCCATGACAACATCATCGGTTACCCGGACCACTACGTTCAATCCACAGAACGGCACCCGATGGACCTGCTGTCCGAGATCATCCAGGAGAGGGGATGGTCCGGCCTGACGGTCGGCGTCGAGATGGACAATTATTATTTCTCAGCCGCCGCCTTTGCATCGCTGCAGAAACATCTGCCGAACGCCCGTTTCAGGGATGCCGCCGGTCTCGTAAACTGGCAGCGCGCGGTCAAAAGCCCGACCGAACTCGATTATATGCGCAAGGCAGGCAAGATCGTCGAACTGATGCACAAACGTATCGTCGACGTGGTTGAACCGGGCATGCGCAAATGCGACCTCGTGGCCGAAATATACGATGCCGGCATTCGTGGCACCGCCGAGTTCGGTGGAGACTATCCCGCCATCGTTCCCCTCCTTCCCTCGGGCGCAGACGCATCCGCACCGCATCTGACATGGGACGACAAGCCGATGCGCTTGGGAGAAGGCACCTTCTTCGAAATCGCCGGCGCTTACCGGCGTTACCACTGCCCGCTATCGCGCACCGTCTTTCTCGGCAAGCCGACGCAGGCGTTTCTCGATGCGGAGAAGGCAACGCTTGAGGGCATGGAGGCCGGTCTTTCCGCAGCGAAGCCGGGCAACACCTGCGAAGACATCGCCAATGCGTTTTTCGCCGTGCTGAAAAAATACGGGATCATCAAGGACAACCGCACCGGTTATCCGATCGGCCTTTCCTATCCGCCGGACTGGGGCGAGCGCACCATGAGCCTGCGTCCGGGCGACCGGACCGAGCTGAAGCCCGGCATGACGTTCCATTTCATGACCGGCCTCTGGCTGGAAGACATGGGACTCGAAATCACCGAAAGCATCGCGATCACCGAAACCGGTGTCGAATGCCTTTCCAATGTGCCGCGGCAACTCTTCGTGAAAGGCTGAGACGATGTTGAAGACCGCGCTTCGCCCCTCGCCGATCACGCCCACCGTCGATTTTGACGCGCAGGGCGTGCAGCACGGTCATCTGCGACTGCCATATAGCCGCGATGACAGCGCCTGGGGTTCGGTGATGATCCCGATCTGCGTCATCGCCAATGGCGAGGGGCCGACGGCGCTTTTGACCGGAGCCAATCATGGCGACGAATATGAGGGGCCGGCCGCCCTGTTCGAACTCGCCCATAAACTCGATCCGGAAGAGGTAAGCGGCCGCATCATCATCGTGCCGGCACTCAACTATCCCGCCTTTCGCGCGGGAACGCGCACCTCGCCGATCGACCGGGGAAACCTGAACCGCAGCTTTCCCGGCCGCCCTGACGGCACGGTGACGGAGAAGATTGCCGATTATGTCACCCGCCATCTGATACCGCTTGCGGATATCGTTCTCGATTTTCATTCCGGCGGCAGGACGCTTGATTTCCTGCCCTATGCCGCAGCTCACGAATTATCCGACAAGACGCAGGAGGCCCGGTGTTTTGAAGCGGTGGCGGCTTTTGCCGCGCCCTATTCGATGAAGATGCTGGAGATTGACGCCGTCGGCATGCTCGACACGACAGTTGAGGAACTGGGCAAGGTCTTTGTCACCACCGAGCTCGGCGGCGCGGGGACGGCGAGCGCGAAATCGATCGACATCGCCCGCAAAGGCATTGTCAATCTGCTCTGCCATGCCGGCATCCTCGCCGGCGCACCGGTGGCAACGCCAAGCCGCTGGCTGGACATGCCCTCCAGCGATTGTTTCACCTTTGCCGAAGACGACGGGCTCGTCGCCTTTGTCCGCGATCTGGGAGACGCGGTCATGGCAGGTGAAACGGTCGCCCTGGTTTATCCCGTTGGAAAAACCGGTCTTGCGCCGGTTGATTACCGCGCTTCCATCAATGGCGTGCTTGCCGCCCGTCACGTTCCCGGCCTCATCAAGGCCGGAGACTGCCTTTCCGTCATCGCCAAGGTCACGGAGAATACCTAACCAGAAGAACCATCGTGAGATCCGAAAACGGACCACGCAACCCAACCAGAGGAGTAAGAACATGCGTATGACCAGAATTGCCGGGCTTTCCGCCCTCGCTCTCACCATTGGCGTAACGTCGGCCAGCGCCTTGACCGTCGAAGACGTCAAGAGCCAGGGCTATATCCGCGCCGCAACGGCCAATGAAGTGCCCTATTCCTACATGCAGCCCGACGGCACCTCCGCCGGCATCGGCCCGGATGTGGCGAATGCTGTCCTGAAATCGATGGGCATCGAAGAGGTCAACTGGACGGTGACGCCATTCGGCACGCTGATCCCCGGCCTGAAGGCGCGTCGCTTCGATTTTGCCGCCGCCGAACAGAACATCTCGCCCGAGCGCTGCAAGCAGGTTGCCTTCACCGAACCGAACTCGTCCTATGGCGAAGGCCTGCTGGTGAAGAAAGGAAATCCGAAAAAGCTTACCACCTACGCCGATATCGCCAAGGACCCCTCATTGAAGATCGCCGTTGTTTCCGGCGCAAACAACGTCGATTTCCTGCGCGCAGTCGGCGTCAAGGAAGAGCAGATCGTGTTCATCCCTGCCAATGCCGACGCCATTCCCACCGTACAGAGCCGCGCCGACGCCTATGCCGCCACGGAGCTCACGGTTTCGGAACTCGCCAAGGGTCAGGCCAATGTCGAGCAGGTCAAGCCCTTCGTCGATCCCGTTGTGAAGGATGCTCCGGTGCGCAATTACGGCGGCTTTGCCTTCCGGCCGGAAGACAAGGAGTTGCGTGACGCCTTCAACGCGGCGCTTGTCGAATTCCGCAAGACGGAGGACTACAAGAAAATCCTCGCCAAATACGGCCTCTCCGAACAGAGTATCGCTGCAGCGGCCGAAAAGAAGGTCGCCGATCTCTGCGTCGGCAAATAATGCCAGCCGGCGCCCGGGGCATATCCGGGCGCCGTTCATCAAGAACTCGGGAAAACTCCAGATGGACATGACCGCTTACCTGCCGATGTTGTGGCAAGGCGCCGTCGTCACCATGACGATCACGCTGGCAGCCCTTGTCGTCGGAACGGCTCTCGCCTTCTTTTTTGGCATTCTGCGCGTCGAGGGAGGACCGATCCTGTCGGCCATCGCGCTCTGTTACACGGAAGTGTTTCGCGGCACCTCGCTGCTGGTGCAGCTTTTCTGGTTCTATTACGCCCTGCCGCTGGTTGGGCTGAGTTTTGATCCGATCACCACGGGCGTGCTGGTGCTTGCCGCCCACGCCGGCGGTTATGGCGCGGAAATCGTTCGCGGCGCGCTGTCTTCAGTCTCAGTGCAGCAACTGGAGGCAGCAAGAGCGCTGAATTTTACACGCCTGCAGACGCTCTTTCGCATCTCGCTGCCGCAGGCCGTTGTTGAGATGATGCCGGCATTCGGCAATCTGGCGATCGAGACGCTGAAGCTTTCCTCGCTCGTGTCACTGATCTCCATTGCCGACCTCACCTTCGCGGCGCAGTCGATCCGCAACCTGACGCTGGATAGCGCCAGCATCTATTCGATTACGCTGCTTTGCTATTTCGCGATGTCCCTGATCCTCATGGTCGTCATCCGGGTCATCGAGCACTTCGTGCGGCGCGGCAACGTCTTCCCGCGCACCCGCCATTCATAAGGATATCCTGTCATGATGTATGGTTACGAATGGGATACGACCACCTGGCTCACCTACACGACCTCGATCCTGCCCATCATCCTGATTGGCCTGACGGTAACGCTGAAGGCCGCCGCCGCAGGCTTTGCGATCGCGCTGGTTCTGGGGCTTGTCTTTGCGCTGCTGCGCCGCAGCCGCGTCAAGATGATCTCCTGGCCCACCGCGCTGATTGTCGAGTTCCTTCGCGATACGCCGCTTCTGGTGCAGCTCTTCTTCCTTTATTACGTGCTTCCGGATTTCGGCATCGTTCTGCCCGCTTTTCTGACCGGCGCGTTAGCACTTGGCCTGCAATATGCCGCCTATACTTCCGAGGTCTATCGCGGCGGCATAGAGGCGGTGCACCACGGCCAGTGGGAAGCGGCAACGGCGCTGAACCTGACGCCTGTGCAGACCTATCGCGACATCATCATTCCCCAGGCGATCCCGCGCATCGTTCCGGCGATGGGCAACTATCTTGTCGCCATGATCAAGGAAACGCCGGTGCTTTCCGTCGTCACCGTTCTCGAGATGATGGGGCTTGCCAATATGATCGGCGAACGCACCTTCGAATATCTGGTGCCGCTGACGCTTGTCGGCCTGATCTTCCTCCTTCTGACAATAATCTGCTCGGCAGGCCTCAGCCGCCTGCAAAGGGCGCTTCCAAAAGCAGGAATACCCTTGCGATGACAAACAACACCAATCAGCCACTGATCGAATTTTCCGATGTCACGAAGCGCTTCGGCATTCTGACAGTACTCGACCAGTTCAATTTCAACGTGGCAAAAGGCGAAAAAGTCACCCTCATCGGTCCGTCCGGCTCCGGCAAGTCGACGGTTCTTCGTATTCTCATGACGCTGGAACCGTTCCAGGAGGGAAAGCTGACCCTTGCCGACATGTCCTACCATGAGCAGGGAGGCAAAGGCCCTTTCAAGGCCTCGGAAAAGCATCTGCGGCAGATCCGCAACCATGTCGGCATGGTTTTCCAGAGCTTCAATCTCTTTCCGCATATGACGGTGCTCCGCAACATCGTGGAGGCGCCGGTTCGGGTTTTGGGCATCGGCCGCGCGGAGGCGGAAGCGCGCGCAATCGACTTGCTGAAGATGGTCGGGCTGGCGGACAAGAAGGACCATTATCCGGTGCAGCTTTCCGGTGGGCAACAGCAGCGTGTCGCCATTGCCCGCTCGCTCGCCATGCGTCCGCGTGTCCTGCTTTTCGATGAGCCGACCTCGGCGCTGGACCCGCAACTGGTGGGGGAAGTCCTGTCCGTCATCCGCGATCTGGCCCATGAGCATGATCTGACGATGCTTCTCGTCACCCATGAAATGCGCTTTGCCCGGGAAGTATCGGACCGCGTCTGTTTCTTTGACAAAGGCCGTATCTGCGAACAGGGAAAACCGGACGAGATTTTTGGCCAGCCGAAAGAAGACCGTACACGCGAATTTCTCGCTTCCGTCTTGCGGTGAATTTTGGTTGCCCCTCCCTCATGCAATCAATCCGCAGAGGTGGACAGAACCTTTCCGTCCCTGCCCTGCACAATATCATGCGACGGAACCGGTAGAGCATCGGGTGCAGGCAGAGGCGGGACTATCAACCACGCGCCGGGATAGCCGTTGCGAAGATGCCGGGGGTTATAACGAATATTGGTTCCGGCGGCATGGTGAAGCGTTCCGAGCGTTGCATCTTTTGACAGGACACCTCTGCTGATTTCGTGGAGTTTTTGGTTGCCATCAAGGGCAAGCGTTACTTCCGAAAGATCGAAACTGTCGATGTGAACGGTCTGCTCCTGCGGCGTGTCGAGAACCCATCTGTCTGAATCGACGAAGCCGTCGGTGTAGACATTACCGGTGGAGGCGCGCAGGGACGTGCCTTTCGGCAGGCCGATGCCGTCAACAACATTGCCATCGGCGAGAATGCATTTGCTGAAGGCGGAGATGCCGCCATCGGGCAAGAGATCGAACTCAACCGGCCGCGTCGCGTCGCAGCGCCAGCCGCTCTGGGTGGTCACTCCATTGCCGGTTATGCGCATGTTGCCAGGGGTAAAGCCGATCGTTTCGTAATTCTCATTGGTCTTTATCGTGATATAACGGGCGATCTCGATGGCATCGATATCAGCGATCCGCACCGGATGCGGAAACACGGCGCGGTTGAAGGCCTGCCTGTTATCGGCAATGGCCAGTTCAAGTTTCGTACCCTTGGGCATATCGATCCCGCCAAGGCGAGCCGGCTGCGAGAGTTCCGGCCGATAGCTTGCCGCTCTTTCCCTGTCGTAAGCACTCATCTGCAGATAAAAATCACCGAACCGAAAGAGCGTGAAAAGCGCAACGGCGGTCACCAGCCCGTAAGGCAGGATCATCGGGCGCTTCCAGCGGCCGCTCACGTATCGGACGAACAGCAACAACGTCCAGACGACCCACACAAGGGTCGTGACGAGAAAGAAGGCAAGGAGAAGCAGCGCTTCGACGGAGGGCAATGCGACAGGGATCATGCAAACCAATGGTCCTGGGCGGATCGTTTTGATCCTGAAGAGACATCAGTGCTTTAGCCCACAAGCGGCTGTCATTTCAACTCGGTGATGGCGGACGGACATAGCGGTGGTTGTCCGGGCGACGGATGGCGGCCGCCCGGTCAACGCACTTATGGGTATCAGCCGCCAAGGACGAAACGGGAGAATGCCAGGGCATTGCGGGCGTCCTCGTCCATTTTCGCAAGGTCGGCGCCGCCGCTGAGATCGCGCCACACCTTGATGTCAGAGCCGATCGTACCGCCGGTCTTGACGAAGGGCTCCATGACAACGGCACCGGTGTAATTGATATCGCGAAGGGCCAGACCAATTTCGTGCCAGGGCATCCTGCCCTTGCCCGGTACGCGGCGATTGCTCTCACCGGTGTGGAAATGACCGAGAAGCGGGCCGGCCGTGCGGATGGCTTCGCCAAAACTGTCTTCCTCGATATTCATGTGGAAGGTATCCAGCATGACCTTCACATTGTTCTTGCCGACATCCTTGACAAAGGCGACGCCTTCGGCCGCCGTGTTGAGCACGTGATTTTCAAAGCGGTTGAGGACTTCGATGCAAAGGTTGATGCCGAGATCATTGGCGAAATCGGCGATGCCATTGATGCCCTCGACGCCGCGCGCATAGTCTCCCGCCTTGTCAACGGGCTGGGAGTAATCGATCGGCCAATAGGAATGCAGCGCACCGCCGATCGTGTGAATGTCGAGCTTGGCGACATTGGAAAGGGTACGTTCAAAGAACGCCTTGCCGGCTGCGCGCACGGAAGCATCCTCGGACGACAGGTTCTTCGTTTTCGAAGGGCCGATACCTGCGGTGAGGATGATGCCGTTATCCCTGGCGCTCTGCCTGATGGCAGCGAGTTCGGCGTCGCTATAGTCGTTGATGTGGTGTGCGGCGACTTCGATGATATCGAAACCGAGCTTGGCGACCTTCTCGATATAGGGGCCGAACTTGGCGCTCCACTCATGTTCCCAGTAAGAATAATAGATGCCGTGTTTCATGGGGATCTCTTTCGCTTTTCGTTTCGCTGGATTTGATTTGGGCGGAGCAGCGGTTCAGCCGGCTTCAGGAAGTCGGCTTGCTTCCCGGATTTCCGATACGAAGGTCCGGCTCCGTGCTCGAGGAAATGATGAACCGGCCATTCGGAAGGTCATTCTCTTCAACCTTGCGATTGATCTCGTCTTCACCGAGGCCAAAGCTGCGCCAGCGATCTCTCAGCCGCGCACGCAGGTCGTCCTCATCGACATCGACAAAGACAGTCAGGTCAAAAATCTGTTTGAGACGATCCCAGGGCGACTGGCTGGCAAGGAGATAGTTGCCCTCGCAGACGATGATATCGACGGATTGCGGGATCAGACGGCCGCCTGCGCGGGCAATTTCCATTGCGCGATCAAAGACGGGGACGGCAACCTTGTCGTCCTCATTAGCCTTCAGGCGCTCAAGCATGTGGCGCAAGCCGTGAGCATCGAAGGTATCGATTGCGCCCTTGAAGGGACGGCGCTTCATCTCTTCCAGCACGGCATCGTCATAATGAAAGCCATCCATCGGAAAGAGCGCTGCAGACACGCTTTCGCCTGCGTTCAAGACGTCAACCACATGCTCGGCAATGGTGGATTTTCCCGATCCCGGCGCGCCGGCGATCGCAATCATCACGCGCCGCCCTTTGCCGCCAGCGAGACGTTTGAGGGTCAGGCCCGCAATTTCACGGGCATTGTCGTCAATTTTGCTCAAGGTATTCTTCGCCTCGATAATGAATACTGTCAGAAAATCCGGTACTGGTTTGCCTTGTCGCGCAGGAATGCCAGGCCCTTGTCGAGAACCTCATCAGCGCTCGGCGCAACCGGCCGCCAGGTCGAAATCGCGCCCGCCATCTCCTCGGGCATCGCGGCAAAACTTTCGAGGGTCAGCACACCCTTGAAATCGATGGCGGCGAGTGCGGAAAACACTTCGTCCCAGGCAACGTTGCCAAACCCCGGCGTGCCGCGGTCGCTTTCCGACATATGCATGTATTTCAGGTGGTTGCGGGCGGTGATGATGCCGTTTGTGATACCCTTTTCCTCCATGTTCATGTGGAAGGTATCGAGATGGATAAAGACGTTGTCGGCACCGATACGTTCGACCAGCGCCACCGCCTGTTCGGCGGAATTGAGCAGATGGTTTTCGTAGCGGTTCACGGTCTCGATGCCGAATTGCAGGCCGAGCGTTTTCGCGTGGCCGGCAGCCCGCGAAAGCGCCCTTGTCAGGTTGTCATATTCACCCTGCGTCGGTGGAAATCCGGTTCGCTCATTGGTGCCGCCATAGGTGACCCCCGTCAGCGCTTCCGCCCCGATTTCTGCGGCTTTGTCGAGCGCGGTGTTCAGATGGTCGATAGCCGCGTCGGGACGTACAGACGCCCAGGCGGGCTCCGGCAGCACGAGCGAACAGACGGCGCGTAGACGGTATTTCTCCAGCAGGGCGCGCGTGTGTTTTGCATCGACGGAGGGAATATCGATGAGCGGAATCTCGATGAAATCCTGACCGTAATCCGCGGCAGCGGCAATGGACCGTCTGGCGTTTTCGTGGTCCCATTTCAGAGACCACATCATTGCGTGAACACCGAAGCCTTTCACGTCATACCTTCCTTCTGAGAGATGCGAAGTAGCTTGAAAACAGGCCGCGCGCCGCCATGACGACAATCATCAGCACGCCCCAGAGCGCCGTTGCCAGATGCTGGTTGGCCCCGAGAAGATTGAGGCCGGACGATAGGAGCTGCAGGACGATGAGCGCCACGAAAACGGGCAGCACCCGACCGAAACCACCGAACGGATTGATGCCGCCAAGAAAGGCCGCCAGCACCGTGATTAGCAGATAGGATTCCCCGTGGCCGACACGGACGGAGTTGAAACGGGCAAGCATGATGATGCCGGCAACAGCGCACATCAGACCCGAGAGCGTGTAGACGAGAACCTGGATCTTGCGCGTATTGAGGCCGGAATAACGCGCGGCCTCGATATTCGAGCCGATCATCAACAGGCCGAAGCCGAGCTTGGTGCGCGTCAGCAGCACATGCCAGAGCCCGACGCAGACGATGAAGATCAGAAGCGGGATCGGCAGACCGAGAAGCGTGCCGTGGCCAAGCGGCGCCATATAGGCGGGAAAACCCGAAACGTCACCGCCGCGTGTCAGAAACTCGCCAAGGCCACGCAAAAAAATCATCATCGACAGCGTCACCAGAATGGGGTGCGCGCGGGTGTAAGCGATCGCCGCTCCCGTCATGGCACCGGCAGCCCCGCCGGTGACAAGTGCGGCAAGGCAGGCCAGCAGAAATGCGCTCGGCGGCGCATCCACCCCGCCATGGACCTGCAGCACCCAAGCCGCAGCAAGACCTGACAGATTGGCGGCGAAGGTGACGGAAAGATTGATACCGCCCGTCAGAAGCGGCAGCAGCATCGCCAGTGTCAGCAGGCCGAGCTCCGGCAGCTGGAATGCGACCGAACCGAATGTCCCGAGCGAAAGAAAATTGTTCGCCAGCGTTCCAAAGATGAGCATGACCGCGATGAAGGCAATAACCGGCCCGGCCATATCGGCACCGAAGATCGCGTTGAATTTCCTGACAAGGCTGCTCATCGCTGGGCGCTCCCCTTCTTTGCGGATGTCCGTAAGGCGCTCGGCAGAAGCTTGTCGAACCGGGTGGAAGAGAGCGTGATGGCGATGAGGATGATGGCCCCGACGATCATCTTGAACGCAAAGGGAGAGACCCCCATCAGGTTGAGGCCGTTCTGGGTGATCGATACCATCAGCACCCCTAGCACGCAGCCGATGACAGACCCCTTGCCGCCGCCAAGCCGCGCGCCGCCAAGCACGGTTGCTGCAAGAACATCCAGCTCGCGGCCATAAAGCGCGTTCGGCACCACCTCCTGCGCATAATGCGCCTGCATGAGCCCGGCAATGCCCGCCATCAGGCCGAGCCAGCCGAAGGAGATGTAATGCATGGCACCGATATTGATGCCGAAGCGGCGAGCGCCTTCAGGGTTGTCGCCGAAGGCATAAAGTTTGCGCCCGACGGTGGTGCGCGAAATCATGAACCAGGTGGCGACACAGCAGAGGATCATGACGACAACGGGCAATGTCAGCTCGACCCAGGAACCATCAGGCATCTCACGCTCGTAAAGCACCACGCGCGTCGACAGCCACTCCGGCAGGTCGTAGATCGACACGCCCTTGGTGAAGAACATCAACAGCCCGAAGAAGATGTTGAAGGTGGAGATGGTCGCGACGATGGAAATGATGTTGAGCCGCCAGACGAGGAAGGCATTGACGAAACCGAGACCGAGGCCAACGGCGCCGGCGATGATGAAACCTTCCGCCCAGTTGCCGCCGCCGAGCGCATTGAGCGCCAGCACCGTCACATACTGGACGACGGAGGCCGCGACCGCGAAGGAGATGTCAATACCGCCTGAAATCAGCACCACGAGCAGGCCAACCGCGAAGATGATATTGACCGCCGAGACATTCAGCACGTCGAATGCATTGGAAATGGTGAGAAAGCGGTCGGTCGCAAAGGACAGTCCCGTGCAGAGCAGCACCATGACCACAAGCAGGGTAAATTCGGTCGTATGTCCGAGGATGAGCCTACGCATAGATGGCGGACTCCAGTTCGGTAAGCGACAGGCGTCGCGGATCATAGGTGGCGTGGAACCGGCCTTCGACCATGTGGATGACCCTGTCTGTATTGAAATAAACTTCCGGCGCTTCGTCGGAGATCACGATGATCGAGAGACCTTCTGCGGCGAGCTTGCGGACGATTTCGAAGATGCCGGCGCGGGCACCGACATCGACACCCACGGTCGGCGCGTCGAGGATGAGGATTTTCGGCCCGATCGCCAGCCACTTGGCAATCGCCACACGCTGCTGATTGCCGCCTGAAAGCGTGCGGATCGGATCTTCCGGCAATCCGATCTTGACGCCGAGCGCCGAAATCCAGCGGGAAACGACATCCGCCTTTTTCGACGGAGAGATCAGGCCACCGCTCAGCAAGCGGTCGAGAGAGGCCATGACGAGATTATCGGCAATGGACTGCGGCTGGTTCAGACCAAGCGAGAGCCGGTCCTCGGAAAGATAGGCGACACCCGCCCGGATCGCATCGCGGTTGGAATGGAAATCCACCCTCTTTCCATCGATGAGGATTTCACCCGATTGCGCCCGATGCATGCCGAACAGGGTCAAGGCCAGTTCCGTGCGGCCGGCTCCCAAGAGACCGGTTATGCCGAGTGTTTCTCCCCGCCGCAGATCGAACGAAACATCTTCAAATTCGCCGGCCCGGCTCAGCCCGCGCACCGAGAGAACAACGGGTTTGTCGTCGTGATCTGCGGCGATGACGGCGCTGTCGAAATTGCGACCGGTCATCAGTTCGGTCACCCGTGACTGGGTCATGCCTTCAACGGGAAAGACGCCAACAAGCGATCCATCCCGCAGCACGGTGATGCGGTCTGAAATCTCCAGCACTTCCGCAAGACGATGCGAGACGAAGACGACCGCCACACCCGAGGCAGAGAGGTTGCGGACGATGTCGATCAGATAATCGGTTTCGGACTGCGTGAGCGACGCGGTCGGTTCATCCATGAAAACGAGCCGCGCTTCCCCGACCAGCGCGCGGGCAATCGCCACGATCTGGCGCTGGGCGATGGGCAGTTCCTTCAGCGGCTTATCAAGATCGATCTCGACGCCGAGCCGGGCCAGCGCCTTTTCGGCAGCCTGTTCGATGGCGCGTTTGTCGACCAGCCCGTATTTTCCATTCACCGCGTACTGGAAGCCGATATTCTCAGCCACCGTCATTTCATCGAACAGCGCCAGATCCTGCCAGATAACCTGGATGCCAAGCGATTGCGCAAGCGTCGGGGTCATCGCCGCTATCGGCTTGCCGTCGAAATAGAGTTCGGCGTCGCTTTCGGGCGTATAAACGCCTGTTATGACCTTGATCAACGTGCTTTTGCCACAGCCGTTTTCGCCGGCAAGGCAATGCACTTCCCCCGGATTGACCTCGAAGGAAACATCCTTCAGGGCGCGCACACCGCCGAAGGTGACTTTGACATTTTTGAGGGACAGGAGCGGTTCTGCGCTCATGATAACGTAAATCTCCTTCCGCCACGGCAGCTTTGCAGACGTGGCGCTCGGCATGTTTTCCTGATGAGGCGTCGCGCGCGTATCGCACCCGCGCGACGCCCTTGGCCTTGGGGAGGATCAGAGGCCCATGGAAACGAGCTTGTCGATGCTTTCCTTGTCGATCTTCAAAAGCTGGTCGACGACGATGGTGTTACCCTCGGGATTGATGGTGCCTAGACCTTCGATATTGTCGCCGGCCTTGGGCGTCTCGCCCTTGGCGATACGATCGGCGAGGGTGATGAAGACTTCACCGGCCTGCTTCGGGTTCCACATGAAGCCCCCCGTCAGCGCGCCTGATTTGATGAGCTTCGCGCCCTGCCCCGGCGAGAACGGGCCGATGACGAAGACCTTGCCATCCTTGCGCCGCTCTTCGACGGCGCGGCCGGCACCGATCGGCCCCTGCGAACCAAAGGCGAGGAAACCACTCAGGTCAGCATTGGCGGACATCAGGTCAAGCGCCGTCGAACGGCTCTTGTCGAGGTCTTCAGCGACACCGTAGCGATCGCCGACCAGCTTCATGTCGGGATAATTGGCCTTGATATAGGCGATGGCGGCATCCGCCCAGGCGTTATGAAGCGGAACCGTAAGCGAGCCGACGAAGACAGCATAGGAGCCCTTGCCGCCCATCTTTTCCGCCAGGAGCTTGCCATGCGCTTCACCGAAACCCTTGGCGGAGGCGAGCTCGAAATCCCAGTCAGCGCCAAGCTGCTTGGGCGATTCATGGGTGATGACCTTGATACCGGCTGCCTGGGCCTTTTTCAGCACCGGCTCCAGCACCTTTGCATCATTCGGCACGACGCCGATAAAATCGACCTTCTGGGCGATCAGGTCCTCGATGGCGCGAACCTGCAGCGCCGGGTCGGCGCTGGTCGGGCCGACCATGAAACCGTCAACGCCGAGCTTCTTGCTCTGCTCCTTGATACCGGCCTCCATGGCGTTGAACCACGGAATGCCGCCGATCTTGACGACGACGCCAACCTTCGGCCCTTCGGCAAAGGCGGCGGATGAAAGCAGCGCGAGCGACAGGCCGACCGCTGCAGCAATAATTTTCTTCATGATGTTCCTCCTCAAAAAATCGGCAACCGAAACCCGCCGCAGCCATTTCTCATCTGGCGCGTTCAAAATTTCTCATCTCGCTTATTCGAGACTCTCCCTTGCCACTCCCACAGCAACCATCTTGCACAATCGATATTGCCAAGTTGCACAATCGATGGTGCAATAACCATATCATGAAGCTCCCTTCCGTCAAGGGGACGCCTGCTCTAATAATTGGAATCAGTTGGGGAGATCACAGTGACGGGCATAAGTTCCAAGAAAGCCACCATTTATGACTTGTCGATATTGTCGGGCGCATCAGCCTCGACGGTAAGCGCCGTGTTGAACGGATCATGGCGCAAGCGGCGGATTTCCGAGGAGACTGCCGATAAGATTCTCTCGCTTGCCAAGGCGCATCGCTACACCACCAACCTGCAGGCCCGCGGTTTGAGGAGCTCGAAATCCGGTCTCGTCGGGCTTCTGGTGCCCGTTTATGACAACCGGTTCTTTTCCTCTATGGCGCAGACCTTCGAGGGGCAGGCGCGCAAACGCGGCCTGTCGCCCATGGTCGTCTCCGGTCGGCGCGATCCCGAGGAAGAACGTCGCACCGTGGAGACCCTGATCGCCTATTCGATCGATGCGCTCTTCATTGCCGGTGTGACCGATCCCGACGGCGTGCACCAGGTCTGCGCCCGCGCGGCGCTGCCGCACGTCAATATCGATCTTCCCGGCAAGTTTGCGTCCTCGGTCATTTCCGACAACAGGCGCGGCGCGGAAATACTGACATCGGCAATCCTTGCCCATGCGGCAAAAGGCGGGCCTCTCGGTCCTGATGACGTCATCCTGTTCGGTGGTCACGACGACCACGCCAGCCGCGCCCGCATCGACGGCTTCCACGCTGCCAAGGCCGCCTATTTCGGGGCTGAGAGTGGAGACGATATCGAGATTACCGGCTATTCCCCTCGCATGACGGAACTGGCTTTCGAAGGTTTCTTCGAGCGCAGGGGCCGCCTGCCCCGCTGTTTCTTCGTCAACTCATCGATAAATTTCGAAGGGCTGCTTCGTTTCATGGGGCGTCATGACGGTGAGACCTTCGGCGACATCGTGGTCGGCTGCTTCGACTACGACCCGTTCGCATCGTTCCTTCCCTTCCCTGTCTATATGATCAAGCCCGATATCGCGCAGATGCTCGAAAAGGGTTTCGAACTGCTGGAAGAGAACCGGAGCGAACCCGAGGTCATCATTATCGAACCGCAGCTCATTCCCCCGCGAACCGCGCTGGAAGGCCCGCTCGACGATATCTGGGACCCGGTTGCATTACGCCGCATGGGCAGATGAACGCGCGGAATACCGCTTGACCTCAACTGCGCTTGAGGTCGTACCGATTGCATGGTGCTTCACCATTGCAACGGGATAACGATGATAGAAAAACTCATGAAGATGCTGGAAGACGGACGGGACAGTCCGCTCCTGCGCTTTTCAATCGCGAGGACTCTGGCGGGCGCAGGGCAATTCGAAGATGCCGCGCATCATCTGCAGGAGGCTATCCGGCAGGACCCAGACTATTCGGCGGTCTGGGCCGAACTCGGCGAATGCCGCGCACGGTTGGGAGATGAGGACGGCGCCATTGCGGCGTGGGTGAAAGGCATGTCGGTGGCCATCAGGCGTGGCGACATTCAGGCCAAAAGGCAGATGGAGGTCCGGCTGCGACGTTTACGGTCACGCAGTTTAAAGGGCGTCAGTTGATAAGACGGGAATCACGGGCGCAACTCGGTCGCGTCGTTGCCAGCACAATCGAGCCCATGCGCAAAAAATCGCCGGAAGGTTAGCCAGATTTCATAAAACTGGCTATGATCGCCGGAAAAATCACGGGAGGCGGCTGTCGAGGGCCGGTGATTTATGGGTTTTTCGGATCACATCAAGGAAATCGAGCACGTCGGACAGGGCAGGAATACCGGCCGCGATGCGGTGGTGCTTGAATCCTGGCGGCGTTGTCTCGATACCTATCAGCTTGATCCGGCCAAGGCCCGCGAAGCCGTCATCGTTTCCGAAACATGCCTGCGCGAGCATCGCCAGCGGGCGGAAGACCTCGTCCACATCGCCCGTTCCGGCCTGGAGCGGCTGTACCGGCAGGTGGCGGAGCAGAATTACGTTCTGCTTCTGTCGGATCAGCAGGGAGTGACGGTCGAGTTTCTGGGCGACCCGTCATTCAACAACAATCTGCGCAAGGCCGGGCTTTACCTGGGCTCTGAATGGTCGGAACCGCGCGCCGGCACTTGCGCCGTCGGCGCCTGCATTGCCACCGGCGAAGCGCTGACGATCCACCAGACCGATCATTTTGATGTGACACATACGCCGCTTTCCTGTACCGCCGCCCCGATCTACGATACCCAGGGCGCACTCACCGCCGTACTCGATATTTCGCTGCTGAGTTCCCCCATCCTCAAGACCAGCCAGAACATGGCGCGACATCTGGTTTCGTCGACCGTGCGAAGGATCGAACTGGCAAATCTGATGGCCAGCAGCCGTCATGATCTCGTGCTGCGCTTTGCTGGCGCGCCCGAATTTCTGGATGTCGACCCCGAAGCGGCCCTGTCCGTCGATGGCTCTGGCCGGATAACGGGCATGACGCACGCCGCCGCCCGCCTTCTCGCCGCATCGCGCGGGCTTGACTGGCGCATGCCGGAACGCCTCCTCGGAGAGCGCGTGGAGGAGTTTTTCGAGGCCGGCTTCGATGAACTCGCCTCCCTCACCCGGTCAAGCCTGCCGCAGGAGAGGCGCATCGTCGTGAAGGACGGCACGGTGCTTTATGCGCACGCGATCGAACCGCAGCAGCGCCGGTCGACCGTGCCGCTTGCCCATCCGAAATCCCAGCCTGTCATGGAAGAGATCGGCGGCGATGGACCGGCGGTTCGAAACCTCAGGCGCAAGGTGGAAAAACTGGCGCCTGCAAAACTGCCGATCCTACTGCAGGGCCAGACCGGAACTGGCAAGGAACATCTCGCCCGCATCATTCATGACGCCAGCGGCGTTTCCGGCCGCTTCGTCGCCGTCAATTGCGCCGCCATTCCCGAACAGCTGATCGAGAGCGAATTGTTCGGTTATCTGCCGGGAGCCTTCACGGGTGCGCTGGCGAAAGGACGCAAGGGACTGGTGGAAGAGGCACAAGGCGGAACGCTTTTCCTCGACGAAATCGGCGACATGCCGTTTGCGGCACAAAGCCGCCTTTTGCGGGTGCTGGCCGAAGGCGAGATTCTGCCCGTCGGTGGCTCCACCCCACAGAAGGTGGATTTCAGGGTGATTTCCGCATCGCACCGCCCGTTGAGCGACATGGTACGGACAGGTGATTTCCGCGAAGATCTCTACTACCGCCTGAATGCGGCCGTGCTGACCTTGCCGGCGCTTTGCGAGCGCGACGACTTCCCCTGGCTCCTCGATAGGCTTCTGGAAAAACATGGGCTGCCGGGTCGTCCTCTGACGCTCTCCAACGCAGCCCGGATGTTGATCTTTGGCCATTCCTGGCCCGGCAATATCCGCGAGCTGGACAATGCGATAGCCTTTGCCGCCGCCCTTTGCGATGACGGGGTGATTACGGCTGAAGACCTTCCCGATCATCTGGTCTCCGCAACGTCAGCCCCCATGATCGACAGTCGCGGTGCCGATCTCGGCGCGCTTCTGGCGGCCTGCAACGGCAATGTGTCGGAGGCCGCACGCCGGCTCGGCATCGATCGCACGACGATGCACCGGCGAATGCGACGCCTCGGCATCGGAAAACCTCACTAACAGGTAAGGCATATGCCACGGCTGTTGCGCCACAGCTGTGGCGTCATACAAAACCGGCATTCTGGTAAAACCCCGCAATTTCAGGCTTCCAGCACGGCAAACCGTGCTGGCACGGGCATTGCACCTTCTCCGGCATCAGGAGCCATCGAGGAGAAAACATGCGCGCGCTCAGATTTCACGCAGCCAGGGACCTGCGGATCGAAGACATTCCCGAGCCGAAACGGCCGGGGCCGGGGCAGGTTCTCGTCCGCAACCGGTTCGTCGGTATCTGCGGCACCGATCTGCATGAATATAGTTACGGTCCGATCTTCATCCCCACCGAACCGCACCCCTTTACCGGCGCACATGGCCCGCAAATTCTCGGTCACGAATTCGGCGGTGTCGTGGAGGCCATAGGCGAAGGCGTCACCTCGGTCGGCGTCGGTGATCGCGTCTCGATCCAGCCGCTCATCATGCCGCGATCCGGTGACTATTTCGCCGACCGTGGCCTCTTTCATCTCAGCACGCAGCTGGCGCTGGTCGGTCTCAGCTGGGAAGGCGGCGGCATGGCGCAGGCAGCACTCGTCAACGAATATAACGTTCAGAAGATTCCCGACGAGATGACAGATGAAGAGGCCGCACTCGTGGAACCCTCAGCGGTTGCTGTCTATGCCTGCGACCGCGGCGGCGTCACCGCCGGCAACAGCGTTCTGGTCACGGGCGCCGGCCCGATCGGCATGCTCACGCTTCTGGCCGCGCGTGCGGCCGGCGCGGTCCAGCTCTTCGTGTCCGATCTCAATGATGCCCGCCTTGAGCTTGCCCGCAGCATCGTCCCCGACGTCATCACTATCAACCCGAAGCGCGACAATGTCGGTGATGTCGTGCGCGCGGCAACGGAAGGCAAGGTCGGCTGCGATGTCGCCATTGAATGCGTAGGCAATGAACATGCGCTCAAGGCCTGCGTCGATGCGGTGCGCAAACAGGGCGTCGTCGTACAGACCGGCTTGCATCCGCATGAAAACCCGATCGACTGGTTCCAGGTGACATTCCGCGATCTGGAGATCAAGGGCTCATGGGCCTATCCGACCCATTATTGGCCGCGGGTCATCCGACTCATCGTCTCCGGCCTGCTGCCGGCGACGAAGATCGTTACCAAGCGGATCACGCTCGATACGGCCGTGTCTGAGGGCTTCGATGCCCTGCTCGATCCCGCCGGCACTCATCTGAAGATCCTGATCGATCTTTCGAAATAGGCTTTCCGCCTCCGCATGCCGGGAAGAGGAGCCCGGTATGCGGGAGCCGTTGGCTTTCGGGGCGGCGACTTCGCCGCTCCACCACCAGACCAAGCACCATGGAGGAAATGAATATGCTTGATGTCAGTCCCGCCACCAAAATCGACACGGTTCTTTCCAAGCTCGGCAATGCCCTGGAAAATGGAGATATAGACGCCGCCGTCAACCTGTTTCAGGCCGATTGTTACTGGCGCGACCTCGTGACCTTCACCTGGAACCTGAAGACGCTGGAAGGCCGTGAGCAGATCCGCGACATGCTGACGAGCCAGCTTTCCGCCATCAAACCCTCGGGCTTGGTGCAGGATGTGAAGGAGCAAGCCTCGGAAGGCGATGGCGTCACCGAAGGCTGGTTCGAGTTCGAGACCGGTGTCGCCCGCGGTTACGGCCACATCCGCCTGAAGGACGGGCTGATCTGGACCCTGCTCACCACCATGAGCGAATTGAAGGGCCATGAGGAACCGAAGGGTATCCGCCGACCGATGGGCGCAGAGCACGGCCACGACCGCAACCGCCGGACCTGGAAGGAAAAACGCGAGGCCGAAGCCGCCGAACTCGGCTATTCGGAGCAGCCCTATGTCGTCATCATCGGTGGCGGACAGGGCGGCATTGCACTTGGCGCGCGTCTTCGCCAACTTGGTGTGCCGGCGATCATCATCGAAAAGAATGAGCGGCCCGGCGACAGCTGGCGCAAGCGCTACAAGTCGCTCTGCCTGCATGACCCCGTCTGGTACGATCACCTGCCCTACATTCCCTTCCCGGAAAACTGGCCCGTCTTCACGCCGAAAGACAAGGTGGGTGACTGGTTGGAAATGTACACCAAGGTCATGGAGCTGAATTATTGGGGCTCCACCACCTGCAAGTCGGCACAATATGACGAGGTGACGGGCGAATGGACCGTGATTGTCGACCGCGCCGGCAAGGAGGTCGTACTGCGGCCGAAACAGCTGGTGCTGGCGACCGGCATGTCGGGCAAGGCGAATATCCCGAAATTCCCTGGACAGGATGTCTTCAAGGGCGAGCAACAGCATTCCTCGCAGCATCCGGGTCCGGACGCCTATGCCGGCAGAAAGGTCGTGGTGATCGGCTCCAACAACTCGGCGCATGATATCTGCGCAGCGCTCTGGGAGGCCGGTGCCGACGTTACCATGCTGCAGCGGTCCTCCACCCATATCGTCAAATCCGACTCGCTGATGGATATCGGTCTCGGCGACCTCTATTCCGAGCGGGCGGTGGCAAACGGCATGACCACGCGCAAGGCCGATCTCATTTTCGCCTCCGTGCCCTACAGGATCATGCACGAGTTTCAGGTGCCGGTTTACGACCGCATTCGCGAACAGGACGCCGATTTTTATGCGGCACTGGAGAAAGCCGGTTTCATGCTCGATTTCGGTGACGACGAGTCCGGCCTCTTCATGAAATATCTGCGGCGCGGATCGGGTTATTACATCGATGTCGGGGCCTGCGACCTCGTGATCGACGGCTCGATCAAGCTCAAATCCGGTGTCGACGTCTCGCACCTGACGGAGAATGCCGTGGTGCTGAAGGATGGCACGAAACTGCCCGCCGATCTGGTGGTCTATGCGACCGGCTATGGTTCGATGAATGGATGGGCGGCCGATCTCATTTCACGTGAGGTGGCGGACAAGGTGGGCAAATGCTGGGGCCTCGGTTCCGACACCACCAAGGATCCCGGCCCATGGGAAGGCGAACAGCGCAACATGTGGAAGCCGACACAACAGCAGGCGCTGTGGTTCCACGGCGGCAACCTGCATCAATCGCGGCACTATTCGCAATATCTCTCGCTGCAGCTCAAGGCGAGACAGGTGGGCCTGAAAACACCCGTTTACGGCCTTCAGAAGCCACATCATCTGTCCTGACCCTGAGGGAGTTCCGGCCCGTCTCGATGAGGCGGGCCGGGCGTTTTTACGACTGGGACCTATCGGATTGCCAGAACCGGTAAAGCTCCGCGACATTGCCGCTGGTCATGAGCGGCATTGCCGCCTTCAGTTGCTCCGCCGGCCACTCCCACCATTTCATCTCGAGCAAGAGGGCGATGCTGCCATCATCAAACCGCTTGCGGATCGTCTTTGCGGGATTGCCGCCGACAATGGCATAGGGCTCGACATTCTTCGTCACCAGCGCCCGCGTTCCGATCACGGCGCCATCACCAACCGTGATGCCGGGCATGATGATGGCTTCCGAGCCTATCCAGACATCGTTGCCGATGACGGTGTCGCCCGCCGGCAGATAACCATTCCCTGCATTTTCGAACTCCGGCACCTCGGGCATGAAGAAAAACGGGAAGGTGCTGACCCACTCGTTGCGATGGCCCTGATTGCCCGCCATGATGAAGGCGGCGCCCGAACCGATCGAACAGAAGCTTCCGATCACCAGCCTGTCCGCGCCTTCATCCGACAACAGATAACGGGCGCAGTCCTCAAAGCTGTGGCCGTGATAATAACCGGAATAATAGCTGTATTTCCCGACCACGAGGTTCGGGTTCTTGACCTGCTTGTCAAGCGTGATGCCCCGGAACGGGCTTTCGAAGTAGTTTTCCATTGGAGTAATCTCACTGCATATGTTCGCACTCGCTTGCCTCAAGGCAAGCCGACGCCGAGCGCCAAGCCTGTCGGCTTTTCGCTCGATGCTCCTCACGCAACGGCGGGAGCTAGATGCAGGTGATACTCGAGGCTTTTATCATGCAGTCTGGTTACCGCAAAAACCGGCGAAGGCCAAGCCAAGACATGTATGAAGCCTGCAATGGCTGACATCGGAATTCCGCCGGCACATAACGCAACAGCGGGGACTTCTCCCCGCTGTCCTCGTTAATTCGGCATATTCAACGCATCGCCGGCGCGGGCGTCCTTGGCCCGCGCCCGCGACGACTTCGGTCTTAGTAATGGACCGACTGGGAATCGATCGGCGTTACCTTCGGCGGGGCGAACTTTGTCAGGTCGATCCCGTCTACAGCGGAGCGATATTCCTCGATGCTCGGTGTGCGGCCGAGGATGGCCGAGAGCACCACGACCGGTGTGGAGGCAAGAAGCGATTCACCCTTCTTTTCGGCGCTGTCTTCAACGACACGTCCCTGGAAGAGACGAGTGGACGTTGCCAGAACCGTGTCGCCCTTTGCCGCCTTTTCCTGGTTGCCCATGCAAAGGTTGCAGCCCGGACGCTCGAGATACAGGATGTTTTCGTATTCGGTGCGGTTGGACGTCTTCGGATTGGCGTCATCGAACTCGAAGCCGGAATATTTCTGGAGGATTTCCCAATCCCCTTCCGCCTTCAGCTCATCGATGATGTTGTAGGTCGGCGCGGCGACGACGAGCGGCGCCTTGAACTCGACCTTGCCTTCAGCCTTTTCGATGTTCCGCAGCATCTGCGCGACGATCTTCACGTCGCCCTTATGCACCATGCAGGAGCCGACGAAGCCGAGATCGACCTTCTTGGTCGCGCCGTAATAGGATACCGGGCGGATCGTGTCGTGTGTGTAGCGTCTCGAAACGTCGTTGTTGTTAACGTCAGGGTCGGCGATCATCGGTTCGTTGATGACATCGAGGTCGACAACAACTTCAGCGAAATATTTCGCATTGGCGTCCGGCTTCAGGGCTGGCGTTTCACCTGAACGGATTTCCGCAATGCGTTGATCTGCCTTGTCAATCAGGCCTTTCAGCGTCTGGGCGGCATTGTCCATGCCCTTGTCGATCATGATCTGGATGCGCGACTTGGCGATCTCCAGAGATTCGATCAGCGTCTCATCTTCGGAAATGCAGATCGACGCCTTGGCCTTCATTTCGGCTGTCCAGTCAGTGAAGGTGAAGGCCTGGTCGGCGAGCAGCGTGCCGATGTGGACTTCGATAATACGGCCTTGGAAGACGTTGTCGCCGTGCTGCTGAAGCATCTGTGCCTGCGTAGCGTGCACCACATCACGGAAGTCCATATAAGGCTGCATCGTCCCCTTGAAGGTAACCTTGACCGACTGCGGGATCGGCATGGTCGCCTCGCCAGTCGCCAGCGCCAGTGCAACGGTGCCAGAGTCCGCACCAAAGGCAACGCCCTTGGACATGCGGGTGTGGCTGTCGCCGCCGATGATGATTGCCCGGTCATCAATGGTGATGTCGTTCAGCACCTTGTGGATCACGTCCGTCATGGAGTGATAGACGCCTTTCGGGTCACGCCCTGTGATGACGCCGAAATTGTGCATGAAGGACATGAGCTTCGGGGTGTTCGCCTGCGCCTTCTTGTCCCAGACGGAGGCCGTGTGGCAACCCGACTGATAGGCGCCATCCACCAGCGGCGAAATGACGGTGGCCGCCATCGCTTCCAGTTCCTGGGCGGTCATCAGACCAGTGGTATCCTGCGAGCCGACGATATTGACCTTGACGCGAACGTCGGAGCCGGCATGCAGCACCTTCCCGGGCGTGACGCCGACGGCATTGCGGTTGAAAATCTTCTCGACGGCGGTCAGGCCCTGTCCTTCGATGGAGATTTCCTTGTTGGGCGCGAACACAGGTGTCGCATCGACGCCGAGCGTTTCAGCGGCGAATGTCTGGAGCTTCTTGCCGAAGACGATGGCGTAGGAGCTGCCGGCCTTCATGAACTCCATCTTCTGGGGGGTGAAGGAAGATGCGAGATCGACAAGCTCGGTGCCGTTTTCATCCCGCAGCTTGCGGTTCTTGGCGTCGATCTTGAGAACTGTGCCGGTTTCGACCGAGTATTTCTGCTCGAGGATCGGATTACCGTCATTGTTGAGGATCGGCTTGCCGTCTTCGCCGAGCTTCTTCACCCAGTTCTTGAGGTTGATGCCGATACCGCCAGTCACGTCGACAGTGGTGGCGAAAATCGGCGAAATGCCGTTGGTGCCGGCGACGATGGGGGCGTAGTTGACGAAGGGCACATAGGGGCTGGCCTGCTTGCCGGTCCACAGCGCCACGTTGTTGACGCCGGACATGCGCGACGAGCCGACGCCCATCGTGCCCTTTTCGGCAATCATCATGACGCGCTTGTCGGGGTGCTGCCTCTGCAGCGCGACGATTTCAGCCTGCGCTTCCGGCGAGATCATACACTGGCCGTGCAGCTGGCGGTCCGAGCGCGAATGCGCCTGGTTGCCGGGGGAAAGAAGGTCGGTCGAAATATCGCCTTCGGCGGCGATGAAGGTGACGACCTTGATCTCGTCTTCAACGTCGGGAAGCTTGGTGAAGAATTCGGCCTTGGCGTAGCTTTCCAGCACTTCCCTGGCGATGGCGTTGCCCGCCTTGTAGGCATCGCGCAGGCGGAACATGTCGGCATCGTAAAGGAAGACCTGGGTCTTCAGCACTTCGCCGGCGGCGGCAGCAATCGCAGTGTCGTTGCCGAGCGCGATGTCAAGCAACACGCGGATCGACGGGCCGCCCTTCATGTGCGACAGCAGTTCCAGCGCGAAGGAAGGCGTGATTTCCGGCACGATCGCTTCGCCGAGAATGATCTGCTTCAGGAAGGCAGCCTTGACACCCGCGGCACTCGTCGTGCCCGGCAGGGTGTTGTAGATGAAGAACTTCAGGGCATCGGCGCGATGCTCGCTGCCGGCATCCTTGATCAGCTCGATAATCTCGGCCGTCAGTCCACCGTCATCAATCGGCTTGGGCGCGAGACCCTGTGGTTCTCTGCTTTTGATTTCAGCCAGGTAATCCAAATAAAGTGTCATCGCGATCCCAACGTCATGGTGTCTGTGGAGCCAAACACAACGCCACCGGCAGGTAGCGTTGAAAGCCCCGGGTTTCTGTCGTTTTCGACTACGCCAACCGGGGGCCGCTGACAAGATGCCGCACTCCGGTAAAGAACGAGTGGACGGATAAAATGCCGCTTTCGAGGCACTCAGCGCTGGCCTGGTGTTATCCTCATAAAGTTGCAGCCAATAGCTCATTTCACCCGGAAGTTTTCCAGCCTCGTCCGTTAAGGATTTATTAACCAAATCGGCGCGAATATTAGCTTATTCTAATTACTCGTTATCGGAGTAATTCGAGATCGCGTATGGCGAAATCGGCAGCGCGAAGCTTGGGGAGGCAGCATGCGGTTTTCTATATCAAGCTATTTGTTATCGCTGGCGGCACTGGTTTTCACACCGGTATCAAGCCTTGCGCAGGTCGCCTCGACGAATTTCACGGTGCAGATCACCATTCAGGCGGCATGCCAGATCAACTCGGCCGGCAATCTCAATTTCGGCACCAATGGCGTAATCGGCAGCGATATCGATGCGACCAGTGATGTTATCGTGCAATGCACGGCCAGCACACCCTTCAGCCTGGGCCTCAGCGCCGGCGCCGGCTCGGGGGCGACGGTCGCCAACCGGCTGATGACGTCGCCCGCCGGCGCGACCATTTCCTACTCGCTTTATACGACTGCGGCACATAGCACGGTGTGGGGGAACACCGTGGGGACGGACCGGCAAACGGGAACGGGAACCGGGGCACCGCAGACCTTCACTGTCTATGGGCGCGTACCTGCCCAGACGACACCCGCGGTCGGCGTCTATACCGATACGGTGACGGCCACGCTCAATTACTGATCGCCATAGGGAGGATCGCGCATGCGTCTTTTTACCTTAGCGGCTGCGTTTTTTGCCGGTTTGAGTGTTTCACCTTCACAGGCTGCCTCGCTACGGGTCGCACCCGTTCTTCTGGATCTTAAAGCGCCCACGGCGGCCTCCAGCCTTCGCATCTGGAACGATGCAAAAACTCCGATCAACGTTCAGGTGCGTATATTCCGCTGGACCCAGCAGAACGGGCAGGACGTCTATACGGCGGCGCAGGACGTCGTCGCCAGTCCGCCGATGACGCAGTTGAAGGGAGGCGCGGAAAACCTTATCCGCATCGTCCGGCTTTCCAAGGCGCCCCTGCGGGCCGAAGAGAGTTACCGCGTCATCGTCGATGAGTTGCCGCCGGCGGGAAGACCACAATCCGGCACGGTCAACCTTGTGGTGCGCCATTCCATCCCCGTTTTCTTCTCACCCGCCTCCACAGGCGATGCGGAACCGGCCTGGAAGATAACGCCACAGGGCAATGACTACAGGGTCTCGGTGTCCAATACGGGCGAGAGGCGGATAAGGATCGCCAACCTGATGCTTTCCGGCGGCAACGGGCAGGCGATTGCCCGGCAGCAGGGGCTGGTGGGATATGTGCTTGGCAAATCCGCCGCAAGCTTTGTGGTTCCGGCAACGGGCGGCAAAAAGGGCGGCGGCACGCTGAAGATTTCGGCAGACAGCGAAGGCGGCCCCGTCAATGCGACGGCGCGCGTCTCGGGCGGCTGACCTTGCCGTTTTGACGATTGCCGCTCTGACGGTCATTTCATCGGGCAGTTTCTCCATGGCGCAGGACATACCCCCTGCGGCGCAACCAGCCTCTTTTGCCGCAAAAGAAGCGGGACAGTTTCAGCTCGAAGTCTACATCAACGATGTTTCGACAGAACTGATCGCCACATTTCGTCAAAACGACGCCGGATCGTTTCTCATCGAGCCGGAGCAGCTGAACAATATCGGGATCTCTCCGGTTGAAAGCGCAGTCGGCGATGATGGCTGGATCGACATTTCCCGGCTTCCAGACGTGGTGGCGCGTTACGATGAAGGCACCCAGTCCATGCATTTCACCCTGCCAATGGCTGCGCGGGCAAACAGGGTGATCGACGCCTCTGGCAAGAATGCGACGGAAGAGGATGACGAAACGCAGGAAAAGGCCGCGAGCGATTTTGGAGGTGTGGTGAATTACACGATCTATGGCTCCTCCGGCGGCAACAAATGGTCTGACATCGCCGATTTCAACGGCGTATCGGCCCTCCTGGAAAGCAGGGTCTTCGGTCCGCTCGGCGTGCTGTCCTCGTCTCAGGTTCTGAGTACATCCCGCCTGTCGGAGTTCGACACCCAGCGCCTCGATACCACCTGGAGCTATTCAGACGAGGAAACGCTGACGAGCTACCGGGCCGGCGATCTCATCACCGGAGGGCTGAGCTGGACACGCCCGACGCGGCTCGGCGGCCTGCAGATCCGCCGTAATTTCGACCTGCGGCCGGATATCGTTACCATGCCGATGCCGGAATTTGCCGGTTCAGCGGCCGTGCCCTCCACCGTCGATGTCTATGTCAACAATATCCGCCGCCTGTCGCAGGATGTTCCCGAAGGCCCCTTCTCCATCACAAATCTTCCCGTCATAAGCGGCGCGGGCAATGCGCGGCTGGTGGTGCGGGATGCGCTGGGCCGCGAAACCGTATCCGAAACGCCCTTTTATACGTCACCGGACCTGCTGGCGAAGGGTCTCGTCGATTTCTCGGCGGAACTCGGTTTTGCCCGGCGCAATTACGGAACCTCTTCTTTCGATTACGACGAAAAATTGCTCGGATCAGCGACGGTTCGTTACGGCCTGTCTGATGGCCTGACGCTGGAGGGCCATGCGGAAGGCGGCGAGGATTTCTATAATATCGGCCTTGGCGGCGTCTTCACGCTTGGAGCCCATGGGCTGGCGGCGGTTTCCGGCGCATCCAGCCGCTTTGGCGAGGAAAGCGGCTACCAGCTCTCCGCAAGCGTCGAAGCCGAATTGCTCGGGCTCAAATTTCACGCCCGGTCGCAACGGGCATTCGGCGATTATCACGACATGGCGTCGGTCTCCGCCGACAGCTCGACACTCAGGACGATATCCGGCCTGCTGAGCGCGCGGCCGCCGCGAGCCGTGGATCAGATTTCCGTTTCCACACAGCTTGCTTTCGATGAAACGAGCCTGAACTTTTCCTATACGCAGGTGGAAACCTTCGATGAGAGGAAATCCCGGTTGCTCGGCCTTTCCGCCACGCGGCCGTTCGGCGAGAACGGCAATATCTTCATCACCGCCTATAGGGACCTTGAGGACAGCCAATCCTACGGCGTCTTCGCGGGCCTGTCCTGGTCGTTCGGCGGCGGCGTCTCCGGCTCGGCCGGCATGTCGTCAGATGCGGATGGATATTCGCTGACGGCAGAGATCGGAAAATCCGAAGAGCAGGCCGAGGGAAGTTATGGCTGGCGTCTGCGCGGCTCGACCGGCGGCAATGACATCGCATCCGTTTCCGGCAGTTACCGCGGCAGCGCGGCCCGCGTTTCGGCGGGCGTCGATCAATTCAACCGCACGACACAGGCCTATGCGCAGATCGAAGGATCGATAGCGCTCGCCGGCGGCGATGTCTTTGTCGGCAACCGGATCGATGACGCTTTCGCGGTGGTGGATGCGGGCGCGCCCGGCGTCGATATCCTGCTGGAAAACCGCCCTATCGGCCAGACCAACCGCCGCGGCAAGATATTGCTTCCGAACCTGCGCTCCTATGACGTCAACAACATCACGCTCGACCCCAGCAATCTCCCGGTCGACGCCCGCATCGACCGCACGAAACAGACCGTGACGCCAGCGGAGCGGGCTGGAGCGGTGGTCAATTTCAAGGTGCAAACCGAGGGTCAGGTGGCGCTGGTGACGCTGAAAGACGAAAGCGGCCAATTCATCGAAACCGGATCAACAGGCAAAATCGACGACAAGCGCGATTTCGTCGTCGGTTATGACGGGCAGGCCTATCTCGACAATATCAGCGACACGCATCGCCTCCGCATCATGCAGCCGACGAAAGGCGAGTGCGAGGCGCAGATCACCGTCCCCTCTGCCGGCGAGACGCGCGCAACTCTCGAAACCCTATGCAGGAGCATCCAATGAAGGTCCTGACCCGTGCCGCCCTTGCCATCGCCGCTTTCCTCTCCGCTTCACCGGTTCTGGCCCAAAGCTGCACCTTCAACATGTCGGATATGAATTTCGGCTTCGTCAATCTCGCAGGCGGCAGCGCCGTGGACACGACGGCGACATTGTCAGTCACCTGCTCCAACCCCTTGTCGCTGGCGCTTTCCATCCGCATCTGCCCCAACATCAATGCCGGAAGCGGCGGGCAGTCGGGCGGCATCCGCCGGATGCTTCAGGGCAGCAACATTCTCAATTACCAGCTTTACCAAAACGCGGCGCGGACGACCTCCTGGGGATCGGTCACACAGCCCGCACTCGGCTCGCCTCCGCCAATCGATATGGCGCTGCCGCTCCTGATCAACACCACGAGCCGCACGGTCTATGGCCGGATCAACGCCGGTCAGGCCTCGGCAGCGCGCGGCCTTTATCTTTCCAGCTTCGCCGGCGCGGAAACGAGCTTCACCTATACGACATTTACCCTGCTCGCACCGAGCTGCTCTTCCGTGACCCAGAACCCCACGCAGGTGCCGTTCAACGTGTCGGCCGCAGTGGCGCCCACCTGCATCATCTCGGCCCAGAATATCGATTTCGGCAGTCACGGCGTGTTGAACACGGCAGTCAATGCGACCGGAGCGATCAATCTGACCTGCACCACCAATCTGAACTACAGTGTGACGCTCAATGGCGGCCTGAGCAACAGCCCGCCAGCCGCGCGCCAGATGGTGCAGGCGGGCGCATCGATAACCTATGGTCTCTACCGCGACGCGAACCGCACGAATGTCTGGGGAAGTGCAGCGGGGGAGATAGTCACTGGCACCGGCACAGGCAGCCTGCAGACATTGACCGTCTACGGACGCGTACCGGCGCAGAACACGCCGGCACCGGGAAACTACTCCGACACGGTGGTCGTAACGGTGAACTACTGAGGGGCCGAACGAACCTCTGACTTTCCAAGTTCCAGCCGCCGATCGATGCCGATGCCGGCGAGAAACGCCTCATCATGGCTGACGACCAGCAAGGCGCCGTCATAGGCCCGAAGGCCAGCCTCCACGGCGGCGATGGAATCGATATCGAGATGGTTCGTCGGCTCATCAAGGATCAGCAATTGCGGAGGCTGCGGGCCTCCCAGAACACAGGCGAGACCTGCCCTGAGCATCTGCCCGCCCGAGAGTGTTGCAACGATCTGCAAGGCGGCATCGGCACGAAACATGAAGCGCGCAAGCGCGGAGCGGCAGGCATTTTCCCCGGCCTGCGGGTTGAGTCTAAGGAAGTTGTCGCGGATGGACAGGTTCGCATCGAGCAGGCTGACCTGCTGGTCGAGAAACACGGACTTCACCCCGACATGTACCACCCCTTCAAATGGCGGCAGGTCCCCCGTGATCACTGAAAGCAGCGTCGTTTTTCCCGATCCGTTCGGACCGGTCGCGGCAACACGTTGCGGCCCGGTGATTTCGAAAGAAAGATCGCGAAGCACGGGTTGGTCGGCCCGATACCCCGCCGTCAGGTTCTGCAGGTTGAGCACGGTTTTTGTCGCGTGCAGCCCGCTGGGCGGCAATGTGACGCTGACGCCCTGCAGGATTTCGATCCGCTCCCGCGCCGTCTTCAAATCTTCCGTCGCCTCGGCTGTCAGGCGGCTGGCCAGATTGGTATTGTCACCGCTCGTCTTGTCGGCGCGCCTTTTCATCGCGCCGACAAGGATACGGGGCATGTCTCCCCTCGCCGCTTTTGCAGCACCCCTGCTGTCACGGCGAGCCTTGCGCTCCAGCGCCTCCTGCGACCGGCGTCTGACCTTGGACAGACGTTTTTCCGCATGCGCAAAGTCCTGTTCGGCGGCGGCCAGCTCCAGCGCTTTCTGTGCGCGGTAGTGGCTCCAGTTGCCGCCGTAACGGGTTGCTCCGAGCGTGGTCATTTCGACGATTGCATCGAGGGTTTCGAGAAGTTCCCGATCATGACTGACGACGATCGCTCCGCCATGCCAGACCGCCAGAAAATCGGCGACGAAAATGCGCCCGTCCCGATCGAGATTATTCGTCGGTTCGTCGAGGATCAGGAAGTCGGGAGCGGCGTGGATTTGAGCCGCAAGTGCGGCCCGCGTGCGCTGCCCGCCGGACAGCGCCGAAAGCGGTGTGGAGGGCAAGGCATCCAGCCCGACCTGCGCCAGGGCCCCGGCAATTTTGTCCTCCAGCATCCAGTCGATATCTTCAAGCTCTGCGAGAGTGGGCGTTCCCGCCTGCGCACGGGCAAGGACCTCAAGTGCATCGCGCGCGTCAAAAAGGTCGGCGACGGTCTCTTCCGGCGCCACCTGCACGCTCTGGCGCAGAAGATTGACGCTGCCCGAGGCGGAAACCGTGCCCGCGGATGGCGACAGTTCCCCCGCAATCAGTTTCAGAAGCGTCGTCTTGCCGACGCCGTTGCGCCCGACAAGGCCGGTGCGTTCCGCTCCGAAGCGAAGATTGATGTTGGAAAAGAGCGGATGACCGTCAGGTGTTGACCACGAAAGGTCCGAGAGAGTGATGGAATGCGGCATGGATATGGGTTCCCCTGATGACAAGGCATTGCGGCTTTGTGATCGGGTGGAAATCCATGGTTCACCGTCCTGTTGGTGTTGCGCAGAACACGCCCTTACGCGAAAAAAGCGGCGTGTTCGTGGCGTGGGTTCAGTGTTCGGGAAGGGAACGCCGGGGGAAACCCCGGCGTTTCGTTTTTTCAGGCCACCAGCCCCTTGGTCAGCTCCAGCGCCTGCCGTTCAAACAGCCGGCGATAGATGCCGTCATGGAGGCGGATAAGCGCCTGGTGGTCACCCTCTTCGACAATCTTGCCCTTGTCGAAGACCAGCAGCCGGTCCAGCGCCCTGACCGTGGAAAGCCGGTGCGCGATGACCAGTGTGGTGCGGCCGACCATCAGCCGTTCCATTGCCTGCTGGATCTGCACTTCGCTTTCACTGTCGAGACTGGAAGTCGCCTCGTCCAGTATCAGCACCGGCGCATCCGCGAGGAAAGCACGGGCAATGGCCACACGCTGACGCTCGCCGCCGGACAGCTTGACACCACGCTCGCCCACCATCGTCTCATAACCCTTGGGAAGGGACATGATGAAATCATGGGCGCTCGCCTGTTTCGCCGCCTGCTCGATCTGACGCCGCGTGGCGTCCGGCCGGCCATAGGCGATGTTTTCCGCCAGCGTGCGGTGGAACAGGATGGGCTCCTGCTGCACGATGGCGATCTGGCCGCGCAGGCTCGACTGCGTGACCCCGGCGATATTCTGGCCGTCGATGCGGATCGCACCCGACTTGACGTCGTAGAGCCGCTGGATGAGCTTGACGAAGGTTGTCTTGCCCGAACCGGAATGGCCGACCAGGCCCACACGTTCACCCGCCTTGATGGTGACCGAAAAGTCATCATAAAGCGGTGTGGTATGCGCGCCATACTGGAAGGTGACGTGATCGAAGACGATCTCGCCCTTTCCGATCTTGATCGGTCCGGCATCCGGCCTGTCTTCGATGCCAAGCGGCATCTTGTCCAGCAGCACCAGCTCTTCCATGTCGTTGACGGCACGTTGCAGGTTGCGGATATCCTGCCCCACATCGCGCAGGTAACCCTGCAGCACGAAGAACATCGCCAGCACGAAGGTGATGTCGCCCGGTGTCGCCAGCCCCTGTCGCCACATGATGAGGCCGGTGCCGAGAATGCCGGCCTGCATGGAGACCATCATGAAGCTCTGGATCGTGCCGTTCAGCGTGCCACGCTTCCATGTCCTGCGTGTGCGGTTGTCCCACTTCACCAGCACATGGCCCAGGCGCGTTTCTTCGCGGGTCTCGGCGCCGAAGGCCTTGACCACCGAATTGCAGCTGATGGCATCCGCCAGCGCGCCGCCAAGCCGGGTATCCCAGGCATTGGCCAACCTTGCCGCCGGCGAGACATAACCCATCGAAAGCCCCACCGTGACGCCGACATAGATCAGCGAGCCGAGACCGACGATCAGGCCCATGACCGGCCAGTAGCTGCCGAGCACGATGGTCGCGCCCACCAGCATGACGATGGAAGGCAAAAGCGCGACGAGCAGCAGGTCATTAAGCGAATCCAGCGCCCACATGCCGCGTGTGATCTTGCGCACCGTGGAACCGGCAAAGCTGTTGGCATGCCAGTCGGTGGAGAAACGCTGGACCTTGTGGAGGCCGTTATGAGTGACATCCGCCATGGTCTTCAGGGTGAGCCTGATGATGCCATTGAAGATGAACCAGCGCAGCACCACGCTCACCAGCCCAAGCGACACAACGATGACGAAGGCGCGCAACGCCCCATCGCCCCCATTGCCAGCGCCGTTACCGCCGGCAATGGCATCGACGATCTGGCCGGAAAAGACCGGCACCATCACTTCGGCCAGCGTGCTGGCAATTACCAGCACGATGATGAAACCCACCAGCGCCGGCCGGTTGCGCCAATGGTTGAAAACAAAGCCGAGCACATTGCGATATGCATCAGCGCGAAAATCGAGCTTCTTGCGTGACATTTTAACCAGCCCGGCGCGATGGATTCGGCAACCGGTCCTCAAAACGGTAGTTGGATGGCACAGCCCGGGCAGGAGACAAAATTATCCCGTCAGATCAATCGGGCTATGAAGGAAAACAGAACCGCATGTCGGGCGCGCTCAGGGCGGGCCGCGAATGGATATGACCTAGTGGCGGGCCATTCCCTGCGGGAGGGTTTTGATGAATACTGGTGTCATGCAACGCCTCCCTTTGTTCGATCTGACGCGGTATTGAGATTTGTAACTCAGTAGTTGGAGCTTGCCAAGCGGGTTTTTACAACCGGCTGGTGAGTGATGCGGAAACGCCACACCGGCTGGATGCGACGGTATAAACCGTGGCCGATGCGACGGACGCGCCGGCCACGATTTTATCAGGTTGGATGCACGGCGGAAAATCGGAATGGTGCCTGCCGTTGCCGCTCAGTCCATCTGCACATTCGCGTCCTTGACCACAGGTCCCCACTTGGCGATCTCAGCCGCAACGTGGGTTTTCAGTTCATCCGGCGAAGAGGCGACGATCTTGGCGCTGAAATCCGCCATGCGTGCGGCCACCGCCGGATCGGCAAGCGCCTTCTTGGCGGCGGCGTTCAGCTTGTCGACCACCTCGGCCGACGTGCCGGCGGGCGCAAAGAGCGCGTTCCAGGTATAGGTCTCATAACCAGGCACCGTCTCGGCGATGGTCGGCAGATCCGGGAAAGATGATGCACGCTCCTTGGTGGTGACGCCGAGCGCCCGCAACGTGCCGGATTTTATATGTCCCGATGAAGAGGGCAGATTGTCGAACATGATCGAAATCTGGTTGCCGAGCAGATCGTTGAGCGCCGGGCCGGCACCCTTATAAGGGACATGCTGCATGCTGACGCCGGCCATGCTCTTGAACAGCTCGCCGGAAAGATGCAGCGGGGTGCCGTTGCCGGAAGAGGCATAGGCATGTTTGTCCGGCTCGGCCTTCAGCAGGGCAATAAGCTCTGCGACGCTGTTGACGTTGAGCTTCGGATTGACGACCAGCACATTCGGCACCACCACCAGCAGCGAGACCGGCGTGAAATCCTTCTCCGGATCATAAGGCTTGGTCTTGAGAATAAGCGGGTTGAGAGCGTGGGTGGCAACCGTGCCCATCAGGATCGTGTATCCGTCGGGTTCGGCGCGGGCCACGCGGTCTGCACCAAGATTGCCGCCTGCGCCGGCGACATTTTCAACGACGATCTGCTGGCCGAGTTCATCACCCATCTTCTGCGCGATAACACGCGCGACCACATCGGTGGAACCGCCCGCCGCGAAAGGAACGACCAGAGTAATCGTTCGCTCGGGGAAGCCCTGCGCGCTCGCAGCCGTTCCCAGCATTCCCAAAGAAACCGCCGCGGCGGCAAGTTTCAGCACCGTGCGCCGTTTTGAAGACCGGTAAATCATGAACCCTCCTGTAACATGGCCTCCTCGCCATGGGCGCATAGTAGCTCAAATGCACCTCAGGGCAACCCGCCGGGGACCGGACGCTTCCGGCGGGTTTCAGGAGAAAGAGGATTCGTTACGCTTTGAGGCGCTCGTCGATGACCCGCCAGTTCACCAGCTTGTCGAGCACGGCGCGGATATGTTCGGCCTTGCGGTTTTCATAATCCACGTAATAGGCATGCTCCCATATATCGATGCCGAGATAGGCCGGGCGGCCGACAGCGACGGGGTTCTTGCCGTCCTCATATCCGATCAGCGCGAGCTTGTTGCCGTCGTCACGCGTCAGCCACACCCAGCCGGTGCCGAAGACCGTATCGGAGACATCGACCGCACGTTTGATGAAACCGTCATAGTCACCGAAGGTCTCGTTTACCGAAGCGGCAAGATCACCCGTCGGCCGGTTCGGTCCGCCCGGGACGAATTGGTCCCAATAGGCGACATGGTTCCAGGCCTGCGCGGCATTGTTGAAGATTTTGACATCAGCCGCCTCTTTTGATTTGGCGGACTGCGTGACGATATCAACCAGTTCCATGTCGGCATAAGGCGTGCCGGCAGCGAGCGTATTCAGCTTGTCGTAATAGGCCTTGTGGTGTTTTCCATAATGCAGACCCACGGTCTTCGCCGAGATGACCGGCGCGAGATCGGCTTCGGCAAAGGGAAGCCCGGGCTGCGTCAGGGGCAGTGCGGCGCGCGCGACATGCGGGCGGGGAAAGATTGCAGCGGCAGCAGTTGCTGCGCCGGCGGTGAGAACGGTGCGTCTGGTGATGTCCATCATATCCTCCTTATGAACGGTGATATGGGACTAACCCCAAACTACGGCCCGGGTTTCCTCACGCTGAATGCAATTCTGTCGCAGGTCATGGAGATGAGAGGCGGCGGGCGCTGTATTCACGCCCTGCCGGGGCGGGATGCGGGATGGGTTGACCGCCCCATATGAGAAAGGCCCTCCCGGCTGGAGAGGGCCTTACCCGATCAATATCGATAATAGTCGCGGCGGTCGCGGTAGTCGCGATAGTCTCTGCGGTCGCGCCACTCACGCCATTCCCGTCTGGCCTGACGCTCACGCCATTCACGGCGGCCTTCCCAGCGGTCGCGACGGTCCCAGCCACGCTCATACCGGGGCGGACCATTCGGACGGCAATAGCCGCGGGGTGACAGGTGAAAGCCGCGTCCGCAGGCATAATCCACCGTTTGAATGTGGGATGCCGAGGGTGCAGACGGTTGGCCCACAGGCATGGCATTCGCACCGGTGCCGAACAGGGCGCCGAAAATCAGTCCGGCGGTTAAAATCATCTTGCGCATCTTATTTCCCTCCTTGTGGGATGGGGGGATTTAGCGCTCTGCCGGGTGAACTGTGGCTGAATGAATCGTGATCTTTTCGTGGCAGCAGCCACAGTTGCGCCGAACATTACGGCCTCCGGGCGGAACCCTGCGGAGGCTCGGACATTTACCAGTGCAAGCCAAACAAAATGGGAGAGCACCGATGGATTGGAATCGCGTTGAAGGCAACTGGAAGCAGATGAAGGGTAAGATCAAGGAGCAGTGGGGTAAACTCACCGACGACGATCTTGACGTCATCAACGGCAAACGCGAGCAGCTCGAAGGCAAGATCCAGGAGCGCTACGGTTACGAAAAGGACCGCACCAGGAAAGATATCGACGACTGGTATGGACGCCAGACCTGGTAAGACGAGACCCCGCTTCGGCGGGGTTTTTCTTTGCGCGGGATTTCCCGGTCAGCTGGCCACGGCCAGAACAGCAGCGATGACGATCAGCAGCGGCCCCATCCATCTGAAATGACGAACAACCGGCGGCTGACTAGCCGTGTTTTTTGACAGCGGCAGATAACCAAAGCCGACACATGTCATCCACAGGCCTGCGCAAAACATGATGAATTCGTCAATATAGGCTGCGATCATCGCTCCCCTCCCTCCTAATTATCGCGGTCATCCTATCTGCCCGGAAACCGCTTTGGTAGAGCCCCCTGCGCCTTCGGATCACCCGGGGGCACAGAGGGCGGCAAGACCGGCCGGCATCAACCGTCACGAAAGCGTTATGGAAAGACATTAGAACCGCCGCCGGCCCGTTCAAAAAATGCACGGCTGTGCAACTGATGGCCAGAGCCTTTCCCGTCCATCTCTCAAGCCTCAGCGCTCAGAGTTCCACTCGCGCCGAAAACATCGGAGACATAGATGAAACGCCGCACCTTTATGATGTCCGCCGCAGGCGCCGCCGCCGGTCTCGCCCTTGCACCGCGCATGAGTTTTGCTGCTCCGGGCACGATCGACTGGTACACCAGTTCGGATACGAATATCCTCGATTTCTGGTCCAATACGATCAAGCCCGCTTTTGAAGCCGCCAATCCCGGCCTGAAGCTCAACCTCGTCGATGCCGGCGACAGCGCCGGCATCATGGCCATCGGCGAGCGCGCCATCGCCGCAAAGCAGACGGGCACCGATCCGCAGGCAGATTATTTCGAAACGGCCGATCCGCTGCTTCCCACCGGCGCCATCGATGCCGGCATCTACGTGAACATGGCAAAGGCCGGCCTTTCCAATTATTCGCGCGTCAACCCGCTTGCCATCCGCAGCGAATACAGCCTGCCCTATCGCGGCAGCCAGGTTCTGCTCGCCTATGACACCAGCAAGCTCAAGCCGGCGGACGCACCGAAGACCTGGGATGAACTCGTCAAGTGGATCAAGGCAAATCCCGGCCAGTTCGTTTATAACCGTCCCGACAAGGGCGGCTCCGGCGGCAACTTCGTCCGCCGCGCCATCCATCAGGCCAACGGTCTCGATCCCAAGGCCTTTACGGTTGATAATTACACCCAGGAAGCCGGCGACAAGGCTCTGGGCAAGGCATGGGCGCTGCTGACAGATATCGCCCCGTCGCTCTATGACAAGGGCGCATACTCCTCCGGCAACACGCAGTCGCTGCAGCTTCTTTCCCAAGGCGTCGTCACCATGACCCCCGTCTGGTCCGATCAGGTGCTGAAGGCTATCGATCAGGGCGTTCTGCCGAAGGAAACCGGCCTCGTCCAGCTTCAGGATCTGGCGCTCTGCGGTGATTTCTCGCGCGCCGTGGTGCTTGCTAACGGCGCCAATCGTGATGCGGCCCTGAAGCTTGCCAATTTCGTGCTGTCCGAAGAAATTCAGGGCGCGATCCTCAACGAGCTGGGCGGCTTCCCCGGCGTTTCCTGGGACCATGTGTCGGCCGACCTGCGCAAGCGTTTTGCCGACATCATTCCGCAGACCATTCCGACCTTCCCGGCCGGCAAATGGGAAACCGCCATCAATGATGGCTGGTACCGCAACGTCGCTCCCAACGTTAACCGCAAATCGTGACCGAGGTCGCAGAGGGAGCGGTTCGCCCGCTCATTGACAATACAGCAGGCAGGAGGCCCATCGGCCTCCTGCTCGTCGCCATTCCCGTGTTCCTGATGATCTGGCTCGTCATCTGGCCTGCCATCAACGCCATCGGCCGCACCGTGTGGCGCACCGGAACCGATGGTGAAACGAGTTTCGACCTTTCGAGCTACGCCTTCTTCTTCTCAGATCGCTACAGTCTCGACAATCTTGCCGTGACATTGTGGACGACGATGGTCTGCGCCATCCTCCTGCTGGTCATCTGCCTGCCGATCGCGCTTTACCTTCGCTTTTCGCGTGGTCGTCTTTCGGCCTATGTGCAGGCGCTTGCCATCTTCCCGATGTTCGTGCCCTCCATCATCCTCGCCTTCGCCTTCATCCGCGTTCTGGGCCCCAACGGCATGGTGGACATCTTGCTCAATGCGGTCGACCTGCCGAAAATCCGCACGCCCTATCTCACGCCCTGGGGGCCGGTCATCGGTCTTGTCTGGGACAATATTCCGCTGACGGTTCTCATCCTGCTCGCGGGCCTCGGCAGCGTCGCCAACCAGTCGGTGGAGGCGGCGCGGGATGTGGGCGCAAACGCGCTGCAGGTCTTCTGGCACATCATCCTGCCGCGCATTTCCAATTCCATTCTCGTGGCGCTTTCCTTTTCGGTGCTGGGCATTTTTTCTTCCTTCACCCTGCCCTATCTCTTGGGCCCGGCCTCTCCCGAAATGCTCGGCCCCTTCATGCAGCGCACGCTGCGCGAAGTGCAAGACCCCATCGGCGCCATGACCCAGGCCGTCATCGCTTTCGGTTTCTGCATCGCTTTCGGCCTGTTCTACGTGCGTTCGGTCGCGCGCAACCAGGGGAAATGACATGACGACGCTGACGCGGGCGCGAGCCCGCATCGACTGGCCCGGCATCTTTTTCGCCACCCTTCTCACCATCGCCATCGTCGGGCCTCTGCTTGTGGTGGGCACCTGGGCATTCACTGAGGTCTGGCGTTTTCCCAATGTCATTCCCCAGCAGTTCGGTTTCCGTTTCTGGGGCCAGACGCTGGGGCGCGCCGACGTCTGGAACGCCCTGATGCTGAGCCTTCGGCTGACAACGGTGGTGACGCTGCTTTCGGCGCTGATCTGCCTTCCCGCCGCCTATGCCTTTGCGCGCATGAGCTTTCCCGGTCGCAACCTGCTGTTCTTCTCCTTCCTGGCCGGCCACGCCTTCCCGAAATTCGGGCTTCTGGTGGCGATTGCCGCCATTTTCCTGCAGCTCAACCTCATCGGCACCTTCTGGGGCGTTGTTCTCATCCAGCTCGTCGGTACGCTGATGTTCATGATCTGGATTCCCGTGGCGGCATTCCAGGCCGTCGACCGACGCATGGAAGAGGCGGCCCGTGATGTCGGCGCCAGTCCGCTCCGGGTCTTCTGGTCGATTACCCTGCCGCAGGCGGGACCGACCATCGCCGCCGCCGTTTTGCTCAGCTTCGTTGGCACTTTTTATGAGACCGAAGGCGCATGGCTCATCGGTGCGCCGGGCATCCGCACGATGCCGGTGCTGATGATCAGCTATATCAACAACCAGATGGTCATCCAGTACGGCGCGGTTCTGTCCGTGCTGCTCTGGGTGCCGTCCTTCATTGCCCTCATGTTCGCCCGCCGCGTCATCGGTGGCGGTGCATTCGCCCGCGGTTTCGGCGGTTAGGAAATCATCATGTCCGTACTTCACATCCGCGAGATATCGAAAACCTATACCGGCGGCACCAAGGCAGTCGACAGTTTCTCGCTCGATGTCGCCGATGGCGAGCTCGTTTGCCTTCTCGGGCCTTCCGGTTCGGGCAAATCGACGCTGCTGCGTATGGTCGGCGGTTTCGAGCAGCCGACGGGCGGGCAGATTACCATCGATGGCGAAGATGTGACCCACCTGCCACCGGAGCGGCGGCCGACCGGCATGGTGTTCCAGAGCCACGCGCTCTGGAGCCACATGAACGTCTTCAAAAACCTCGCTTTCGGCCTCAAGCTGCGCCATATGCCGGCTGCCGTGATCAAAGAGAAAGTGGAGGCCGTGCTCGAGCTCGTCGGGCTTTCCGGTTATGGAGAGCGCGCCACCAGCCAGCTCTCCGGTGGCCAGCAGCAGCGCGTGGCGCTTGCCCGCTCGCTGGTTCTCGAACCGAAAATCCTCCTGCTCGACGAACCCTTCGCCAGCCTCGACCAGCATCTGCGCGAGCGGTTGCGGGAAGAGGTGCGTGATATCCAGCAGCGTCTCGGCATCACCACGCTGTTCGTCACCCACGGGCAGGACGAGGCCCTTTCCATGGCCGACCGCATCGTCGTGATGGCAAATGGCAAGACCGAACAGATCGACCGGCCTAACGTCATCTACCGCGAACCGCAGACCCCTTTCGTCGCCGGCTTCATCGGCACCATGAACCTGATAGAGGGTGCGGTTTCAGACGGAAATTTCACGCGCGCCGATTTTACCCTTCCGCTTCCCGTCTCCGATGGCCCGGCCATTCTCGCCGTCCGCCCGGAAGCCATCGATCTGACGATTTCCGAAACGCCGGAAGCGCACGTCCACCGGGTGACGGATTACGGCACCCACGGCCTTGTCGACCTTGATCTCGCCGATGGTACAAGGATCAAATCCATGGTCGCCCATCCGGATATGTTCCGGGCGGGACAGGGCGTACAGATTTCGCCCCGTGCCGTCACGGCCTATCGCGACAACCGCCCAATCTATCGGAGCTGACATGAACCAGCCGATCCTTATCGAACGCGACGGCCACAGGACCTGGCTCAAATGGCATCGCGCCCGCCGCCGCGCTAGCGATCCAGTCTTCACCGGCGAGCGCATCATCGAGGCGATGCGCCTTGGTGCGAGCATCGAAGTCGATCTCGTCATTCATGCCGATCACGGCTGCGCCGTTTTGCATGACCGGACGCTGGAACGGGAAACCACCGGCACCGGCCGAGTGCACGACACATCCGCCGCTGCGCTGCGTCAGCTTCACCTGCGCGACAATGGCGGCCAGCCGATCGCTTCGAAGGTGATGCTGCTCGAAGACCTCTGCGCCCTGCTCGCGCACGAGACCGTGCATCGCGACGCCCTGTTGCAGCTCGATTTCAAGGAGGACCTACAGGCGCTTACCCCGCAGGTGGTCGCCGGTTTCGGAGCAAGCGTTTCGCCCATAGCAAGCTCGGTGATCCTGTCCGGCGGCGATTTCGACGCCATCGCCATGCTGGCCGGCTCAGCGCCGGGACTTCGCACCGGATATGACCCCTGCCATCGCGGCACGCTTGCTCAACTGAAGGCAAGCGGAAACTATCTGGGTTTCATTGAAGACGCTCTCGCCACCGCGCCCGATGCCGGGATGATCTATCTCGACTACGCGATCGTACTTGCTGCCGAGGATGCCGGTGTCGATATCATCGCCCCGATCCATGCCGCCGGCCGCCGGGTCGACGCCTGGACAATCAACAGCGTCACGCCGCAATCCATAGAACAGGTCGAGCGTCTCTTGCGGCTTAAGGTGGACCAGATCACCACCGATGATCCGGAAGGGCTCGCCGAGGTTTTCAGCCGATGACAGTCAATTACAGCGCCATCCTCGACCATATGGTCGCCACCGTCCGCGAGGCCGGCGCATTGACGCTCGACCATTTCAGGCGCTTCCGCGACATCGAGATCGGCGTCAAGGGACCGGGGGATTTCGTTTCCGATGCGGACCGGGATTCCGAGACACTGATCCGTGAGCGCCTGCTCGGACAATATCCCTGGGGACTGACCGGCGAGGAATTCGCACCTGTCGAAGGGGCGGATCAGGATCATCGCTGGCTGGTCGATCCCATCGATGGCACCACCAATTTCCTCTTCGGCCAGCACTATACCATCACCATCGCGCTTCGCCGCGGCAATGAAACGATCTGCGGGCTGGTCTATAATCCCGTTTCCGACGAGATGTTCACCACGATCAAGGGAGACGGCGCCTATCTCAATGGCGAGCGCCTGCGGGTCAATGCCAGCACGGATGTCGCGCTCATGTGTGTCGGCACCGGCCTGCCCACGCCCAATCTCCAGCTTTATCCCGGCGCCTATCAGCGCCTTGACGCCATTCGCGCGCAGATCGGCGCGGTTCGTGTTGTCGGCAGCGCCGCCAATTCCTGCGCTTACGTCGCCTGCGGACGGCTTACCGGTTATTACGAGGAGACGGGATTCGTCGACACGGCAGCCGGCATTCTCCTTGTTCAGGAGGCCGGCGGCATTGTGACCGACTGGTGGGGTCGCGGACCGGAATTCTATGAGAAGACCGGAACGCTGATCGTCGCCAATGCCGCGACCCATGCCTATCTGATGGAGCATCTGCGCGGCGTTTCGCCCAAGAACCCCTTATAACGGTTTCTTCGTCGAAACATTCCGCGCTGCCGTAATCGTCTCAGGCTATCTGCACCATGTGGCCGGGCGATACGGTCCTGTAGTTTCGCGTCGGTGTTTCATATCCCATTGCCCGTATCGGGCTCTTCAGCTCGTCATTGGATATGCCACGCCTTATCCCGCGTCTTGCCGGGTCCGGCACCGGAACGGCCGCCATCAGCTTTTTCGTATAGGCATGTTGCGGATTGTCGAAAACGGCGGCGCGCGGCCCGATCTCCACGATCTCGCCGAGATACATCACCGCGACACGATGGCTGACGCGCTCCACGACAGCCATGTCATGGCTGATGAACAGGAAGGCGAGGTTGAGGCTCTGCTGCAGGTCGAGCAGCAGGTTGCAGACCTGCGCCTTGATCGAAACATCGAGCGCCGAGACGCTTTCATCGGCAACGATGACCTTCGGATCGAGGGCCAGTGCCCGGGCAATCGCGATGCGCTGTCGCTGACCACCCGAAAATTCGTGCGGGTAGCGGCTGGCCATATCGGCGGACAGGCCGACCTTTTCGAGAAGATCGGCAGTCTTTTCCTTGGCCTGCTTGGCGCTGCCCAGCCTGTGCTTGATGAAGGGCTCGGAAATTGCCGTGCCCACCGTCATGCGCGGATTGAGCGACGAGAACGGGTCCTGAAAGATCATCTGCACCGATTTGCGCATGTTGCGCAGGCCGACGTTATCGAGGCGCATCACATCGTAACCGTCGAGGGACACATCGCCGGACGACGGCTCCACGAGGCGCATGATCGAGCGGCCGGTGGTGGATTTTCCGCAACCGGATTCACCCACCAGCGACAGCGTTTCTCCTTGAAACAGATCGAAGGAAACGTTCTCGACGGCGTGAACCGCACCCGTCTGGCGCGCCAGCAGGCCGGAGCGGATGGGAAAACGCGTCACAAGGTTCTTGACCGACAGAACCGGCGTCTGGCCGCCTGCAACCGTCTCGGCCACCTCCTCCGGCTCGGTCGAAAGGCCGGTTTTCATGTCGAGAACCGGAAAACGCGTCGGCCATTGCCGGTTACGCATAGAACCGAGCTTCGGCACCGCCGAAAGCAGCGCCCGCGTATAGGGATGTTTGCCGCGCCGGAATATGTCCTCCGTCGGCCCGGTCTCGACCTCATCGCCGCGATACATCACGATCGTGCGGTCAGCGATTTCGGCCACCACACCCATGTCATGGGTGATGAAGAGCACCGACATGCCCTCCTCTTCCTGCAGCAGCTTGATGAGATCGAGGATCTGGCCCTGAATGGTAACGTCGAGCGCCGTCGTCGGCTCGTCGGCGATCAGCAGTTTCGGCCGTGAGGCGAGCGCCATGGCAATCATCACACGCTGGCGCATGCCGCCCGAAAACTGATGCGGATATTCGTCAAAACGGCTGGCCGCATTGGGAATGCGGACCTTCTCCAGAAGCCGCACCGTCTCCGCCCGCGCCTCCTGCTTCGAAAGCCCCTTGTGGCGGATGAGGACTTCGGAAATCTGACGGCCGATGGTGAAGATCGGATTGAGCGAGGTCATCGGCTCCTGAAAGATCATCGAGATATCGTTGCCGCGCACGCCACGCATCTCTTTTTCGGAAAGCGCCAGCAGATTGCGCCCGTTGAGCAGGACTTCCCCTTCTATCCGGCTGGAGGCCGGGGCAAGCAGGCGCATCAGTGATAGCGACGTCACGGATTTACCGGAGCCGGACTCGCCGACAATCGCAACGGTTTCACCGGGCGCGACATCGAAGGACACATTGCGCACCACGCTTTTCCAGGCGCCATCGACGAGGAAGGAGGTGGTCAGGTTGCGGACGGAGAGGACAGGTTTTATCTCCATGGTCTTACCGCCCTACCGCATAGGCCTGCATCAGCCGCGGGGTTGCGGCGGCGCGCAAGAGGCCGTCCGCATCCCGCCGCGCGGCGGTGAGCCTCCCGACGGACCATGCATCGGCAACCGTGACACGGTGTCCGCGACGGCGAAGCTCCTGTAAGGTCGCTTCACCCACGGTGCTTTCCACGGTGATTTCCCCCGGCGAGCTGGTGCGCGGATAAAACGAGCCCGGAAAATGCGCGGTGTGGAACAACGGCATATCTATCGCGGCCTGCAGGTTCTTGCCGTGATGGGCATAACGCAGGAAGAAGGGTAGTTGCCACTGGTCCTGCTGGTCGCCGCCCGGCGTACCGAAGACCATGGCGGGACGGCCCTGATGCAGCGCAAGCGAGGGCGTCAGCGTCGTGCGCGGGCGCTTGCCCGGCGCAAGCGAGGTCGGCAGCCCCTCCTTCAGCCAGAACATCTGGGCGCGGGAATTGAGCGCGAAACCGAGACCCGGCACGATGGGCGAGGATTGCAGCCAGCCGCCCGAAGGCGTAGTGGAGACCATGTTGCCCCAGCGGTCGATGACGTCGATATGGACCGTGTCTCCGCGCTTTTCCGTCAGATGCGACATGGTCGGCTCGTAGACGGTGCCGGTGCCGCTCATTTCGGCCAGCATGGCTATGGTGGCATCCACCTGCTTTTCGTAACCCGGCACGGTGCCCGGACGCAGTTCCAGCGACGCCTCGCTGCCGATCAGCGTGCGGCGTCCGGCATTGTAACCTTCGGAGAGAAGATATTCAGTCGGTATCTGGCCGAATTCAGGGTCGCCATAATAGACCTCGCGATCGGCATAAGCGAGCTTCATGGCTTCGACGATGGTGTGGATAAAATCGGGACCGGACGGCTCCATGGCCGCAATATCGAAGCCCTTCAGCAGCGCAAGCGATTGCAAGAGAACCGGACCCTGCCCCCAGGCGGGCGTCTTGGCAATCGTCCAGTCTTGATAGTCGAACGTCTGCGGCGCTTCGACGGTCGCGCTCCAGTCCGCCATATCCTGCGCCGTCAGCACGCCCTTGTGCCTTGCGCCGCTGGCATCCATCACCTCTGCGGTCTTTACGTAACTGTCGATGGCTTCCGCTACGAAACCCCGATAGAAGGCATCGCGCGCCGCCTCGATCTGGTTTTCGCGGCCGGAGCGCGCTTCGGCTTCAGTGACGATCCGCTGATAGGTGGCGGCGAGAACCGGGTTGCGGAAACTGGCGTGAGGTTCGGGTGCCGCGCCGCCTGGCAGCCATGTCTTATGGGATGTCGGCCATTCCTTCTCGAAGAAATCGGCCAGCCCCTTGATGGTGGCGGAGACACGCGGCAACGTCGGATGCCCGTGCTCGGCATAATAGATTGCGGGTTCCAGCACTTCGCGCACGCTCATCGTGCCATAGTCGCGCAGCATCAGCATCCAGCCGTCGAAGGCGCCGGGTATGACGGTTGCGAGCAGCCCGTCGCCGGGGATCAGCTTCAGGCCTTCCGAAGTGTAATGTTCAATCGTGGCACCACTCGGGGCCGGGCCCTGTGCGCAGATGACTTCCACCTTGTCCTTCTGCTTGGAATAAAACACCGCGGGCATATCTCCGCCCGGGCCACACAAATGCGGCTCGACAATCTGCAGGACGAAACCGGTGGCCACGGCGGCATCAAAAGCATTGCCGCCCTTTTCGAGGATCGCCATGCCAACGGCCGATGCGATCCAGTGCGTCGAGGTGACGACGCCGAAGGTGCCAAGGATTTCAGGGCGTGTGGTGAATTCATTCATTCCGATATTCCTTGTAAAAAATCATGCTTCGCGCGGATCGAGCGCGTCGCGCAGGCCGTCGCCGAGAAGATTGAAACCGATGACGACGAGGAAGATGGCGATGCCGGGCCACATCGTCATCCACGGCGCCTGGCTCAGGAAATTCTTCGCGGTATTCAGCATCGAACCCCAGGATGGGGCCGGCGCCTGCTGGCCGAGACCGAGGAAGGAAAGGCTCGCCTCCGCAATGATGGCGGTCGCCACCGTCAGCGTCGCCTGCACGATGATGGGGGCAAAGACATTCGGCAGGATGTAACGCGTCATGATGTCGATGTGGTTGAGGCCGATGGACCTCGCCCCCTCGACATAGTCCTCCATCTTGACGGCAAGCACCTGTCCGCGCGTCAGCCGCACGAAGATCGGCATGGCGGAAAGGCCGATGGCGATCATCGCATTGGTAAGGCTCGGGCCGAGAAAGGCGGCGAGCGCGATTGCCATGATCAGGAAGGGCATGGCGAGCAGCGCTTCGGTGATGCGGGAGATGACCATATCCACCCAGCCGCCGAAATAACCTGAAATCAGGCCAAAGGGCACGCCGATCACAACCGCGATCATCACCGAGACGACGCCGGCCATCAGCGAGGCGCGGGCGCCATAGATCATGCGGGAAAGGATGTCTCGGCCGAGATCGTCGGTGCCGAGCCAGTGCGCCGCCGACGGCGCCTTGCGGATGGCTGACCAGCTGGTCGCAACCGGATCGGCAATCGGCAGGATCGGCGCGGCGATGGCAAGTACGGCGAAAAACAGCACGATGATCATGCCGACAAGCGCCGATTTGTTGCGCTTCATTTTTTTCCAGGCGCGGCTTTCCTGCCGTGTCGCCGGTACGGATAGATTTTGATCGAGAACGGTCATGATATCAGGCCTCAGATCGTCGCCCTGAGGCGGGGGTTAAGCAGGACATAGGCAATGTCGGCCAGCAGGTTCATGAGGATGAAACCGACGGCGGTGCATAAAACGATGCCCTGCACGACGGCATAGTCACGGGTGAAAACCGCATCGACCGTCATCTTGCCGAAACCGGGAATGGTGAATATCTGCTCCGTCAGAACCGCACCGGCCAGCAGCTCCCCGAAGAGCAGCGCCAGCAGCGTGATGACGGGAAGAAGCGCATTGCGGAAACTGTGCGACAGGATGATCTCGCGCGGCGAAAGTCCCTTGGCGCGGGCGGTTCGGATATAGTCCGAACTCAAGACCGCAACCATCGCAGACCTCGTGTGCCGCATCAGCGTTGCCGCAAGCGCATTGCCCAGCACGAAGGCGGGCATGATCATCGTTTCGATGGAACGGACAGGGTCCACGAAGATCGATTCATAACCGGATGCCGGCAACCAGCCGAGTTTTACCGAGACCAGCAGGATCAGCATGATGCCGAGCCAGAAATTCGGGATCGACAGGCCGGAAAGCGCAACGATATTGGCGGTGTAATCGATCCAGGTATTCTTCTTGACGGCGGCCAGAATGCCGATGGGGATGCCGATCACCATGGCGAAGAACATCGCCATGACAGCCAGCTGAATGGTGACCGGCAGCTTCTGGCCGATCAGTTCCAGCACCGGCTGGTTGGACCGCAGCGAAATACCGAAATCGCCGGTCATCACGCCGCCCAGCCAGTTGATATATTGCAGCGGCACGGGGTCGTTGAGGCGATATTTCTCCCGCAGGAATTCGATCGTCGCGGGATCGCGCTCCTCACCCGCCATGGCGAGAACCGGATCCCCCGGCAGGAGTTTCTGCAGCGAGAAAACGAAGATGGAAATGATGAGAAGCGTCGGGATCGCGACCAGCAGTCGCTTGCCGATATAAACAGGCATGGCATTGCCCCCGTTTGTGTCCGGTCTGGGGGCCGCACGGCAAGCCGTGCGGCCTATGCGAAACGGTCAATCCTTGGAAACGCCGAGAAGGCGGATCATACCGTCAGGCGACGGCGCCCAGCCCTTGACCTTGCTGGAAATGGCATAGGCATAGGGCTGGTGGCCGAGATAGATGATCGGCATGTCGTCGTTGAGGATGACGCTTGCGGCATCATATTTTTCCTTGCGGACTGCATCTTCGGTCGAGGCGCGGGCCTCGTTCAGCAGCTTGTCGACCTCGGGATTGCAATATTTCACATCGTTGATGCCGCCCTTGCAGGTGACGAACTGATGCAGGTTGCCATCGGGATCGATACGTCCCGACCAGTCTGAACGGCTGAGCTGGTAATTGCCGGCGGTCTGCTCGGACAGGAGTGTGGCAAATTCGGTGGCCTTCAGGGTGACGTTGAAGCCAGCCTCGGCCGCCATGGACTGGATGACCTGCATCATCTGCGTCTGCGTGGTGTTGTTGGCGTGCTGAAGCTCGACATCGAGCGTCTCGTAACCCGCCTCCTTCATCAACTGCTTGGCCTTGTCGATATCGCGCGGCGGCACCGGCAGGTTCTGGTTGAACCAGGGGCTTGAGGGTGGGAAAGCCTGATTGCCGCCCTTTGACGTCCCTTCGAAGACGATCTGGCCGATCGCCTCTCGGTCGATCGCATAGGAGAATGCCTGGCGCAGGCGCTTGTCCTTGCCGAGCGGATTGTCCGCACGCGCGCCATTGTTCATGTTGACATACATGGCCATGTAACCCGGTCCGATGACATCGGCATAGGTCAGTTTGGGGTCGTTCCTGACGGATTCCGCATCGGAAGCCGAGATGCGCTCGGCGATATCGAGGTCGCCTGCGCGAAGGTTCGCAAGCTTCACGGTGGTGTCGGGGATCGGCAGATAGACGATCTTATCAACGAGGACCTTGTCCTTGTCCCAATAATCCGCGAACTTCTCGAGCACGATGCGATCCTGCTGGATGCGCTCGACGAATTTGAACGGCCCGGCGCAGACCGGCTTGGAGCCGAAATTCGCACCCAGTTCCTTGGCCGCTTTCGGCGCGACGATCATGCCGGCGCGGTCGGAAAGCTGCGCCAGCAGGGTGACGTCAGGCGTCTTCAGCGTAAATTTGACTTCCAGCGGCCCTGTCGCCTCGACCTTCTCGACGGACGATAGCTCGCTCTTGCGGCGGGATTCCGGCAGCGTCATGTTGCGCTCGATAGTGGCGACGACAGCAGCTGCATCGAGCTTCTCACCATCGTGGAATTTCACGCCATCACGGATCTTCATCGTCAGAACCTTGCCGCCTTCGGACCAGGCCCATTCGGTGGCAAGCTGGGGCACGATCTTCATGTCCTGCGAGATATCCACCAGCTTGTCGCACATGGCGGTGTAGACGATGCGGCCGACGAAGGTGCGCGACTGTGCTGGATCGAGCACATCAGCATCGTCGTTCAGGCCGATGCGCAATTCGGAGGATAGCGCCGGCGTGGTCAGGAATGCGCTCGCCAACAGCGCAGCAGTCAATGTCTGGATTTTCTTCATGTTCGTTCCTCTGGTCTGGTTATTTTGACTTTTTGTCATTGGCCGCCCCTGACGGGGCGACAGTTTTCATCCGTGGCCTTAAGAAGCCTCGGTCAGCGAATTATCGGCGCCGGCCGTATTGCCCTCCCCGGATCCCTCTTCCAGAAAGCCGAGCGAGGTGGCGCGGATCAGCCTTTCCTGATGCATGAGAAGATGCTGGCGCATGGCTTCACCGGCACGCGCTGGATCGCGATCGGCGATGGCGTCGACAATGGCCATGTGCTGTTCGAAAGACGCCCTCACATTTGTTCCGCTGCGCCGGGCGAGTTCCCGTATCGACTGCCAGGCATCATCCTGGCGGACACGATTGATGACATCGAAAATCGAGAGAAACAGCTTGTTGCCGGCACTCTGGGCGATCTGGCGATGGAGCGAGCCATCCCACAATTCCTTGGCATCTGCATCCGTGCTCTGGCCGGTCTTTTCCACCAGCGCCCGCATGCGCTCCACCTCGGCCGGCTTGGCGCGCATCGCCGCTAGCTGCGCCAGCTGCGGTTCGATGCGCAGGCGCACCTCCATGATTTCCATGAAATCCGTACCGGCGACCAATTCCGTGACCTGGGCGGACCAATCATCAGGTTTTTCACCCACAAAGGTTCCGGCCCCCTGCCGCCGCCAGATGAGGCCTTCGGCTTCCAGAACCTCCAGCGCGCGGCGGATCGACCGACGGCCGACGTTAAAAGTCTCCGCAAAGGCCCGTTCCGTCGGCAGACGGCCATCCCTGACGAGATGATTCGCCTGAATATATTCACGCAACCGCGCCAGCGCGTAGTTGGAATTGTCGTTAGGGCCTGCTGCCACACCGCACCATTTGCTTGAACCAATCTTGTATTGGTTCATTTGGTGAGAAATTTTCGCCGACGTCAAGCGCATTTTTGAGCGACAATTTCTGACGCTCAAAATATGGGCATGTGGCGTTTTTTTGACTGTGGAGATAGGACGCAGGGGCATGGCGTTCGCGCGCGCCCTGCCTCCCTCAAGGCCCGACGGAAAGCCGGATTCGCCCCGATAGATGTTCGCCGGACGCAACGATCCTGACGCCAAGCGCTTCCCGCTGCGCCTCCGGCAAGCCGAGCGCTCCGGCGGCCATGGAAACGGGCTCGAGGCAAAGATAGCTGTCCATGCGGTGGACAGCCAGATGACCGAAAACGGGATCGGCCTCGATCAGCAGTGAAAACCCGTCAAACTGGACATGCGCATTAGACCAACCTGTATAATGCTCCGTGTATCCCGTCGCTGCGGGAATGACGGTCGTCTGGCGAAGTACGGCTGCTTGGCCGGTCGGCACGTTCTGCGGGTCCAGCGGATATTCCAGCCTTGCATCCGTGCGCGCTTCGCAGCCAAATCCGGCAGCCAGATAGGGATGCCAGCCCAGCGCCATCGGCGCGGGTACGTCCGCCAGATTGGTGATCGACAGGTCCACGGTGAGGCCGGCGTCTTCGAGCAGAAAAGACTGTTCAGCGCGGAAGGAAAAAGGCCATTCCCCGTCAGCCTCATAGTGGAGTACCAGCCCCGCCCGATCCGAAGCCAGACCGGAAATCTCCCAGGCTCGCCGGTGCGCAGGTCCATGCATGGCATCAGGCGCAAGGGCCGGATGGGGAGAAAGCTCATGGCGGATGCCCGCATGAACGAACGAGCTCCCATAGAGCCTATTGTGGTAAGGAAACAGCGGATAGGCGCCGGCGCGCGGCCAGTTGAACGGCTGGAAATCCTCCCCGGTTGCTGGCGCCAGAATATCACCGTAGTCCGCGTGGTGCAGATAGGTCATCCTGCCGCCCCATGCGGGACGCAGGCGGGCAGAGAGCCGCCCGCAGGCAATCGCGATCGTTTCAGGCAAAGGCATAGGAGCCGTCAGGCCGTTTCGGCACCCGTCTCTGCCATTGAATGTAACCGTCTTCCTGCATGGCTTTTTCATCCATCTCCACCCCCCAGCCGGGACGATCCGGCCTCAGTTCCAGATATCCGTCCTTCGGCAGATAGGGGTCGACGACATAGCGGGTTTCATCCTCGCGTTTTTCAAGATCGGTGCCGCCATAGACATAACATTGCCCTTTCGGCAGCCGGTATTCGAGAATACGGAAATTCTGCTGGGCGGCGGAGAAATGCACGTTGACGGCGGTAGCGAGCGGCCCCATCGGGTTATGCGGCGCAATGCTGACGAAATGGGCTTCCGCAAGCGTGGCGATGCGGCGCATTTCGGAAATGCCGCCGACGACGCAGATGTCAGGCTGAATGATGTCTGCACCCTTTACTTGAAGAAGACGCAGGAACTCATTGCGATTATAGAGACTTTCGCCTGTTGCCAGCGTGCAGTTCAGCCCCTGCTTCAGGTCTCCCCACATCTCGATGTTTTCGGGACGCAAAGGCTCTTCGAAAAACAGCGGATCGTAAGGCGCAAGCGCATTGCCAAGCTGGCGGGCGGCGGCGGGTTCAAAAATCTTGGCATGGGCGTCAAAGGCGATGTCGTAGTCAGACCGCACGGTCTCGCGAAGCGAGCGGAAATAGTCGGCGGAACTGCGCACCACCTCACCCCAGCGGTGGGCATGGATATCCACGCGCCACGGGCTAAGCTTGAAGGCCGTGAAGCCCCAGCCCTCGTTGAGGCGGTCGAACTCTTCCTTTGCCGCCGGCGCATCCGGTGCCGTGTAGACGCCGGCATAGACCTTGATGCGGTCGCGCACTTCGCCGCCCAGCAGCTTGTAAACAGGCACGCCCGCTGCCTTGGCGGCAAGGTCCCACAGGCAATGATCAAGCGCAGATATTGCTGACAGACCGAGCGCGCCGGGCGGAAAACGGTTCTGCTGGAGAAGGAGATTGTAGAGATATTCGACCCGCGTCGGGTCCTGTCCGGCGAGGAAGCCATAGAGGTAATCCAGCACCGGCGGCAAGGCGAGATCGGGGCCGTGATTGTAACATTCGCCCCAGCCGGTCAAACCGTCATCCGTATCGAGAGCGACGATGACGCGGGGGCGGTCCTTGTCGCGGGTGACGAATACCCGCATGCGATCGATTTTCATGCTTAGTCTTCCTCATGAATTGCAGCGCGCAACGGGCGCAACACTATCGGGCGGCGATCCCGTTTTTGATCTCTGGCGGTTCGACGTAGCGGAACCTGCGGGTGCGGTCCCGGTCCCGCGGGTCCGGGCGCGGAATGGCGGAAAGAAGCGCCTGCGTATAGGGATGGTCGGGCGCGTTGCAGACCTTTTCGGCGTCTCCCACTTCGACAAGCTTGCCGCGATACATCACCCCGACACGGTCGCACATGTATCTGATAACGCCGATGTCATGGCTGATGAAGATATAGGCGAGACCAAGCTCGTCCTGCAGGCGCATCAGCAGATCCAGCACCTGGAACCGCACCGAAACATCAAGCGCTGACGTCGCCTCATCCGCAACGATGATGCGGGGTTTCAGCGTGATGGCGCGGGCAATCCCGATGCGCTGGCGCTGTCCGCCGGAAAAGGCGTGCGGGTAACGTTCACGCCCGGCCGGGTCGAGACCCACCTGCTCCATCAGGGCGCAGACGCGTTCATCCAGTTCCTTGCCCCTGGCAATGCCGTTGACCAGCAACGGCTCGCCGATGACCTGCGCCACCGTCATGCGCGGATTGAGCGAGCCGAAAGGGTCCTGGAAAACCATACGCAACTCACGCCGCGCGGCTTTCAGTTCGGCACCTTCGATTTTGGCCAAGTCGACCACCGTGCCATCCGCCCGGCGATAACGCATCTCGCCGCCGGTCGGATCGTAAAGACGCATGATGGAGCGGCCCATCGTTGTCTTGCCGGAGCCGCTTTCGCCGACGATGCCAAGCGTCTCGCCCGGGAGAAGCTTGATCGACACGCCATCCAGCGCCTTCATTTCACCGAAGTGCATGGAAAGGTCGTTCACTTCGAGCACCGGCGCAGCCGTTAGATCGAGTGGAGGCCGCGCAAGCCGGATTTCCGCCTTCTGCTCCAGCTTCAGCACGGAGCCGATCAGCATGCGGGTATAGGGATCCTGCGGGCTGTGGAATATCTGCTCAACGGTGCCATATTCCTTGGCGACGCCATGATGCATGACCAGCACGTCATCGGCGATCTGCGCCACCACGCCCATATCATGGGTGATGAACAGCACCGCCATGCCATGCGCCTTTTGCAGCCGCGATATCAGGTCGAGTATTTCGGCCTGTGTGGTGACGTCAAGCGCCGTCGTCGGTTCGTCGGCGATCAACAGTTGCGGTTTGCAGGCCAGCGCCATGGCGATCATCGCACGCTGGCGCATGCCGCCCGAATATTGGAAAGCGTAACGATCCAGCGCCTTTTCGGGATTGGGAATTTCCACCTGCCGCAGCAGCTCGATGGCCTCGGCCCGCGCCTGTGCCTTGCTCATTTTCAGATGCAGACGCAGGACCTCGGTGATCTGATCACCCACCGTATGCACGGGTGAAAGCGACGACATCGGCTCCTGAAAAATCATCGCGATATCAGCGCCGCGCACCGAGCGGATGGCCCGGCTGCGCGGATCGAGCTTTGCCAGATCGAGTGACGTGCCATCGGCGCGGTTGAGGATGATCGACCCGGTCGCAATGCGGCCGGGGGTGTCGATGATCTGCAGGATCGAGCGGGCGGTGACGGATTTGCCGGAGCCGCTTTCGCCGACGACGCAGAGGGTCTTGCCGGGATCGATGGAAAAAGACAGATCGTTGACCGCCCGGAAGACGCCGTTTCGGACCGGAAATTCGGTCACGAGATTGCGGACTTCGAGCAGTGGCCTGGCGGGCTTCATGGAGAGAATGTCGCTCATCAGGACCTCACTTATTATAGGGATCGGCTGCATCGCGCAGGCCGTCACCGAGCAGATTGAGCGCCATGACGGCAATGACAACAGCGACGCCCGGCAGGAACAGCCATGGCGCGGTTGCGATCGAGCGGATGTTCTGCGCCTCGCGAAGCAGCACGCCCCAGGAAATCGTCGGCGGCTGGAGACCGAGACCGAGGAATGAGAGCGAGGTTTCCGCAAGGATCATCGCCGGAACCGCAAGCGTGACCGAGGCGATGATATGGCTCGAAAAACTCGGCAGCATATGGCGAAAGATGATGCGCCCTTCCGGCACGCCATCCAGCCGCGCCGCGGCCACGAATTCTTCGGTTCGGAGCGACAGGAACCGGCCGCGCACGACGCGGGCAAGCTGCGCCCAGCCGGTCAGGGACAGGATGATGGTGATCATCATGTATTGAAGCGTGGCAGGCCAGCCCTGCGGCAGGGCGGCGGCCAGCGCCAGCCAGATGGGAATGGTGGGCAGCGACAGCACGAAATCGATCACGCGCTGCATGACGAAATCGATGCGGCCGCCATAATAACCGGAGATACCGCCCAGGACGACGCCGAGCAGCAGCGAGAAAAACACGCCGACGAGACCGATCGACAGGGAAACCTGCGCACCCTGCACCACGCGGCTAAAGACATCGCGTCCGAGGCGGTCCGCGCCGAACAGGAAAAGCGGGCGCGTCTTGTCGGTGGAAGCCAGCAGGTGGATATTCGTGTTGAACAGGCCGAATACGGAATATTCGTAACCCCTGCCAAAAAGCTGAATCGGTATTTTCTTGGCCGTATCTTCCACGAACACGGCAGCCAGCGTTTCGGGGTTACGGGTCAGCTTCAGCGGATAATAATGCATCCCGAGCGAGAAACCCTCGGTCGTATCGACGAAATGGACGCGCTGCGGCGGATGGAAGGTGGCGCGGGCGTTCTGCAGCACCGGATCGTTGATGGCGAAGAAGCCGGGCACCAGCGCAACGATATACATGGCAACGGTGATGAACAGGGCGGCCATGGCCAGCTTGTGGCGCTTGAATGCCCACCAGATGAGCTGCCACTGCGAGGCGACGGCGGCGCGGTCCTGCCGGGCATTGGTGGTAATGGTGATATCGCTCATGGCGCCCTCCTATTCGAGACGGATGCGCGGATCGACCAGCGCAAGCAGGATGTCGCTGATAAGCGATCCGATCAGCGTCAGCGCGCAGATCAGAAGCACGAAAGCGCCGGCGAGATACATGTCCTGCGCCATCAGCGACTGCAGAAGCAGGGGTGCGGCCGTCGGCAGATTGAGCACGATGGCGACCACCACGGAGCCCGAAATGAGGTTGGGCAAAAGCCATGCGATGGTGGAAATGAACGGGTTGAGCGCAATTCTGAGCGGGTATTTCGTCAGCAGCTTGAACTCGGACAAGCCTTTCGCCCGCGCCGTGGTCACATAGGGCTTGGGCAATTCGTCCAGCATGTTGGCGCGCATGACGCGGATGAGGCTTGCGGTGGAAGACACGGCAAGAATGGCGACCGGCAGCCAGATATGAGCCATAAGGTCAACCATCTTGGCGATGCTCCAGGAGGCCGTTTCATATTCAGCTGAAAACAGCCCGCCGACATCGGCCCCGAACTCCACCGCAGCCACATACATCAGCACCAGCGCCAGCAGGAACGAGGGTATGGAAAGGCCGAAGAAGGAAAAGGCGGTGAAGAGATAATCGCCGATCGAATATTTGCGCACGGCGGAGAAGACGCCGATCGGAAGTGCGATGGCCCAGGTGGCGAGAAGGCTTGCGATGGCCAGAACCAGCGTCAGCGCCATACGCTCCCAGATGAGGCCCGAAACCGGCTGCTGCCATTCGAACGAGATGCCGAAATCGCCACGGCTGATGATGCCCCATATCCATTTCAGATATTGCACGATCATGGGATCATCGAGGCCGAAACGTTCACGCAGCTGCGCCGCGGTATTGTGGTCGATGACCTCGTTGGAGGCAGCCAGTGTGGCGATATAGGTCGTCACATAGTCACCGGGCGGCAGCTGGATCAGGACAAAGGCAAGGAAACTGACGGCAAACAGGGACGGTATCATCCACAGCAGGCGTTTTACGATAAAAAGCAGCATGTCGCTCTCGCAATCACATTGTGCCATACGCACTGCCTTCCACTGAGGAAACGGTATGCGGATGGTCGAAACAACCTGAGAGGCGTCGCCGCGTTACGGCAGCGACGCCCATGTGGTGGTATCAGCTTGTGAAGGTGAACTGTTGCGGCAGCGCCGGGCCGGGGTTGGGCCATGTCCAGCTGTCGGGTTCCGTTTCCGGCACATTGCGCAGATTATTGCGGATGATGCCGAAACCACCAACGGCAAGGCAGAGACCGATCGTCTCGAACTCTTCCGCCGCGATATCGAAGATTTCCTTCATCTTCTCGCCGCGTTTGGCAAGGTCGGCCGTCGAGCGCGCCTCGTCAAACAGCTTGAAGCGCCTCTTCTGGCTTTCCGGCGGCTCTTCGCCCTTCTGGCCATTCGAGGTGTACCAGAGCGCCCACGGAATGGCGTAACGCGAACCCTGCGGGTGGAATGCGAAGAAATCGCGCGGATCAAGCATCGGGTCGAGACCGCCGGGGCCGGGCCAGACGGCAGCATCATGGGCGTTGTCATCGCCGCGTGTATAATAGAGCGCGCGTTCGATGGTGTTGACCTTGATGTCGACACCGATCTGCGCCCATTGCGCCTTCACCAGTTCCAGCGCATCGACCAGATCGGGATAGAGCGTCGGGATGACATCGATCGAGAAGAAGACGGGCTGGCCATCAGGCCGCAACCGCATACCGTTGCCGTTCTTCTTGTCGTAACCGGCCTTGTCGAGAAGATCATTCGCCTTGTCGGCATCATATTCGGTAAACTGGCGCGCCAGCTTTTCATTATACCAGGGGTGTGTCGGGCGTGGTCCGGCCTGATACCCCTCGCTCTGGCTGAAATAGACGATGTCGATGATTTCCTGCCGGTTGAGCGCGATGGACAGCGCCTGACGGAAGGACTTGTCCGCGAACATCTTGCGCATTGCCGGGTCTTTATGGGTGATGTTCAGGTAGATCTGGCATTGCTGCGCGGCAGACGGCACCAGAGTGAGCAGGCGATAATCGCCTTTTTTCATGTTCTGAGACAGGGTCGGCTTGTTGGCGAGAACGCTGATATGGCGCTCCTGAATGTCGATCTTGCCGGAAATGACGTTCAGCATCAGCGATTCGACATCCTGCGAAATGCCGAAATTGATTTCGTCGATATAGGGCAGCTGGTTGCCTTCGGTATCGACCTGCCAGAAGTAAGGGTTGCGGGTCATGACCACCCGCGTCGCACCGCCGGAATAGGGTTCCTTCACCACCCACGGATCAAGGGTCGGCTTGTCGACATTCGACCAGCGGGACGGAATTTCGATATCGCCGCACTTCGCCCGGAACAGTTCCGTCCAGCTGGAGACACCCGCAGCCTTCACATCGGCATCAAGCGCCGTGTTGTATTTAGGCAGGAACTTGCTGCAATAATGCTTGGGAAACAGCGTCGGATGCTGGCCGAGCGGCGTGGCGAGGTTTTCGAGATAAAGCGCATTCGGCGCTGCGAATTTGAACTTTACCGTGAAATCGTCGACTTTTTCGACATCGACCGCCTTGCCCGCAACGGAGAGCTGCGCTGGCGTGGCGCTGTAAAGCTCCTTGTTCTTGATGCAGTCCTCGATGGCGAACACCACATCATCTGCGGTGAAGGGATGACCATCCGACCATTTTGCGCCCTCCAGCAAATGGAAGGTGAATTGCGAAGCATCGTCGTTGACTTCCCATTTCACCGCAAGGTTCGGCAGAACCTCGGTGAAGTCCATATTCCAGCGAACCAGCCCCTGATTGCCGACCATGCGCAGGATGCCGTTATGGTCCGACGAACCGCGCAGGCCACGGCGCAACGTGCCGCCATAGGAGCCGATTTTCTCGTGCGGTGTCACCACCATCGGATTTTTCGGCAGACGTTCGGCCAGGGGCGGCAATTTACCGTCCTTTACCAGCGCCTCCAGTTGCGGCGCCTGCTTGCCGGCAGCAGCCCGCGCCGAGGTCCCGATGACGGAAAGGGCGGCCACGCCGCCAAGCCCCGCCATAAAGGTTCGGCGCGTTACGCCCAGTGAAAATGCTTCGCCATCGCGCATCGACAATCCTCCAAAAAATCACCGGCAGCGAAACGGTTTTCACCGTGCCGCAACAGCCCTCCCGGCCAGCCAGCATACCGATCCTCCATCGGCAGGGGCAGACCATATGGGCGTTTTCAGATGATTACAAGTATTGACAGCTTTTTACATATTTTTTATTCGTAGATAGGTTTTCAGGATCAGGCTTGAAGAAAAAATCGGCACGACAGCCCCCTCGCTCACAAAAACCCCGGGATTTCTGTTGCGATTGAAATGCAGGAAACCCATTAACTTCAGCGATTTGCAACGGAAGGGCTGCTGATGGACAATCAAACCGCATCTGCCGCCGCTCGAGGCGAGACTCGGCTGAGCGACATCATCTACGAAAAAATCATCGGCATGATTTCGGACGGGCGGTTTCCCGTGAACGAACGGCTGCCATCGGAACAGAATCTGGCGTCGTTGTTCGGCGCATCCCGGCCGGTGGTGCGCGAAGCCCTGGAGCGGCTTCGAAACGATGGCCTCATCGTCTCCCAGAAAGGGTCAGGTTCCTATGTGCGCCAGCAGCCGGATTCGTCCGTGTTGCAACAGGTTCCTGTCGGCTCGCTTGCAGATGTGCAGCGGTTTTTCGAATTCCGGTCCGGCCTTGAATCTTCAGCGGCCGAACTTGCGGCGCGCAACTGGCAGGCCGCCGATAAAGCCCGCATCGAGCAGGCCATTGCGGCGCTGGAACAATGTCTGGAGCGCAACGATCTTGGTGCGGAGGAAGACTTTGCCCTGCACGAAGCCATTGCGAAGGCGAGCCATAACCAGTTCCACATCACGGTGCGGATCTGGTTCAAGCCGCATTTCGCGATCGGCCAGTCGGTGACACGCAGCCTCAGCCTCAAGCGGACGCCGCAACATGTGCGCGAGGTGCAGAACGAGCATACGGCAATCGTGGAAGCGATCTTTGCGCGCCAGGAGCAGGCTGCGCATGACGCGATGAAAGACCACATCCTGAAGGCGCGCGCCCGCATGTTTCAGGGCGTCGGCGGCTAGAAGCGTTTCCGCAATTCGAAGGACGAAGCCCTATGGGGCAATGGAGAATAATCAGTGAGCCAGCCGCGCATCATAGAGCCGAAACTCCGCTCCCTTATCGATACGCCGTTGAAGGTTGGAGAATCACCGGCATGGGATGAGCGGACGGGCAATCTGTGGTTCGTCGATATTCTCGCCCCCGCCATTTTCTGCCTGCATCCGGGCGGAAAACTCGACAGATATGATATGCCCGCCCAGGTGGGATGTCTCGGTCTTTGCGACAATGGCCTGATCGTGGCGGGTCTCAAGACCGGCGTGCATCTTCTTGATCCCGCGACCGGAAAACTCGAACTTCTGTGCGACCCTGACGAAGGGCGGCCTGACAGCCGCCTCAACGACGGGAAGGTTGGCCCGGACGGCCATTTCTGGGTGGGGACCCGCGACGAGGCCGGGATACAGACGGGCAATGCACGCCTCTATCGCGTCGCGCCGGATGGCGGCGTCGAACGCATCATCGATGGCGACATGTTCACCTCTAACGGGCTCGCCTGGAGCCCGGATGGCAGGCGCATGTATCATTCCGACAGCAGCGGTCTCATGTATCAGGCGTTCGATTTCGATGTCGCGACGGGCCGGCTCGGGCCGGCCGAACGTCTTCACGATTTCGCACCGGACGAAGGCAGGCCGGATGGCGCGGCGACCGATTGCGAAGGCTGTTACTGGAGCGCCGGCGTTCAGGCTGGCCGTCTCAACCGCTTTTCACCGGATGGTGAACTGTTCGAGATCTACAGGCTGCCGTTCAGGGGGCCGACCATGCCGTGTTTCGGCGGTCCTGATCTCAAAACGATCTATCTCACAAGTCTCGTCACCGAGACGAACGGAATTGCCACGCCGGGCACGCTTGTTGCCTTTGATGCGCCCGTTGCGGGGGCAGCCGTACACAAGTTTTCCATCTGAAGACGCTTTCATCTTGAGGAAACCAGTTGATGACGACATTTGATTTTCGCCAGGCTCTGCACGGCATCTCCGGCGTTCCCGTAACAGCCTATGAGGCCGGCGGGGAAGTCGACATTGGTGTCACGACCGAGGTCTATGCCCGCGTTGCAAGGGCGGGCATCCACAACATCGTTGCAGCCGGCAATACCGGCGAATTCTACGCTCTCACACCGGCCGAGATTCTCAGGGTCTACGAAGCCGCGATAAAAGGTGTTGATGGCAAAGCCCCGGTCACGGCGGCGATTGGACGCTCGCAGCGCGAGGCTCTCGCCATGGCGCGTCAGGCAAGGGAGATGGGCGCATCCGCCGTCATGTCCCATCAGCCGGTCGACCCCTTTGCAGCGCCTCAGTCGCAGATCGACTATTTCATCGGTCTGGCTGACGGCAGCGAGCTGCCGCTGGTTGCCTATGTCCGCGCCGACGGTTTTTCGGTCGATGACATGGTGAGGCTTGCCAGCCATCCGAATGTTGCTGGCATCAAGTTCGCAACGACCGACATCATGCTTCTGTCGCGTGCGATAGCCGCTTCCGATCAGAAGGGCGCGCTCTATGTCTGCGGCCTTGCGGAAAGCTGGGCGCCCGCCTTTTCGGCAGTGGGCGCCCGCGGCTTCACATCCGGCCTCGTCAACGTGGCTCCGCAATTCTCGCTTGAGGTTCATGAGGCCCTGACGTCAGGCGATTTTTCAGCGGCAAGGAAGGTCGTTGAAAAGATCGAACTCTTCGAGCGGCTGCGGACGCGCTATCGCAACGGCGCAAACGTGACAGTGGTGAAGGAAGCCATGGAAATCCTTGGCCTAAAGGTTGGCCCGGTTCGAGCGCCGGGACTTGCCCGTCTGGACGAACAGGATCGCAAGACGCTTGAAGGGCTGCTCGCCAGCTGGCGTTGACAGACGAGTTACCGGCAAGCTGCATTTTGTCTATGTAATATGCCGGCCATGGGCCGGCATATTCGTTGCGGGCGGAGCAGCGATCCTGCGCCACCGAAGGGGTGATGGAGGCTCAGCCGAACAGAGCCAGACTGCTCTTCACGGTCACCCACACGCCCCAGAGAAGCGGAATGCCGACCGCAATCCAGGCCAGCGCCGCCTTGGCGTCCAGCCCGCCGCGTCCGATGCCGAAGGAGCCCGTGGGGCCGGCATTGGCTGCCGCCGTCTTGGCCTGCAGTGCCGCGACCTCCGCGTCCAACATGAACCACTTGTCCGAAAGCGGCCGCACGAAGGCGTTGGCCACGAGGCCGATCGCCAGCATGCCCGCCAGAATATACATGGTGCTGGTGTAGAGCGCCGGCCCGGGCGCGACACCCGCCGCGATCTGCGCTTCGCGGATGTAGTTGACGACGACGGGACCGGCAATGCCGGCAGTCGCCCAGGCTGTCAGCAGGCGACCGTGGATTGCGCCGACGAACTGCGTACCGAAGATATCGGCGAGATAAGCGGGAATGGTTGCGAAACCACCGCCATACATGGACAGGATGATGCCGAAGGCCAGAACGAACAGCGCCTTGTTACCCATCGTCGCCAGCGTCGGCGCCAGCGCATAAAGAATGATGCCGAGAATGAAGAAGCAGAAATAAGTGTTCTTGCGGCCGATCTTGTCGGACATCGACGCCCAGAAGAAACGTCCGCCGATGTTGAACAGCGAAAGCAGGCCGGTGAAACCGGCAGCAATCGCCGCAATCTGCGCCTTCTGCCCGGCGTCAAGATCCGCAAAACCCACGCCAGGCAGGCCGATCAGCGAGCCGGCGAAGATTTCCTGCAACATGGGCGAGGCCATGCCGATGACGCCGATACCGGCCGATACGTTGAGGCACAGCACCGCCCAGATGAGCCAGAACTGCGGCGTCTTGTGCGCGTCGCGCAGATGCACATGGCGATGGGTTATCATGGCGCTTTTTGCTGAAGGCGCCGTCCAGCCTTCCGGACGCCAGCCCGATGGCGGAATGCGGTAACCGAAGGCGCCCGCCATCATGAAGACGAAATAGATCAGGGCCATGACAACGAAAGTCTGCCAGACGCCGACCGAAACATCCGTCTTGAAGCTGTTCATCAGAAGATTGGCGAGCGGCGCGCCGATCATCGCCCCGCCGCCGAAGCCCATGATGGCCATGCCGGTCGCCATGCCGCGACGGTCCGGAAACCATTTGATCAGCGTCGATACGGGCGAAATATAGCCAAGGCCGAGCCCGACGCCGCCGATGACGCCAGCGCCCAGCCACATCAGCCATAGCTGATGGGTGATGACGCCGACCGCCGCCACCAGAATGCCGCCGCACCAGCAGCAGGCGGAAACGAAACCGGCCTTGCGCGGCCCCACTCTTTCCAGCCAGCCGCCCCAAATGGCGGCCGAGCAGCCAAGAAGAACGAAGAAGAGCGTATAGATCCAGCCGAGATCGGCCACGCGCCAGTTGCACTCGGTGGTGAACAGCGCGCCCAGAAGGGTAAGGCTGGAGCAGCTGGGGTCCGTCGCCGGCAACGCCTTCGACAGCGGTAGCCAGAACACGCTGAAGCCATAGGCCATGCCGATGCATAGATGAATGGCAAGGGCCGCCGGGGGCACCAGCCAGCGATTGAAACCCGGTCTTGCGATTATTCGTTCGCGGTCCAAAAACCCGGCTTGCGCCGCCTCTCCCGCCGTTGCGTCTGCTACTGCCATTGACATTACCTCCCTCGTGAATGTCTGGACATCTCAAATTCGCCCCGCCAGGCGAACATCGATATTGCCGGACGTCCTCCTGTCCGGCGGAAAGTCTGAATTGTGGTCTTGCCGCTCACGCCCCCGCGTTTTCGGGTATGCTCGGCTCGGAAAGGGACTCCCCCGCAATTGCGCCCTTCCCGCCCGGCGCGCCCTTCGCATCACCGCCGAGACCAACCGCATCGGCTGCCGGATCACCGGGCCGCTTGATCTCCTTCGACGCAGCAAGCACAAGCGGCAGAAAATGACCGGCCCCGGCATCCACCATCTCGAAGAACCGGCGACGCATGCGCGGCTCCCAGAACTTGTTGATGTGCGTGGCGACACCGTTGATGCGAATATCTTCCGGCTGCGACAGAAAAAATGTCGCGATCTGGTTCGCCATTCTCACCAGTTTTTCATCGGTGTGGTTGAGCAACATGACCTATTCCCCCGCGCCGACCGTCAGCCGACGCCTCTGTGTGTGACAAGGCCGGGCGCACCCGGCCCTCCTTATTCCGCCGCTTCGAGCTTGCCGGCGATGCGCCGTGCACGGCGGCCAAGCGCATCATATTCCTCCTGCCACTCGGTCGGCCCGTTGGAGGGCGAGACCTGCACGGCGGTCACCTTGTATTCGGGACAGTTGGTGGCCCAGTCGGAGAAGTCGGTGGTGATGACATTTGCCTGCGTGCCGGGGTGGTGGAAGGTCGTATAGACCACACCCGGCGCCACACGGTCGGTGATCAGCGCTCTCAGCGTCGTGTCTCCAGACCGGCTGCCGAGCTTGATCCAGTCGCCATCCTTCACGCCGCGCTGTTCAGCATCATGCGGATGGATTTCGAGACGATCCTCCTCGTGCCAGACGACGTTTTCGGTGCGCCGTGTCTGCGCCCCGACATTGTATTGCGACAGGATGCGGCCGGTGGTGAGCAGCAGCGGGAAACGCGGCCCGGTGCGTTCGTCCGTCGCCACATATTCCGTGCGGATGAACTTGCCCTTGCCACGCACGAAACCATCCACATGCATGATCGGCGAACCGTCAGGGAACTTCTCGTTGCAGGGCCACTGCACCGAGCCCTTTTCTTCCAGATAGGCGTAGGAAACACTGGCAAAGCTCGGCGTCGTTGCGGCGATCTCATCCATGATCTCGGACGGATGGGCGTAATTCCACGCAAGACCCATGGCTTGCGCCAGCTTCTGCGTCACTTCCCAGTCGGCATAACCGTTCTTCGGCGACATGACCTTGCGCACGCGGTTGATACGGCGCTCGGCATTGGTGAAGGTGCCGTCCTTTTCAAGGAAGGTGGAACCCGGCAGGAAGACATGGGCATAATTCGCCGTCTCGTTCAGGAAGAGATCGTGCACCACGACACATTCCATGGCGGCGAGACCGGCGGACACATGTTTCGTATCCGGGTCGGATTGCAGAATGTCCTCGCCCTGAATGTAGATGCCCTTGAAGCTGCCATCCACGGCCGCATCGAGCATATTGGGGATACGCAACCCCGGCTCGTTGTTGAGCTTCACACCCCAGAGTTTCTCGAAGACGTCACGCGTCGCATCGTCTGAAATATGCCGGTAGCCCGGAAGCTCGTGCGGGAAAGACCCCATGTCGCAGGAGCCCTGCACATTGTTCTGGCCGCGCAGCGGATTGACGCCCACGCCCGGACGACCAATGTTGCCGGTCGCCATGGCCAGATTGGCGATCGCCATGACGGTGGTCGAACCCTGGCTGTGTTCGGTGACACCGAGACCATAATAAATCGCGCCATTGCCGCCCTTGGCATAAAGCCGGGCAGCACCACGCAGATCTTCCGCCGGAACGCCCGTAAAACGTTCCGTCTCTTCCGGGCTGTGCCGCGGCTCGGCCACGAAAGCCGCCCAGTCCTCGAATTCCGACCAGTCGCAGCGCTCGCGGATGAAGGCCTCGTTGAACAGCCCTTCCGTGACGATCACATGCGCCAGTGCCGTCAGCACGGCAACATTGGTTCCCGGAAGCAACGGCAGATGGAAAGCGGCCTCTACATGCGGCGTACGCACGAGATCGATGCGGCGCGGATCGATGACGATGAGTTTTGCGCCCTGACGCAGCCGCTTCTTCAGCCGCGAGCCGAAAACAGGGTGGCCATCCGTCGGATTGGCGCCGATCACAAGCACGACATCGGACTGCTCGACGCTGTCGAAATTCTGCGTGCCGGCGGAGGTGCCGAAAGCCTGCCCGAGACCATAACCCGTCGGCGAATGGCAGACGCGGGCGCAGGTATCGACGTTGTTATTACCGAAGCCGGCGCGGATGAGTTTCTGGACGAGGAAGGTTTCTTCATTCGTGCAGCGGGACGAGGTGATACCGCCGATGGATTCCCGGCCATATTGCCCCTGGATACGCCGGAACTCCGAGGCAACGTGAGAGAAGGCCTCCTCCCACGTGACTTCCCGCCATGGATCGCTGATCTTTTCGCGGATCATCGGGTTGAGAATGCGGTCCCTGTGGGTGGCGTAACCATAGGCAAAACGGCCCTTGACGCAGGAATGGCCGCGATTGGCCTGCCCGTCCTTCCACGGTACCATGCGCACCAGCTCTTCACCGCGCATTTCCGCCTTGAAGGAGCACCCCACACCGCAATAGGCGCAGGTCGTGACCATCGAATGTTCCGGCTGGCCAATCTCGATCACCGATTTTTCGGTAAGCGTCGCCGTCGGACAGGCCTGCACGCAGGCGCCGCAGGAAACGCAGTCGGAATCGAGGAAAGCCTCATGTGCGCCGGGCGAGACCCGGCTCTCAAAACCGCGCCCTTCGATCGTCAGTGCGAAGGTGCCCTGCACTTCCTCGCAGGCGCGCACGCAGCGGGAACAGACGATGCATTTGGAAGGATCGTAGGTGAAATAGGGATTGCTTTCGTCCTTCGGCATCCAGCGGGCATTGAGATCGCCATCACCGTCGCGGGCCTTGACGTGGTTGTCGCCTTCATAACCGTAACGCACATCGCGCAGGCCAACGGCACCCGCCATATCCTGCAGTTCGCAATCGCCATTGGCGGCGCAGGTCAGACAGTCAAGCGGGTGATCAGAGATATAAAGCTCCATCACGCCCTTGCGGATCTGCTTCAGCCGCTCCGTCTGCGTGTGCACGACGAGACCGGCAGCGACCGGCGTGGTGCAGGAGGCGGGGGTGCCATTGCGGCCCTCCACCTCGATAAGACAGAGGCGGCAGGAGCCGAAGGCATCCACCATATCGGTGGCGCAGAGCTTGGGAACATCGATGCCCGCTTCGCGCGAGGCGCGCATGATCGACGTTCCGGCCGGGACGGTTACCTGACGTCCGTCGATGGTGAGCGTCACCATGTCAGTCGCGAGGGATTTGGGGGTTCCATAGTCGAATTCTGTCACAAGGGCCATGGTCTTACTCCGCCGCTTCAACACGTGGGATGGGGGCAAAATCAGCAGGGAAATGCCGGAGCGCGCTCATCACTGGATAGGGCGTGAAGCCGCCGAGCGCGCAGAGCGAACCGAATTTCATGGTTTCGCAGAGGTCTTCGAGGAGTGCGGTGTTTTTCTCCCGCTCGATGCCGAGCGCGATCTTGTCCACCGTCTCGACGCCACGCGTCGAGCCGATGCGACAGGGCGTGCACTTGCCGCAGCTTTCGACGGCACAGAACTCAAGCGCAAACCGCGCCTGATGGAGCATGTCGGCCGTGTCATCGAAAACCACGATACCCGCATGGCCGATCAGGCCACCGGCAGCGGTAAAGGCCTCGTAGTCGAAGGTCGTGTCGAATAAGGAAACCGGGAAATAGGCCCCGAGCGGACCACCCACCTGCACCGCCTTGACGGGGCGGCCGGTGATCGTGCCGCCGCCGATATCATTGACGAGCTGTCCGAGCGGCAGGCCGAAGGCGGTCTCGTAAAGCCCGCCATGTTTGATGTTTCCGGCAAGCTGGATCGGGATCGTGCCATGCGAACGGCCAACGCCGAAATCGCGATAAAACGCCGCGCCGCGATTCATGATGACCGGAATGGAGGCGAGCGAAATGACATTGTTGACGACGGTGGGCTTGCCGAACAGACCCTGCAGGGCAGGCAGCGGCGGCTTGGCGCGCACCGTGCCGCGTTTGCCTTCAAGACTGTTCAGAAGCGAGGTTTCCTCGCCGCAGACATAAGCGCCCGCGCCCATGCGTACTTCCATATCAAAGGCGCGGCCGGAGCCGAGCACGGACGGGCCAAGAATGCCTTCGCGCCGGGCGATCTCGATCGCCTGTTCCATGACCTTGATAGCGTAAGGATATTCCGAACGCGTATAGATGAAGCCCCTCGTCGCGCCGACGGCAAGGCCGGCAATCGCCATGCCTTCGATCAGCACGAAGGGATCACCTTCCATGATCATGCGGTCGGCAAAGGTGCCGCTATCGCCCTCGTCCGCATTGCAGACGATGTATTTCTGGTCGGCGACCGCATCCGCAACGGTCTTCCATTTGATACCCGTCGGGAAACCCGCGCCGCCACGTCCGCGCAGGCCGCTCTCGGTCACCTGGGCAACAATGTCCAGCGGCGCCATGGCGACGGCTTTTTCGAGACCTTTCATGCCCTGATAAGCGCGATAGTCCTCAAGCGACAGCGGATCGGTGACGCCACAACGCGCAAATGTGAGACGCGTCTGGCTTTTCAGGAATGGGATATCCTTGGTTGGCCCGAGACAGAGACGATGCTCGCCGCCGGTGAGAAACCCTGCATCGAAGAGCGAAGCAACGTCGCTTGCCTTGACCGGTCCGTAGGCAATACGGCCATGTTCGGTGCGCACTTCCACAAGCACTTCAAGCCAGAGCATGCCGCGCGAACCGTTGCGGACAATATGCACATCAAGATTGCGGCTGGTCGCCTCGCGGGTGATCGCTTCGGCCACGCGGTTTGCGCCAACAGCCAGCGCGGCGGAATCGCCGGGAATAAAAATGGTGACACTCATCGGCGCGCCTCCGCCAGAATGTCGCCAAGACAGTCCTCGTCAAGACGGGCATGGACTTCGCCGTCCAGCATCAGGGCCGGCGCCTGAGCGCAAAGCCCGAGGCAGAAGACGGGTTCCAGCGTGACAGAGCCGTCAGCGGCGGTTTCGTGCCAGTCGAGGCCGAGCCGGGTCTTGATGGTGTCCGCAAGAGGCTCGCCACCCATCGACTGGCAGGCCTCGGCGCGACAGAGCTTTAAGACATGTCGGCCGGAAGGATGATCGCGAAAATCGGGATAGAAGGTTATGACGCCATGGACTTCCGCGCGTGAGATGTTCAACGCGGATGCGATGATCTGTTTGGCGCTTTCCGGGATGTAGCCGAATTCTTCCTGCACCGCGTGCAGAATGGGCAACAGCGGCCCCTCCAGGTGGAGATGTTCGTCAATGACGGCGGAAACACGGGCCGCCTCATCTGCGGCAACCGCTCTGATATTCATAAGCCAGTCCTCCCAAACCGACGGGGCAAGGAATGATGAGCGGGATATAGTGAAATCCCTTCGCAGCCCCTGCATCGTTTGGAAGAATGTCGAGATGGGCGGGATCAGGTCAATAATCAGTTTCCGTCAGTTGATAGGAAATTCCTATCAAACGCCTTTTCCGCGGCCCGTTGACGGGCCTCGTGAAGCAGCGCGGAAACAAGCGGCGTGTGTGGTTCGCGGTGTGTGGCAATCAAGCCCACGAGATGCTCCGCGTCCGGTTCGGTGATCGGAATGATTTTTATCTGTTTCGGGAAACCAAATGATTCCGCAAGGTTACGCGGCATTATTGAAGCCCATTGTCCGGTTCGTATATGGGAAAACAGCACGATCATGGAGTTGGATTCGAGCGTCGGCTTTGCCTCCACGCCTGCCTCGGCCATATGCTTGTTGATGATGCGGCGATTCTGCATATCCGAAGTCAATAGGCATAGCCTAAGACCGGAAACCTGCTTCCAGGTAACGCTTTCCTGATCGGCGAGCGGCGTTCCGCCTGCCGTGATGAGGTGATATCGCTCCGAATAAAGCGGTACCGTGGTCACTCGACCAAGTGGTTCGTTGTCGAGATAGCTGATTCCCGCATCGATCTCGAGGTTTTCGATCTGGCTCAACACCTGAAGCGAGGTGCGCGACGTGACTGAAAAGGTCACATCAGGATGACGCGCCTGGAAGGACTCCGTCAATCGCGGGACCATCGCAAGCGCCGTCGGAATGACGGCAAGCTGGATGTGGCCCGCCAGACCCTTGCGGGCTGCGCGCATTTCCTCACGCATGGTGCGCGTATCGCCAACGATGCGGCGCGCCCATTCGAGGACACGCTGGCCCTCCGGTGTCAGCCCCTGAAAACGCGCCGCACGCACCACCAGAACGACACCCAGTTGGTCCTCCAGCTGCCGGATCGCAGCCGAGAGACTGGGTTGGGAAACGCCGCACTCCTCCGCGGCACGGCCGAAATGCTCTGCTCGCGCCAATGCAATGAAAAATTCCAGCTTGTCGATCATGCATCCTCCCGCGTGACTCGCGACCATGCGGATGGTGCGAGCAGAAGAACACTAAAGCGAGGCGGGGAAGCCCGCAAATGGATGCGGGTATTTTCCTGCAAACCGTGCGCTGACGACAAGACCAAATTCCCTCAAACGGGGACAGCCACGTCTGGCCGATTTGAAACAATCGGCCGCCGGGGCAGCCTATTTGCTGTCTTCGGTTAAGCCGGTGGGGAATATCGTCTTCTTCGCCAGCATGTCTTCAATCACCTCTGCGGGCACCGGCCGGCTGAAATAATAACCCTGGCCATAGGGGCAACCGGCATCACGCAGAAATGCCGCCTGTTCGCCGGCTTCCACACCTTCGGCAATGACATCGATACCCAGAGACCCGGCAAGCTGGATCATGATCGAGACGATGGCGCTGTCCTTGGTTTTTTTGGGCAGGTGGGTGAGAAACGAGCGGTCTATCTTCATGCAGGACAGCGGAAAGGTCTTCAGCATGCCAAGACAGGAATAACCGATCCCGAAATCATCCAACGCCAGGCTGACACCCATCTGTTTGATGGCCCGCATGATCCGGACCGATGTTTCGACATCCTGAATGATGAGCGTCTCGGTGATTTCGATTTCCAGGAGCGATGGAGCAAGGCCGGTTTCCTTCAGCACCGACCTGATCTGCTGCACCAGCCCGCCCTGAAACTGCCGCGGCGAGATATTGACCGCCATCTTGACGGGCAAGAGGCCGGCGGCCGCCCATGCCTGCGCCTGACGACAGGCCTTCCTGAGAATGCTTTCTCCGAGTTCCACGATCAGCCCGGTTTCTTCCGCAAGCCCGATGAATTCCGCAGGGCCAAGCAAACCTTCCGTGGGGTGCTGCCAGCGCACCAGCGCCTCCACGCCGCTGATTGCGCCACTGACAAGATCGACCTGCGGCTGGAAGTGCAGCACGAACTCGTCTCTCTTCACGGCCTTGCGCAATTCCTCGATGCGGGTGAACTTCTTCCTCAGATCATCCGCCATATTGGGGGTGAAGGTGGCAATGCTGTCGCGCCCGTTATGTTTGGCTTCATACATGGCAAGATCGGCGGCCGCGACGATTTCCGCCGTGGTTTCCCCATGCTCCGGGAAAAAGGCCATGCCGATGCTGCATGTGACCTTGATATCGTAATTACCAATGCGCAATGGCTGCGAGACCGCGGCACGGATGCGCTGCAGCCGGGCTTCTACATCGTTCCTGCCTTCTTCAAGAATGATGACGAATTCATCCCCGCCTACCCGGAGAACGAGATCGTTTTTCCGGAGGCTTTTCGCAATGCGCTCGGCGGTTTTCGACAAAAGCGTATCGCCGATGCTGTGGCCGAGCGTATCGTTGATCTGCTTGAAATTGTCGAGATCGAGGAAGCCGATGCCGACCCGTCGGTGCGTCTTTGCCGCCGCCGCCAAAATTTCAGGCAATCTCGTATCGAGGAAACGACGGTTTGGCAGCCGGGTCAGCATGTCGTGATCAGCCAGAAAGGCGATATGTTCCGACGCCCTTTTGCGGTCAATCGCCAGGCCCGCCATACGCGCCGCAGCACCGATAAACTCCAGCAGCGCCGCCTCCGGCTTGCGGCTGGTCAGCATGCACCAGACGAAACCATGCGCCTTGCCTTCGCTGGCGGGGATATCGAAACTGAAGGCGATGTGTTCTGCCGGATGGGTGAGGCACTCAGGATCACTGACGCTGGAAACAAGTGCGGCCAGCCCCTCCTCCTGCGCAAGTGCGGGCGAGGCATAAACGGAGGGCTCCCCATCTGCCGCATCAAACACCCGCACGGCGCAGGCCAGTCCGGTTGCGAGATTTTCGATGGCCTTGACGAACTCCTCGAGAAAATCCTCAATACGCGCGGCGGCGACGATCATTTCCAGAATATGCGCCTGCGCCTGAAGCAGTCTCTCCGAAGCCTTTTTCTGGGTTATATCCCGCGAGGCGCCGACCACGCCGATGATGTTGCCAGCCTTGTCCTTCAGCGGCACGCGCGACATCATGAGCCAGCGGTCGATATCACCGCGCATGGCGCGTTCCTCGTAACCGAGATCCGGTTCGCCGGTGCGCATGACCCGCGCCTCGGTATCGGGAATGCCGGCACGCCGCGCTGCCTCACCGTTAATATCGTAATCGGTGAGCCCGATCAGTTGCTCGACCGTATCAAAGCCGTTTTCGGTGACGATGGCGCGATTGGCGAAAAGGAAGCGTCCTTCCAGATCCTTGGCATAGATAAAATCCGGTACGTGGTCGATCATCGCTTCCAGAAGCGCGTGCCGGTCGGAAGGATTGGCATTCTCGCTCATGGCAGGAGTGGCAGATGGCGTGACGCCGCGCTTTTTTCGCGGCATCAGGTTCTGCTCGGCTGTCTTCGGGCCTTTGGAACGCACCTCTCCGCCTCATTACTTTGCAAGGAAGCAGAATAGTAGGTTTATACGTATTATATAAATATGAACGGCGAAAAGAGATTGCCGGGAAACCTGCCTTTTGCAACTGGCTCCATGACGTCCCGCCTGCCTGAATAGGAACGGCGCAGCAGAAGCTGCGCCGTCAGCCTATAGGAGGCAATTCGTTGTCCGTCACACAACCGGCGTCGGCAGCTCTTTGCCGGCAAAATGCGCATCGAGATTGGCGAGAACAAGATCGGCCATGGCGCGCCGCGTCTGGTGCGTGCCGCTGCCGACATGCGGGGCGAGTGTGACGTTATCGAAGGCGAAAAGCGCTTCCGGCACCCGCGGCTCATCCTCGAAGACATCCAGCGCCGCGCCACCGACTACGCCGTTCGAAAGCGCTTCGACCAACGCCTTCTCATCCACCAGCGAACCGCGCGCCACATTGACGAGCACACCCTGCGGTCCAAGCGCCTTCAGCACATCCGCATTGACGATATGGCGCGTTTCTGCAGTGGCGGCGGCGGCGATGATCAGCACGTCGCAATTGGCAGCCAGCGCTTCGATGCTGTCATGATAATCATAGGCGACATCGCGACGGCTTCTCGCCGTGTAGGAAATGCGCGCATCAAAACCCTCAAGCCGCTTTGCGATCGCCTGACCGATGCGGCCAAGGCCGAAAATGCCGTAACGGCGGCCGGCCACACGGGTGGAAAGCCCCATATCGCCCTTCAGCCATTGGCCGGTGCGCACATGCTGATCCGCCTGCGGCAGCTTGCGCGCCTGCGCCAAAACGAGGCCAAGCGCGAGGTCGGCGACATCGGCCGTCAGCACGTCTGGCGTATTGGAGACTCGGAAGCCGCGCCGTTTCGCGTCAGTCAGATCGACCTTGTCGAAACCAACGCCGTTGATGGCGACGATTTCAAGATTGGAAAGCGCCGCGCCGATATCCGCCGGCAGGCCGATATGGCCGCCGGTGACGACGCCGCGGATCGCCGCGCCCTTTTCAGCAAGGAACGCCGCCTTGTCTGCGGCTTCGAACAGGCGATGCACGGTGAAGCGCTCGGCAAGTTCCTGTTCCAGTGCCGGGATAAGCGGGCACAGTTGCACGATTTCAGTGGTCATGGAGTTTCCTTTGCGCCGGTGAACTACTTCACATCGGCCTTGACGAATTGCCGGAGTTCCGGCGTTTGCGGATTGGCGAACAATTCAGAAGAACGGCCCTGCTCCCAGATCTTGCCCTTGTGCATGAAGATGGTCTCGGTCGCCACGCGGCGCGCAAAAGCCATTTCATGGGTGACGAGGATCATGGTCATGCCGTCTTTCGCGAGGTTTTCCATCACGGTCAGCACTTCCTCGGTCAGCTCGGGATCGAGTGCTGAGGTCACCTCGTCGAACAGCATCACCTTCGGCCGCATGGCAAGCGAGCGGGCAATCGCCACGCGCTGCTGCTGGCCGCCGGAAAGCTGGTCGGGATAGGAATCGAATTTCTCCGACAGGCCGACGAGTTGCAGAACCTCGCGGGCAATGTCCTTCGTTTCCGATTTTGCCACATCCTTGACGATGCGCGGAGCGAGCATGATGTTTTCGCCGACCGTCAGATGCGGGAAAAGATTGTAGCTCTGGAACACGATGCCAACATCGGTGCGCAGCTTGCGCAGCGCTGTGGCATCTCCGCCCAGCGCATGGCCGGCGATTTCGATGCGGCCCGAATTGATCTTCTCCAACCCGTTCATGCAGCGCAGCAGCGTGCTCTTGCCCGAGCCGGAGCGGCCGATGAGGGCGAAAACTTCACCACGGCCGACCGTCAGCGACACGCCTTTGAGGACTTCCAGAGCGCCAAAGCTCTTGTGAACGTTTTCAACGATTACTTCCGGCATGAAGCCTCCTTTCCAGCCAACGAGACAGCTGGGACAACGGGTAGCAGACGATGAAATAAAGCACGGCCACCGCGACGAAGACGCGGAACGGCTGGAACGTGGCATTGTTGATGAGCTGCCCCGCTCTCGCCAGTTCGACGAAACCGATGATCGATGCGATGGACGTATTCTTGACGACCTGAACGGCAAAACCGACGGTCGGCGGCAGGGAAATGCGGATCGCCTGCGGCAGGATGACGTAGCGATATTGCTGGGCGCGGGTAAGCGCCAGCGATTCCGATGCTTCCCACTGCTGCTTCGGCACCGCCTGGATGCAGCCGCGCCAGATTTCGGCGAGATAACCCGACGCATAGATCGTCATCGATGCGCCGGCGGCAATCAGTGGCGGCAGTTCCAGTCCGGCAAGGCTGAGGCCGTAATAGGACAGGAACAGGATCATCAGCACCGGAATACCCTGGATCACCTGGATATAGGTGCCGGCGGCAATGCGCAGCGCCTTGAAATTCGAGGTGCGGGCCAGCGCCACGAAGAAACCGACGAGGCCACCGCCGATGAGCGCAATGATCGTCAGAAGCACGGTCCATTGCAGGGCGGTCAGCAGGAAGCCGAACTCGTTCCAGCCGAAAGTTCGAAGAGTCATGACTGCACCTCCGGCATGGCGGTCATCGTCTTGCGGGCCACGCGGCGGCCGAACAGCCACATGCCGACAAGGGCAAGGATGAGCCGCAGGCTGAGCGCCAGCGCAAGATAGATGAGCGTGACGACGATATAGACCTCGAAGGAGCGATAGGTCTGCGATTCCACGAAGGCTGCGGCGGCCGCAAGCTCATGGGTGGAAATGGCCGAGCATATGCTCGATGCCAGCATCATCAGCACAAACTGGCTGCAAAGCGAGGGATAGACCTTGGCGATGGCAGGCACGAGGATGACGTGACGGTAGATCTGGTATTTTGTGAAGCCCAGAGCCTCGCCCGCCTCGATCTGCGACTTGTGCACCGCCTCGATGCCGGCGCGGATGATTTCCGTCGAATAGGCAGCAAGATTGATCGTCATGCCGATCAGCGCTGCCGTATCCGCCCCGACGCGAAAGCCGAGACCGGGCAAACCGAAATAGACGATGAAAAGCTGCACCAGAAACGGCGTGTTGCGGATCACCTCCACATAACCGTCCACGATGATACGGACGATGCCGCCATTGATGGAGCGCAGCGAGGCTAGAAGAATTCCGAAAGCGCAGCCCAGCACGATGGAGAGGACCGACAGCTTGATCGTCAGCCATATGCCGTTCAGAATCTCATTCTGATATTGGGCGAGCGCGCCGAATTGAAAAGTATAGGACATGCGTCACTCCGTTGACATTTCCCGGCCCGCCGGAATGTTCCCCGGCGGGCGCGTTGAAAGGCTCAATCAGAAGCTTGGCAATTGCGGCAGCGGACGGCCGGTCCACTTCACCGAGATACGGTCGAGATCGCCCGACATCTTCATGAGATAGATGGAAGTGTTCAGCCACTGACGCAGCTCGAAATCCTCGATCTTCGTCGCCATGGAATTGCCCTGCTGGAAGAAGGTGAAACCAACCTGCAGACCGGCTTCCGGACGCTGCTTGATGATCGCTTCGCCAACCGTGGACGGCAGGGCCACGGCATCTACCTGACCAGCAAGCAGAGCCTGGGCGCTGGTGGAATCGTCCTCATAGACAACGATTTCAAGACCTTCGACATTAGCCTTGCGCAGCGCGGTTTCCTGCGAGGAACCGCGATTGACCGAAACGCGCTTGCCCTTGAGGCTGTCGAGATTTTCGAACTTCTGGTCCTTGCCGGAGATGATGTCCATGTTGAACGCGCTGTAGGGCTGCGTGAACATGACGGTCTTGGCGCGTTCGCCGGTCGGCGCAAGCGTCGCGACAAGGAAATCGACCTTGCCGGTCTGAAGTGCCGGGATACGCGCCGGCGGTGTCAGCGGCACCAGTTCCACCGGCAGCGACAGGTAAGAGCCGATCAGATTGGCGACATCAACGTCATAACCGGAAGGATTGCCCTTCTCGTCCACCATGCCCATCGGCGGTGCACCGGTGAGAACGCCGATCTTGACCTTGCCACGCGCCGTGATCTCGCTGAGCGAGACGGCATGGGCGGACGTGGTGGCAGCAAGCGAAGCTGCGACAACACCGACTGCAACGGTCATGTTCTTCAGAAATCTGGATATGCTCATGGTTTCTCCTCCAACCCTATAGTGGCTGCCCAAAGTGGAACAGCGGCCTTGCGCAAACCGGAAAATGTTCTCGATAACATTTTAACGCGATTGACTAAAAACTCCTCCCAAGAAACCGCGAAAGCACAAAACCAGATGAATTCCCTATGAAATTCAACAATTTCGGCTGGTTATCGATTTTCCTCTGCTCGACACCGTTTCACGTTCTTGGCAGGACCAATAATGCATGTTATCGGTATCATTGCAAGTCCGATCTACAGAACTGTTTCGGTCGGCATTCATTCGGGAGGAAACATGTACACACGCTCGGCAATTTTCGAAGGCAGGATTCACCCCGGTCGGGAGGAGGAGTTTTTCCGTATCGTGGAGGAGAAATTGCTGCCGGTCTGGAAGCGCATGCCGAACGCGCAGGCCGTGCGGGTGATGCGCACCGAGCGCACCGACCCGGATGCGGCCTCGATCATCATGGTGCAGGAAATCGACTATCCGTCGATGGAGGCGGTGGAAGAAGCACTGGTTTCTCCCGTGCGGCTGGAAGGCCGTGTGCTGACGGATGAGATGATGAGCATGTGCGACGGCCGCTTTTACCATCTGGTCTATAGCCGCGTCGCATAAATCCGGTGCACGCCGCACCGATATGCAATCATGCGGCGTGCTTTCCCTTGATATCTTCGTGTATGTCTTGTCCTGAACCGGTTCGAATTTAGGGAGACATGCTTTGGTGGAGCGCACGCCCTTGGCCGCAGCGTTAGTCACGTCAAAAAAAGCTACCATGAGCGACGTCTCGAAACTCGCGGGCGTCTCCAAGATGACCGTTTCGCGGGTGCTGGCCGATCCTGCGCTGGTGTCTGAAGAGACACGCCAGAAGGTGATGAAGGCCATCGAGAAGCTCGGTTATGTGCCGGATCGAATCGCCGGATCGCTTTCCTCCCGCCGTACCAATTTCATCACCGCCATCCTGCCGACGCTCACCAACTCCAACTTCGCCGATAGCGCTCAAGGGCTCGCCAATGCGCTGCGCGCGGCCGACTACCAGTTGCTGATCGGTTACACCATGTACGATCTGCAGGAGGAAGAGCGCGTCATCCGCACCATGATGGAGCGCCGCCCCGACGCCATTGTCGTCGCCGGCACGGTGCATACCAAGATGGCAAGCGAAGTCTTGATGCGCGCCGGTATCCCCATCGTGGAAATCTGGGACGTTCCCGAACATCCGATCGATCATGCTGTCGGTTTTTCCAATTACGAAGTGGGAAGAACCGCCGCCAAACATCTGATATCACTTGGATTTAAAAGAATCGGCGCGCTCGGCTCAAGAGCCGATGGCGACGTGAAGGACTGGCGCGGCGAAACCCGCCTTCTCGGTTTTGGCGCGGCGCTGCGCGAAGCCGGCATTGCCGACGACCTTATCATCCGCGAAGGCAGTGCGCCGGTCTCCTATGACCACGGGGCAAAGACGCTCGGCTCGCTGCTGGCCAAGGCCCCGGATGTCGAGGCCATCTTCGCCGTCTCGGATATTTCCGCCGTCGGCGCACTGATGGAATGTCATCGCCGCGGCATTCATGTGCCCGAACGCATTTCCATCCTCGGTTTTGGCGATTTCGATATCGGCAGGCAATGTTATCCGGCGATTTCTACGATCAGGGTCGACGCCCAGATGATCGGCCGCAAGGCGGGCGAATTGCTGCTTTCGATATTGGAGGCAGAAAAGGACGCTGCCATTCCCGAGGGTGCACGGGTGGATGTCGGGTTCGAGCTGATCGTGCGGGAGACGACGAAGCGGGCGGGCGGCTAATCCACTCTCTTCCCTCACTCCTGTGCTTGTCACAGGAACCCAGCCGACGTGCGTCTGCGCGGCGAAAGGGATTTTTCAGCCCAAGGACTTGGGCTGACTGGATCCCTGTGACAAGCACAGGGATGAGGGAAGCGCGGTGTATCGCCCTTACCGCGCGCCCCAGGTATCCGTCAGCCGATACCCCTCCGGCCATGGATCAGAGGGATCAAGCATGTGCTGGTGGATGCCGGTAATCCAGCCGCGGCCGGAGATTTCCGGCAGGATGGCCGGACGGTCGCCGACCTTGGTGGTCCCAAGAATACGGCCGGTGAAGGTGGAACCGATCAGCGACACCGCCGTCAGCGTTTCGCCTTCCTTCATTTCGCCGCGCGCATGCAGCACCGCCATGCGGGCCGAAAGCGCCGTGCCGGTCGGCGAACGATCGACCTTGCCCGGCTGGATGGCGACTGCCGCCCCTGCCCGCAGACCCTCCGCCGTGCGCTCCACCTTGCCCGCGAACAGGCAGAATGAAAAATGCCGCCAGTCCGGGTTTTCGGGATGGTCGAAGCCCAAAGCCTTGTTGGCGGCATTGGTGATGCGCACGCCGAGGCGGGCAATGTCATGCGCCTCTTCCGGCTTCAGTCTGAAACCCATAGCCTCGGCATCGACGATGACGAAGCTGTCGCCGCCATAAGCGGTATCCACCTTCAGCATACCGAGGCCCTCAACCTCGAGTTCGGCATCGAGTTTCGCGGCAAAGCTCGGGAGGTTCTGCACGAAAATGCGTTCGGCCTTGCCGTTGCGGCATTCGGCACGCACTTTTACCAGCCCGCCGGGGGCTTCCAGAAGCATATGGGTTTCCGGTTCCTGCATCGGCACGATGCCGCCATCCAGAAGCACGGTGGAGACGCAGATGGAGTTGGAGCCGGACATGGGCGGCGTGTCTTCCGGCTCCATGATGATGAAGGCGGCGTCCGCGTCAGGATGTTTCGGCGGCACCAGCAGGTTGACGTGGCGGAACACGCCGCCGCGCGGCTCGTTGAGCACAAAATTGCGCAGGGTCTCATCGCGGGCGATGAAACGGCTCTGTTCCCAGATCGTCTCACCCGGTGGCGGCTTTACGCCGCCGACGATCACATCCCCCACCTCGCCTTCCGCATGGGCGGAGATGACGTGAACGGTCTTGATACTGCGCATTGAATTCTCCTCAAGAGCATTTCCAGTAAAAGTGCGTAGCGGTTTTACGTCCGGAAAATGCGGAAAACGAAAGATCGAGAGCGCGTCTGAACGCGCTCTAGGAAAGCCAGGCGGGAAGACGGGAATCAGCTCGGCCGGTCAGCGCGCTTTCAACGCAATCGGCAAGGCTGCCGAAGCGCACCGCGCGGCCGCTGAGGCCGGGCCCGTAATGGGCGTATTTGCCGGAATTGGTCATCAGGGCGCGGGTCTTCGTTGGGAAGACCGGCTCGGAAATGGAGCACCAGCAAAGATCAGGCAGCACCTGCACGCCGCTGCCATGCAGGCTTTGCAGCGTGCCGTCATGCCCGGCCGCATCGATGACCTGCTGACCGGCAGTGACGATGACGGCGACATCCGCATGGCGCCTGCGGCCGGCAAATTCAGCCGCAAGAGCGTGGCACTCCTCCAGCGAGGCATGCGGACTGCCGATGGCGACAAGCTGCACCTCTTCCGGTCCTTCGTTGAGAAGCGACCAGCCGGCGGCCATATCGGCAAGCGAGATGGTGACGGTGTCAGCCGTGTCAATCGGGGTCAACCCGGCTTCCGGCGTTACACCCTCGATATGCAGCATGGGTGCTGCGGAGGTGGTGCCAAAAGCAGCGCAGAGCGCCTTCAAATCATCCCGAGACGGCTTTGCAGAGCCGAGGCCGCGCAGCAGCGGAATACAATCCGGCGCTGCCTTACCGGCGAGATAACCGACGAGCGGCCAGAAGGCGTCGTTGATGCCCTCAGGCAAAGCCACGTCGACAATACGCTGCGGACGACGGTTTTCTTCGAGATAAACGCCTGACAATGGCGCCCTGCCCGTCAGTGCAATGCAGAGATCGAGAAAGTCAGGATGTTTGGCAGTGCGTGCGCCGAGCACCGTATTGGCGAAGATCACCGCGTTCGATTCGGCCCAGGCGATCGATTCGCCGGCACTCGGCGCGCTGTCGAGCAGGTAAGGCGAACAGGTGAAAGTGGGTCGACAGCCCATGCGCACATAGGCATCCGCCAGTCTCGCGGCCGGATCGCCGAAATCATCAGGCACGCCCTGCGCCCGCCAGTGCGCCTTGTCCACCGAAATGGCGTTCATGGTCGTCGGCACCCGCACCCTGCCGCCCATATCAGCCATCTTTTCCGCGAAGGTGAGGTTGGCGGGGCTGGCATAGATACAGCCGTCAATGTGACCCTGCGTGATATCGATGAGCGCAGACGCCCCCTGCTGGGCCGCCATGGCGACGATGATGCGCATGGCCTGGCGCACGGCGATGCCATCCCGACCCTCGAGCATCGCCCGGTCCTCATCCTCAAGGTCGAGATGGGCAATCGCCGGAGGCGCGATGGCAAGCGACAGGCCATCGGCCTCGATGCTGTTTCCATCAATGCGGACATGGGCGGCCCGGGAAAAGCGGGCGAAATTTTCGGCGTCGAGGCGGATGACCGGCAGCGCCCTGTCGAACATTTCCGCCGCCACAAGTGCGCCCAGCGTCAGCACATCTTCCGCCTCGCAGAAAACCAGTGCGGACGGCGCGCGGCCGGTGAGGATGAGATCGAGCAACACGCCCGACCCCGTGCACGAGCCGCGGCTGGTCGGCATGAACAGCACGCCGCCGGTGAGACAGATGCCGTGCAGCGGGTGATGCACATCGATCACCCTGCCGGTGGCGGGATCGACACCACCCCAGAAACTCAACGCTTCTGTCGTGGCGATCACGGGGCCTTCGGCCGCACCGGCCAGGATGCTGCGGGCTTCAGGAACGGCTGTTGTCGAAACGGCAGAAGACATTGGAAATCTCCGTCAGAAACGTTGCGGCGAAAATGCCCTTGTATCGATGGCGGGTTTTTGCCCCGTCAGAAGATCGGCGACGATGCGGGCCGTGCCCGCCGATTGCGTCAGCCCCAGATGCCCGTGGCCGAAAGCATAAACCACCCGTGCCGTGTGCCGCGCTTCGCCGATGGCCGGCAGGCTGTCCGGCAGCGACGGGCGAAAACCCATCCATTGCTTGCCGCCCTCGGTTTTCAGGCCCGGCAAGAAAGTTTTCGCCTTGGCCAGAAGCGCCTCGGAACGGGCGAAATTGGCCGGAAGCTCAAGCCCGCCCAGCTCGACCGCACCGCCGACGCGGATGCCGGAAGAAAGCCGCGTGACGACGAAACCATGACCGCCGAAGGTCACCTGCGTGCGCAGATCGAAAGCCCCGGACGGCAATGTGGTATTATACCCCCGTTCCGTTTCCAGCGGAATTTTTTCCCCGAGTGAACGGGCGATGCGATGCGAAAAGGCGCCCGCAGCCAGCACCACCTTGGCGGCCTTGCGGGTACGACCGTCATGGCTCACCACCTCGACACCATCTTCAAGCGGCCTGAGCGACGCGATATCGAGGCGTTCGATGCGCCCGCCTATGGCGCGGAAATGTTCGGCCAGCGCCAGCGTGTAGAGCTTCGGGTCGGCGATGGAATACCATCCCGGCGTGAACGTGCCGCAGGTGAAACGCGACGCGATGCCGGGCTGTATCTCGGCCATCTGTTCGGCATTGAGATGCCGGAACTCGATACCGTGGCGCTCACGCGCCTTCCAGCCGGGAAGCGAACTTTCGAACTCCGCATCGCTTTCATAGACCTGGAGGTTGCCCTCTTTGCGCAGCATGGCTGTTGTCTCGGTCTTTTTCAGGAATGGCTCCAGCTCGACCTTCGACAGATCCATCAGCGCCGTCTGGGCGGCGGTGGAAAGTTCCACCTTCGATGCCGCACAGGCCCGCCAGAACCGGAACATCCACGGCGCGATCTTCAGCGCATAGGAGGGCGGCACGCTGAGCGGACCGAGCGGATCGAGCAGCCATTTCGGCGCTTTCCAGAGAATGCCGGGCGATGCAAGTGGCAGGATATCGGTGAAGGCAAAGGCGCCGGCATTGCCGGCTGAAGCGCCCGCTGCTGGTCCCTCACGGTCGATGACCGTGACCGAAAGACCGCGGCCCTGCGCCGCGATTGCCGCCGAGAGGCCGACGACGCCGGCCCCAATGACGATGACATCATGTGCAGGCATTACCGCACGCTCGCCAGGAACTTCTGGGTTTCAGCATGCTGCGGCGCGCCGAACAGCTGGTCCGGTGTGCCGATTTCCGCCATCACGCCCTGATGGAAGAAGGCGACGCGGTTCGAGACATCGCGGGCGAAGGCCATTTCGTGGGTGACGCAGATCATCGTCATGCCTTCATCCGCCAGCATCTTCAGCGTATCGAGCACCTCGCCCACCAGCATCGGGTCAAGCGCAGAGGTGACCTCGTCGAACAGCATATATTCCGGCGACATGGCAAGCGCGCGGGCAATCGCCATACGCTGCTGCTGGCCGCCGGACATGCGGTTCGGATAGACCTTCAGCTTTTCGGCAAGGCCGACATGGGTCAATTGCTTGACCGCGATTTCCTCAGCCTTCTCCTTGGAAATACCGAGCACCTTGCGCGGCGCCAGCATGACGTTTTCAAGCACGGTCAGATGCGGAAAGGCGTTCCATTGCTGGAAGACGATGCCAACCTTGCGGCGCAGCTTGTTGAGGTCGGTCGACTTGGCGTGCACCTCGGTGCCGTCGATGACGATCTTGCCGCTGTCGATCGGCTCGAGGCCGTTGATGCAGGTGAGCAGCGTCGACTTGCCGGAACCGGAGCCGCCGATGATGGTGACGACCTCGCCCTTGTTGACGGTAAGGTTGATCCCTTTCAGAACCTCCAGCGGGCCGAAGGATTTGCGGACGTTTTCGATCTCAATCATTGGGGGACCACCGTCTTTCGAGATACCCGCCGAAACGGGCGATGGGGAAGCTGATAAGGAAGTAGATGGCGCCGCAGATCATCAGGATGATCAGCGGTTCCTGCAGGCGGGTGACGAGGATCTGCGAGGCGCGCAGAAGCTCGATGAGGCCGAGCCACAGCACCAGCGCCGAATCCTTCATGACGCCGAGCGTCAAGCCGATCCAGGAGGGCAGCGACACGCGGGTGGCAAGCGGCAGCACGATGTAGCGCATGTCCTGCGACCACGTCATGCCGAGCGACCGGCAGGCACGCCGCGTATTCGACGGCACCGCACCGATGCCGCCGCGCACGATCTCTGTGCAATAGGCCGCCGTATAAAGCGACAGCACCACGCAGGAGGTGGTGAATGGCGGCCAGCCGAGCTTGGCGATCGACTGGAAGGCATTGCCGAGCACCAGCTGGATAAGCAGCGGCACGGAACGGAAAATATCCAGAATGAAGGTCAGCGGCAGCGACCAATAGGGGCCGAACTGGAAGCGGATGATGCCGAAGATGATCCCCATTATGGTGCCTGCCGTGACGGCGACGGCGGTGACGGCAAGCGTCATGCCGGCACCCTTGGCCAGGAAGGCGAGATCACTCCAGGTGAGAGCGGTTTCAAACATGGCTCACCTCTCTCAATAACGGAACAGACGCGCGGCCAGTAATCGGGCGGCAAGCGTGACGATCTTGGCGATCACGTAATAGATGACCGCGGCGAGCGCGAAGAATTCAAAGGTGCGGAACGAACGGGCGTTCAAGGCCTGTGTGACGCCGGCGAGATCCGTATTCATGCCGACGGTGACACCGAGCGAGGTCATGAGGATTGCCCAGACCATCTGGTTGGTGGCAGGCAGAAACGCGACGCGCAGCATCTGCGGCATGATGATCAGACGGAAGGTCTGCATCGACGTCATGCCGAGCGAACGGCCGGAACGGGTCTGCGTATCGGGAATGGCTTTCAGCGCGCCACGGAAATTCTCCGCGAGATAACCGGCATTGTTGAAGGCGATACCGACCAGAAGCGCCGTATAGGGGCTCAGATGAATGCCGAAATTGCCAAGGCCGAAATGGGCCATGTAAATCTGGAACAGCGCCGGCGTGTTGCGGGCGACTTCCACCCAGACGGAGGCGAAAGCGCCAAGGATACGGTTGCCGGAGAGCCGGAACAGCGTCAGCGCGATGGCGAAGGTCAGACCGATCACCATCGACAGAATGGCGATCTGCAGCGTCACCACCGCACCGTCCAGAAGCTGCGGCAGAGCCTTCAGCGCCTGATTCCAGTGGAATGTATAGTTGAACATTAAGTGTCCCGCCTTTTCAGAAACGATCAACGGCGCGATCATTTCGACCGCGCCGTTTACGAAAAGTCCTGATCAGCGATAAACGCCGTTGACGGTGAGCGAAGGAACTTCGCCGCCAACCCATTTTTCATAGAGTTCGGCGTAACGGCCGGTGCGAACCTGCTGGTTGATGAAGAGGTTCAGGTAGTTGATGAGGCCGTATTCATCGCGGTTGGTGAAGAGCGCGACATAGTCGATGTCGTAAGGCGCCTTGCCGACCACGGAGATGCCGGCGAACTTGCCGCCCTTCACGTTGGACTGGGCAACCGTCGAGGTGGAAACGGTGGCGTCGATCTGGCCCTGGCTGAGTGCGAGGAACACGTCTGCCTGCGTCTGGTACGGGCGGAATTCACCGGTGCCCCATTCCTTGACCGACTTTTCGAGCGCGATGGCTTCGAACGTGCCGGCGGTTGCGCCAACGGTCTTGCCCTTCATGTCTTCGAACGACTTGATGCCCGACTTGTCGTTGGCGGTAACGGCCATTTCGAAGGCGAAGTAAGGCACGGTCATGCCGACTGTCTTGGCACGCTCCAGCGTATCGGAGGTGGACGCAACGCCAACGTCGACGCGGCCGGACATCAGCGCCGGAATACGCTCGGGAAACGGCGTTTCGACGATTTCAGCCGTGACGCCAAGCGCCTTGGCGAGATCGTTGCAATAATCGACGTCAAAGCCGATCGGATTGTTGGCGTCATCACGCGCGCCCATCGGCGGGAAGTCGAGCACAACGGCGCAACGCAGCGTGCCGGACGAAATAATGTCGTCAAGCTTGTCGGCCTTGGCCGGGGTGATAGCGGAAGTGGCGGCCAGCAGGCCGGCGAAAATGACCGATTTTTTCATTCTTGATTTGCTCCCAGAATTGGTCTGCCCTTGAAGGCGCGGTCACTATTTCCCCAAGAAAGCGATAAATCAACATAAAAATACAATGAGTATACAAAAAGAATTTTGTGCACGTGCGAACTGATGAGGTTCAATGGATTAGTTTCGAAAGCTGGCGCGAGGAGCCGATAAGGTGAGCGGAAACATCAAAGGCCCCTCATCCCTGTGCTTGTCACAGGGATCCAGCCAGCCCAAGTCCTTGGGCTGAATAGAGTCTTTCCGACGCGCAGACGCGCGTCTGCTGGATTCCTGTGACAAGCACAGGAATGAGGGCCTAAGGAATCTTTGTGTCCGATAAAGTGGCTTCCCGCTCTGACACAGCCGCACCGAAAAGACACGTTGCATTACCCCAGCCATTGTATACTTTATGTATTCAAAATGTGCGAGCCGATATCGGAGGATTATGATGAGCGACACCACCACCTTGACCATCGACGAACTATTTCAACGGGTGGAGGCGATTTTCCGCAGGGCTGGCTTAAATGCCGTGCAGTCGGGAGCGCTGGCGCGCGTCATCACCGCCGGTGAGCGTGACGCCTGCAAGTCCCATGGCATTTACCGCATTGAAGGCGCATTGCGCACCGTCAAGGCCGGCAAGGTGAAGCCCGATGCCACACCTGATGTGGCCGAGGAGGACGGTACGGCGATCGTGAAGGTCAATGCCAATGGCGGCTTCGCCAATCCTGCCTTCGAGCTTGGCCTGCCGGTTCTGGTGGAACGCGCGGAACGTTTGGGCGTCGCCGCACTCGTCATCAATGACTGCACCCATTTTTCGGCGCTCTGGCCCGAGGTGGAGGGACTGACCTCGAACGGGCTGGCCGGACTGGTGATGTGCCCGAGCTATTCCACCGTCGCGCCGACGGGAGGAACCAAACCGCTGCTCGGCACCAACCCCTTCGCTTTCGGCTGGCCGCGCAAGGACACCTCGCCTTACGTCTTTGATTTCGCGACATCCGTTGCCGCCCGCGGCGAGATAGAACTGCACCGGCGCGCGGGAAAACCTTTACCCGAAGGCTGGGCGGTCGATGCAGACGGCAATCCGACGACGGACCCGGAGGCGGCCCTTGCCGGCGCCATGCTGCCCTTTGGCGGCCACAAGGGTTCTGCCATCGGCACCATGATCGAGCTTCTCGCCGGCATCATGATCGGCGACCTCACCAGTCCCGAAGTGCTGGACTATCTCGGCACCACCACGCTTGCGCCCTTCCATGGGGAACTGATCGTCGCCTTTTCCCCGGAGGCCTTTGCCAAGGGGCGGCCGGGAGACCCCTTCCAGCGCGCGGAAGTGCTGTTTGACGCCATCATCGGCCAGGGCGCCCGCCTGCCCTCCGGCCGCCGTTTTGCCGCCCGTGCCAAATCGGAAAATGAAGGTATTACGCTGACCGCTGCAGAAGTGGCCGGGCTCGACCAACTGCTGGAGAAGGGACTGGACGCGGTCTCCTGACCGCAAAGCGGAAACAAGAAGGCTCGCGAACGCGGGCCTTCTCGCAATGACAAAGTCACTCAGCTTTTTTTGCAACTGCACAGCATCCCCCGCCCCGTCACCCCGGACCTGATCCGGGGTCCAGTGCGATCAAGTCTTTGATCACGAAAGACTCATTCCTCACGGCGCAGACGCGCCGTGGCTGGATGCCGGGTCAAGTCCAGCATGACGGAGGGGAGACATCAAACCTCCTGACATGCAAAAAAGGCCCGCATTTGCGGGCCTTTTGTTTTCACATCAGCGGCTGCTTAGGCAGCCTTGCAGGCCTGCACGGCACCCGGAAGCTTGCTCCAGTCGGCATACCAGCTGTTGAACAGCTTGAACTGCGCCTCGACATAACCGCGCTGGCTATCCGTCAGGGCATCGGTTTCGTTGAAGTGCAGCGTGTATTCCTTGTCGCCCTTCAGCACCATCATGTGCTTGAAATAGAGAACCAGATCCGGGCCTTCATCGAAGGACGAGAGAACGGCGAGCGCCTGTTCCAGTTCCAGCGCACGGGCGCGGGCATCCGCATCACCCTTGGCGGCGGCCTGCGACAGCTTGCAGAGGTGGATGACTTCCTTCGGCAGCACGTTGCCGATGCCGGTGATGGCGCCGGTTGCACCGCAATTGACGAAGCCGTGGAAAACGGCGGTATCGACGCCGATCATAAGAGTGACGTCGTCATCACGGCTGGTGATGTTTTCAGCAGCGTAACGCATATCCGCCGGGCCCCCGAATTCCTTGAAGCCGACGAGGTTCTTGTGCTCGGCGCGTAGCGCGAAGAAGAGATCGGCACGGGTGGCGAAGCCATAATAGGGGCTGTTGTAGATGACGGCCGGGATTTCAGGAGCCGCCGCGAGGATGGCCTTGAAATGCGCCTTCTGGGCAGAGATGACCGAACCGCGCGACAGGACGCGCGGAATAACCATCAGACCCTTGGCGCCAACCTTCTGGGCGTGGGCAGCATGGGCAACGGCAGACGCCGTGTTGACCGCGCCGGTGCCGACGATGACCGGAATGCCAGCCTTCACCAGGCGCTCCACGCCTTCCATGCGCTGCTCATCCGTCAGGAGCGGCCAGTCGCCCATGGAACCGCAATAAACCACGGCCGACATGCCATCGGCGATCAGTTCCTTGCCCTTGCGAACAAGCGCATCGAAATCAGGGGTGCGATCATCCTTGCAGGGGGTCATCAAGGCGGGAATCACGCCGGAAAAAATGCTGGCCGTCATTACTAGCTCCTAAGGGACATGTTTTTCGGGAATGGACGCACGTCCGCGCCACCCTTTCGACAGGGACATTACTATCTTGTATTTTATTTGTCGACAAGAAATCGACAAGCTACAGATTTATTTCCAGCCGCTCGTTTCGCACCAGCAGTTTCTGCACCTGCCGCACGATCTGTTCGGCGTGCTCCCGCGCCAGCCTTTCGGAAAGAGCGATATCGCGAGCGGCAATCGCCGCGATCATCTCTTCATGATCATCGACGAAACGCTTGGGCAGACGATCATCATAGGACTGGTAATAAAGCCTGAGGATGCGCCGTCCCTCATCCAAAAGCCGCTTGAACAGGCTGGTGAAATAGGGGTTGCGCCCGGCTTCGGCGATGGAAAGGTGAAGGGCGGCATTGGTGGAAATCATCGCCAGCGCATCCTGCTCCTCGACCGCAATGGCGAATTCCGCGTTGTGGGCGCGGATTCCGGCCAGATCTTCCGGACGGTGATATTGCGCGGCAAGCTGGGTCGTTACCCGGTACATCAACACAAGCGCATCGAAATAGGTATGCATGTTGAGGAAATCGATATTCGACACCATGGTGGAGCGGTTCGGCAGCGTATCGATCAGCCCCTCGCCCGAAAGCCGCACCAGTGCCTCGCGGATGGGCGTGCGTGACATCTTGAACCGCTCGGCAAGCTGCACCTCGTCGATGGGACTGCCCGGCGGCAGAACCAGATCGAGAATCTCGTCGCGCAGCAGATCATAGACCATCTTCACGCCGGAGCCGCGCTTGCGCTCGGCAGAAGCAATTATATCCGTCATCATCAAATCCCTCTTGTCGACATAAAGAGTACTATTATATTTTTTCCCGATCAACGCCGCGCAGCACCACAGCCGCTTCGAATGGCGGAATAATTGTTCAAAAACAATAAAAAGCCGTCGCGAAAATTGCCCGCGACGGCTTTTGAACGTTCAGTTTGTGGCGTGGACGCTGTTTTTAGGGTATCGCCAACTCAAGAAGGCGATTTAATCAGGACCGCGCTCCTCAAGCCAGCATCAATTGCGCAGGCCGGTGGCGACGACCGAAATCTTGAAAGCGCCGTCCAGCGTCGGGTCGAAGGAAGCGCCCATCACAACATCGGTTTCTTCGCTCACCGCCTCGCGTACCAGCGTCATTGCCTCATCGATCTCATAGAGCGTCAGATCGTTGCCACCGGAAATGGAAACAAGAGCGCCCCGCGCTTCCTTCAGCGACGGTTCGCCGAGCAGCGGGTTGGCAATGGCTGCGGCAGCCGCTTCCGAGGCGCGCTTTTCACCCTTGGCCTGCGCCGTGCCCATCAGCGCCCGGCCGCCATTCTTCATGACATAGCGCACATCGGCAAAATCGAGATTGACCAGGCCTTCGCGCAGGATGAGATCTGTGATGCAGCGCACGCCAAGCGACAGAACCTTGTCGGCCGTCTTCAGCGCATTTTCGAAGGTCGTGCCGGCATCGGCAATGCGCAGCAGGTTCTGGTTGGGGATGACGATGACGGTATCTGCCGTGTTGAGCAGGTTGGCGAATCCATATTCGGCAGCCCGCATGCGGCGCGCGCCTTCGAAACTGAAGGGAAGCGTCACGACACCGACGGTGAGGATGTTCTTCGCCCGGCAGGCTTCGGCGATGACGGGGGCAGCGCCCGTGCCGGTGCCGCCGCCCATGCCGGCGGTGATGAAACACATGTCGTAGCCGCTCAGGTGATCCATGATCTCGTCAAGTGAATCGATCGCTGCCTGCCGGCCAACCTCGGGATCGGCGCCTGCGCCGAGCCCGCCGGTCAGTTCGGAGCTGAGCTGCACGAGCCGCGGCGCGTTGGTCTTCTTCAGCGCCTGCGCATCCGTATTGGCGGCGATGAAATCGACGCCACCGATGCCCTCGGCAATCATGTTGTTGATCGCGTTGCCGCCACCGCCACCGACGCCGATGACGGCGATATTGGGCGTGTTGCGGGCAATGGTGGCGCGCGGAGACTGGGTCATCGTCTTATTCTCTTTCTAAACTCATAGGGTCCTGCGCCGTTCTTTGACCGCGGCACGCGAATGATCGGCAAGGTCCCAGCGCTTCCTCCCCGAGCGGGAAAGAGGCTGTAACGCTTTGAATTTTCATGCAGGCCTATCGCCCCATAATGGCGAAAGACCGGCGTTCCAGGGGGCGAAAGATGCTCCACGGCGACGTTCTCCGACCCCTTCCCCGGATGAAAACCGAACCGAATCAACTGCTTCGCTTCCTAGAGGTGATAGCCGAAAAGGCGCGCCGTTTACACTCCATTCACTATGTTTATCTCACTTTGGAACGAGTTACGCCGACAAGTGTTTGCTTGCCGACCGCGCTGGAGCGGCGGGAGATAAAACGGAACCGGCCCTTCCCGCTCCAGGCATAGTTGACGCATCGAAGGCCCGAAAACCGCGCTGCACTTTTCGGTCCGGTGCTCTGAAGCACACAGAATGGAGACAGGCATATGTTGGCAGACGTCTTGCAGAACGAACCGGGTTTCCGCACGGAACAGCCGCGTGTGTTGATCGTGGAAGACGAATTCCTCATCGCCATGGATATAGAGGATTCCATTTTGCAGGCGGAAGAAGAGGCTGATGTCATCGGTATCGCCAACCGGCTGGAAGAGGCCGTGGCGCTTGGCAGCCGCGCCGATATCGCCTTCGTCGACGTCAATCTTGCCGACGGACAGACCGGCCCGGAGATCGGGCGGCGGCTTTCCGAAGACCATGGCGTGGTGGTGATCTTCATGACGGCGAACCCCGAAGTCGTCGTCAATCTCGGCATAGGCGCCGGCGTGATCGCCAAGCCCGTGCCGCAGGATGCCGTGGAGCAGTGCCTTGCTTATGCCCTTGCCAGACGCGCAGGCACCCATGCCGTAACGCCCATCGGCATGATGGCTTTCGACTGAGATAATCCTGAAAATAAAGGGAAGTTTCCGAAAACAAAAAAGCCTGCCGCGGGAGGAGGTGCGGCAGGCTTTTTGAAAAGATGAACAGCGATATGGGAGGAGGAAAACCGCTGTCCCCGAGGAAATCCTTTGGGAGGAGGAGTAGGATCGCCCGCATTACCGAAAGGATGTGGGAGGAGGTACATCCGTTTCGATGATTTGAAGATACCATTTTTCTGCGCGTTTGACAGGCACAAGGTTGCAGCGCAGATATGCGTTTTGTGCATGGCAATATTCATCGTCGAAAATTCCTGGCGATTGGTTCGCTTCAGTCGTCCTCAGGCGTGGAATGACATCGCTTTGCACATACTCAACGTCATCCTCGGGCTTGACCCGAGGATCCTGACCCGTGGAAAGCAATGGATCCTCGGGTCAAGCCCGAGGATGACGGAGGAGAGGCCTCCAAAACAAAAACGCCCGCAAAGCGGGCGTTTGGGCATTCAATAGCGGCAATATCGTTATGATTACTTACCGACGGCGGCGCGGGCGACGCTGGTGATCTGGCTGCGATCGATACCGAGATCGTGCAGTTCACGGCTGCTCATACGGCCGAGTTCGTTGATGGTCTGACGATATTTGCGCCAATTGTTGAAGCTGCGTGCTACGTTCATGACATTACCCTTTCTGAGGTTTAGGTGACGTCAGTAACGTTTTCGTCCCGGCGTCCTTTGATGTCCTCTATATGCGCTTTTCGGTGACGCATTAACAGGCAGAATAAGGCAATCCACCCATGCACTGCATGCACGGGTTCCCCATGACGGTTTGCGGCGAAAAAGAAACGTGACTGAAATTCAGACAGTTCACCGAGCGTGGGACCATCCCTGCCGCTCAGAACTTGTAGCGGACGCCGAAGACGTTGGCGTTTGTGGCGCCTTTCATATTGCCCAATGTTTTGCCACCGCCGGAACGGTGGTGAAGACGCCAGAAGAATTCCGTCGAGGAATCCTCGCTGAAGGACACGTTGATTTCCGGCCCCAGATAAAACAGGACATTGGCATTGCCGTCGTCCTTGATTTCCTGTTCGCGCTCGCGGCCCCGCTGCGCATCCGTGACAAGGCTGAGGCCGGCGGTAAAGCTTGGCGTGATGAACAGCCGCTCTCCGAGCCTGATCTGCTCGTAACGCGCAACCGAACCCACCCAGACTTCACCCGTAAAGCCCTTGCCAAATCTGGCAGCGGCGCCGATTTCGCCGCCGAGTTTCACGTTGCCGATATGGTAGGGATAAAACTGGTAGCCGCCGCCCAGAATGGCGTTGCGCTCATATTCCACCGGAAAGAGGGCTGCACTTTTCAGCATGTCTTCTTTCGTCATGGCGCCGCCAAAACCGAATATCGCTTCGCTCGTCTCCGACGTCATATCTTCCGACGCGAGGGATGGTGTTGCCGCCAGAGCGATCATGGCTGCCAGTGAAAGACGTGCTGCAATATTCATTTTGCTACTCCTGAACAAAGCCCGCTTACCCAGCCGTCCTCATAGGCATATTCACGGAAGGCGAACATACCGTTACCGAACACAATTAATTCAACTTGCGTGGAAATGGGCAGAACAAGCGGAAAATCCGGCTGTCGTCAGCGCAGGAACCGCCTGAAACGGCGAAGCGCAAAAACGAAGAGCGCGGAGCCGATGGCCAGCAGCGCCAGCAATTGCGGCCAGACCACATCCAGCCCCGCCCCTCTGAAAAGCACCGATTGCGCCAGAATGACAAAATGGGTGTTTGGCGCAAGAAGCATGATGTACTGGATGATATCAGGCATGCTTTCACGCGGCGTCATGGCGCCCGAGAGCACCTGCAGCGGCAGCAGGAACAGGATCAGCAACATGCCGAATTGCGGCATGGAACCGGCGACGGTCGCGAGGAATATGCCCATTGAGGTCATGGCGAAGAGTTGCAATGCCGTTCCGAGCAGGAAAAGCGAAAGCGAGCCTTCGATCGGAATGGCGAGCAGCCCCCTGACGACCACGAACAGGGAAAATGCCGAGGCCACCAGCACGACGAGGCCCATGGACCAGACCTTGCTGAGCATGATTTCCAGCGGCGTGACCGGCATGACCAGCAGATGCTCGACCGTGCCGTGCTCCCGCTCGCGAATGAGCGCCGCCCCCGTCAGCACGATCGACAGCATGGTGATGGCGGTGATGATATTGTTGATCGAGCCGAACCAGGACTTGTCCAGCTCCGGGTTGAAACGGGAGCGCAGGGTGAGGTCCACCGGCACCGCAGTCGCACCGCGATAACGGTTGACATATTCCTGAACTTCGCTGGTCACGATGCTCTGCACATAACCGCCGCCGCTGAAGGCCTGGCTCATGCGGGTGGCGTCGATATTGAGCTGGATGGCCGGCTGCTGACCCGCCATCAGCCGGCGCTGGAAATCCGGAGGGATGTTGAGCGCGAAAGTATCGAGCCCGGCATCCATGCGCTTGTCCATTTCCGCGATGGAAATCTGCTTCGGCGGTGCGAAATAGGGTGGATAAAACGCCGTACTGATGCGGCCGGAAAGCGGTGACTGATCCTCATCGACAATGGCGATGGCGGCATTGTTCAGCGTTTCCGGCAGCGCGCTGGAGCCGGTGTAGATCTGCAGCGTGAAGGCATAGACAATCAGGAGCAGCAGCATGCCGTCACGCGCAAGGCCACGCAGTTCCTTGATGCCGAGCTGGAAGATGTTGGACGAAAACAGCCTCATGACGCCTGTTTCCTCAAAAGTGCGGCACCGGCACTAAGCAGCAGCGGAATGGCTATGATGAGCGGCAGGAACGAGCCGGAAAGCCCGGCGAAATCAAGCCCCTTCGAAAAGGTCCCGCGCGAAATGGTCATGAAATAGGTGGCCGGATAGATGTTACCGATAAAGGCGCCGGCGCCCTGCAGCGAGGAGACGGGATCGATCATGCCCGAATATTGCGTGGCCGGAATGAGCGTCAGCAGGGCCGTGCCGAAAATCGCTGCGATCTGGCTCTTCATGAAGGATGACATGAGAAGGCCAATGGAGGTGGCGATGATGACGTAGAGCAGCGCTCCCGCCGCATAGGCGAGATAACTTCCGGTGAAAGGCACCTGGAAGACGAAGACCGCAAATGCCGTCAGAAGCAGGAAATTGAGCATGCCGAGGGCGACATAGGGAAGCTGCTTGCCGATCAGGAATTCCAGCCGCGTGGTCGGCGTCACATAGAGATTGACGATGGAGCCAAGCTCCTTTTCCCTGACGACGCTGAGCGCCGCCAGCATGGCGGGAATAAGCATGAGCAGCAGCGGAATGACCGCCGGCACCATGGCGACGAGGCTTTTGACATCAGGATTGTAACGATAGCGCGTCTCGATGCTGAAGCTGTTCTGCGTGGCGGCGCTGCCGTAAATCTCGGCGGCCTTCCGCGCAAGCCATGTCTGGTGCATACCCTGCACGTAACCGCGCACCGTCTCGGCGCGCTGCGGCATGGCGCCGTCGATCCAGGCGCCCACCTCCACCGTCTTGCCGCGCAAGACATCCCGGCCAAAGCCGGGGGGAATTTCAATGGCAAGGCTGAGTTCCCCATCACGCATGCGCCGATCCATATCGGCATAGTCGCGGATCGGTTCCTTTTCGATGAAATAACGGGAGCCGGCAATATCGAGCACGTAGTCACGGCTGATGGTGGAATCGTCGCGGTCCAGCACCGCAAAGGTCAGGTCCTCGACATCGAGATTGATGCCGTATCCGATGACAAACATCAGGATAACGCTGCCGAGCACCGCCAGCGTTCCGCGAATGGGATCACGCTGCAATTCCAGCGCCTCACGGCGGGTATAGCTGAACATGCGCCTGAAATCGAAAAACCTCTTGCGGACGGGGGCGGCATGTTGTGTCGTGGGCACCTCAGCTGCCGGAGCGGACGGTGCAACGGGTTTCACTTTTTTCACACCCGAGGCATCCTCGAGATAGGCGACGAAAGCCTCTTCAAGCGTTGCGGCATTGCGGCTTTTGGTAATCGCATCAGGCGTATCGCTGATCAGCACCTTGCCGGCATGCATCAGCGAAATACGGTCGCAGCGCTCCGCCTCGTTCATGAAATGGGTGGAGATGAAGATGGTGACATTGTCGTTGCGCGAGAGATCGGCAAGGATTTGCCAGAACCCGTCGCGCGCCACCGGGTCGACACCGGAGGTCGGCTCATCGAGGATGAGAATGTCAGGCGAATGGATCATCGCCACCGCCAGCGACAGCCTCTGCCGGATGCCGAGCGGCAGGTCGTCCGGCAGGGTTTCCATGACCGCGCCGAGATCGAATCGCTCCGCCATTTCGGCGATACGCGGCTGAATGGTGTCTTCCGGCAGCTTGAACAGGCGGGCGTGAAGATCGAGGTTCTGCCGCACCGTCAGTTCTGAATAAAGCGAGAAGGCCTGGCTCATGTAACCGACGCGGTGGCGGATCGCCATGTCGCTCGCATCCACCTTGTGCCCGAAGAGCTTGGCCTCGCCTTCGCTGGCCGCCAGAAGCCCGGTCAGCATCTTCATGGTGGTGGATTTTCCGCAGCCGTTCGAACCGAGAAAGCCGAAAATCTCGCCGCGCGGAATCTTGAAGCTGACATTGTCGACGGCGGTGAAATCACCGAAGCGCATGCTGAGATGCGACGCCTCGATGGCGTAATCGCCCTCACCCGTCACCTTGCGCGGCGCGATATGGACCTCGTGGTAACCCTTGCGCTTTTCTTCGGGAAGAAGCGCGATGAAGGCTGCATCGAGATTGGGTGCCGACGTGCGCTCGAGAAGTTCGGCGGGCGAACCGGTAGCCAGTATTTTGCCGCCATCCATGGCGACCAGCCAGTCGAAACCGGCGGCCTCTTCCATATAGGCCGTGGCGACGATGACGCTCATGCCCGGACGCCCGGCCCGGATGGAATCGATCAATTCCCAGAACTGCCGGCGCGACAGCGGGTCAACGCCTGTGGTCGGCTCATCGAGGATAAGCAGGTCCGGATCGTGGATCAGCGCGCAGCAGAGCCCGAGTTTCTGCTTCATGCCGCCGGAAAGCTTCATCGCGGGGCGATCGGCGAATGGTTCGAGGCCGGTGCTCTTCAGCAATTCGGCAATGCGCGCCTGCCGCTCCCTGCTGCCCTGTCCGAACAGCCTGCCGAAAAAGTCGATATTCTCGAAGACGGACAGGGTGGGGTAAAGGTTCTTGCCAAGACCCTGCGGCATATAGGCGATACGCGGGCAGGTATCCTCACGGTGGCGCGGATCGGACATGTCGCCACCCAGAACCTCCACCTTGCCCTTCTGGATGGCCCGCGCGCCGGAGACGAGCGACAACAGGCTCGACTTGCCGACGCCGTCAGGCCCGATGAGCCCTACCATCCTCCCTGCGGGAATCTCGACCGATATATCGGCCAGCGCAATAGTGCTTCCGAAGGTCAGCCGCACATCGGTCAATCGCGCGACCGGTGCGTTCCTGTCATTCGTTGCGGGAGGCGCGACCATGGTGGCCACCGTCACTTGACGAGATTGCGTTCGAGGTTTTCCGGCCAGGCGGCCTGCGGATCAAGCCGTACATAGGCCATGCCGGGCAGTCCGGTTTTGACATACTGGATATATTTCTGCAGCAGTTCCTGCGGAATTTGCGCCCGCACCCGGAAGGTGAGCTTCTGGCGTTCCTCTTCGGTTTCAACCGTCTTCGGCGTGAACTGCGCGACATCGGCCACAAAGGAAACTTTCGCCGGGATGGTGTATTGCGGTGCCGCATCCAGTATCAGGCGCACATCGGAGCCCATGGACGTGCGGCCAGCCTCTGCCGTCGGCAGGAAGAAGGTCATGTAGACGTCTCCGAGATCGACGAGGTTGAGAACCCGTCCACCGGCGGACAGCACTTCTCCGGGCTGGGCGATCCTATATTGCACGCGGCCGTCGCGGGGCGATTTCAGCGTCGCATCGGCTATGTCAGTCTCAATGCTTTCAATATCGGCCTGCGCCGCATCGACAGCCGCCTCGGCATCAACGATCTGCGCTTTGGCCGCGTTGATTGCCGCATCGGAGGCGGCAAGCGAGGCCTCGGCGGAAGCGAGTGTGGCGCGGGCGGACAGCTCGGCGGCTTCACCGTCGTCGACGATCTGCTGCGAAACGGCATTGCCCGTCAGCAGCTGCTTCGAGCGCGCATAGGTCTTGGAGGCGGAATCAAGCTGGGCCTTGCGCTGTTCCACGATCGCCAGCGCCGAGGTCTTCTCCGCCTCCCGCTGTGCGACAAGGCTGTTGGCCGTATCGATTGCTATTTTCGCACGGCGAAACTGTGCTTCCGCCTGACGCTTCCGCGCTTCCAGCTGGGCGGTGTCCATCTGCGCCAGCACCTGTCCGGCCTTCACGAAATCGCCTTCGCGCACCATGATGTCCTGAAGGCGACCGGCGGTCTTGGTGGAAATGTCGATCTCGACCGCCTCGATCCGACCGTTGCTGGACGCGAAACCGGAAGGCAGCCCCTCCCCCTTCAGCTTCGACCAGGCAAAGTAAGCGGCAACGGCAACAGCCAGAACCACCAGACCAATGAGCAAGCCTTTTTTAGACATCCGTCTTCCCCATGAACCCTTCAGGTTTCAACCGTAATACGTAAAAACCGAAGAAGCCAGCCACCATCGCGTTTAGAATTCGCACCCGACATTTCTCCTGTTTGAGGGAGTGGTCCGGTTTAAGGGCTGTTTACGTGAGGGTGCGCTCTGCGGCTTTGACACAAGTCAAGTGCGCGGTAAGCATTCGCCGAGGACCGCAGTGTCAGGTTTTTTTGTGCGATCTGCGCTTCCATTTTGCGGCCAGAGCCTCGACGTTTTTGCTGAGATTTCTGGCATCGACCTGGCCGGGGTCGTAGTCTGAACTTCCCCACCGTTCGAGCAGTTCTTGATGTCGCTCATGGTTGACGTCGGCAATGGCCTCACGGAACTCTTCATAGCCCCAAGGGCCGCCAACATCCTCTGGCGGGCACCTTCCGATAGCCTCGAGGAGGAAAGGATCATCAAAGCCGGGGGTAGCCGGAAAGGTCTTTTCGATTTTCACTGTGTGGGTCCAGCCGTCGCCGAAGTCATAGAGATACTTGAATGACTTCGCGCCGATATCTTCGATGGCGGCAAGAAGCGTTTCCTTGCGCGCATCGATGGGGTCATCAAAGCCGCCATCAGGCACGCCGAATCCGATGTCACGGATTCTGAACTCATAAAGATGACTGTTGGTCCAGCCGAAAGCCTCCTGGAGAACATCATGAAGCCGGTCGAGCCGAATGCGGAACGGTACGACAACGCGCCGCATCACCAAGGGATCAACGTCATCGAGCGTAATCTTCAAGCGGACGAGAGGATCTGCCATCAGGCTGCCTGCCTCAGTGGTGATGTCGTGGTTTTCCGCCAATTCCAAGGGAGAAGCTCATCGAGCCGGCTGGCTGGATGGTCGGCGATGCGGGCGAGAACATCAGCAAGCCAGGCCTGTGGGTCAATGCGGTTCATTTTCGCGGTGACGATCAGGCTGTACATGGCTGCCGCCCGCTGTCCCCCTCGATCGGAACCGGCAAATAGCCAGGCTTTTCGTCCAAGGGCCACACCACGCAAAGATCGCTCCGCGCAATTGTTCGACAGGCAGATCCGGCCGTCGTCGAGGAAGCGGGTGAAGGATTCCCAGCGGTTCAGCATATAGTCAAATGCCTTTGCCAGGTCGTTGTCGCGCGGCAACCTGGCGCGGTGTTCGCGTATCCATATTTCCATGTCGTCGATCAACGGCTTTGATAATTGCTGGCGGATTGCTTTTCTCTCATCGGCAGCGCGGCCATTGATCTGGCGTTCGATCTCGAACAGCGCGTCGATCCGCTGCACCATGTTCAAGGCGACCGGCGAGATGACGGCGGCACTTTTACCCTGCGCTTTTCGGCGCGCATTGGCCTCCAGATCGGCTTGCGCAAAGAATGGCCGCCTGGCATGCGCCCAACACGCCGCTTCATAAATCGGGCCCGGACTTCGATCAGGAAGATAGAGCTGGCCATAGCCCGTATAGGCGTCCGCCTGAAGGATACCGCTATAATTGGACAGATGCGCCTGTGGATGCTCGCCTGCCCGGTCCCGGGAATAATAGAACACCACCGACGGTGGGGCCGTTCCGCCGAACGGAGCATCGTCCTTGACGTAACTCCATATCCGGCCGGTTGCGGTCTTGCCGAGAGAAAGAACCGGCACGGTCGTGTCATCACCGTGGATCCGTTCAGACGCGAACGTATGGCTTTCAATCCGTCGCACCAGCGGGTCAAGGACCTGACAGCATGTGCCAATCGCGTCTGCTGCAGTCGACAGGCTGATCGGCACACCTTCCAGGGCAAAACGTTCGATCTGGCGATTGAGGGGAATGTGCTGGCCGAACTTGTCGCAGAGCATCATCGCCAAAAGGCTCGGCCCCGCCCACCCTCTCGGGATGACATGGAAGGGTGCAGGTGCCTGGCTGATCTTCTCGCAGTCACGGCAGGTGAACTTTTCCCGCACCGTCTGAATGACCTTCCAGCTCCGCGGTACGCTCTCCATCGTTTCGGTGATGTCTTCGCCGAGCTTGCGAAGCCGTTCACCGCCACAGCAACTGCAGGCAACCGGACCAGGCACCACGACACGCTCACGCGGCAGATGTTCCGGGAATGGCTTCTTGACCGGCCGCTTGCGCGTAAAGCCGGTGACCGCAATCGCAGATGCTGCAGCAACGGCCATTTCGGCGGCAAGCTCATCTTCGGTCGCCGTCGCTTCGGCGTCCTCAAGCATCAACTCCATCTGCGCAATCAGCCTTGCCGTCCGTTCCGACTTCTGACCGCGAAGCTCCCGTTGCAGCTTTTCGATATAGACTTTCTGGCGAAGAATGATGGCCTGATCGTCGGCCTCCCTGGCCTTGGCAACAGCCAATTCGGCCAAAGCAGCAGCACGCTCGGCCCGCGCTGTCGCCAGCTCTGCCTTGAGGGCAGCGGCATGATCACAGTGATTTTCGAAGCCGGGTTCCATGCTCGAAGTGAATCACAAAACCCCTGATTTGCATAGCTTTCCTTGATGCCAATGGCGGCAAATCCCGGCCAAAAATCGCTATCCAGCGCTCGTCGGACGCCATGTCTGCTGCGGGTTTCGCCAGTCAACTCCCTCAAGCAAATAGGACATCTGGCCAGCCGTCAGCGCAATCGCTCCGCCCTCAGTCACCGGCCAAATAAAACGGCCGCGCTCGAGCCGCTTTGCGTATAGCGAAAGCCCAATTCCGTCATGCCAAAGAGCCTTGATCAGCCGGCCGCTTTTCCCGCGGAAGACAAAAACGTCACCCTTGAACGGATCACGACCAAGACCTTCCTGCACGATCAGAGCAAGGCCCTGCATCCCCTTGCGCATATCGCAATGGCCGCTCGCAATCCAAACCCGCACGCTCGAACTGATCGGGATCATTTGAGCGCACGCATGACTGCCGCGGCAAGATCATAAGGTGCCGCGGAAGCAATCCTCACCTTCGTGCCGTTCGCAAAGTCCACAACGATGGTCGCCGCGCCACCATCGCTGCAGCCAGGGACGTCCAAGACAGTCGCCGGCACGAAAGCAGGTCCATCTTTCACCGACAGCGCTTGGCGGCGCCAAGTGTAGATCAGACCCGTCGAAACATCAAAGCGGCGCGCCACCTCCGTGACATTTGCCCCCGGCGCAAATGCCGCCTCCAGAATTTCCAGCCGTTGGTCCGGTGACCAACGACGACGCCGTTCTTGACCCGTCAGCAAAATGGCCTGTGACCTGCCACTGCGAATTTCCTCCAGATTGGATTAGAGTCCGGCCCATTAAAGGACGGACGAATGAAGAAGCAGAG
>NZ_JBAOJM010000010.1:0-185614 GCF_037083425.1 Agrobacterium sp. CCNWLW32
TGCGTAATGTTCCGATCTCTTCGGCAAGCGTCTGCGCGATGCTCGGAAATTGCACTGTCATATGGTAACTCTCTGTTTTTACAGTTGAATTAAAAATTTGACCAATAAAAATACGTAATAATAGACGCAAGTAGACCATGGGACATATTGCGCTGCAACCGTAAAATTATCGGCCTGACAGGACGCCAACCCCTGGCGGCGTCATTAGTTCCCCTTCTTTCGTGGGAGATGAGGGCCGCAACGGCGATTCGCGATTCATAAAGTGTCAGAAATTACAACGCAAATTTGAGATTGCTTATTCGTAGTCCTCACGTATTTCGTAGCAATGGTCTGGTCATTAGTGATTCGGTCTCCTTTTAACCTGGGCGGCGTTGGGGAAACAAAGGGGCGCAAGGCAGTGAAATTTTCTGCCTATACTTCATTGCTGTTCTCCGTTGCGGTTCTTTCGGGCTGCAATACTCCCGCGGGCGTTCGGTCGTTCGGCGGCGCGCAGATGGCGTCTCCTTCCGAGGCGCTGGTTTTCCCCCCGCCCGGCGGTCCCGAAATCGTCACCGTGGTCAACCGCACCTATTCCAACGCCGTGGCGCAGCAGGTCATTTTGCGCTCTGAGGCCGCGACCCCCGGGCAGAATTATATCAAGGCTGAGTTTTTCGGCCCGCAACAGGCCGGCGATACCGGTGGCGACGCCCTGGCTTTTTCCGGTTTCCGGGCATCTTCCGTCGCGCGGGAAATCCGCGCCGAGTTTCCGGGCGAAAACATAGCCATGTCGGCAAATTACCTGCAGAACGGTTATGGTGCGTTTTCCTATGCCGCCGGCCACGGCCGCGGCGACGATAGCTGCCTTTATGGCTGGCAGGACATACGCTCGCCGGAAAGCATGCGGCAGGACTTCCGCAATCTAGGACGCATCAAGGTGCGGCTGCGTCTTTGCCAATCTGGCGCAAGCGTCGAGCGGCTGCTGGCGGTCATGTATAATTACACCATTACCGGCACCTATGCCTCGCCAAGCTGGAACCCCTACGGCACGCCGCGGGCCGTCGATCAAAATCTCGGGCGACCCGGGAGCCCGGTCTATCCCATGAAGGCGGAGGATGTGCCGATGCGGCCCGGCGGCGAAGTGACCGCTAGTGTGCCCGTCCGGCCGGTCCGCCGCGTGGCGGCCGTCACGCCCGCGCAGCCGGAACCACAGCCTTTGCCGCCCGTTGCTGCCGTCAATATCCCATCGCCCACATCGACGGGTTCGCCGATCCAGCCTGTTCGATCTTCGGTGGCGGGCAGGCGGATGGACGGCGGGCCGGTGGAAAGCAGCCGGCAACCGTCGCAGGTGCCGCAGGTGTCCATTCCCTCGCCAGCTTGTCTGTCCGGTTCGGGAGCGTCACCAGGATGCAGGTGATCGCCGGAACCAGCGGAGAAGTGAGCGCCGAGGCGCATATCGCAAAATTTCCGGACCTAAATTCCGGATGGGGACGAGAACGGAAAGTTTCTGGATGAACAAGGCCATCACAGTCATTGTCTGGTTGCTTGTGTCGCTTTGCGTTCTGGCCATCGTCACGATGCCGGTCAGCCTGCAGACGCATCTGGTGGCGACCGCGATTTCGCTCATCCTTCTCGCAACGATCAAGAGCTTCAACGGGCAGGGCGCGTGGCGCCTCGTCGCGCTCGGTTTCGGCACCGCCATCGTTCTGCGATATGTCTACTGGCGTACCACGAGCACACTGCCGCCCGTCAACCAGCTCGAAAACTTCATTCCCGGTTTTCTGCTCTATCTGGCGGAGATGTACAGCGTCGTGATGCTGGGGCTCAGCCTTGTCATCGTATCGATGCCGCTGCCGTCGCGCAAGACGCGGCCCGGTTCGCCCGATTATCGGCCGACGGTCGATGTCTTCGTGCCGAGCTACAACGAGGATGCTGAACTTCTCGCCAATACGCTGGCAGCGGCCAAGAACATGGACTATCCGGCTGACCGTTTCACCGTATGGCTGCTGGACGACGGCGGCTCGGTGCAGAAGCGCAACGCCAGCAATATTGTCGAGGCGCAGGCGGCGCAGCGCCGCCACGAAGAGCTGAAGAAGCTCTGCGAAGAGCTCGACGTGCGTTATCTGACGCGCGAACGCAACGTCCATGCCAAGGCCGGAAATCTCAATAACGGTCTTGCCCATTCGACCGGCGAGCTTGTGACCGTGTTCGACGCCGACCACGCGCCCGCCCGCGACTTCCTGCTGGAGACGGTGGGATATTTCGAAGAGGACCCCCGGCTTTTCCTGGTGCAGACGCCGCATTTCTTCGTCAATCCCGATCCAATCGAGCGCAACCTGCGCACCTTCGAGACGATGCCGAGCGAAAACGAGATGTTCTACGGCATCATCCAGCGCGGTCTCGACAAATGGAACGGCGCTTTCTTCTGCGGTTCCGCCGCCGTGCTGCGGCGCGAGGCGCTGCAGGATACGGAAGGTTTCAGCGGCGTCAGCATCACGGAAGATTGCGAAACGGCGCTCGCGCTGCATTCGCGCGGCTGGAACAGCATCTATGTCGACAAGCCGCTGATCGCCGGCCTGCAACCCGCCACCTTCGCAAGCTTCATCGGCCAGCGCAGCCGCTGGGCGCAGGGCATGATGCAGATCCTGATCTTCCGCCAGCCGCTGTTCCGGCGCGGTCTCTCGTTTACGCAGCGTCTCTGCTATATGTCATCGACGCTGTTCTGGTTGTTTCCGTTTCCGCGCACGATCTTCCTGTTCGCGCCGCTGTTCTACCTGTTCTTCGACCTGCAGATTTTCGTGGCCTCGGGCGGCGAGTTCCTAGCCTATACGGCGGCCTATATGCTCGTGAACCTGATGATGCAGAACTATCTCTATGGCAGCTTCCGCTGGCCGTGGATTTCTGAGCTTTACGAATATGTGCAGACGGTTCACCTTCTGCCCGCCGTGGTTTCGGTGATCTTCAACCCCGGCAAGCCCACCTTCAAGGTGACGGCGAAGGATGAATCCATTGCCGAGGCGCGGCTTTCGGAAATCAGCCGGCCGTTCTTCGTCATCTTCGCGCTGCTGGTGGTGGCGATGGCCTTTGCCGTATGGCGCATCTACAGCGAACCCTACAAGGCGGATGTCACGCTCGTGGTCGGCGGCTGGAACCTGCTCAATCTCATCTTTGCAGGCTGCGCGCTCGGTGTCGTTTCCGAACGCGGCGATAAGTCGGCGTCGCGGCGCATCACGGTCAAACGGCGTTGCGAAGTCAAGCTTGAGGGCAGCGACGCCTGGGTGCCGGCTTCTATCGATAACGTGTCGGTGCACGGGTTGCTGATCAATCTCTTCGATAGCGCGACGAATATCGAAAAAGGGGCGACGGCCATCGTGAAGGTCAAGCCGCATAGCGAGGGTGTGCCGGAAACCATGCCTGTCAACGTGGTGCGGACGGTTAAGGGCGAGGGTTTCGTCTCGATCGGTTGCACCTTCTCGCCGCAGCGCGCCGTCGATCACCGCCTGATCGCGGACCTGATTTTCGCCAATTCGGAACAGTGGAGCGAGTTTCAGCGGGTGCGCCGCAAGAACCCCGGCCTTATCCGCGGCACGGCGATCTTCCTGGCCATCTCGCTCTTCCAGACGCAGCGTGGCCTCTATTATCTGGTCCGGACGCTTCGGCCCGCTCCCAAAGACGCCAAACCTGTCGGAGCCGTAAAATGACCGGCCGTAAATCCATCCGGGATTCTCTGGCAGTGCTGGTATGGGGGGCCGTTGCGACGGGCGCGATGGCGCAGTCCTCCCCCTTCGACATGTCGCCGGAACGGCCCGCCCAAACTGCTCCGACACCCGTACCGCCGTCCGCCATTCCGCCTGCCGTACCGCGCCAGCAGCCTCCTGCCCAGAAGCCGGCCCCAACGCCGTCTCAGCCATCCGCCACGCCGCCCTTTTCGGTTCAGCCCGCGCCGCAGCAGCAACAACGCCCCGCCGTTCCGTTGCCGCCGCCGGTTTCGGCTCCTCCGCGTCAGGAAGGCGCAAGGCCGGTTCCGGCGCAGGCCTCGCCGCTCAGCGCCGACAGCCGCCGCCGATATATCCTGCCCTATGAAAAGCTCAGCCTTTCCGGTGAGATCGACCGCCGGCAATGGAGCATCTATCTGACGCCGGAGCAGGTGAATGCCGCCGTTTCGCTCAATATCGGCTATCAGAACGCCATCGTGGTCGCGCCGGAAAGCTCGAATTTTCAGGTCAGCCTGAACAATGTCCCGCTGGAGCCGGCGCGTATTGAAGCGCCCGACAGCGAGGGCAATGTCTCCTTGAAGATTCCGCCCGGCGTCCTGCAGGTCGGCTCAAATGTCGTGAGACTGGGCGTGCAGCAACGCCACAGAACCGATTGCACGATCCAGTCCACCTATGATCTGTGGACCGATGTCGACCCTGCGAGCACCTATATCGGCTTTAATGCCGATGTCGCAGGAAGCTTTGCCAATATCGACGATATTCAGGCAACGGGGCCGGACGGCAAGGCGATGACGTCGATCGAGATTGTCGCGCCGGCACTGGGCAATCCGGCGTTTGCGGATTCTCTCCTGCGTCTTTCACAGGCGCTAGCGCTCAGAACCCAGATGCCGAACCAGGCGATCCGTTTCGTGGCCGCGCCTTCCACAGAACGCAAGGCAGGCACGCTGACGGTCCTCGTCGGAACCGCCCGTGAGATTGCCGGGATAGTCGGTACGCTGCCGCCCGAGGCGTCGGCGGGCGCCTTTGCCGGCTTTGGCGCCGCAGCACCTAGCGGTCTTTCGCCGCTTTTCGTCAGCGGCCCCAGCCCGCAGGCGGTTCAGGCGGCAATAGAGACGCTGTTTTCCTCGATATCGCGTACGCCCGGCGCGCAGAGAACGACCTTTTCAACCCGCAGCTGGCATGCGCCCGATGTGCCGCTTGTGATGTCGGACCGCCGTATCGCGCTTTCCGAACTTGGCCTGGAAAGCACCGAATTTGGCGGCCGGCGTTTCCGCAATGAGTTTTACGTGGGCATGCCCGCCGATTTTTATGCCTCGGCCTATGGCGAGGCGTCGCTTCTGCTCGACGCCGCCTATTCGTCGCAGGTACTGCCGGGCAGCCATATCGATATCTACGTCAATGACGAGATCGCCTCGACCGTGCCGATTTCCAACAATGGCGGCGGCATTTTCCGGCATCTGCCGATCAATGTGACGATGCGTCATTTCAAGCCGGGGCCCAACAAGGTAACCATCGAGGCGGTGCTGATGACGGCGCAGGATCAGGCCTGTGCGCCGGGCGCGCCCGCCAGCACGACCCCGCGTTTTGCGTTGTTCGACACGTCTGAACTTCATATTCCGGACTATGCACAGATCGGCCGCAAGCCCGACCTCGCCGCGATGGCGGGCGCCGGACAGCCCTATCGGACCGGCGGAACTCCTGTTGCACTGTCACTCGACCGTTTTGACACTGACACCATGTCTGCGGCAGCGACGCTGATCAGCCGACTGGCAAGCGTGGCGGGGCATCCCATCAACATCGAGACTGTCGCATCGCCGCTGGTGATCGGCGACCGCGACGCGCTGTTCGTTGGAACGATTTCGCAATTCCCGCAGGCATTGATCGGCCAGTTTAATCTCGTTCCTTCCAGCCAGATATCCTGGAAAATGGGAACCGGCGTTCAGCCGCCCGCCCAGAGCAGCGAAACCCTCTTTAACGACTGGCGGGAGCGGGTGGACGGAGGTGTCTGGGAGGGGCAGGTGTCGTCTCTCGAGGACTGGATGAAGCGGAATTTCGACCTGAGCTCGGATACGCTGCGCTTCCTGCCGGCGGCCGAGCAGCTCTATGCGCCACCCGGCAATGTCTCCTTCATGCTGGCGCAGGGACTCAGCCCCTCCGGCCAGGGGGTGTGGACGCTTGCCACAGCACCGACATCAGCGGAACTTCTTGACGGCATGGCGGCGATGACGCGGGAAAACCGCTGGCGCGGTGTCACGGGTCGTGTCGCCGCCTACGATGCCGCTGCCGAAAAGCTCGAAACGGTGGAGGTGGAGCGGCCGTATTTTTACGTCACGCGGGCGTTTTCCCTGTCCAACTGGAGGCTGGTTGCCGCCAACTGGCTGTCATCCAATGTGCTTTCCTATTCGCTGGCATTCATCGGTTTCGTTTCTCTCCTCGGCGTCGCAACTTTCACGATGCTGCGCATGATGGGGCGGCATCGATGAAGAACGGGATCTCGAAACTGGCCGGCATTCTCCTCGTGTCCGTGATGGCGGTGTTTGCAGGTATTTCGGTCAGCTGCGCCGCTTCGGTCTCACCGGAAGCGTGGTCGACCTATAAGGGTGCATTTCTGGATTCCGGTGGTCGTATCATCGATACCGGCAACGGCAATATCAGCCACAGCGAAGGGCAGGGCTACGGCATGTGGCTTGCCGTGCTTGCAGACAACCTGTCCGACTTCGAATTGATCTGGAGTTTCACACGTACCGAGCTCCTAGTGCGTGATGACGGACTTTCCGCCTGGAAATGGGATCCGCGCACCAAGCCGCATGTCACTGATATCAACAATGCCACGGATGGCGATATTCTGATCGCCTATGCGCTGGCGCTGGCGGCCGGGCAATGGAACCGTCAGGATTATGCCGAAGCATCCGCGGCCATCGCATCCGCCGTTCTCAAGAAGACGGTGGTACAACGTGGCGGGCGGGTGCTGCTTCTGCCGGCTGCCAGCGGTTTTGACGAGGGCGACCGGGAGGACGGGCCAGTGGTCAATCCTTCCTATCTGATTTTCGAGGCGTTTCCGGTCCTCAATCTCGTTGCGCCATCGCCGCTCTGGAAAGCTCTTGCCGATGACGGCGTGGCGCAGATCGGCGCCTTCGCTTTCAGCGATAGAAAACTGCCGGCCGATTGGGTGTCTGTGAAGACGAAGCCGCAGCCGGCGTCGGGTTTTCCGCCGGAATTCGGTTATAATGCGGTGCGTATTCCGCTTTATCTTGCAATGGCGAAGATGGGCTCGCCGGATCTGCTTTCCCGTCTGAAAACCGGCATGACGCTGGAAAGCGGCGCTGCCGGAACCTTCGACCTGAAGAGTGGCGAGGTCAAGGATGTCCTGTCGGATCCCGGCTATCGTATCATTCCGGCGCTCGCCGGCTGCGTCAGCGGGGGGGCGGCCATTCCCGCCGAACTTAAAAACTTTCAGCCAACACTTTATTATCCCTCCACATTGCATCTTCTGGCATTGTCGTTTCTGGCAAGGAATAACGGGGAATGCCGATGAACAAGCCATTGTCGACCTCGGCTCTCATCCTGCTTCTGATTGCGCTCGCCGCCTTCCACTGGCGCGACAGCATTCTCGGGCGGGTTTCGGACGTGCATACCTCGGCGGTCGGTGATAACCGCGCCGTGCAGCGCATTTCGCCGGCAGCCAATCCGGCGCAGATCAACGCTTTCGTCAAAAACCGCGAGATGGCGCAGGTGACTCAGCCCGCGACACCGCCGGTAACGGTGCCGGCGACCGATCCTTTGCCGGTGACGCAGGCCGGCGGGCAAGCACCGCAAACACAGACGGCGCAGGCACCGGCCCCCCGTACGCCCCAGCCCACATCGGGCAGCATGCCCGAAGTCGATCTCAGCGCGCTACGCTATTTTGCGGCGAGAGGCGATACCCAGCGCCTTCAGGCTGAAATCGCGCGTCTTCGCACGCTTTATCCCAACTGGACGCCGCCGGCCGGTCCTCTCGCCATTCCCGAAAACGGCGATCCGCGGCTCGATGCCATGTGGCAGCTTTATACAGATGGCCGTTATGCCGAGGTGAGAAAGGCGATTGCCGACCGCCAGCAGGGGGAACCCGGCTGGCAGCCGCCCGACAATCTGACGGGCATGCTCACCTTGGCCGAAGCGCGCCAGCGGCTCGTCAATGCCTCCGATCTCAAGCAATATGCGACGGTGGTGGATACGGCGGCCAACAATCCCGGCCTGCTGACCTGCAGCGAAGTCGATGTTCTGTGGCGGGTGGCCGACGCCTTCGCCAATACCGACCGGATGGGACGGGCGCGCGACGCCTATCTCTACATTCTCAACAATTGCACTGTTGCAAGCGACAGGCTCGCCACGGTGCAGAAGGCATCTGCGCTTCTGCCGGCGGAAATGATGGACGATCTGCTGGCCAAGGAAAAACCTGGCGCAGACGGCCAACTGGAATTCGAACCGGTGAAGAACGATCTCGCCCGCCAGTTTGTAGCCAAGGCCGGGGAAAAAGTGAAAGAGGGCGAAAAAGAGCGCATCACCGTTCCCTCCGCCTATGTGATGCGGCTTGAGCGGCTTGCCGAAACCGACAAGCTTGCGAGCGACGCCCTGTTGCTCGGCTGGTACAATATCCGCCAGAAGAACATGACAGAGGCGGAAAAGTGGTTCCGCAAGGCGCGGGAAGAGGAAGACAGCGCGTCCGCCTCTCAAGGGTTGGCGCTGGCGCTGATCGACCGTAACGAGCCGCGCGAGGCCGAGGACGTCATGTATAAATGGCGCACGGCTTCCGACGATGCGCTTGCGACCTATCTTGCCGCAACGGCCAATATTCTTGCGCTGCAGCCGCCGGTCGTGCTGCCGCCGGATGTGTTGCAACGCATCGCCGTTGAAACCGTGGCGCGCAAGGATGCGGCCACCGCGCAGCAATTTGGCTGGTACTCGCTCGCCTTCCGGCAGACCCCGCTTGCGTTGCAATGGTTCAGCACGGCTCTTGGCTGGAAGCCCGATGATGAGCCGTCTGCCTACGGCATGGCCGTCAGCTATCACGATCTTCGCAATCTCGCCGGTCTGCGTGGCATCCAGCAGCAATGGGCAAGCCGCTCCCAGCGGATCGCCGATGTGGGAACGGCGCGCATGGTGGATCAGTCCGGGCAGACGGTTGCCCCCATAACCGCGCCATCCACTGCCCCACAGGCGACGGCGCCTGCACCGACCTATGCGCCGCAGGGCGAGACGGCGGTGGTATATGCCCCGCCTGTCGTCCAGCAGCCGGAACCTTCGCGCAAGCAGGCGCGCCGCCCGGCGCAGGTGCAAAGGGAAGCTAGCGCCGCATCGCGCCCACGCTCCTGCGCGGCCTATCCCGATCCGCAGCGTCTGCCGCCGCAGCAGGCGCTCGATCTCGGCTGGTGCCTGATGGAGACGAACCGGCCGGCGGAGGCGCTGAAAGCCTTCGAAGCCGCGCTTGAAGGCGGTCAGTCGGCAGTTAAAAGCGACGCAGCCTATGGCCAGAGCCTTGCTTATCTGCGCATGGGCTTGACGGACCATGCCGCCGTTTCGGCGACGAAATCGAGCATGGACCGCCCGCGCGCGACGGAGCTGCAGGTCTCGATCCTTGCTGACCGCGCGGTTTCTGCCTTCCAGTCGAAGCGTTATGCCGAAACGCTTCTCCTGCTCGACCAGCGGGCACGGCTGGCGGATGAGCGCACGGACCTGATGGTGCTGCGTGGTTATTCCTACCTCGCCATGCGCCGTTACGGCGAAGCGGCACAGATTTTCGAAAGCCTGACAGCCATCGGAAATCAGGATGGGATCAAGGGCCTGGCTGCCGTGCGCGCCGCTCGTCCGAGTAACGGCCCGCAGGGCGGCGGCTGAGGCAGGCCGGCGTGACGCCGGTGGCCGCTTATTTCACGTCGGTGAGGTTGCGGATGATACGCATGAAGATGCGTGCTCCGCTGACGATCAGCGCGTCCGGAAAATCGTAATCGGGATTGTGCAGGTTGGGGTAGTCCCTGCCTGCACCGAGAAAGAACATGGCCGAAGACGAAACGGCGCGAAAACGGCCGAAATCCTCGGAAGCCCGCATGGGCAGCCCTTCCGAACCGTGGGAGATTTTCTCCTCGTCCAGCGCTTGCCGGATATGCTCGACCGCGTCGGGCGCATTTTCGCAATGGAGGAAAATATCGTCATAGGTGATGTCGAGTGCCAGCTTCTGCTCGGCTGCAACCTTTCTCGCCAATGACTCCGCAGCCTCGCAGAGTTTTTCCATCCGGTCGTCGGTCAGTGTCCGCAGCGTCGCCCAGATTTCCGCATCGGCCGGAGAAATGCCGAAAGCGGCTTCACCCATAACGGCATGGGTGATCGTCACCATCGAAAAATCAGGCTCAGGCGGGAAACCGGAGCCGAGTTCGGCCAAGGCCGGCATTAGCTGAGAGATGGCCCGCATGGGGGAAATGCCGTGTTCGGGCGAGGAAGCATGCGCGGTCTTGCCGGAAAGGCGGATTTTGACACCACGCGACGCGCAGTTGACCGGTCCCTCCACGACGCTGACATGGGCGAAAGGCAGGCCCGGCAGGTTGTGGAGTGAAAAGGAGTAGTCCGGCTTTATGTGTTCGAAGCGCGGGTCGGCGAGCACGGCGGCGGCGCCCGCACCGGTTTCTTCCGCCGGCTGGTACAGAAGGATGACGCGGCCGGTCTCCGGGCGCTGCCGGGAAAGGCCGAGCGCCAGCGCCGTCAGAATGGTGGAATGGCCGTCATGGCCACAAAGATGGCCCTTCCCATCAGTGCCGGAGCGGTATTCGGCCTCACTCTTTTCGTGGATAGGCAGAGCATCGAGCTCCGAACGGATCAGGATCGCCGGACCGCTTTTGCCGCTGTCATAAATCGCGGCGACGCCATGGCCGCCGAGATCCGCAAAAAGCTGGTCGGGCTGCGCCTGCTTCAGGAAAGTGCGGATGCGCCGCGCTGTTTCCTTTTCTTCGCCGGAGATTTCCGGATGACGGTGCAGATCATGGCGAAGCTCAACGAGATCGAGCATGTCCTTGTTGGTCAGAAACATCAAAAATCCTTGCAAGTCGTCCGGCCGGTTTTTCCAGCCGCAACTTACAGGGCGTTGCCTTTAATGCAAAACCTTTGGCGGGTGCCAGCGTTTGCCCGCCGTTTTCGGCTTGATGGCGAGCGTGACGATATCTGACGGCAGCGGAACCTTTGTCTTTGCCAGTTCCAGCCTGGCAAGGGCTGCACGGGCTTTTTCTGCATATTCCAGATGCGCCGCATCGTCGGAATGATAATGCTGCAGCCTGTCGAGAATTTCAGCGCCTTCCACCGTTCTTTCGGCGGCAATCAGCGCCACCGCGCATTTATAAAGCGCTTCCCGGTGGAAGGGTGCGCGATTGGTTACCTGGCGGAAGGCCTCGGATGCCTCGTGGTAGTACTGCTGCGCCAGCCGGGCCTCGCCGATGCGAAGCCACAGGACGACGGGTTCCTGGCCAGCGGCCAGAAGGCTTAGAAAGGCGATCTCGGCCTCCCGGAATTCACCCCGGTCGAACGACAGATTGGCGAGCCCGAATTGCGCGCCGAGATGGTCAGGTGCTGCGGCAAGCACCTGCCCGAAGGCGATATTGGCGGCCGCCTTCTGGCCGCTCTTGTAGAGTTTGAGCGCCTGTTCGTAGACAAAACGGATGCTGCGGGGGTGAAGCGTGCCGCCGAGATTTTCGCCCGAGCGGGTGCGGAACAACGTGCAGCTCAGCTTCTGCTCCTCCGGCCCGAAGAAATATTTGTAAGGCTCGTTGCCGCGCAGGAAATCATAGGTCCTGAAACCCTGCTCGATCGCCCGGCGGATGCAGTGGCCATGCAGCACGAGGCCGGGGGAAGGGGTCTTCCAGTTCTCGTCGCGGCCGGTGATATAGAACAGGACCGACTTCTTCTGGCGGTCGATGATATTGGCGAGTGCCCCCAACGGCTGGTCGCCGAACCAGAGGACCGGTACTTCCAGATCGCCGCGGATATAGACATCCATCAACATTTGTCGTGTCGCGCCGATCAGGAGTTCCGTACGCTCCTTGCCCTTGTGCGGCGCCCAGCGGATGCGCCAGAAATCGAACAGGATATCCATATCCCGCCTGATCGTCTCTCTCGTCGCGAAGGTGATGCTATATTCATCGCCGCCTTCGACCTTTCTCAGGAAACGTCGGAGCTTTTGCCGGGTCTGGCTGCTCATATGGCTGTCGAGATAGCTATCGAACGTCTCCGGCAGGGCCACCACTGGGCAGATGCAATTGTTGATGTTGTAGGGGTTGGTCGGCATGTTGTCGCGGAACATGACGAGCGGACCCTGAAGCGCGCGGATCATTGCGTCGCGACGCTCCGGCGGGCCGGAGAGATAATCGAGTTTCAGTTCTGTCCAGTTCTGCTGGCGTATATAGGAGCAGAAACCGGCAACGGCGTGATCTTCATAGTCCGGCAGGGTGATGAAGCCGGTGTAATCCGCCGCCGCATTGCCTGCCATGACGATGCTATCATGGAAGCGGCCGGTTTTCTTGTCCGGTTCGGTGACGATGCGCAGCGGGAAAAACGCCACATAGGGCGAGCCTTCCGGCCGTTCGCGCAGCGCAAGGATGAACCAGCGCCTGCGGCGCGGCATATAATCCCTGAGCCATCCCCAGGAGAGGAAATGCCGGGCATGGGGATCGGCCATGAACACCGCATCCCAGTTTTCGCGGATCGCCTCGAAGCCGGCGTCCGTGTCGATGATATCGATGCGCATTCGTCCCCCTCCCAATACTGATCACACATTCGGGAGGCTTCATTTTATGGGGAAACGGTCGGCTTCAAATATTCCCTTCGGGTGAAAGCCGTACATCAAATGGGATTAGCCCGTCGCCGATCCGCCATCGCTGCGCCGCGACAAAAAAGACCTTGTCAGCCGATGGCAGCGCTCTAACATGCGGGGCTGAATGCGCGGCCGGCTCAACGGTCCGCATGGCACAGGAGTTCTCATATGGCTGTTCCTTATATGCTTCTGACCGGCGCCAGCCGCGGAATAGGGCATGCCACCGTCAAGCTGTTTCAGGAAAAGGGCTGGAGAATTCTCACCGTATCGCGGCAACCCTTCTCCGAGGAATGCCGTTGGCCGTCTGCACGGGAAAGCCATATTCAGGCTGATCTGGAGGACTTGTCCCGTATTGACGCTCTGGCGGACGAGGTGCGTTCACGCCTGCCGGAGGGAAAGCTTGCGGCGCTTGTCAACAATGCCGGAATTTCGCCCAAGGGTGAAGGCGGAAGTCGTCTCGGTGTGAAGGATACGACGGCGGATATCTGGACGCGGGTGCTGAACGTCAATCTCGTTTCGACGGCGCTGCTTGCCCGCGCGCTTTTGCCGGAACTTGAGGAGGCGAAGGGCTCCATCGTCAACGTCACATCGATTGTGGGCTCACGTGTGCATCCTTTTGCAGGCGTGGCCTACGCCACATCGAAGGCGGCGCTCGCGGCGCTGACGCGCGAACTTGCGCATGAGTTCGGCCCGCGTGGCGTGCGCGCCAACGCCATTGCGCCGGGTGAGATCAACACCGCCATCCTCTCCCCCGGAACGGCGGAACTGGTGGACGCGCAGGTGCCGCTCGGGCGGCTCGGCACCACGGCCGAGGTGGCGCAGACCATCTATTTCCTCTGCTCGGAACAGTCGAGCTACATCAACGGCGCGGAAATTCACATCAACGGCGGCCAGCACGTCTGACACGCCGACCATCAACCGAAAATGGAGCCTTTATCGATGACCATCCTGCCGAATTCCGTCGAGGCACGCGATATCGCCTATCAGATGCATCCGAACGTCAATCTGCGCAAATTCGAAAAGACCGGCGGGCTTGTCATCGAGAGCGGCGAAGGCATCTATGTGACCGACAGCAGCGGCAAGCGCTATATCGAGGCGATGGCGGGGCTCTGGTCGGTGGCGCTCGGTTTCGGTGAAAAGCGGCTGGTGGAAGCGGCGACGAAGCAGATGCAGAAGCTGCCCTATTACCACACCTTTTCCTACAAGACGCACGGCCCGTCCGTCGATCTCGCCGAGTTGCTGATCGAGCTTTCGCCGGTGCCGATGTCCAAGGTGCACTTCACCTCCTCCGGCTCCGAAGCCAACGATCTCGTTGCCAAGATGGTTTGGTATCGCTCGAACGCCCTGGGCGAGAAGAACAAGAAGAAGATCATTGGCCGCATCAAGGGTTATCATGGCGTGACCATCGCCTCGGCCTCGATCACCGGCCTGCCGCGCAACCATGAAAGCTTCGATCTGCCGCTGGACCGCATGCTGCACACGGCCTGCCCTTCCTATGTGCATTTCGGCAAGGATGGCGAAAGCGAAGCGGAGTTCACCGCACGTATCCTTGGGGAATTGGAGGATCTGATCCTGCGCGAAGGTCCCGAGACCATCGCCGCCTTCTGGGGCGAGCCGGTGATGGGCGCCGGCGGCGTTCTCCTGCCGCCTGAAGGTTATTGGGAGGGTGTGCAGGCGATACTGAAGAAATACGATATTCTGCTTGTCGTGGACGAGGTGATCTGCGGTTTCGGCCGAACCGGCAAGATGTTCGCCTGCGAGACCTATGACATCAAGCCGGACGTGCTTGTCGTCTCCAAGCAGATTTCGTCGTCCTACATGCCGCTTTCGGCGATCATCATGAATGACAGTTTCTACCAGCCGATTGCCGATGAATCCGATCGTATCGGCTCCTTCGGCCACGGCTACACCGCCTCTGGCCATCCGGTCGCAACGGCTGTGGGGCTGGAAAACCTGAAGATCATTCAGGAGCGCGACCTTGTCGGTAATGTTGCCCGACTGGAAGGAAAGTTCCTCGATCATCTGAACGCGCTTGCCGACCACCCGCTTATTCATTCCTCGCGCGGTATCGGCCTGATCGGCGCGCTGGAGGTAAAGCCATGGGAGGGCATGAAGGCGGGTGATACCACGCTCACGCTGGCTGCGGCCATCGAAAGGGAAGGCGTCATCACCCGGCCGATCGGTGAAGCCATCTGCTTCTGCCCGCCGCTGATCATCACTGCCGAGCAGCTGGACGAGCTGTTTGCCGGTGTGAAGCGCGGTCTCGATAAGGCATTGGCCGCGAAAGGCTGACACTGCACAGTTTGCAATTCCGTAACGGAAAAGCCCGGAGTATCGCAAGATGCTCCGGGCTTTCTGTAGTTGCCTGCCCGGGAAAAACCGGGACAGGCCAGACCTTGGGAGGTCGTATTATTCGGCCGGCTGGACCGATGCCGGAAGCGAATCCACATCGGCGATGCCGGTGAACTCTTCCTTGCCGCTCAGAACGCGGGCAAGCTGGTCCTGATCCAGTTCGCCTTCCCAGCGGGCGACGACGATGGTGGCGACCGCATTGCCGACGAAGTTGGTGAGCGCACGGCATTCCGACATGAAGCGGTCGATGCCGAGGATCAGCGCCATGCCGGCAACTGGAACCGAAGGCACGACGGAGAGCGTGGCTGCGAGCGTGATGAAGCCAGCGCCGGTGATGCCGGCCGCACCCTTGGACGAGAGCATGGCAACGAGCAGCAGGAGGATCTGTTCACCGAAGGAGAGGTGGATACCGGTTGCCTGTGCGATGAAGAGCGCCGCCAGCGTCATGTAGATGTTGGTGCCATCGAGGTTGAAGGAATAACCGGTGGGAATGACGAGGCCGACGACGGAGCGCTTGCAGCCCGCCTTTTCCATCTTGCTCATCAGGCCCGGCAGGGCGGCTTCCGAAGAAGAGGTGCCGAGAACCAGAAGCAGTTCTTCCTTGATGTAGCGGATAAGTGCGACGATCGAGAAGCCGTTGTAACGGCAGACGGCGCCGAGAACCACGAACACAAACAGGAAGGAAGTGATGTAGAACGTGCCGATCAGCATGGCGAGGTTTGTAACGGACGAGATGCCGTATTTGCCGATGGTGAAGGCCATCGCGCCAAAAGCGCCGATGGGAGCGGCCTTCATCAGGATCGCGACTAGCTTGAAGATCGGATACATCAGGGCATGCATGAAATCGGTGACGGGCTTGCCCTTTTCGCCGACGATGCCGAGCGCGATGCCGAAGAGAACCGAGAAGAACAGCACCTGCAGGATGTCGCCGCTGGCGAAAGCACCGACGATGGTGGTCGGGATGATGTTCATCAGGAAGCCGGTGATAGTCTGCTCATGGGCCTTGTCGGCGTAGGTCGCGACAGCCTTGGCATCCAGCGTGGCGGGATCGATGTTCATGCCGGCGCCCGGCTGCACGGTGTTGGCGACGATGAGGCCAACGATGAGCGCAAGCGTGGAGAATACCAGGAAGTAAATCATGGCCTTGCCGGCGACGCGGCCCACCTTCTTCATGTCGTTCATGCCGGCGATGCCGGTTGCGACGGTGAGGAAGATGACGGGAGCGATGATCATCTTGACGAGGCGGATGAAGCCGTCGCCGAGCGGCTTCAGCTGTTCGCCGAAGGTCGGATAGAAATGGCCGAGCGCGATACCGGCGATGATGGCCACCAGAACCTGAAAATACAGGTGCTTGTAAAATGGCATTTTGGCGTGGCCTGCGGCCACGGCTGTCGTATCGATCATGTTTTTTCCTCCTCGGCCTCACCCTGCCTTTATTGGCCTCCCGGGATCGCCGTGTCGTTGACGGCTTCGCGCCGATTGCGGAGTCATGTGCAATACGCATGCCAGACTTGTTTATTTGCTGTAACCGGCTGATTTCAAAAGTAGTTTTTATTGAGGCTTTGCTGGCTTACGGACGTTTGTGTGGAATTCCGGACAAAATCTCTTGCGATCTGTGCGTAAATCCGCACAATTATCCCATGACCTATCAGGATCAGGCACCTCATTCCCAGGCGAAGCGGCGGGCGCAATGGCTGGCGCTGGCGGGCCTGTGGCTGCTCGTCAGTCTTGGTGTTCTCCTGGTGGCCGATGAGTTCGCCCGCAACCAGGCGCTGCGGGTGGCGGGTTCCGACGCTGCCACGGACGCCGAACTGAAGATCGCGCTCCTGAATGTTGCGCTGGAGCGGCCGCGCGCCATTCCGCTGGTCCTGTCAGGAGATCCCGATCTTGCCGTGGCGCTGGATGGTGGTGGTGCTCCTGCCCTCGATCGGCTGAATCGCAAGCTGGAAGGGCTGATTGAAGGGACGCAATCCTCGGTGATCTATGTGACCGGGCCGACCGGATTGACCATTGCGTCGAGCAACTGGCGGCAGGCGGACAGCTTTGTCGGCTCCAATTATGCTTTTCGCGAATATTTCCAGGCGGCGATGAAGACCGGCATGTCCGAACATTATGCGCTTGGCAATGTCAGCCGCCGGCCGGGTCTTTATATCTCCCGCCGTATCGATTCCGCCGACGGGCGGCCGCTTGGCGTCGTCATCGCCAAGGTCGAGTTCAACCGGCTGGAGACCGACTGGAACATCGGAGGCAAACCGGTCTATGTGGTCGACAGAAACGGCGTCGTGCTGATGACCAGCGTGCCGGAATGGCGCTTCCGGACCGTCGCGCCGATTGATGAGGCGCAGCGGAAAATCATTTCCGAGAGCCTGCAATTTGGCAATGAGGCGCTTTCAACCTTGCCATTTCACGCTGCGCGGCGCTCAAGCGAGGGCGTTCCGCTCATTCATGTCGATCAACCGGGGAGCGAGCGCGGCGATTATTTGCAGCTCGAAATGCCGGTTCCGACCACTTCATGGACCCTGCATTATCTGCAGCCCGTGGCGCCGGCGCTGAACGCCACAATCCGCGAGGGCAGGGTGGTGGCGCTGGCGACGCTGATGCCGCTGATGGCGCTTTCGGCCCTGTGGCTGTGGCGCAGGCACAGGGCGCTTAAGGAAAAGGAAGAGGAACAGCGCGCCCGCACCGAGCTGGAAATGAAGGTGCAGGAGCGCACCCGCGACTTGACCAGAACCCGCGATCACCTGCAGGCCGAAATCGCCCTGCATGAAAAAACCACCGGTGAGTTGCGCAATGTGCAGCACGAGCTGGTGCAGGCCAACCGCCTTTCCATCCTGGGGCAGGTGGCGGCGGGTGTGGCGCACGAGATCAATCAGCCGGTGGCGACGATCCGCGCCTTTGCCGATAATGCCCGCACGCTGCTGAAACGCGACCGCATGTCCGAGGCCACCGAAAATCTCGAAAACATCGCGGCGTTGACCGAGCGCATCGGCACGATTACCGGCGACCTGAAAATATTGGCCCGGAAGGGCCGCACCGCCGCCGAACCGGTCAGCGTTCGCTTGGTCATCGAGGGTGCGGTCATGCTGTTGCGCAGCCGCTTTTCAGGGCAGATGGATGCGCTGGATATCGTATTGCCGGATCAGGACCTGAAGGTGCTCGGCAGCCGTATCCGGCTGGAGCAGATCCTCATCAACCTTCTGCAAAACGCGCTGGAAGCCACTGAAGAGACTGGGGCGGCCCGTGTCGAAGTTCGTGTGCGCGAAGAAGGCGACATGGTCGTGCTTTCCGTCAGCGACAATGGCACGGGCATTCCCGAAGCCATCCGCGCCCAGCTTTTTTCGCCATTCAACACATCAAAGGAAAGCGGCCTCGGCCTCGGTCTCGTCATATCCAACGATATTGCTTCGGATTATGGCGGGCGTATCGAGGTGGCAAGCAGCAAGGCGGGCACATGTTTTTCCGTATTTCTGAAGCGAGCATGACATGACGGCGGACGGAACCATATTCCTGGTGGATGACGACTCGCAGCTGCGCAAGGCGATGGTGCAGACGCTGGAACTTGATGGATTGCCGGTCACGTCGTTTTCTCGCGCAGAACAGGCGCTTGCGGCTCTGAACGAGGATTTCGACGGCGTCGTTATCACCGATGTGCGCATGCCGGGCATGACCGGGCTTGAGTTTTTCGACCATGTCCGCAAGATCGATGCCGATCTGCCTGTCATCCTCATCACAGGGCATGGCGATGTGCCGATGGCCGTCGATGCGCTTCACAACGGCGCTTATGATTTTATCGCCAAGCCATTTCCCGCCGAACGCATAGTGGAAAGCGCGCGCCGGGCGCTGGAAAAGCGCCGGCTGGTACTGGAAAACCGCGCCCTTCGCCGGGCGGCGGGACAGGCGGAGGATGATCTGCCGCTGATCGGTCAGACGCCCGCCATGGAGCGCCTGCGCACCACGCTTCGGCACATTGCCGATACCGACGTGGATGTGCTGGTGGCTGGCGAGACCGGCAGCGGCAAGGAAGTGGTGGCAACGGCCCTTCATCGCTGGAGCAAGAAACGCTCAAAAGGTAATTTCGTGGCGCTCAATTGTGGGGCGCTGCCGGAAACGGTGATTGAAAGCGAGCTTTTCGGCCATGAACCGGGAGCTTTTACCGGCGCGCAGAAAAAACGCGTCGGCCGTATCGAACATTCAAGCGGCGGCACCCTGTTTCTGGATGAGATCGAAAGCATGCCGCTTGCGGTACAGGTGAAGATGCTGCGTGTTCTGGAAATGCGCGAGGTCTCGCCACTCGGGTCGAACGAGGAGCGGCCGGTCGATATCCGCGTGGTGGCGGCGGCCAAGGTCGATCTTGGTGATCCATTCGAGCGCGGCACCTTTCGCGAGGACCTCTATTACCGGCTGAATGTCGTGACGCTGTCAATACCGCCGCTGCGCGAACGCAAGGCGGATATTCCGCTGCTGTTCTCCCATTTCGTCACGAAGGCCGCCAACCGTTTCAACATGCCGGTGCCGCAGATCAGCTCGGGCATTTCCCGCCGCCTCAATGATCATGACTGGCCGGGCAATGTGCGCGAACTCGGGCATTTCGCCGAAAGGGTGGTGCTGGGGTTGGAGACGGAACCGGCGGACGCGCCTGCATTGCAATCCGCGCTCCCCGCCTCCGGCACCTTGCCGGAGCGCATGGATGAGATCGAAGCGCGCATCATCCGCGAAACGCTGGAACAATCGAATGGCGACGTGGCGGAAACCATCGCCACGCTCGGCATAGCCCGCAAGACCTTTTACGACAAGCTGCAGCGGCACGGCATCAACCGGGCGGATTATGTGAAGAGCGGCGCGGCGTGAGCCGGCGCGGGGCCGGTTGACGCATGATGAAAAGCCGCGGACGTTTCCGTCCGCGGCCTGACAATAACGACCATAATTGTGCCGAAGGTCGGCTTGATCAACCCGCTACGCAGAAATGACGCTGGCCGTCATAATCCGTATAGGTCCCGGTGCGGGAATTGAAGCTCCGGTAACGCTGCGAGCAATAGTCGTACCAGGCGTTGGTCCAGGGCTCGATGGTGCGATAGGTGGCGCGCTGGCCGTAAACCGGGCGGCTGTCATAGACAGGTTGCGGGCGGTAGACCGGAGCGGGGCGATAAACAGGCTGCGGCTGGGGCCGATAGTAGCGATAGTCCGGCTCTTCATCGACATAGCTCGGCTCATAACGACGGGGCGGGTCGATATAGACACGCTCATCATCCACCGGCGCCGGGCGGGACATTGCGGAGCCGACGGCGACACCGGCTGCAAGACCGAGTACGCCACCCAGAATGGCAGCATCGCGACGATCACGGCGGTCCCAGTCGCCAGCGGATGCGCTGCTCAAGGGAACAATGGTAGCGGCGGCGACAGCAATTGTCAGAACTGTTTTAGCTGCAAAGGACGACATGGTGTGTTCTTCCGTACAGGTGGCAGGGTGCTGCCAGTTGCAAATTCGATGGTTAAGGAAATACAGCTCGGCTGCTGAACGGGCGCTGAATGAATTGTGGCGGACCGGCGGCTGCCCGCAATTCCTGTTTGCGTGCGCCGCACTTCGCGCTAGAACTCAAGAACAAACAGGACGCCCCGATGAGCCTTTCCCAGATAACCGTCAATTCCGACACCTCGCATGAAGACCGTGCCCAGGCCATTCGCGATACGCTGCGTGACGCCATTGTCGACCGCCGGCTTGCGCCGGGCACGAAGCTGTCGGAATCGGAAGTGGGAACGCTGTTCGATGTCAGCCGCACGGTGGTGCGCGCGGCATTGCAGATGCTGGCTTACGAAGGGCTGGTGAAGGCGGAACGCAACCGGGGGGCCTTCGTCTCCAATCCGACGCCGGACGAAGCGCGACAGGTTTTCGCCTCGCGCCGGCTGATCGAACCCGGCGTCGTGGATGCGGCAATCGAAAAAATCACGCCTGCGGCTGTGGCACGGCTAAGGGAGCATCTGGTGCAGGAAAGCCGCCACCAGCATGAACGTGGCCCGAGCGCCAGACGCGCGGAAATCAAGGCATCGGGCGATTTCCACCTAATGCTGGCCTCGCTTGCCGGCAATGCCATTCTGGAAAAATTCATGGACGAACTGGTCGCCCGCTCGTCGCTGGTGATCGCGCTTTATGGCCGCTCGGGTGTCTCGAGCTGCGGGCACAATGATCATGCCGATCTCTTGGATGCGCTGGAGGTAAAGGATGCGGCAAAGGCTCGTGCGCTGATGTTGCAGCATCTCGACCACATCGAGGCCGACCTTGACCTGCGCATGATGGAAGGTCTGGCACTGAAGGATGCGCTGGCGCTCTGATTGACCGCCCATCCCCGTCTAGAGGGGCGGGGATGCGCGGATTAATCGCGTGTCAGGCGGCGTAACGGCTGATCGCCAGATCGTGCGTATCTATCTCGGGCTTGTTCCCGCTGATGAGATCGGCAAGCACCCGTGCGGAGCCGCAGGACATGGTCCAGCCGAGCGTGCCGTGGCCGGTATTGAGATAAAGATTGCTGTATCGGGTAGCGCCGATGACAGGCGTACCATCCGGCGTCATCGGGCGCAGGCCGCACCAGAATTTCGCCTGGGTCTGGTCACCAGCCCCGCCGAACAGGTCTTCCACCGAATGAGCCAGTGTTTCCTGCCGCGCGGCCGGCAAATCCTTGCTGAAGCCGGCGATTTCAGCCATGCCGCCGGCGCGGATGCGTGAGCCGAGCCGCGTGATCGCCACCTTGAAGGTCTCGTCCATGACCGTGGAGACGGGCGCGCGCTCCTCCTTCACGATCGGAACCGTGATGGAATACCCCTTCACCGGGTAAACCGGCAGAGTAAGGCCAAGCTGGCGCAGGAATTGCGGAGAATAGCTGCCGAGTGCGGCGACGAAAATGTCAGCCTCCACCAGTCCCCGGGTGGTTTCCACCGCCTTGACACGTCCCGCTTCAACGATGGGGCGCATGATGCCGGTATCGTAAAGGAAGGTAACGCCGGCTTCTTCGGCCATGCGGGCAAGTTCGGTGGTAAACATGAAGCAATCGCCGGTCTCGTCGCCCGGCAGGCGCAGGCCGCCCACGATCTTCTCCTTCGCCGGCGCGAGGCCGGGTTCGATGGCGGCGCAGCCGTCGCGGTCGAGAATTTCGAAAGGCACGCCGCCTGCCGTCAGCACGTCGACATCCTTGCCGATGGCGTCGAACTGCTTCTGGGTGCGGAATACTTCGAGCGTGCCCTGCATGCGCTGGTCATATTCGATGCCGGTCTCTTCACGCAGGGCCATCAGGCAATCGCGGCTATATTCGGCGATGCGCACCATGCGGCTCTTGTTGATCGCATAACGCGCCGAGGTGCAGTTGCGCAGCATCTGGCTCATCCAGCGCCAGGCGGCCGGGTCGGCCGTCGGGCGGATGATCAGCGGCGCGTGTTTCATGAACAGCCATTTCATCGCCTTCATCGGAATGCCGGGTGCCGCCCATGGCGAGGAATAACCGGGGGAAACCTCGCCGGCGTTGGCGAAGCTGGTTTCCAGTGCTGCGGCCGGCTGGCGGTCGATCACCGTCACCTTGTGTCCGGCTTTGGCCAGATACCAGGCGGATGTCACGCCGACGACGCCGGCTCCGAGGATAGTGACGTTCATGATCGTCTCACTTGTGATTGACTGATGTTGAAGCAATGGCCGGGGTTTCACCCGGCTGAATGTAACTGCGGCGATAACGGCGTCCGAGGCCTGTCAGGATCTCATAGGCGATCGTGCCCGCATCGTCGGCAATGTCTTCCAGCGTCTGGTCTGGCCCGATCATCTGCACGAGACTGCCTTGCGTCAATGCGTCTTCGGGCAGGGCGGATATGTCGAGAATAATGCTGTCCATCGAAACGCGGCCCGCAATCGGCAGGCGCACGCCGTTATACCACGCCGCGCCGCGATTGCTGAGCGAACGCGGCAGGCCATCAGCGTAACCGGCCGCGATTGTCGCAAGGCGCGTCGGACCGGCTGCCTCGAAAGATCCGCCGTAACCGACCAGCGAACCGGCTGGAACAGTGCGGGTCTGGATGACGGCGAGGTCAAGACGAACGACCGGCTTCATCGGGTTGGGGCGGGCAACAGAGGGGGCGCCGCCATAAAGCGCGATGCCGGGGCGCAGGAGATGATTGTGGTAATCATTGCCCAGAAAGATGCCGCCGGAGTTGGAAAAACAGACCGGTACATCAGGGAAAGCAATGGCAGCTTTGCGCATCACCGAAAGCTGAGCGGCATTGGAGGCATGGTTCGGTTCGTCGGCGCAGGCGAGGTGGCTCATGATGAAGGCGATGTCGATACCATCAAGCAATTGCGGCTGCGAGGCGAGGACTTCAAGCTCTTCGGGGGAAAGGCCGAGACGGCACATGCCGGTATCGATCTGCACCGCGGCGGCAAGCCTTTTGCCAAGCTTCTTGGCATGGCCTGACCATTGAGCGATCTGCTCCAGTGAGTTCAGAACCGGGGTAATGGCCATGGCCGCGCAGGAGGTCTCATTGCCAGGCTGAAGACCATTGAGGACGAAAATCCGCACTTCTGCCGAAAGTCGGAGCCTGAGCGCCAGCGCTTCATCGATATGGGCGACGAAGAAATTGCGGCAACCGGCCTCGAACAGGGTCTGCGAGACGATATCCGCACCCAGGCCATAGGCATCGGCCTTGATGACGGCCGCCGTCTGCGATGCTGGCGCCATCGCCGCGAGGGTCAGATAATTGTCGCGCAATGCGCCGAGGTCGATGGTCAGATGACCGCTTGCACCACCGGCTGCCTGCTGGCGGCTGATCTGCATATCCATGTCGTTCACCCTCATTTTTATCTCATGAGGGTATTGCAACGATTATCGAATTTCTTGGCGATTGTTCGAAGGAAATGCGATAGAGTTCGTAATCACGCAATTTTCTTTTGCTAATTGGAATCTTCTATGTCGTCCCTCGATGCGACCGACCGCCATATCATCCGTCTGCTTCGGCTCAATGCCCGCATCAGCAATGCCAAGCTTGCTGCAGAGGTCGGACTTTCGGCATCCGCCTGCCTTCGCCGGGTCGATATTCTCGAGCGGGAAGGGATTATTCGCGGGTACACGGCACTGACCAGCGGTCTTGCCGGCGGCGAGGTGATTTCGGTCATCGTGCAGATCACGCTGGATCGGCAAACGGAGGATTTTCTCAACCGTTTCGAAAACGCAGTGCGGCGATATCCGGAAATCCGCGAATGTTATCTGATGACGGGCGGCTCGGATTATTTTCTGCGCTGCGAGGCGGAAAGTGCGGGGGATTTCGAGCGTATTCACAAGGAAATTCTGTCGAAACTGCCGGGGGTTTCGCGCATTCATTCGAGTTTTGCGATCCGGAATGTGCTGGCGACGCCGAAGGCGCGGTAGTTGCATTTTAAAAGCGGCAGAATATGCGGCCACCCCCCTCTGTCCTGCCGGACATCTCCCCCTCAAGGGGGGAGATCGGGTAGGGGTTCTGTTTCATTCCCACGCTATTCTTGCAACGCGCGATACGTTTCTAATTGTATGGTGGGCCACAGCCACTTGTCGATCTCCCCCCTTGAGGGGGAGATGTCCGGCAGGACAGAGGGGGGTAAGCCCCGCACTCTGCACTAACTCCACCACCGATAAAAATGATGCACCGGCCCCCGCCCATGTCCAACGGCAAGCCCCCGCCCGGCATCGAGCGCCCCGCTCAGATACTCCTTCGCAAGCCCCACCGCTTCCCGCAACTCACAACCCCTGGCAAGATAAGCCGTGATCGCCGCCGCCAGCGTGCACCCCGTCCCGTGGTCATTCTTCGTCTCCACCCGTGCCACGGAAAGCGCCTGCATGGCGCCGTCCGCAAACAGATAATCCGTACTCTGCGGCCCCTCACCATGGCCGCCCTTGATGAGCACGGCTTTTGCACCCGCTTTCAGGATCGCCTCAGCCTGACGGGTGATCTCCTTCTCCATGGTGGCCATCGGCGTGCCGGTCAGCAACGCCGCTTCCGGCAGGTTCGGCGTGACGATGGCGGCGAGCGGCAAAAGCTCGCGCCGCAATGTCTCGATGGCATCTTCATGCAGCAAACGGTCGCCTGACGTCGCCACCATGACCGGATCCAGCACCACCGGCTGTGATTGCTGCCGAAGCCGTTCGGCGATGGCGGCGATGGTTTCGATCCGCGATACCATGCCGATTTTCACCGCATTGACGGCAAGATCGGAGAATACCGCCTCCATCTGTGCGACGATGGTGGCGACGGAAATATCCTCCACCGCGGTCACGCCTCTGGTGTTCTGGGCGGTGATGGCGGTGATGACGCTGGCCGCATAGGCGCCAAGCGCTGAAAAGGTCTTGATATCAGCCTGGATGCCCGCGCCGCCGCCGCTGTCGGAGCCGGCAATGGTCAATGCAATTGATGTCATGGTTGTCTCGCTTTCAGCGTGGCGTCAATTGCGGAGCGGAAGTCCTTGGCCGCACTGGCAATATCGGCCGCACGAAAAATGGCGGAAATGACCGCGACACCATCCGCACCCGCCTTGATGACGGACGGTACACGCGCAAGATCGATGCCGGCGATGGCGCCCACCGGCATATCAGGTCGCCATTCCCTCAAAAGGGCGCGTAGCGTCGCAAAACCGTCGATGCCAACGGGCTTGTCCGGATTGACCTTGGAAACGGTTTCGAACACGCCGCCAATGCAGGCATAGTCGACGGGCATGGAAGCTGCCCGTTCGGCATCGGCACGGTTCTTGACGGTAAGGCCGATGATCGCCTTTTCACCGAGAATGCGCCTTGCGGTCTTTGCATCCATGTCGTCGGCGCCGAGATGCACCCCGTCCGCGCCAGAAGCGAGCGCCACATCCACACGGTCGTTGATGACAAGCGGCACGCCGGTGCCGGCGATGGCCTCATGAATGGCGCGGGCGTTTTCGATCATTTCCCGCGTAGAGCCGTGCTTGTCGCGATATTGCAGAATGGTCGCGCCGTTGAGTGCGGCGGCGAGAGCAAGCTCCGGCAGCGGTGCGACATCGCTAAGGCTTGCGTCGACCAGCGCGTTGAGGCGGTAATCAACCTTGTTCATGCTCGATCCTCGCGTGATTGATGATGTCCTCACCGGAAATTTCGGAAAGCGCATCCAGAAATGCCGGTTCGAATGTGCCGGGGCCTCCGGCGCGTCTGGCGGCGAGTTCGGCGGAAACGCCTGTCACGGCAAGGGCAGAGGCCGCCGCCGTCAGTGCGTCTTTTTCCACTGCCATGAAGGCGGCGATGACGCCGCCCGAGAGGCAACCCGTGCCAGTCACCTTCGCCATCCACGGATGGCCGTTGACGATCCTGACGCTGCGGGTCGTGTCGCTGAGGTGATCCACAGGCCCTGTCTCGATCCTCACTACATCAGGCACATCGCCGATCAGGCTCATTTCGGCGTGATTACCGCGCACGATGGTCGGGGAAAGTGCGATGAGTTCGCGCGCGAACTCCAGTCGCGACGGTGAATAATCGCAATGCACGGGGTCGACGATCCACGGCTTGCCGGAGGCATTGGCGATCTCTATCGCAAGCCGGATGACCTTGCGCCGTTCGGCATCCAGTGTGCCGAGATTAACGGTCAGTGCATCCGCCTTGGCCACGAAGCTCTCGATTTCCTCGAGCGAGGTGGTCATGGAAGGAATTCCACCGACGACGGTGATGCCGTCTGCGGTGAATTTCTGCACCACGGTGTTCATCAGGCAATGCACGCGCGGGCGCGTCTGCCGCACGCGCTCCAGAATTTCGGCGGCCTTTGCCGCTGTCGGATAAGTCGTCGTCATGGCTGTTGCAGCTCCACGGCGATGTCGCCCGCCGCCGGCGCCTGCTTGATCAGCTGCATCTCCTGCATGAAAGCGCCGAAACGTGCATAGCGGGTGCGGTCGAGTGCGGCCGGGCGCTTGGCGAAACGCGGCAGCGTGTCGAAGAAGGCCTGCTTGTTCAGCGCGTCATCAAGGTTCGGATAGGCCTTGATGAAAAGCTGCCAGGATTCCTGCGGGTGGTTGGTGATGAAGATCGCGGCCTGTTCCACGGCGGAGAGGAAACGCGGCAGGCGGCTGTCCTTTACGAGATCGCGATGGGTGACGAAGATCAGCTCGTCATAGGCCGGAACGCCATGTTCCTCGGGAAAGAAGGAGCGGCCCTCATGTCCCTCGAGCTTCATCTGCGTCAGCTCGAAATTGCGGAAACCGCCAAGCGTGGCATCCACCTTGCCAGCGATCAGCGACGGCGAGAGCGAAAAATTGACGTTGATGAGTTCGACATCATCCTTCGTCAGCCCGTCCTTTTCCAGCATGCGCTTCAGCATGGCATCTTCGAAGCCGGATACGGAAAAGCCGACCTTTTTGCCCTTCAGATCCTTCAGGCTCTTGATCGGCCCATCGGCGAGAACGGTGACGGTATTGAGGGGCGTTTCGACCAGCGTGCCGAAACGCACGAGTGGCAGGCCGGCGTCGTGGTCGAGATAGAGGTTCGGCTGGTAATGCACGCCAATATCGGCCTGTTTTGCCGAGACGAGACGCGGCACGGCGGAGGGGTCTGCGGGCGGAACCAGTTCCACCTCCAGCCCGGCATCGGCAAACAGGTCGCGTTCTTTTGCAATCACCATCGGCGCGTGATCCGGATTCACGAACCATTCGAGCAAAACGGTGAGCTTGTCGGCCGCCTGGGATTGCATGGGCGCAAGCACGCTTGCAGCCGCGACGACGAGGGAAAGAAGAGTTCGTTTCATGGTGCCGAAAGTCTCCGCAAATATCTGAAAGGAGTGGTGTGTTCTGTTTCTTTGGCCCAGGGGGCGAGATGGGCTGTCGAGAGATCGACGATAAGCCGCAGCAGCACCGCCATGACCGCGAGAATGGCCATGGCGGCGAACATGGTGTCGGTCTGCATCCGGGCATTGGACTGGATCATCACAAATCCGAGCCCTGCGGATGCGCCCACCCATTCGCCGATGACGGCGCCCAGCGGAGCGAGCGGCGCTGCCACCCTCAGGCCCGAGATCAGCGACGGGAGCGCCAGCGGCACACGCAACCGGGTGAGGACCTGCCAGTGGCTCGCCTTTGTCAGCGAAGCGGCGTCGAGGATGGCGCGCTCCGTGCGGTTGAGGCCGTCAGTGAAGGAGGACGCGACCGGAAAGAAGATGATGATCGCCGTCATGACCACTTTCGAGGCCATGCCGAAACCGAACCAGAGGACGAGAATGGGGGCGAGCACGAACACCGGAAAGGCCTGCAACACCAGAACCATGGGCCAGACGAGGCGGCCGAGGCGCGGGATGGCGGCAATGGTGAAGGCGACGAGAATGCCGGCGGTGATTCCCGCCGCAAGCCCGAGCGCCATTTCGCTGAAGGTTACCAGAGCCTGTCCGAGCAGGAAGCCGGGCTGGCGCAGGAAAGCGCCGGCAACATCGGCGGGCGATGGCAGGATATAGCGGGGTGGCGAAAATAGCCACGTCCCCGCCTGCCAGAAAACCAGCAGAAGACCGACACCGTTCAGCGCATGGGTGGCACGCATGGGCCGGACCTCAGACGCAAACGCACCATGTGCGAAGGGCGGAACGTTTCAGCATCATCATTCGTCTCCAGATGTGACAATCACGGAGATCAGGGCAAAGCGGAGAAGAGAAAGGGCAGCGCCCCTCGGGCGCGACAGTTCCGTTCCTACGCCGGCATGACCCGGATCAGGTACAAGGGTTCGGCGTGAAGCCATCTCAGTGCCGTAGCACACCCCTCGGAAGAGACTGATTTCGTATGAGAATTCAAAACCCATGTCAATATTCGGGCTTCAGATGTTCCGTTCTGCGCTGTTTCAGCGGCAAATTGCTAATAGAATTGCTAATATTTTCTCTAAAAGTATTTTCAGATGAATTATTATAATTGGCGGAATATTCTATTTGTTTTCAAAACAAACAAGAACTAATGATTCGTTTTGAAAACAAAAAAACGTGGAAAAACAGAAATAAAATCCGATATATTGACTAATGATGTCAATTTATACTAATATCCAGCATCATCAATATTTGAGAGGTTGAGGTCAGGATTTGTTAGGGAGATTTGTTCATGGGTGTTCATCCCAATCTTATGAGGCGTGAAAACGGCTACTACTACTTCGTCATGAATGTTCCGAAACGGCTAAAGCCGTTGACGAAACATCGCCAGATTTGGCGGTCTTTGAGGACGAAGGATGAGGCGACTGCACGGAGGCGATTGCCCGTTGAGCAGGTAAAATATGCCGTCCCCATGGACAACGATATTGTGCCGGATGACGTTCGCATTGATTACAGCGAGATAAAGTTGAAGGCAAAAAAGCTCAATGTTGAATATTTTCCTCACTCAGACTTGAGCAATCTCAACGTGTCGCAGTTGCTCCAAGCCTACGAAGCCAGAGAAAGTGTTAAGGCGCTCAAGTCCACGCTGAATCCAGTTGAGACCGTTGCGATTGCCGGGGCGCTGGAGACTCCACCCTTGCTGTGGGACAAAGCATTCAAACTATTTCAAGAGTTGTCGCCTGAGAAAGTCTTTGGCTTGAACGAAGTTGAGAAGAGGCGGAAGTGGCGTAGGTTTGAGCAGGCGACCGAAGACTTCTTGAAGCGGATGCCCACGCACACAGATGTTCTAAAAATAGAGAAACGCCATGTCGCGGAGTATCGGACGAAGCTAATTGCTGCGTGCGAAGAAGGGGAATTCAAGAGCGATGAAGCCAATAAGAAATTGATGTGGCTTCGGATCATCTTGGATGTCGTAATTTCCTCCCACTATCCAGAACGGGAAAACGTTTTTGGGAACTTCAAATCCATCAACCTTGAAGATGCTGCGAAACGGAAGCCGTTCACTGAAGCGGAAGTCAAAATTGCCAGAGCCGCGCTGAAAAAATCTTCGATGAAAGAGGAATGCAAAGCCATCGCGATCCTTGGCGAAATGACAGGCTGCGGGGTGCGTGAGCTTATTTGGATGGCACCAGAAGACATCCATCTTGACGGTCCGATTCAATTCATAAGTGTCCGCCCTAATTCTCTGCGCAAGAAGGTTAAAAAAGGCGGCGTTAGGCATAGAGACATTGTTCTTACCGCTGACGCGCTGGAAATCATGAAACGCTTCCCTAATGGCTTCCCTGCGTTCCACGATGGGCAGGGACCGACGCGGATGAACGCATCAATGTCGGAGTTTTTCAGAAAACTTGTTCCCGGCAAGGGTCACTATTCTTACCGCCATCGGCTTGATGATTTGTTGAAACGATCAGGCTGCGATCTTGGTTTGAAAAGCGCCATCATGGGGCATTCCGTCAAAGGTCACGCGGGATATTACGGGGAGGGGTATTCTCTTGAAAACCAGAAGGCAGCATTGGAAGCCGCATGGGCATACGCACGAAAAAATTAAACGAAAAACCAATATTATCAGAACGATATGCTGAGAAGTGAAATGAATTTATATTATGAATATCGGCATATCCCTGTCACGGGATATGAGACTTGCAAAAATATACAATCGATAAACTCGCGAACAACGAGAGGCTGCGAAAGGAATTATTTGAGACGATAGATTGGGTAATTGCCAATGCTAAAGCTCATGGTTTTGGAGAAGTGGCGATCAGCCACGCCAAGGCAAAAAAACGGGTTCAAGACGAACTCAATCTAATCATCGACTACTGAAGGAGTGGAATATGACAAACGAAGACCCAGAAGAAAAAATCGCACTTATCCCGTTCTCACGTCAAAACGCTCCAAAATATGAATACCCCTGTCAATACATAGGGGAACGACGACCATGGACCACAGACGATTTGCTGAGTTCGAAGCTACGCTGAAAGAAGCCAAGAGCCTTACGCAAGGATGCTGAAGCTGACCAAGCGCGACTTGAAAAAAACTGGCTGAGATAGAGAAGCGGCTTGATGGAAAATGACTTAGTAATCGAGCCATCCTGTGGAAGTGGCGGCATATTCATAGTTTGTTCACGTCTTTAGTTGACGCAACAACCTTTCATCTCCACACTGCGAAGCAGCAAGCAGCACCAGTTTCGTTTTTTTAATGGAAAGGTGCGCCCCCGTGGATCAGCAAATATCAGTGAAATTCCTGTTCTTCGAAGCCAGTGCGTCCGGTCTCGTAGCAGTTGTCCTCATCTTTCTTCTTGCAATCATGGCTATGGGGCTGGCGGCTTACAGGAAATAAGCGTCAATACGCATCCCCGTTTTCCCCAAGAAGAATTACTAGATGTTGTGTTGGGGATAATGTCGCAACAATATCATTGACGAATCTCTCCCGGCTATCATTATGCGAAGCAGCAAGCAGCACCTTCATTTGTTTTTTAATGTAAAGGTGCGCCCAATGCCCAAGATTACCATAAAATTCCTGGGATTGGAGATTTCCGCCCACGGGGTGCTGTCAGTTGTGCTTGCGTCCATCATCGCGCTAACTGCATTGGGAGTAATCTGGGCATATCTCGAAAAGCGCGACTTTCCCCGCAAAAATAGCATTGCAAGCCAAACTCAACGCATGATTTAGTCCGCAATGGGTAGATTACAAATCAAGCGGGCTGCGCAACAATGTTTAAGGATAATACTGTTTTCGTCATCGGTGCCGGGGCGAGCGCCGAGTTTGGTTTGCCGGTTGGGTGGCAGTTGCTGAAAACGATTAAAGACAATTGCCATTTTGAACTTGATATGTGGCGTCAATTGAAAGACGGACCAACAGCGATTTTCCGCCATTACGACAGGGTCTTCGGGAGAGAGACGGAGGACGGTCTACAACAGTTCCTACTTCGTTTGAAAGCATGTGAGCAAATTAAGCGCGGGATAGATAGCGCTGACAGCATCGATGAATACATCTACCGCTACTCGGGCAATCCGATAATATCCGAGGTAGGAAAGCTTCAAATCGCCTACGCTATATCATTGGCTGAGAAAAATTCCACATTGGCTCGTGGTTTTGTAGACTATCCCCCATCCCTAGATGAGACTTGGATTTGGAGCTTCACTAAAGCTTTGATCAACGGGATTCGGGCAGATGAAGTGAACAAGATTGGGCAGAACGTCACAATCATCTGCTTCAATTATGATCGATGCATCGAACACTATTTCGAACATGCTCTAGCCCGCAGCTTTGAAGACCTGACGCCAAAAGCGGCTAGAGAAATAGTAAGCAACATCAATATTATACATCCGTATGGATGGCTTGGAGATTTGGAACTATTTCCCTTCGGGACCGCAGACGCGTTTCCAGCAATGGCTGGCAACCTAATTACGTGGTCAGAAAGCGTTCGCGATCCGGAAATTGTGGCGAAGATGCGCGAAGCCATCCGGGAAGCCGAGCAAATAGTGTTCATGGGATTTGGATTTGCTGCCCAAAACATGGATTTGCTCAATTCGCAGCCCGAAAAGACCGATCTATTCGCGCACGAAATCACTAGTACCCCTGATGTCTATGCAACCGCTCTCGGAATACCTGAAGAAGTCGAAGGTTCTCTAAAATCCAAGATCACCGATTTATATATGGGACAGTGGAGTATGCAGGCTGATCAAGGAATTCATTTCCAGTATGGTGCGACGTGTAAAAAATTCTTCGACATTCATCGGCTTAATTTGGTGAAGTGAAGATGCCGAACTTGAAGAATGTAAACTGGCTTTTTGTTGCAGGCATTGCAACCGTTGCCTACGTATTCGTCTTCGTCGGTTGGTTGGGGCTAGATCGAATTTTAATCTACCCAACCAATAACTCCCTTAATGAAGTTGGTGATTTTATTGCTGGCGTTTTCTCACCGCTTGCATTCATTTGGCTTGTCGCGGCTGTCCTCACACAAAGACAGGAATTGACGGAAACTCGCGATCAATTCGTAGAGAACCAAAAGGTTGTTGATGCGCAGTTGAAAACAATCAACGAACAATCGGACTTGCTTCAGCAACAACACACGTTGGCAGAAGAGACCGCGAAGAAGACCTACCGATTGAGCCTTTTTCAGGAGCGATACAAATTATACTCTGATTTCATTTCCTTGGGCGAACGTCACAAAAGCACTCATTTTGGGAAAGCTTATTCGGAAATGGTGGAGTTGAGTGTAAGAGCGAGATTTGTGTTTGGGGACGAAATTCAAGCTTGGTTCGAATCGATAGAGCATGCGATTTTTTGCCTCAATGAAGAGCGACGTCAGAGCATTACAGAGGGGTATGATAACGGAGGACATTTTATCTCCGTATTCAAAAGTGAGGCGGACGAAAGAAGGGCAGCGACCTTGAACACTCAATAACTGAGCAGTTCACGAATATCGTAGCTCTCGCGGAGAGATTTGAGAAATCAATGACTATCAGTGACGAGTAGTTCGAATATTGGCTCCGGTTGGCACCAGCAGCAGCGCCAGTTCGAAAACAATCGCCGTGGGAAATTTCAAAGGCGGAAAAACGTTGCCCACAAAAATCGCCAAGGCTGCATAAGCGACCATCGTAAAGCCAGCCGTTGTCCAGCTTGAAAATCCAATGTCAACGATACGCCGTAGCCTGAACAGGAAGAGAAATGCTACCGGGACCGCCAGTATCGGAAGAAACAGAATCAAGGGAAGACGGGGAAGAACGGTATGGAACATGCTCCATATCGCGAAAGAGACTATTAAAACGAGCGCAGTTCCCACCGCATAGTGTTTACGGTCAAGCGGCTCGCCTGCCCTGAATATCAACCCTATGTCCATCGATCCCCCAGAGACTTTACAAATCACGCGAAAAATGAATTAGCTTAAACTTAAACGTGCTTCATCAGCAGTATCAAGACACCCCTTATCTCTCGGATAAAAAATGCGCGGTATTTTCAATATTATTTTCTTCCTCTTCCTCGCCACCGTTTTGACTATGTCGCTCGTCGGGACTCCTCTTCTCATTCTGTATCTGATGTTTGTCTTTATAGGCGGCAAGAAGCGACGCGAGAAAGTTCAAGCCAAGGTCATCAACATGCTGATGTCTGGTGAAGAGGTCGTAGGCTACGTCATCGAGAACCGCGTAATGTCGCTCTTCCAGCGGCGGCTTGCCATCTTCGTCACAAACAGCCGGATTATTTTCGTTCAGCGCAAAATCCTTGGCGGCTATCAGATGATGGACCGGCAGTGGAAGGACTTGCAGGACGCGAAAATGGACGAGAACATTATGCCAAACCTATTTGGTGCGTCCCTCTCATTCTCGTTCATCAATCCTCCCGGTGGCGTAATGAGCGTCTCTGGCGTTGATCCTGAAGCCGCTGCGAAGCTCTATACGTATTCGCAGGCACAAGAACACGCATGGGAAGAGAAGCGTCGCGTTCGCACCTTGGAAGAAAAGCGCGCCGCTTCTGGAGGGATCAACTTCCATGGATTTCCGCAAGCCGCCCAACAGCCACAAGCCCAAGCACCAGCTTTGGTCTTAGGGCAGACGATTGATGTCACCCCAACTGACACGGTTGTAGCCGAAATCAATCGCGCCAAAGCCCTCCTGGATTCCGGTGCAATCGCCGATGCCGAGTTTCAGGAAATTAAGTCGAAGATATTGAGCAGGCATTTCCAATGAACTCGAAACCACAAAAGCCGACGACCGGAGAAACCGCTCAAGAGGAAACTTTGCCCTTCTGCGGGATCATCATGCCCATTGCCGCTATGGGAAAGTACGAGAAGTCCCATTGGGACCGGGTGCGTATCATCCTTGATGAAGCAATCGAAGAAGCTGGCTATTCGCCCCGGCTCGTCAGCGAGAGTGAAGACATTGGCGTAATCCACGCACGGATTGTCCAAAACCTATACGACGATCCAATAGTGGTTTGTGATGTCAGTGGTAAGAACGCGAACGTCATGTTCGAGCTTGGGCTGCGTCTGGCTTTTGATAAGCCAACAATCGTCATCAAAGACGATCAGACAGATTACAGCTTCGACACGTCGCCCATTGAGCATATCAACTATCGAGCAGATTTGCGTTTTGACGATGTGCGCGATTTTAAGAAAAAGGTAGGTTCCGCGATCAAAGCAAGTATCGCAAAAAAAGAAAAGGACGAGGCTTATTCTCCATTTCTCGGACATTTTGGGAAATTCAAATTGGCTGGTATCGACACCAAAACGGTTAGTTCAGAGCAATTCATTATCGAACAATTGAAAGCTCTCCAAGCACAAATCAGTCTTTTGACATCCAAGCAACCGGCGGTGAATTTTTCACGTTCTCGCACCATTGATGAACTTCACGCGACAAGAGCCTTGGAAAACATCGTCGAGTCCCTGTTGCAAATGAACGACTTCGACTTGGCAAAACCTGAAGACTTGCACGCTCTCTTGGACATGGCACGTACCATGATGAGTGATCGGAGCATCGAACTGTCTGGAGCAGCGTTCAACCAAGTGGTTGCTCCGCTGGTGCAGAGGTACAAGACACGAAAAGGTGACTCCGGTAGCCTCTTTTGACCACAAATCCAGCCCGCGCCGCCAACGCCCACACTTTTCCGCCATCTTCCACTATTGTTGAATAATTTATCCATACTGTTCAATTAAGTTGATCAGCTTCGGGGAACTGCCAAAGCCCTGTATACGGTCGCTTTGCTCAATGTGGTCGCTTCCATAATTTCGCGGATCAGAGCGCCGTCTGTTTTCATTTTATGAACTGTTTCGAGAACGCTTGGTGTCAACTGCACCTTCCGCCCAAACTTAACGCCCTTGCTCTTCGCACCCGCAATTCCGTCCATCTGGCGTTCCTTGCGAAGATCAGTCTCAAATTCAGCAATCGACGCAAGAATGCCAAACATCAGTTTTCCATATTTTGACGTTGTGTCGATCTCCTCCTGATCGAGACATTTGAAGCTGACGCCTTTTTTCTGAAGAGCGCCAACGATACGATAAAGATCGGAAGTGGACCTCGCCAAACGGTCGATACGGGAAACCAAGAACGTGTCACCCTTTCGCGCAAATCGCAGGGCTTCTTTCAGCTTTGGTCTCTCCTTGTCCAATCCAGACTTCTTCTCTTCGAATAGATGATCAGGCTCCACCCCGGCATTCAGCAGTCTGTCTCGCTGAACTTCTAATGACTGCCCAACTGATGAAACTCGTGCATAGCCTATGAGCGCCACGTCTTAAAACTCCTAAGATATTATTGGAATAACTTTTAAGACATGAAAAGAGACACGTCAATGACTGCAATCAAATACGTCTCACTGAGTTTACATTTTGAGACGCTACAAGCCCTGAGAAATAAGGGCTTTTGTCCATTTCCTTAAACTGAGAGCGTTTTTATTTTCCGGCGGGGGGTCGTCATAGCACCCCTTGCTTGAAATAGCGAAAATCGCCTCCAAAAACCCCTTGTTAAACAGGCGTTTCACGGGGCATTTTAAAATGAATGATGTGAGGTACTGGTTTTCGGAAAGACAGCATTGATGTCCACATCTACCACTCAAGGGCGTCATTGCTTCGCAATGAATTGTCCATATCCTTCTTAGAAACTTAAGAGGATTGTGGACATATCGAACTGATGGTTATTGGTGGGAATATGTTATATCCAGCTTATTAAAACCACTTCAAAACACATATTCGATGGACGCCGTATGCGGACATGATCGCGTAGCGATCCATCCAAGTTTGGTAGGAGAACTTTCTATTCAATAAGGAAACATTAGATTTCTTGTAAACTGGAAGGAAAGATTATTACCTCATCAGATTCAATCATTTCAAAAGACATATGTGATGGACGCCGTAGGCGGACATGCCGCGAAGCGGGTTACTAGATCGAATATTATAATTGGCTGGGTTTCATTGGATTTCATGAGGAAAGACTATTACTTCAACAAATACAATCATTTCCTACCAAACTTGGATAGATCGCTACACGATCATGTCCGCCCACGGCGTCCATCGAATATGTTTTTGAATAATCTTTCTTTTATATGAAATGCTAGGAATCAGAAGTTTTCCTACCAAGCATAGACGCTCGCCTACGGCTCGCCGCTTCGCGTGGAACAGGTGGTTGAAATCATAGAATATGATCTTTCCTTCCCAAGATAATTGATTTCCGTTCGTCTAATATTGGTGCCGCTCCTTTACCTTTCCGGTACTTGAGTGGTGGTTGGTGACGCCCAGCCGGTACTTGAGTGGTGGATGTTTCAATCTTGTCTTCCATGGTGCAATAAATTTTCATTTTGCACAAAATCGTAGAATAAATTTTCTAACCACATGAAATAAAGCAATGAAATAGCAATATTCCAGCTTCGTCGCTGTCTAAATACAGATGGAAAACGGAAACCGGTTCAATGGCTTCTTTTCCAAGGGTCATTTCAAACGGTTTACGCAGTCCAATTCTTGAATGAAATTTTGAGGGGATATCGCGCTTTGAACCGGTCGCGATATCCCTTTTTATTGTCGAAACAAATCATTCAGGAAAGGAAAATGAAACAAACAATCTATTACGTTGATGCACTACCCGGTGCCGGAAAAACTCACAGTCTACATCGATATCTAAAGACGCTGAACGAACCAGCCATTATCGCCACACCGACAAACCTTTTGTCCTTCGAGCAGCATAACGATCTTGCGGCAATCGGCGTTAAATCCAAAGTCATTTCGCAAGAAACTGGACATGGGAACTGCACTCAATCGCTTGTAAAGCACTGCGAAGAAAAGCGAGACAGCATTGCCATTATCAATCACAACGTAGCAAAGCTCGCACTTGAAGAGACCGCTGGTCATCACCTTTTCATTGATGAATTCTTCTCGCCAGTTGAGAAATTTGTTCTGAAAGAGAAAGTGAAGACCGCTCGCGAATTTGTCGTCTCCATCATCAAGAAATCCAGAGCAAGCCAGTACGAAGGCTTTATCGAGCTTGTTCTTACAGAAGCCGTCGAAGACATCGTTGAGAACGGCATGTCTCACGATTCATCCTTTCAGGCTTTGCCGCATCTGCGCGAAATTGCAAGGAGGATCAGCAGCGAGGACTATCTGGTTCTCGTCTCAAAGTCTGAATATCAGAACTTCGTTGCCAATATTGAAGAGAACAATGACGAAGAAGACGGCATATTGAACATCTATGCTTGGCTCCAGCCATCAGCATTGCGCCACAACAAGACCACCACATTTATGGGTGCCAACTTCTTCCAATCGAAGCTTTATCACGCATGGAAAGACCTCGTAAATTTCGTGCTGCATCCGTCGATCAAGGGTGAACGATACGACGACTTCAGCCATAAGGCAGCGAAAATCACCTTTCGCCATATACTGGACCAGGACGTTTCGATGTCGGGCTTGGAGAAGGTTGGGTATCAGAAGTTCGTGGATGCGACGGCTGGTGTATTTCTTGCCGAATATGGCGCTGTTGATCATCTCGTGACGCTTTCAGCGAAGTCCAATTTCACTTGGTCCCTCAACAATTCAGGGATGGTGCCACCCAATCCAGTAGGCTTGAATGCATTCATGGATCGACATGTCTGCCTTCATCTTGCTCCGCTCAATCCTTCGAAATTGGATGAACGTATCTGGAACGCCGTTGCTGGTGTTTCTCCGCAGGAACTACACATCGCCCAAAGTTGTGAGATGGTCTTTCAGATGCTTACCCGCAGCTCGGTAAGAGACCATGGAAGCGAGCCGGAAGAGCTTGTGTTCATCGTGCTTGATCTACGAACTGCCAATCATCTGCGCAAGCTGTTCGGCGTCACCAAGCCATCCACGAGAATGGAGGTCAGAGCATTGGACCCAATCATTCGCACTCGTACTAAGCAGAAAGACATGACGGTTGAAGAGCGCCGTGAATATTTTACTCAGCGCAAAGCCATTCAACGCGCTCGAAAGAAAGCCGCTGCCGCTGAACAGGTCGCGCAACCATAATTCGTGAAACGAGGGGGTGCGAGTCACCCCAACACCCCCTGCTGCACTTCCTGCTTATTTTTATCGGGTCATCCAGAAATTTTTTGCGCTCATAGCCTTTCGAATGGGGCTTATGGGCATTCCGGCAAATTCAGCAGATTGTTCGGTTCGTCACCGTCTGCCGTTGTTTTCAGATATTTGTTGCCGAAACGACTGACCGAAACAATGACATCCACTTGGTCGCCGGTCGGCTGTTCCACATAGAATGCCTCAGTCCGCTTCTCGATGCGAGAAATCACTTCTTCGGTAGTCAATGTCCATTGAGTCTGTCCCACGCCTCCCACGTGAGTTATGCGGTTATAGATGTCATTTCTAGGCTGCTTCTTTATGCACCGGATTCTGAATCTACCTGCCATGGAAATCCTCCGTTAACTATAGCAGGAGAAATATGGCATATCGAAAAGTTAGACAAAACTAAAATATACAACTTCTTGTGGATTGATAATTATAGGGACACGTTCACATACTCACGCCGCACTCCCTGCTTCTTTTTATCAGGTCATGGGTGAAGCTTCACCACTATCCGGTGCCGGAACCCCGTAATTGAGCGGTGGCAACATATGAACAAGCTTCGGAAACGCCGAATAGATCAGTGCCACCACGTCATTCAGTTTCTGGCGGGCTTCTTCAGTGAGCGGCGCTTTGAGCAGCTTCTTTTCGAACGTAGAGAGATAATCATCTCCTTGAACGTTTCCGATTATGAACTGTTGCCCGCCCTCGATATCGACCGCGTGCAATTTGACCTGTTCCAGCGAACCCACTGCTTCAGCCCTATGACCAGCGGCATGGCGAGCAATATTGTAGTTTGGAAATGCCCGCTCCAGTTCGCCCGAAGCTTTTCGAAGGCTGTCCGCATCGGAGTCCGCCTTGATGGTTTGGGTGAACCGCATGTTCGCCTTGATCTGCATCAGGGCTTTCCCGACATGAAAGAGCGTCATAGCGGCTTCTCTGCCTGCCATTTCGTCCCAATTCTTCAAGAGATGCATATGGTTGTTGAAAACGAGCGTGTTAGGTTCTTCTGCACGTAGGACGCTCTCTCGCAGGTCTTGGACGTGTCGGTGAAGCCCAACAGCAGATGCGTAGTCGTTTACGTAGGAACTGAGATTTCGCAGATTGAGCAACGAAATCATCGAATGGTGCTGTTCTTCCTCGGTCGGGAGTGCTGCAACAAACTCTTTGAGTTCAGCAGCATCATAAACACCCGGCGTACCCGGCACAAAGCTGTGGTTCATATCTAATCCCTGTGATTTCGAGATGCAGCCCGTTTTGCGAGCCGATTCGCAAGAAATAATAGAGAGGGCAATTACGCCTAAATCCCGGCATGTTTTCCCGGCTCAAATCATCTGCCATTATCGGCACAATTGCGGTGTTCTCGGCTCGAACCGTGGCTTCTCTACTACGGGCTTGGATGCGGAACACTTTCCAGATCGCTTATTGAGTTGAACAAGACCAGCCGAGTGATTGAGGAAAGCCACGCCAATGAATGTTCATGATTGATCAATTGGACGCCCTGAGCGGAGAGAAGACGAATACAGCGCGTAGGCATTTTATGGAGAATCGTATGAGTTTAAATGCTCCTAACCGTTGGAAGCAAATGATCGCCGTTTCCATCGACCAGCAATACAGCGCAAAAGCCGCAAGGCTTTTCGGAACGCCCGCGATATCTACTCAGGGTCGGCACAACTTCATATGGGCACGATTCACGTCTCATCGTGGAGACGATGAAAGGGTAGTTTGGGATTTGTCCACTCTGCTCAACGATCTTCCAGAAGACGCTTGGTACATCGACTGGAAAAACTCACGATATTGATCACCAGCGGGTAATCTACCGCCTTCAATCGCCATGTTGCTTTTGGTGCAGGGAAGCTCATCTGAAGCGTGGGTCCTGCGGCACTATCAGTCCACCGCCCGTGCTTTGCTTTTCACGCTTTTTCAATCTCGCGTTTTCGATACCGGGTGGAAAAATAGATGCCAGCTTTCGGCACGCCTTCCAGTGTTCATAATTCATTTCTGTCATCCCTGTCAGAACAACAGCCATTGTAAACAGCGTGTTCAACTCGTGCGCTCTTCGAGAAACGGCTTGTTTATCAATCCTTAGATCGCGCTTTAAAATTTCCGCTTCATCCTTCAGGAAATCCGCTTCGGCTTTTTCCATCTCTTGTCGCGACAAATAAGCCGGGAACTGATTTTCTCTGGCTTTGAAGCACGCAAGGAGCAAATCGTGGGCTTCGTAAAGGTTCAGCAACGCCGCGACATTGATATTGTCGTATTCGGTCATCCCCGCGCTCGGTGAGACATTGGCGGACGGTTGCTGATCTGTCTGCGCTTTAGCGTGATCGGCGTTAGCGCTTTTGTTTCCTGAAGCGGGAACTTCATTTGCGCCGCTCATTTCTCGTTTGCTTTTGAAAGCGCTGATATTGTCGTCGATGTCTGCATAGCAGACGTCTGAATCGCCAATTGGATGCTTCGCCAACGAGTCCCAGGTTCCGGCATTGAAGATCATTGACTCAAGTACACATTGATCGCCATCCCGCCACGTCGCAATCAGAAGCCGACTGCCCGCAATGTGCTTTAGCGTCACAGGTCCGGCTTCCTCACCGCCATACGGAAAGCGAACCTGCTGACCTGTTTTGAGATCGCTTACGAAGGCTATCGAACAACTCGACCCACAGCCGATTTGCGTAATCGCATATTGACCGGCGAAATTTACCCCTGCCTTCATGCCGTTGGAGATGCGTGTGCGAAAAGTGGCGAAGTCGCGATCCCTACCTTTGAAATCGGGGAGTCTGATCGGACCTGAGTAGATGCCGGATACAGGAAATCTGTCCATAGACAAGAAGGGAAGATCGGAATCCGAGACTACTTCAGTGTCGTTGCCCTCATCCATTCCTTCGTTGTCGAGAGCTTCCTCTTGAGCAATGGCGCGCTCATCCCAGAGCGACGCCATGAGATCGTATCTTCGATCCAATTCGTCAGCGCTCAGGATTTTGATAGTCGTGATACAGCGGTTTTGACGAACGACCTCGACAAAGCGTGCGCTGCCTTTTTGTCGATAGATGGAAACGACGCTGCCATCCTTTCGTCCGATATTTTCAGAATGGGATTTTAAATCCGCATTGTGGCGTTGAATATCTACTTCCTTCAGGCAAGCAGAATTGGCGACTGTTGCCGATACGACAACCGCAAGAAACGAAATGCCAGAGAGTTTCGCAAGCATCAGCAATCCATCAGTTGCATTAAAATCTACAGGGCACGCGGGCGAATATTTCGCCTCTGATCTCCAAATTAGACGACCTTCGGTCTGGTGAAGAGTACGAACATCCCAAGGACGATTACGCCTAATACCCACACAGTCAGCACCATCGCCATACCAATGCCTGTTCCGATTGCCGCTCCGGCTTGTTCCGCACCCGTAAGTGTCCCCATATCTTTCGTGGCAGCATTGAAGCCTGCAACAGCCCATAGCAGCATCAGCGCGTTGAATCCGATGAAGGACCATTTGAACAGTTTCCCGAAGAAACCGCGCTTTGGCTTGCGAAGCTGTGTACCGCAAGATGGGCATTTGAATGCCGCGTCGCTGACGTTGTTGTTGCATTCCGGGCAGCTGATAAGCGCCATGGTCAATTCTCCTATTTGGAAATGTCAGTGAATTTGAAAAGGAATTCTGGAGCGGTCATTGCGCCGCGAATGGTAATGCTTTGTTCGAACAAGCCGTCCGCTTCAGCGCGGATGAAGTTGCCGGAAACCTTTACCTTGTCGCCAACCGACATATTTACGAGGGCAGCGTAAAGCGGAGTTCCCTTTTCGATTAGGGTTGAATGCAGGACGTCAGAGATCGCATTGTTCCATGTCGCCAGATCGATGTTTGGCGCGACACGCACGACGACAACCGCATTGCCATCACCGTTGGTTTCCAGCTTGCGAAGGGTGCCTGACCATCCATCAGCATGAAGCTGTCCACCCACCGCTTTCACGATTGCCATACGGCGTTCATCTCGCAGAACACTTTGCTGAAGCTCGTTTCCGGCGGCGTCAAAACGGGTTTTGTAATCGCTGATTGCCGCGATGAAGCTTGCCTGCTGTTGTGGAAAAGGAGTGACGGTGGATTTGACGGTTGACGCAGACGCAGCGGTTTTACCGTTGTCTGCAACTGCACCTCTCTGTGGTTCAGCCGAACCAAAAATTGCAGTGGCAATCACCAATGCGGCGAAACCGCCGACCATCAATTTCAGAGCGCTAAATCGCTTTCGACGCGCGCCGCACTGCGCGCACGCCTTAGCACTCACGGAAACCTGCTTCTGGCAGACCCTGCATGCGGTCCACAAAGTTTTGGATTTCAAGTTATCCCCCAAATGCCTACGACTGGTTGTCCAATGAATTAAATACCATTTCTGCCGTTTTGGCATAATTGGTTCTTATGTATATTTGAAGTCCCCAATTGAAAAATTGGGGCATTTTTTGTCGAAATCGCTAAACTCGTCAGAACATGAGCAACTGATCCGTATGATTACGCGTAAGCGGCACGCGGCTGGCTATACGCAAGAGTTTGTTTCTAACGCCATCGGGCAGCATCAGTCCTACATGGCTAAACTGGAAACGGGTCAACGCCGCCTCGACGTCGTTGAGTACATAGCTATTGCTAAGGTAATTGGGTTTGACCCGGCAGCGGAGCTTCACGTTTTAGCCGCTCAATTCGATTTGAAATCGTTCCGGGGGTAGATCGTGGTGGATGCGGCTACCTTACCGGCTGAATTCACCACCATGAAAAGCTGTTATTGTTTGACGGCGGCGGCGAGTCTCTCGTTTGGGCACCTTCTTGAACGACCCTCGCATGCTACGCAAATTGCTACGAAACTTGACATCGAGGACAAACCATCTAATTGAATTGATTATATTAAATTCTGATAATCAATCCTGTCGGGTGCGCCGTTCTTGTAGTGTTAGGAGCTTCGCTTGCTATCGGGAAACTTCATTTGAGCAACGCAGATTTGAAATGAAATTCGCAGTTAAGCCAAGCTTGTCATCTGAACTGCTTAGCTGGACTTTTATTTTGCTGGAATTCCCTGTGAAATTCGCTGCAATTGTGGAGATTCGAATAGCTCCAGCCATGAACGTAGACACGCTCGTCGTTGGCTGACCATGCTTTGCTTGGAGTTCATCCACTATCAAGGCGAAATCGTCGAGTGTCCCGACCCTATGTATTCTCACCGCAGCAATCTTATCATCGCATATATAGAGGCTGAAGTCCGTCCCGCTGACCACCCATTCACTGGGAAAGACGGGAGACTTCTTTAACTCCCATCCTCTTGCGGTAGCGTTCTTTCTCGCATCAGCAAAGCGTTGATCCAACTCGAAGCCATGCAAATCGTCGAAAGATTGAGCGTAAGCCGTATTGCCAATGACAGATATCACCATGACAAAAATGATCGATTTAAGCGCAGAGAAATTCAGCATCGGGGCCTTGTGATCAACTTCGGGAATGCAAGTTTAGCTCCGGTGGAGCATTGCGTCTGCTGGCGGCGAATTGCTAATGGAATTGCTAATAAGCTGTTCTAAAAAACGCTGAAAAATCAACAAAAACAGTAGCGATCGTCACCCGGATCAGGTTCAAGGGTCCGGCTCAACGCCATCTCAGCACCGTCTGGTGCTCCCCTCGGAAGAGTTTGTTTTGTAAGTCAAGTTTCATAAATGTCAACGTCCCGCCGCCGATCCGCCGTCAGGCGCGATCGCGGGTACCCGTATCCATCTGCGTATTAGTTATTGAGGAAATTAGATTTATCGAAAATTAGTTATCTCTTGAAACTGCCTTTCAATATTGTACGACTAATTTGGCCCCGGGAAAGATGATTGGGGGCGAATTTGAAGAACTTCTGGCAGGATAAATCGGGAAATTTCGGCATTCTCAGCGCCTTGTTGATGGTGCCGCTGATTGGCGCCGCCGGCGTGGCCCTTGATGTGACGCACGGCATGGCCGTCAAATCAGACCTGCAGATGGCGGCGGATGCTGCGGCGCTCGCGGTGGTTGCCGATACGTCGGCGAGCGTTCACAAGGCAAAGGAAATGTCGAGTGACGGCGTCATTACGCTTGGCGGCGATGAGGCTTCCGCATTCTTCGAAAGCAATGAGAGGGCCAATCCCGACTACAAGCTCCTGTCTCTCGACGTGTCGGTGATCAAGCGCGGTAACGCCATCGAATCGTCGGTCAGCTTCAAGGCATCCATCGGCACGAAGCTTTCACGGGTCCTCGGAGAGGATCTCATCACTGTTTCGGGCAAGGCGACCGCCAAATACGAGACGGAAACATTCAGCGACTTCTATGTGCTTCTGGATAACACTCCCTCGATGGGCGTTGGCGCCACGCCGGCCGATGTCGCCACCATGGTTGCGAATACGAGCGACAAATGCGCTTTCGCCTGTCACATCGTGACAAACGGGGTGGTGGACAAGAACAGCTATTATTACAAGGCCAAAAGCCTCGGAGTGACGACGCGCATCAATGTGGTCGCAAAGGCCACGGCGAGCCTTATGGACACGGCGAAGTCCAACCGCAAAAGCAGCAATCAATATCGCATGGCGGTCTACACTTTCGGAGAGAAAGCCGAAGATACGAAGCTGCTCGAGGTCGTTCCCTTGACGTCGGACCTGGCGACCGCGAAGAAGAAAGCCGGTGAAGTCGACCTGATGTCGATCCCAAAGCAGGGATTTAACAACGACCAGCAGACGGATTTCGACCGGGCACTCACTCAGATCGGCGACAAGATCGGCAATTCTGGCACCGGGGCGAGTTCGGCCAGCCCCGAGAAGATTATCTTCTTCGTTTCAGACGGTGTCGGCGATAGCTACAAGCCATCCAGCTGCACCAAAAAGACGACCAGCGGCCGCTGTCAGGAGCCGATCGATATCAAATATTGCACGAAGCTGAAGGAAAAGGGCTTCCGGATCGCCGTGCTCTACACCACCTATCTGCCGCTGCCGACCAATGACTGGTACAATAGCTGGATCGCGCCCTTTCAGCCGGAAATCGGCGCACGCATGCAGCAATGTGCTTCTCCAGGACTGTTCTTCGAAGTCAGCCCGTCGCAGGGCATCAGCGACGCGATGACCGCCCTCTTTAAAAAGGCCATCACATCACCCCGCCTGACGGGGTGATGGAGAACGAACCCGCTATCGTTCAGCCGATGGTGCGAAGTTTTTCAAACAGCTGCCGCTGGCTGCTATCGGCACGGTAGAATATCGCCGGCTCGCCGAGCGGCGCTTCGACGGTAATGTCTCGTCCGCCGCGATAATGCGCGCCGCTCCACAGATGCACCCATTCGCCGTCGCCCGGAAGATAGAGCGAACGTTGCGTTTCTCCGGCTTTCCAGACCGGTGCGACAAGCATGTCCGCCCCGTAGAGGTAGCAGTCCTGAATTTCGTAGGTCTGCCGGTCATCCTCATAATGCAGGAAGAGGGGGCGTTGCACCGGCAGGCCCGACTCTGCAGCCTCGGCGGAGAGCGACTTCAGATAGGGGGCGAGCGCGACATAGATGGATGTCATACGGGCGAAATGGGCAAGAACCGCCTCATCCTGATCGATCTGCAGATTGTCGCGCGGGCGGTTGCCCTCATGGGTGCGCATGACCGGCGTGAAAGCCGCCATCTCCGTCCAGCGCATGATGAGTTCAGCAGTCCTGACATTGCCGAACAGGCTGGTGTAACCGCCGATGTCCGAGTGGTGATAGGCATTGCCCATAAGGCCGGAGGAAAGCGCGCCGCAGATGACGGTGATCAGGCCGTCGTGACGGGAGAAGTCGACAGACTGGTCGCCGCCCCAGATCAGCGGGCAATGGGCCTGCACGCCCGTGAAGCCGGCCCGCATGAAGAACAGCGCTTCGCCGGTCTTTCCCCGGCTCTCGACGGCCTTCGCATTGACCTCGGCCCAGAGAGTGGGCCAGGCATTGTGCATCAGCTTGGCGTCGACGCCATTGGAAAGCGTGATATCGATCGGCAGATATTCGCCGAAATCGGCCATCCAGCCGGAAAGGCCGAAATCCAGCATATTCCTGCCGATGATCTCCTCGGCGAACCAGTCGGCGGCGGCCGGATTGGTGAAATCGACCACACCGCAATCGAACTCGCCGAAATCCACCAGCGCCGTTTTTCCCTCGGCGTCGGTGGCGAAATAACCAGCCTTTTCGGCGACCGGGAAAAGCGGGCCGTCGACGCAGAGATAGGGGTTCACGTAACCCAGGAAGCGGATGCCCTGATCGGTAAGCTCGGCGATCTTCTGGCGCAGATGCGGATAGCGCGTATCATTCGCCTGCCAGTCCCAGAACAGGCGGGCGCCAAAGGATGTCTGGCGAAGACCCACCCAGTCCTCGCACCAGAGGCCGGACACCTTCGTTCCGGCCGCGCGGATTTTCTCCAGCCGGGCAAAGGAGTTGGCGCCGTCCTTTAACCCGATGATCGCGCCGTTATAGACCCATTCCGGCAATTCCGGCTGGCGTCCGAACCGCAGCGAAAGCGCGGAAACGATATCGGTGAAACTGTCGCCGGCGAAAAACTCGATCCTTTCAGGGATGGCCCAGATTTCGATTTCGTGGAAATCGTCATTGCGGAAATCGAAGACCGAATAGGCGCTCGTTTCCACATGCAGCGCATATTTGCGCGACGAGAGCCAGGTCGGCTGCGGATAGTTGGTGTTGTAATAATCACCGCCCGCCTTGCCGCTGACGTCAGACTTGAAGGTGATTTCGGTTGTCTTGTCGCGGCCGACCCCCGGCTCGGAGGTCCAGAGCGGGAAACGACGGCCGCGCATGTCGAAATAGGACATCTGCTCGCCGCCGCCCCAGACATGCTCGTCCGTTTTCGCAACGATGCGCAGCCAGAGGCGGTTGACGGTTTCATCTAGAGCCGTCAGCCTGATAGCGTTGCCGTCGAGCGTCAGGCGAAGGCGCGGTGCCTGTCCCGGTGAGGATGAGAGCGTGACGCTGTCGCCGTTGACCTCCGCATGGCGCAGGGCGGTTCGCTCGATGACATAGTCTTCGATATCGAAATTGCCGCGATACATATCCATCCGCTCCTTGCCGAAACCGGCGAAGAAGGCCGGATTATCAGACGAATGGGAAAGGATGGTGCGGTTGCCGATCGCGAGTGTGAAGCCGTCTTTGGTCGTTTCGAAATGCATGACTTAACCTTTTAGCCCTTGAGACCACCGGCGGTGAGGCCCGAGACAACCCGTTCCTGGAAAATGACGATCAGGATCGCGACCGGCACGATGCCGACCACCAGCGCCGCCGAAATGACCGGCCAGGGGAAGGCGAATTCACCCTGATACAGCTGGATGCCGACGGGAAGCGTGCGGAGCGCCGGATTGGAATTGAAGGACAGCGCCAGCAGGAACTCATCCCAGGCATTGACGAAGGCGAGGATGCCGGCGGTGAAAACGCCCGGCGCGCAGAGCGGCACGACGACCTTGAAGAGTGCGCCGATGCGGGTGCAGCCGTCGATCATGGCGGCGTTTTCGAGATCGCGCGGAATGCTTTCGAAGAAAGAGACGAGCATCAGCGTGCAGACCGGAAGAGAAAGGACCGTGTAAGGCAGAATCAGTGCCGTCCAGCTGTTGAGCAGGTTCAGCGCGCGCATGATTTCGAACAGCGGCACCAAGAGCGTCACCAGCGGGAAGGTGGAAACGGCGATGATGAGTGAGAGGATCAGCGCCCGGTATTTGAGGTTGAGCCGCGCCAGCGCATAAGCCGCCAGCACCGAAATCAGAATGGTGAGCGCCGTGGAGAGCAGGGCTACCATGAAGCTGTTGAACAGGAAGAGGTGCAGCGGCTGGTCGGAAAAGGCCTGCATGTAGTTAGCAAGCGTCGGGGCATGCGGAAACCACGTGATCGGCTTGACCGTCAGTTCCGCTTCGGTCTTCAGCGAGGTGAAGAGGATCCAGATTGCCGGGAACAAGCCGTTGACCAGCAGGATGGAGGCCGCGATGAAGCGCAGCGGCTTGCCGGAAAAGACGGAGGACAGACCGGAATTTGCAACGGTGCTCATGGGATCAGTCCTTCGTCCTAATGATGCGGAGATAAACGGCGGTAACGCACATGGAGAGCGCAAACATCATGACCGCCAGCGCCGAACCGTAACCGAGATCAAGGAAGGAAACGGTGTTCTGGTGGATATATATGGCAAGCGTCGTGGTGGACGTGCCGGGGCCGCCGCCGGTCATCATGTAAGGAATATCAAAGGTCTGCAGCGCTGTGATCGTACGGAAGATGAGGGCGACGACGATCGAGGGCTTGAGAAGCGGCAGGGTGATTTCGAAGAACTGGCGGACCTTGCCGGCGCCATCCACATCAGCCGCTTCATAGAGCGAGCGTGGAATGGTCTGAAGGCCGGCGAGGATCATCAGCGCCATGAACGACGAAGTTTTCCAGATGATCGTCAGGCAGATGGCCGCAAAGGCCCAGTTCGGCGAGTTGAACCAGATGATGCCTTCAAAGCCCAGCCGGTTCAGAACGTCATTGACCACGCCATATTCGTAATGGAAGAACCATGCGAAGATGAGGCCGGCAAAAGAGAGCGGCAGCGCCCAGGGAATGAGCAGCGACAGGCGCATCGGCCACTGCATGGAGAAGGGGAGGTTGGCGAGCAGCGCCAGCCCTAGGCCCATGAACAGCGCGCCAGGCACGGTGATCAGCGTTATCAGAACCGTATTCCAGGTCGTTTCCCAGAAGATTGGATCGTCAAACATCGCCGTGTAGTTTTCAAAGCCGATGAATTCCGCCGGCAGGCCTGATGTCAGCGACAGGCTGAAAAACGAGGTGTAGACGAGCCGCGCCACCGGATAAACGATGATAAGCGAAAGCAGGATCGCCGCCGGCGCCAGCAGAAGCACGGCCAGCGACCGGTCGCCGAGATCGAGCCACCGCGTCCAGCGCGGCTGCGGTTTCTCGTCCACCCGAACCATGGTTCTATCAGGCATTGTCACGTCTGCCACTCCCGCAACTGGATTCACGTCATCGTCTCCCGATCGGACCGGTTCACATCCGGCCCGTTTATCGCGCCGTTCAGGCGGCGTTATTCCTGTCAGTCGAAACGGCCGGAAAGGGCATGGTTTGCATGCCGCCTTCCGGCCCAAAGCTTAGCGCAGAACGCGCCGCAGACGGCTTTCCATCTGCTTTGCGCCGTCTTCCGGTGTCATCACGCCGGCAAGCACGCCATTGACCGTGGTGCGGATCGTCTCGCTGACCTCGTTGTAACGCGGTGTCACGGGGCGGGCCTTCGCGGTCTCAACGACTGGCAGGGCGTCCGCGAACCAGGGGATCGTCTTGGTCACGTCCGCATCCTTGTAGAGTGCGGCATAGGTGGGCAGAAGGGCGGCGTTGATGGCCATGAACTTCGACACATCCTGACCCGAGAGATACTCCACCAACTTCTTGGCTTCGTCCTGCTGCTTGGAATAGGCGGAAACGCCGAATTCCCAGCCGCCGAGGCAGGTCGTCTGCTCGCCGCCTTTGACGGCGGGCAGGCGGGCGACGCCGACCTTGTCGTTCACCTGCGATTCCTTGCCCTGGAAATGGGTCCAGGCGTAGGACCAGTTGACGGCGAAGAGAACCTTGCCGGCTTGGAATTCCTTGCGGGTATCGTCGGTTGCCACTTCCGAAATGTTCTTCTTGGAAATGCCTTCGTCGACGAAGCTCTTCCACAGCTTCAGCGAATCCACGGCGGCCTTGTTGTCGAAATTCAGCTTGCCGTTTTCAACCAGGGACTTGCCTTCGCTCCAGTAGGGCAGGAGGAAGGTACAGACCGCGCCTTCGATCGCCTTACCCTGGAAGGACAGGCCCTGAAGTTCGGGGTTCTTTTCGCCTTCCATCACCTTCTTGGAAGCTTCCTTCAGCTCGTCCCAGGTGGTCGGCGGCTTGATGCCGTATTTGTCGAGGAGGTCTTTGCGGTAATAAAGGAACATGGAATCGGCGAAGGCGGGCAGCGCCACGATCTTGCCATCCACCGTGTTGGCTTCCGCATAGGTCGGCAGGTAGGCGGACAGGTCCTTGCCGGCAAAATCGCTGGTCCAGCCGGCCGTGGCGAACTGTGCCGGGCGGATGACGTCGAGCATCAGCACGTCGAGGCTGGAATCCTTGGCCGACATGACGGTGTTGAGATATTGCGCCTGCATTTCCGAGGTGTTGCCGCCGGTCTCGATGACCACCTTCACACCCGGCGTCTTGCCCTCATATTGATCAAGCGCCTTGCGCCACACATCCGGCTGATGCTGGCTGGAAACGAAGATTTTCAGTTCGGTATCGGCAAAGGCCTGTCCCGAAAAGGCGAGCATGGTCGCGCAGAGAGCTGCACCCATAAGGGCTTTGCCCCGGATAGCTTTGAATGTCATGTGTTCCTCCCATTATTAAACCCTTGGCCGCAGCATTTTTCGCCGGGCGATCAGTGGATAGAGCGTTCCGTTGCCGCGTCGAAAAGATGGACCTTGGATGGATCGACGCCGATCCGCAGTTCCTCGTTCGGCGTCGGCCGAAGCTGCGGCGGCATGCGTGCGGTCAGCGCCGCATCGCCAAGGCTGAAATGGACGAGCGTGTCCGAGCCCAGCGGTTCCACAACCTGCACCTTGACCGCAAGCTGCGTGTCGAAGCCCTCGACGGGGCCGAAATGTTCCGGGCGAATGCCGACGATGACTTCACGCCCGTCGAGGCCCGTTTCGCGGGATGGCCGGATGGCGGCCATCGGCAGGGAATTGCCATCGGAAAATGCCAGCCGGTCGCCGCTCACCTTTGCGCGGGCGAAATTCATCGCCGGGGCGCCAACGAAACCGCCCACGAAGACGCTTTCCGGCCGGTTATAGACCTCGTCAGGTGTGCCGACCTGCTCGATATCGCCGCCGCGAAGGATGACGATGCGGTCCGCCAGCGTCATGGCCTCCACCTGGTCGTGGGTGACGTAAATGATGGTGGTGCCGAGCTGCTGGTGCAGACGCTTGATTTCCGTGCGCACCTGTCCGCGCAGCTTGGCATCCAGATTGGAAAGCGGCTCGTCGAACAGGAAGACCTGCGGACGGCGCACGATGGCGCGGCCCATGGCCACACGCTGGCGCTGGCCGCCCGAGAGCTGGCCGGGTCGCCGGTCGAGAAGGTGCTCGATGCCGAGCATCCTCGCCGCCTCGTCAATGCTGGCATTGGCCTGCGATGCGCTGACACCGCGCACCTTCAGGCTGAAACCCATGTTTTCGCGCACCGTCTTGTGCGGATAAAGCGCATAGTCCTGAAACACCATGGCGATGTCGCGTTCGCGCGGCGGGAGCCGGTTGACGACACGGTCGCCGATCCTCACCTCGCCGTCTGTAATGCTTTCCAGCCCCGCGACCATGCGCAGCGTCGTGGATTTGCCGCAGCCGGAAGGGCCGACGAACACCACGAATTCTCCATCGTTGATTTCAAGGTCGATGCCCTTGACGATGCGAAGCGCACCGTAACTCTTGTCCAGCTTGCGCAGGCTGACCGAAGCCATATTTTCCTCCTCACGACCGGCGCGTCCAGAATTTGAATGGACGCAATAGCCGGTATCAACCTTCAAATTCCACGCATCGCATCTTCGAAAATCGATCCCGATTGTCTGGCGATATCGTGGGATGGCGAAACGCCTGTCTCCCTGAGGTCGTGATATTACCTTTCATAAAAAGGAAATCAATAGTGTATCAATTTTATTTCTGACAGAAATCAAAAACTATTAACTCATTGATTAAAAGAAATATAACTGCAAAATCAGCCCGACGGCAGGCTGCTGCTTGCTTGCCTCTCGTCAAATTCTTTCATCCATGTGGATCACGCGAAATTTGTGCAATCTCAACGTATGCGTGAAACGTATCGTGCGACGGTATGGTCGAACCAGGTCCATGAAACTTCGGCCACGGCGCCATCCTGCGCCTGGCTGAGGCGCAGAACCCGCGGCACCGAAACGCCGGCTTTCTGGCCGAAAACCTCGGGCGCCCATTCGGGCAGGTCGCCGAGATCGATGCGATCCTCCGCCTTCGATATCCAGAGGTTGAGGCGGGTGCGGTAATAGAGGTAGAGGGATTCCGACATGTTCTCGATGGCGATTGTGTCGACGTAAGAACCATCAAGCCAGATCTCCTCGATGGCTGCGGGTTTGCCGGCGATGCGCCGCAGGCGGCGGATCCTGTGCCCTTCCGCCGATGTGCCGAAAGCGGGCAGGTCAGCGGGCTTGGCAAGGCGCGCCACATCCAGAACCTCCGCCGTCGGCAGGCCGCCGCCTTCGATCAGTTCGAGGCGGAAGAAGGCATAGACGCTTTGCGGATCACTGACGGCGCGGATGTAATTGCCGGAACCCTGCACGCGCTCCAGAAGGCCGCGCTCCTGCAGTTCAGCAAGCGCCTTGCGCAGCGTGCCGACGGCGATACCGAGATCGGCCGCCATATCGCGCTCCGGCGCCAGCTTCTCGCCGTCGATCAACCGGCCCGCCGCCACCTCGCGCACCAGCATTTCGGCGATCTGCATATACATGGGCAGGCTGCCGCCAGTGTGTTTCATATGCCGTTTCCTCCCCCGAAACAAAAATTGATACATCATTGATTTACATATTTCTTGATGTTATGCAAGAAAAACGAGAGCGGCCTTGAGGAGGAATTGCATGACCGTCGTACCCGTTACATCCGCTGATCTCGATGCTGCCGAGGTCTCCTGGTTTTCCGCTTTGTGTTCCGATGACTACGCCTATCTCGGCGTGCCTGACGGCAGCCTGCGCTCCAGCTTCGAGCATTGCTCCGATATCGTCAAAAAAGCCGAAGAACTCGGCTTTCGCAACATTCTCTGCCCTTCGTCCTATCAGGTCGGGCAGGATACGCTGAGCTTCGTCGCCGGCTGTGCGCCGATCAGCGACCGCATCAATTTCCTTGCGGCGATCCGCTGCGGCGAGATGCAGCCGATCATGCTGGCGCGCACGGTTGCCACGCTCGATCACATGCTGAAGGGCCGCCTGACGCTCAACGTCATCAGCTCCGATTTCCCCGGCGAAGTGGCCGACAGCGCCTTCCGTTACAAGCGCAGCCACGAGGTCGTTGAGATTCTGCGTCAGGCCTGGACCCGCGACACCATCGATCATGACGGCGAGATCTACCAGTTCAAGGGTGTGTCGACCGAACCGGCAAGACCCTACCAGCAAAATGGCGGCCCGCTTCTCTATTTCGGTGGTTACTCTCCCGATGCGCTGGAACTCTGCGGCGCACAATGTGACGTCTATCTGATGTGGCCCGAGACGAAGGATCAACTGGCAGACCGCATGCGCGCCGCCAATGAGCGCGCCGCCGCCCATGGACGCACGCTGGATTATGGCCTGCGTGTCCATATGGTCGTGCGCGATACCGAGCAGGAAGCCCGCGAATATGCCGAACATCTGGTCTCGAAGCTGGATGATGAGTATGGCCAGCTGATCCGCAACCGCGCTCATGACAGCGGTTCGCTCGGCGTGTCGCATCAGGCACGAGCCCGCGAACTCGCCGACAAGTTCGGTTATGTCGAACCCAATCTGTGGACCGGCATCGGCCGGGCGCGCTCCGGCTGCGGCGCGGCGCTGGTCGGTTCGACGGATCAGGTTCTTTCGGCGCTGGAGGACTACCAGAAGATGGGTATCCGTGCCTTCATCCTTTCCGGTTATCCGCATCTTGACGAGGCGGAACATTTCGGCACCAAGGTTCTGCCGCAGATGAAAACCTGCTCCCTGCCGCATGCCTACGGCCGGGTGCCTTCTGAAACGCCGACCACGCCGCTCGGCAACGGGGAACGCCACTGATGGAACGCATTGCTCTTTCCGACAAACTCGAACTCAGCCGCATCGTCTACGGCATGTGGCGCATCGGTGACGACGCCGACACTTCACCGGCCCATGTACAGGCGAAGATCGAGGCCTGCCTCGCGCAGGGCATCACCACCATGGATCAGGCCGATATTTACGGCGGATACACGGCGGAAGCCATTCTCGGCGCCGGCCTGAAGGCTGCACCGGGTCTGCGTGACAAGATCGAAATCGTCACCAAATGCGGCATCGTCGCGCCGGCCGGGCGTCACTCAGCCGCGCGCGTCAAGCATTACGATACGACGGCCGGCCACATCAACGCTTCGGTCGAGGCATCGCTTCGCGACATGGGAACGGATCATGTCGACCTCCTTCTCATTCATCGCCCGGATCCGCTGATCGACGCGGAAGAAACCGGCAAGGCGCTCGATGCGCTGGTGGCGTCGGGCAAGGCCAAGGCCGTCGGCGTCTCCAACTTCCGCCCTTGGGACTTTTCCCTGCTGCAATCGGCCATGAGCAACAGGCTGGTGACCAACCAGATCGAGATGAGCCTCCTTGCGACGGATTGCTTCACCAACGGCGATCTCGCCTTCCTGCAGGAAAAGCGCGTTTCTCCGATGGCATGGTCGCCGCTTGGCGGCGGTTCGCTGTTTTCGGGTGCTCATGGTGGCACCATGGCTGCCCTGCAGCGCATCGGCAAGGAACAGGGCGTTGATGCGACGGCTGTCGCGATCGCCTGGCTGCTGCGTCATCCGGCGAAGATCGTGCCGGTGCTCGGCACCAATAATATCGAGCGTATCAGAACCGCGGCCGATGCGCTCCGCGCGACGATGGACCGCCAGACCTGGTTCGAACTCTACACCCTTGCGATTGGAAAAGAGGTGCCGTGATGACAGTGGCAGAGGCGATCAAGATGCCCAATGAGCATGTATTCGTTCCCGGCGGCGAAAACAGCCGCAGCTTTCGCAATGCGCTCGGCGCTTTCACGACAGGCGTGACTGTCGTGACCGCCACCACGCCGGAAGGCCCGATCGGCATGACAGTCAACAGCTTTGCGTCCGTGTCGCTTGATCCGCCGCTGGTGCTCTGGTCACCGGCCAAAAGCTCATCCCGTTATCAGGCCTTCAGCGGTGCGACCCATTTTGCCATCCACGTTCTGAGCGCGGATCAGGACGTGCTGAGCGCCCGCTTTACCCGCAACGGCCGTGCCTTCGACGATCTGGATTGGGAATTGAACGACGAAGGCGTGCCGGTCATCCCTGGAACGCTTGCCCGTTTCGAGTGCCGGCAGGCGGCGGCCCATGATGCGGGCGACCACACCATCATCGTCGGTGAGGTGCTGCGCGCCGCGCATCGTGATGGCGATCCGCTGTGTTTTTCGGGCGGCACCTTCGGTCGCTTCGCCCGGCAATAACGGAACCTTCGGTCATTCCGGAAACTTCGGTATCAGTGATGCCGTTATTATGGAAACACTCCACTTTTCTAAGGAGCGCGCTGGTCGCGCTCCTTTTTTGCGAAGTAAAATAGCATTCTTCGCTTTTTATACTGACGCTGATCTCTTAAACCGGGTTAAGTGGCTGCAAGAGATGATTCGCCGGACCTAACAGGCGAAATGATGCGCCGATGAGGAAAAATTGATGACCGGTGGTTTCTGGCGGGAAGAGGCGTCGAAGGCCGGTTCAGGTTTTAGGCCCGTCCGGCAGTTCTTCTTGCGGGCATCAACGAGCCTCCTTGCGCTGGCGTTGTCCTCCGCCATCGCGCCTGCTGCATTTGCAGAATCCATCGCCTGGGTTGGCTCTTCCTCGGATGACTGGTTCTCGCCAAGTAGCTGGTTTGGGTACACGCGTGTGCCGGGAGCGAACGACCTCGCCGCCATTGACGCTCAAGGCCCGACAATAGCCGCCGGGCGTGTCGCAGAAATCGATGAACTCGGCATTGGCATTACTCTGGATGGGTCGCTGTCAGTGGAGGGCGGCCTTAAGACTTCCAATACAAAACTCGGCAACAAGGATTTGGTCGCGGGCACGTTAAATTTTTCCGGCGGCGATTGGTCGAACAAACATGACATATTTATTGGCGGCGTAGGCATTGGGGAAGTCTCCCTCACCGGCAGCAGGGCGGTCTCCGGTGGGAATTTCTACCTGGGTGGCGGTTCGGGCCATGGTTGGCTCACTCTCGACAATCTATCGAGTTTCGATAATACCGGCACCACTTTTGTCGGTGTCGCGGCGGATGATGACTTTGATCAATTGCAGATTCTGGGCGCAAGCACGTTCAGGACCGGCGGATTTGCGATCGCAGATGGTATGGATTCCGTAGGCACCGTCTCCGTCGAGGGGAACGGGAGCAGCCTTACCGTGTCGCAGGACATGGTGATTGGCCATGGCGGCAACGGGCTTCTGACGATCTCCAGCGGTGGTGTTGTCAAAAGTCTTGCGACCACCATCATCGGCAATCTCGCGACATCGAGCGGAGGTTCGCTGACCGTCAACGGCCGTGGTTCCATTCTGGAAACCTCCGGCCCCTTGATTGTTGGCAATGAAAGCTCGGCAAGTATGTTTATCGGGACGGCGGCAGAGGTTATCAGTGGCGCTGTCGTGATCGGCCGGCATTCGGTCGGTCGGGCCACCGTCACGGGCAGCGATTCCCGGTGGATCACGGGCAATCTGAGTATTGGCGGTGATGAGAACGATCCTGGCGGCGCCATCGGTGATGGTGCAGTTGATGTAATGGCGGGCGCTGCGATCAACAGTGCTTCGGTTCAACTTGGCGCTGTCTCGGGCGCCAGGGGGTCTGCCACTGTTGAAGGCGCGGATTCTGCCTGGACGATCGGAGACGATGGTCTTTCTGTCGGCCTTTCCGGCTCTGGTTCCCTGAGCGTTAAAGCCGGCGGTCATGTCGATTCCGTCAACACGGTTGTCGGGGCAAAAGAGGGGAGTGATGGCTCTATCACGGTTTCCGGGTCTGGAAGCACCTTCAACAACGCCGGTGATCTCGATGTGGGTTGGGAAGGCGACGCTTCGCTGCATGTCGATACCGGCGGCACGGTAACAAGCGACAGCGCAATTGTCGGCACAAAATCGATGATTGCCGCGGTGAACATCAGTGGCGGCGGCTCGACCCTGACGCTCGCAAAGACGCTGATCGTCGGATATGAGAACGCTACCACGGGAGAGGTTTCCGTCACGACCGGCGGCGAAATCCGGGCGAAGGAGCTTTCGATCGGCGAGCTTGGCGGCTCTTCCGGCAAGCTGAGCGTTATCGGAGCGGGTTCGATCGTTACCGTCTCCGTTGACAGCAATCTCGTCAATTCCGGTTCAACCTATGTCGGGTGGCGCGGCGGTGGGAATTTAACGGTGACCGATGCCGGTTCTCTCGGCACAAATCGCCTGTTTGTTGGCACGCAGGCTGGATCAAACGGCTTCCTGCATGTTGGTGGTATTGGCTCGCAGGTTGAGGTCCACGATGCTCTCGTGATCGGTGGAGGCGGCAACGGTTCAGTCGAGGTGACTGGCGGCGGCGCTCTTGCGGCCCACACTATTGTCATCGCGGCGGCGGCAGGTTCCACCGGCGTCTTGAACATAGGCGCCCGCGCGGGATTGACGGCGCGAGCGGCGGGTGAGGTTGACGCTGCGGGAATCGTTTTCGGCGCCGGCAACGGCAGTATCGTTTTCAATCATTCGGAAGCTGATTATAGCCTCTCCGCGAATATTTCTGGGACCGGACGTGTTGTCGCGGAGAATGGTGTCACCACACTCGCAGGCCATAACAGCTACTCCGGCGGCACCACCATATCTGCCGGTACTTTGAAAGGCACGGCGACGAGTTTTGGTTCTGGCCAGATCGCCAACAATGGGCAACTCGTCGTGGATGGGGCCGGCACGCTTTCAAATAGTCTCACCGGTTCCGGTACTGTCGAAAAGACGGGTAGCGGAAATCTCGTTCTTGCCGGCAACAACAGCTATTCCGGTATAACAACGATTTCGGCCGGCACGCTGACTGGAGCGGCAAGAAGCTTCGGCTCGGGCCAGATCGTCAACGATGCGCAGCTCGTTGTGGACGGGGCAGGCACGTTTTCAAATGTCGTCAGCGGCACCGGCACCTTTGAAAAGACTGGCGACGGCAATCTGGTTGTGACCGGCAACAGCACATATTCAGGCGCAACCGAGGTTTCATCGGGCAAGCTCAGCGTCAACGGCTCGCTGGCGAGCGCCGTTTCCGTCCGCAGCGGCGCGACGCTTGGTGGTTCCGGCACCATCGGCGGGCTGACTGTCGCTTCCGGGGGCACGCTGTCGCCCGGCAATTCGATCGGCACCCTGACCTCGACCGGCGATGTGCGATTCTTCAGTGGCTCGACCTATACGGTTGAAATCGACGCGTCCGGCAATTCCGACAGGATTGCCGTCGCCGGTGCTGTCACTATCGATAACAACGTCAAACTCGTTGTCACGCCGCTTGCAAGTCATTCAGCCTATAGTCTCGGCACGCAATATCCGATCCTGACGGCAATGGGCGGTATTGCCGGCACCTTTTCCGGCGTGGACGAGAAATTCGCTTATTTGGTTGTGAGCGTCACAAAGAGCACGGATAACGGCACCGCATATCTCTCCTTTAACCGTGCATCGCCGGATTCCGGGCTGCTTGCCTCTGAGACATCCTCGGAGAATGCCCAAAACGCCGCGAATGCCGTTGAGGCGGCACGGGAAGATCCGGCGCTTTATCAGGCGGCATTGTTTCTGGGGCAAAATGAAACCCAATCCGCCTTTTCGCAGCTTGCCGGCGAGCTGCATCCGTCACTGGCCATGGCATTGATAAATCGCAGCCAGCTGACGCGGGCTGTCATTCTCGAGAGGTTGCGCAGCGCCTTCGACGGCGTGGATGCGCGCGCGATCATGCCCGCCGGCAATGCGACGGGCGGGAGCGGAACGCAGCGTGTGGACGAGGGTTCTCTTACGTTCTGGTCCAATGGATTCGGATCGCGCGGCCGTGTCGACGGCGATAGAAATGGCGCAACGGTTGATATCAAAGGTAAGGGCGTCCTTATCGGTCTGGATGGAGATTTGGATGACGGCGTGCGGGCTGGTGTGGCCGCGGGTTACGGTCACGACAGCATAAGCCAGAAGTCGGCATCGGCGGATGTGGATAGCTATTATGTGGCAGCTTATGCGGGTCTGACGAACGGTCCGGTATCGCTGCGTCTTGGCGCGACCCATGCCTTTCAGGATATCGACACGCGCCGCGCGCTTTCCTTTTCAACATTGCAGGAAAATCTCACGGCCAGCTATGGTGCATCCACAACGCAGGCCTTTGCCGAGGCCGCCTGGCGTTTCGACCTCGATCGCACCGTCATCGAGCCCTATGCCAATGTCAGCTATGTGAACCTGGAGACGGAGGCCTTTGGCGAGAGGGGCGGTGTTGCCGCAGTATCGTCCGGTTCGGCCAGTCATGATCAGCTATACACGACGCTTGGTGCGCGTTTGCGTCAGGATATTTCGTTGGACGACATGTCCGGGCAGGCGACGTTCGATATCGGGTGGCGGCACGCCTATGGTGACCCATCAGTGGTGAGCACATTGTTTTATACCGGCGGCGATGGATTTTCCGTCGCAGGAACAGCGATGACGCAGGATGCTGCGCTGCTTAACCTGGGGCTCAGCTACGATCTCGCTCCTTCCGCCACTTTGACATTCCGTTATGGCGCGGTCTTTGGGGCAGGAGTGCTGGATCAATCCGCTTCGGCCGAACTGGGAGTCCGTTTCTGATGTCGTTCAGACCACACAAGTCGCGGAATGCGGCGCTTGCTGTTGCCGTCTTCGCCGGGGCCATGGCGGGTGACGCCGGTGCGCAGGAAGCCGCGAACCCGGCCGTACCGCTGCATGAAATTCATGGAAGCTGGCAACTTGCCTGTGCGGCACCAGTGAAAAAAGATCCCGCCGATCCGAACACCACGGAGACGGCGCCGGCCAAACCGCTCTGCGCCATTGCGCAGGTGCAGCTTGAGGAAAAAACCCGCAAACTTGTCGTCTCGGTCGAATTCCGGCTTGATGATTCCAAAACGCCGGGACAGCTTTCAGGCACCATCGTCATGCCGTTCGGTCTGGCTGTCACCAAGCTCTTTTCGATAAAATCCGGCAATGTGCGGCTGCAGGAAGTGCAGGTGAGCACCTGCCTTCCTGTCGGCTGTGTCGTGTCTTTCACGCCCTTCGTCGAACTTGTCTCGGCTCTGGAAACAGGCAAGACGCTGACGATCGAAGCCCCGGACCTGCAGGGAAGAACCGTCTCATTCCAGCTGCAGTCGGCAGGTTTTTCCGAGGCGTTGAAGCGCCTCGGAAGCCTGTATTAAGCCGCGACGGAATCGGGCTCTGCGGCGCCTTCCGGCTTTTGCTGTTCAGCATGTTTCTCGGCTGATTTTTTGCGGGAAAATAGACCGGTGAGGAAGTGGCCAAACCTGTCCATTTCCACGAAGATGACAGGCGTGATGAACAGCGTCAGCAATTGCGAGACGATGAGGCCGCCGACCACGGCGATACCGAGCGGCTGGCGCAGTTCCGAACTCGCGCCCGAGCCGAGCGCAATGGGGAGCGCCCCAAGGAGTGCGCAGAAGGTCGTCATCATGATCGGTCGGAACCGGCGCACGCAGGCTTCGTGAATGGCTGTAGCCGGTGGTTCGGCCTTTTCGCGCATCAATTCCACCGCCACGTCGATCATCATGATCGCGTTTTTCTTGACGATGCCGATCAGCATCAGCAGGCCGATCAGCGCGATGATCGAGAAATCCATGCCCATCACCTTCAGCGCCACCAGCGCGCCGAAGGCCGCCGCCGGCAGGCCGGAGAGGATGGTCAGCGGGTGGATGAAGCTTTCGTAGAGCACGCCGAGAACCACATAGATGGTCAGCACCGCCGCCAGAATGAGAATGCCGGTATTGCCCTGGCTCTGCTGGAAGATCGCCGCCGTGCCGCCATAGCTGGTGAAGACATCCTGCGGCAGGCCTATCGTGCTCTTGATCTGATCGATCCGGCTTGTGGCATCGGAAAGCGCCACGCCGTCAGGCAGGTTGAAGGAAATCGTCGTGGAGACGAGCTGGCCCGTCTGGTTGATGGTCACAGGCGCCTGTGTGCGGGTGAGGGTGGCGAAGTTTGAAAGCGGAACCAGAACGCCCGATTTTGCGGAGAGAATGTTGATATCGCTGAGGAAATCATCGTTCCACGGTTTGGAGCTGTCGAATTCCACGATAACGTCGTAGCTGTCGCCGGTGGACTGGATCTGCGCCGCCGTATAACCGCCAAAAGACATTTCCAGCGTCTTGCGCAGCTGGTCATTGGTGATGCCGAAGGCGGCCGCCTTTTCCGGATCGACGGAAATCGTTGCGGCGATCGCTCCATTCTGGGCATCCGAGGTAACTGACGTGAAGGTGTGATCGCGGCGCATCGCCTCCATCAGCTTGTTCGACCATTCATTGGTCGTGTCGGCATTCAGGCCCTGAACGACGAGCTGGTATTGGCTGGCGGAGCTGCGCCCGCCGAAACGCAGGCTCTGCTGCGGATTGATATAGGTGCGGATGCCCGCCACTTTCGATGTGGCCTGCCCAAGTTCCGTGAGCACCTGGCTCAGCGGCGCACGCTCTTCCTTCGGCTTCAGTTCCACGAACATCGAGCCGTTGTTCAGCGGGTTACGGGAATTGCCGCCCACAATGGAGGTGACGTGCACCACGGCCGGATTCTTGCGGATCTGATCGGCGACCTGAGCCTGCAGGTCACGCATCGCCGTGTAGGAAATATCCTCACGCGCCTGTGTCGAGACCGAAAGACGGCCAATATCTTCCTGGGGGAAGAAGCTGGAGGGCAGGGTTTCGAAGAGATAAAGCGATGCCGCGACCGAGGCGAGAAATGACGCCAAAACGATGCGGCGATGGGAAAGGCACCAGCCGACGGCGCGACCATAGGCGCGTAGCGTACGTTCGAAACCCGCATCGAACCAGCGGATGATCGCCGGTGGTCTGGAGGAATGGCCGGAGAGGCGTGAAGCGAGCATCGGCGTCACCGTCAGCGACACCAGTGCCGAGGCCATGATCGCCAGCGTGACGACCATGCCGAACTCGTTAAAGAGCCTGCCGATGACGCCGCCCATCAACAAGATGGGAATGAAGACGGCAACCAGCGAGATGGACATGGACAGAATGGTGCTGCTGACCTCTGCCGCGCCCTGAAGGGCGGCTTCCCGCATGGGCAGGCCTTTTTCATGCAGGCGCAGGATGTTTTCCAGCATGACGATGGCATCGTCCACCACCAGCCCCACGGACAGGGTTAGTCCGAGCAGTGAAATATTGTCGATGCTGTAACCCAGGACATACATCATGCCGAAGGCGGTGATGAGCGACAGAGGCACGGCAAGCCCCGGAATGATGGTTGCCGTCAGGTGTCCGGTGAAGAGATAAATGACAGCCACCACCAGCCCGATGGTGAGGAACAGCGTGAACTGCACGTCCGAGATTGCGTCCTTGATCGCAGTCGAGGCATCATTCATGACGTTGATATTGACTGAAGGCGGTAATTGCTGGTGAAGCGCCGGAAGCTTGGCCTTGATCGCGTCAACAACCTCGACTGTATTGGCATCCGGTTGACGCTGCACGGCGAGAATGATGGCCTGTTCGCCATCGAACCAGCTGCCGGCATTGGTGTTGTCGATGCTGTCGGTGACATTGGCGATATCACCGAGGTGAATCCTTGCGCCGTTGGTCGTTGAAACGACCAGCGAGCGGAACGCCTCGGCATTGGTGCGTTGCGTGTCCGCCTCGATCGTCAGGCGTTGATTTTCGTTTTGCAGGGCGCCGACAGGCACCTGATTGTTGGCTTGAGCGATGGCCGTGGTGACGGTGTCGACACCGAGGCCTCTTGCCTGAAGCTGCGTCGGATCAAGGCCGATGCGCACGGCGTAGGTCTGAGAGCCATAAATACTGACCTGCGCGACGCCCGAAATGGTGGAAAGAAGTGGCGAGATGATGTTTTCGGCGATTTCGTCCACTTTGCTGGTGGGCATTTCCTTGCTGTTGACAGCGAGCAGCAGCAGCGGCGCATCGGCCGGGTTGGTTTTGCGATAGCTCGGCGTCGTCGTCATGTTGCTCGGCAACTGCCGCTGCGCGCGCGAGATTGCCGCCTGCACATCGGCGGCCGCAGCATCGATATCGCGGTTGAGATCAAACTGCAGCACGATCGAGCTGTTGCCGAGCGTGTTGGTGGCGCTGATTTCGCTGACGCCGGGAATGGTTTCGAACTGCTTCACCAGCGGCGTGGTGACCGAGGTGGCCATGGTTTGCGGCGAAGCGCCTGACAGCGATGACGAGACATTGATCGTCGGAAAGTCCACTTTCGGCAGGGCGGCAACGGGCAGCAGGCGGAAGCCGGCGAGCCCTGCCAGTATCAGGCCTATGGCAAGAAGCGTGGTGGCAACGGGCCGGTTGATGCAGAAATTCGGGATCATTGGCCGCCAACCTTTTCCTGCGGAATATTGGCGGCCAGATTACCGGCCGCGCCGCCCTTGTCGGAAAATTGCTCGACGACGAGCTGGCCATCGGCAAGTTCCGATTGGCCCTCGACGATTATATGCTCACCGCCGTTCAGGCCGCTCGCGATGGCCGTGAGATCGCCATTCGAACGGGCGACTTCCACCGGCGTCATATGGGCATGATGGTCGCTATCGACGGTATAGACGAAATTGCCCTTCGGACCGGGCCGCACGGCGACCGTCGGCACGACGATCATCTCCTCATCCGAAACAAAATGAGCCGTGACGTTGACGGACTGGCCGGGCCATAAAAGACCGCGATCATTCTTGAATTCCGCCTTGGCCAGCACGGTGCCGGAGGTCTGGTCCACCGTATTGTCGTAGAACCGCAGCACACCGCTCATCGGCTCGCCACCCGTTGCCGCCGGATCGACATCAACAGCGGTGTCTTTTGTCACGCCTTCACGCAGTTGCGGCAGATAGCGTTGCGAAAGCCGGAAACTGACCGAGATCGGATCGTATTTGGTGATTGTCACGATATTGACGCCTGCGCTGAGATAGGCGCCGGGGCTGACAGTGATGTCGCCGAGCCGTCCGTCGAAAGGCGCGCGGATTTCCATATGCTCGAGCGTCACCTGATCTGAGGCGAGCGTTGCCTTGTCGGCATCGATCTTGGCGCTGGCGCTGTCGCGCGCTGCCCTGGCCTGATCCAGCACCTGTTGCGATTCCGCGCTTTGCTTGACCAGATTGGCGGCGCGCTGGAAGGCTGCCTCCGTCTGCTCAAGCGTTGCCTGATCAGCTGCGATATTGGCTTTGTCCTTGTCGACGGCGGCGCGGGCGATGCGATCGTCCATCTTGAGGATCAGATCGCCTGCCTCGATGTGCTGGCCATCCTTCGCCTCGATTTCGGTAACGAGGCCGGCCTGAAGCGGCGCGATATTGGTGATGTCGGCCGCAACCGCCCAGCCCGTCGCCGTTGCATCCATCGGCAGCGTCGCCTTGCTGACGGCGATGGTGCTGACGGTGGGTGGCCCGCCATTGCGTCGCCCTCCACCCTGTCTTTGTCCCTGCTGTCGGGCTGGCTGGCCGCTCTGGGCCGATTGTGCCGCCGGTTCGGTGTTCGCCTGCTGCGAAACGCTGGCGAATTGTTTAAGGTAAGGAACTTGGTCGAGCGGCAAGCGATCCCTAAAATACCAGGTACCGGCGGCTGCAATGGCAAGAACGCTGAGGGCGGTCCAGAAACGTTTCATCTGACGATTCCGCGTAATGAGAGCGATACATGTTTCCCGAACATGTGCGGTAAGCCTTGGGAGCAGCTCTCCCCCACAAGACACCCAATGCGCTGCGAAATCACCTTAAACTTTTGTAATGGCGGCGACAATGACCGTCGCTATATGCGTTGTCTTTCAGGGGGCAGACGGTTTCGGTCCGTGCCGAAAGCCCATGCTTGATCACTTCACCTTCGCCGCCGGTTCCGGCCAAAGAAAAAGCCGCCTCGTTTCCGGGGCGGCTTTGGTACAAGTGGCGAGAAACCGACGATCAGAAGGCCCGGATGGCGTTGCGCGTGGCAAGCACGTCCTCGGCAACATTGCCCGTCGTTGCCGGAACGGAGCCGACGAGATCCAGGAACTTGTAGAGTTCGGTGGCCTGCGAATTGGTGACGTAGATGATGTCGCGATCCTGCATCGGGAACTTGGTGGCGGCGAAGAAGGTCGACGGATCGCGCAGATTGGCGCGGAAGATGACCGGAACGTCCTGTCCGGGGAACTTGGACGTGTTGATGCCGAGCTTCACGAGAAGATCGCGCTTGACGATACGATAGACATAGACCTGGGCGGGGTCGGCACGGGAATCGAGCAGCCCGCCCGCTTTGCCGAGTGCATCCGAAAGCTTGAGATCGGCGTCCTCGAACTCGAAACGTCCATTCAGGCCCGAAGCGCCGAAGGCGAGATAGGTGCGGCGCTCACGCTCCACCATGATCGTGTCGCCCGGAACCACATAGATGTTTTCGGACGGCGTGCTGACGAGGTGGTTGTAGTTGACGCGCGCGGTCTTGCCGCGGCGGATCAGCGTGACATAGGATTCGATATTCGGGGCGCTAAGGCCCTTTGCATAGGAGATAACGTCGAGAACGCGATCTCCTGCTTCCGAAAGCTGAACCTTGGTCGGCTCCTTGACGTCACCCAGCACGGAGGCCTGCGCGGAGCGGCTGGAAATCTTGGTGATGAGAACCTGCGGCTCGATGGCGCGGTTGGCGAGCCGTTCCTCGATTTCGCTCTGGACATCCTCCACATTGCGGCCGGTGGCGCGAATCTTGCCCGCATAGGGAACGCTGATATTGCCTTCCCGGTCCACCGTCTGGTTCGGCAGGCTGATGAAGTTGCCGGGACGGCTGCCCGCGTCGTTCGGGATAAACAGGCCGCCGGCCTGGCTTTCAAAGATCGCGACCTGCACCACGTCGCCGACACCCATCGGCAGGGCCGGAACGCCGCCCTTGCCGCCGCCGAAACTGCCGAGCAGCGTCGTGGTTGTGGTATCGCCGACATAATTGAGAACGGCGCTGTTGATATCGAGCAGCGCATAGTCGACACCTGCGGTTTTCTGCTTGTCCTTGGAGGCGAATTTCACGGAAGCGTTAGATTCGATCGACGCTGCATCGGGCCCTGAGGCCGCTGTAACCGTGCACCCCGCCAGTGCTGCGGAGGCAAGCAGAATCGAAACATTCAATAAACGCATTTGGTCCTCGAAATGAATGCCGTCCGAAAAGCAGAAATAATCCGGACATCGTATAAGTTTTTAAAAATAAGCACTTCATAAATGACACCGGTAAAGAAAATCAAAACCGGTATTACATCCGTTTAGCGGAATCGCGTCCCGAGATGTTTACGCCTGCCAATCAGGCATATGCCCAGTTTCAGGCGATGCTTCAAGTTGATCATCGCTCAACTGCGCCGAAAAATTTCGGGCGAGGCACGATGTTTTAATCCCCTGATGGTGTCGGTATTGTTGTGCTTCAATATTCAGTCGGCTGCCATAATCTCTTTGATTACCGCATTGCGCTAGTGCAGTTTTGTCACGCTTGCGCGGTTTCTTTTGCGGTTGATTCAATTGAGTTCTAATCAATTGTTTTATAAATGTTTTTATTAGCTCGTCATGCCCGCTCAGCCAGCGCGAAATTCACGGTATCCGCAAATTCCCGCAGGAAACGCTCACGTGAGAAGCGAGCGGCATTGTTGATGCAGGCGTTCTTGTCGAAGCGATCGGAATTGTCGACGAATTCCTGTACGGCGGCGCAGATCGCTTCCGGTGTCTGCTCACCGAAATAAAGGCCAGTCGGATGGTTGGAGGCGCCGAGAGGAACGACGGTTTCCAGAACGCCACCTTTGCCATAGGCGATGACCGGTGTGCCGAGCGCCTGGGATTCGACGGGCACGATGCCGAAATCGTCTTCTGCCGCAAAGACAAAGGCCTTGGCCTCGGCCATATATTTGTGAAGCTCCTCATTGCCGACGAAACCGAGGATTTCGACATTCGGCGCGGCGATTTCGCGGATGCGTTTCATGTCCGGTCCGTCGCCGATGACGACCAGCCGTTTGTCCGGCATCTTTGCAAAGGCTTCCACGATAAGGTGCACCTTCTTGTAAGGCACCAGCCGCGACGCCGTGACGAAATAGTCACCCTTGAGGTCGGACGGGGAAAGATGGGACGTGTCCACCGGCGGATAGATCACGGTGGAATCGCGGCCATAACACTTGCGCACCCGGTTGCGGATGAATTTGGAATTGACCGTCATCAGGTCGACGCCGTTGGCGGTGCGGATGTCCCACATGCGGATATAGTGAAGAACGGCGCGCGCGATCCATGAGGCGAAGCCGCGCGTCAATCTGGTTTCCTTGAGATATTGGTGCTGCAGGTCCCAGGCGTAGCGGATGGGGCTATGGATATAGGAGACGTGAAACTGGCCCGGCCCGGTGATGACGCCCTTGGCGACCGCGTAGCTCGAGGAAATCACCAGATCATAGCCGCTCAGATCGAACTGTTCGATGGCGAGCGGCATCAGTGGCAGATAGGAGCGGTATTTTTTTCGGGCGAAGGGCAGTTTCTGGATGAAGGAGGTGTTGACGGGACGCCCGCCGAGAAACCCCCGGTCCCGCTCGCTCATGAAATCGACGAGGCAGTAGAGGTCCGCGTGAGGATAAATCTCAAGAAGGTTGTGAAGCACTTTTTCGGCGCCACCTCTGTCGGTGAGCCAGTCATGCACGATTGCCGTCTTCATAATTTCCTCAATAATTTCAACGTAATAAAAATTAATGTTCCGCCCTGGAATAAAGTTCGGCGGTGTAGAGTATCAGGTCTATGTGCAGCCTTTTAAAATACGGCTGGCGGCGGAGAATGGCGTAACGAATAATAAAAATGTGCTGGTATGTGTGTGGTGATCTGATGTTGGTCCGATCTTTAATAGCACTTTGTTCGCAAATGCGAAATATCCAACCTTCTTAATTCCCTTTCTTCCTTTACAGCCGAACGCTTGCCGTCATTCCCGCCGTCCCGGCTGGAAGAGTTGGATTTTTTGGTGCGCTGTATTTTGGGTAAAATCCCCATTTTTCCATCACCTTACAACCTGTTGCCGCCTCCCGCGCAAACCTGCCTCGCGTTTCGCCGATCACGGAAACTCATCGCCATGCCTCATTCTCATTGACACGGCGATGTATCAAGATATTCTGTTATAAAGATGCATATAACATAATAATGGAACACATAAGAGCTGGGAGCTTGACCATGAGACGTAAACTTGCATTTCTCGCCACTGTCGCTTTGCTGTTGGCACCTAACGTAATGATGGCCGCGGAGAAGGGCGGCGTCATCAATGTCGCGACGATCGGTGAGCCGCCGACACTTGATCCCATGGCGTCTACCGCCGATCTCGTCGGCATCGTCACGCAGCATATTTTCGAAACACTCTATACCTTCGACAAGGGCTGGAAGGTGACGCCGCTTCTGGCGGAAAGCCTGCCCGAGATCAGTGCTGATGGTAGAACCTACACGATCAAGCTGCGGCAGGGCATCAAGTTCCATGACGGCAGCGACATGACGTCCGAAGATGTCGTCGCCTCGCTTGGCCGCTGGATGAAGATCGCCTCGCGCGGCAAGCAGGCAGCCGGCTTCATCGAAAATATCTCCGCGCCTGACGCAGGGACGGTGGCGATCACCCTCAAGCAGCCCTATGCGCCGCTGACCTCGCTGCTCGCCTTCAACAATTCGGCGGCGATCATCCTGCCCGCTGAAAAGCAGGCGGAGCCAATGGCCGAATTCATCGGCACCGGTCCCTATATGCTGAAGGAACGCAAGGCCGACCAGTATATCCAGCTCGTCCGTTTCGACGGCTATAAGTCCCGCGACGGCGAAAGCGACGGTTATGGTGGCGCACGCCATCAATATCTCGATGAAATCCGCTTCGTTCCGGTACCCGATCCGAACACCCGCGTCGAAGCCGCTGTTTCCGGCCAGTATGACTATGTCGATTCCATTCCGGTGGAATCCTTCGACAAGGTGAAGTCGTCGGCGGCGTCGCAGCCGCTGATGCTGAAGCCTTTCGGTTTCCCGGTCTTCGTGTTCAACACCAAGGAGGGGCTTTCTTCCAAGCTTGAGGTCCGCAAGGCGGTAACCGAGGCGTTGAACATGGAAGACATGCTGGCAGCCGCTTTCGGCAGCAAGGATTTTTATGCGCTTGACGGCGCCTATTATCCCGACAATTTCTCCTGGCACACGGAAGACGGCGTCGAGGGCAACTACAATGTCGGCAACCCGGAAGCCGCTGCCGAAAAGCTCAAAGCGGCCGGTTATAATGGCGAGCCGCTGCGCATTCTCACTAGCCGCCAATATGAGTTCCACTACAAGATGGCGCAGGTTGCCGCGGAATATCTGAAGCTTGCCGGCTTCAAGGTGGATATGCAGGTGGTGGACTGGGCGACGCTGACGCAACGCCGCGCCGACCCGAAGCTCTGGGACATCTATATCAGCCACAGCCCCTTCCTGCCTGAACCGGCGCTGATGGGCGCGCTTTCGACCAGTTCGCCGGGCTGGTGGGACACGCCGACGCGCAAGGCTGCGGTTGACGCCTTCACCTCCGAAGCCGATCCGGACAAACGCATCGCGCTCTGGGCCAATGTGCAGAAGACGATCTATGCCGAGCTGCCGCTCCTCAAGATCGGCGACTTCAATGCCGTGGCGGCCAAGTCCAACAAGCTGGAAGGCGTCGATCCGGCTCCGTGGCCCTATTTCTGGAATGCCTCGGTCACGAAATAAGGCCAGGACGGCAATCGGGTGCCGGGCTGCCGGCACCCTTCAGCAGTTTCGCTTCAACTATCGCGCATGAGCAGTCCGCCGCTTGTGCCATTGGGAGCCCTTATTCGTGATACGGTATATTTTCCAGAGACTTGCCGGAATGGTCGTGGTGATGTTCCTCGTCGTCACCATTGTCTTCGTCATTCTGCGCGTCACACCCGGAGACCCGGCCGCCGTGATGCTGGGGCCGGATGCCTCGGCGCAGGACATAACGGAGCTGCGCACCCGGCTCGGTCTCGATCAGTCGCTTGGCGTGCAATATGTCTATTATATCGGCCAATTGCTGAAGGGCGATCTCGGCCAGTCGATCTTTCTCAACATGCCTGTTGGATCGGCCCTGCTGGACCGGGCGGAGCCGACATTCTTCCTGACGATCTTTTCGCTGCTGATCGCCAGCGTCATCGCGCTTCCGATCGGCATCTATGCCGCTTACCGGCGCGGTTCCTTCGTGGATCAGGCCGCCACCACCATTGCGATGCTGGCGGCGAGCATTCCAAGCTTCTGGCTCGGCCTCATCCTCATGCAGTTCTTCGCCGTCCGGCTCGATATGTTCCCGGTCTCGGGATATGGCGGTCCGGGCGCGAGCTTCCTCGAGCGCATGTATCACCTGACCTTGCCGGCAATCGCGCTCGGCCTCGTTTCCTCGGCCCTCATTCTGCGTTTCACCCGCGCCTCGATGCTGGATGTTCTCGGCGACGATTACGTCCGTACCGCCAGAGCCAAGGGTGTCAAGGAGCGGCGGGTGGTGATGAAACATGCGCTGAAGAATGCGCTCATTCCCATCCTGACCGTGCTTGGTCTCACCGCCGCCGTGCTGATTTCCGGCGCGGTCGTCACAGAAACCGTCTTCGGCCTGCCCGGCATCGGCAATCTCGTCGTGTCGGCCGTGTTGCGACGCGATTATCCGGTCATTCAGGGCGCGCTTCTCGTCATCGCCGGGCTTTACGTGCTCATCAATTTTGCAATCGACATGCTCTACCTGCTGGTCGATCCGAGGGTTCGTTACTGATGGCCGATATTGTTTCCACCGCCCCGCCGGCGCGCAACCCGAGCATCCTGTTCATTCGGCGTCTGCTGAAGCGCAAGACGGTTGCCGCCGGTCTCATCGTTTTGCTCATCTTCGTGCTGCTTGCGGTTTTCGCACCGATGATCGCGCCTTATTCACCGTCGAAACTGTCGATCGTCAATCGCCTGAAACCGCCGAGCGAACTCTACTGGTTCGGCACCGATGAGTTTGGCCGTGACGTCTTCTCCCGCACCATCTACGCTGGAAGACTGTCGCTTCTGGTCGGGGCCGCGGTGGTGGCGCTTTCGGCGCTGATCGGCATCACGCTCGGCCTGCTCGCCGGTTTCTTCCAGAAACTGGATACGCCGATCGCCCGGCTGATCGACGCCATGATGGCTTTTCCGGATATTCTGCTGGCGATTGCGCTGGTGGCAGCGCTCGGACCGTCGCTGACGACTGTCATCATTGCTCTTGCCGTCGTCTACTCGCCGCGCCTTGCCCGCATCGTGCGCGCCTCGACGCTGGTGATCCGCGAATTGCCCTATGTGGAGGCGGCCAAGGCGCTTGGCATTTCCACCTTCCACATCATGACGCGGCATGTGCTGCGCAATCTCGTCTCGCCGATCCTCGTGCAGTGCACCTTTCTGTTCGCCAGCGCCATGCTGGCCGAGGCCGGCCTTTCGTTTCTGGGACTTGGTGTCAGCCCTGAAATACCCACCTGGGGAACCATGATTTCCGCCGGCCGCCAATATATCGGTCAGGCGGACTGGATGACCTACTTCCCCGGCTTTGCCATCATTTTTTCCGTGCTCTCGCTGCAAATGGTCGGCGACGGGCTGCGGGACATGCTCGACCCAAGACTGCGAAGGGATTTGTAATATGACGTCCGGTGAACAGGCGAAAGCGCCTCTTCAAGCTCCCATTCTTCTCACCAATGTCAAACCCGTCGGTTTCGGAAAGGGGGCGTCCCAGGCCTCGACTGATATTCTGATCGGTGGCGATGGCAAGATTGCCGCGGTAGGCTCTGCGCTGCAGGCGCCCGCGGATGCGCAGCGTATCGACGCCAAGGGCGCCTTCATCTCGCCCGGCTGGGTCGATCTGCACGTCCATATCTGGCACGGCGGCACCGACATCTCCATCCGCCCTTCCGAATGCGGGGCCGAGCGCGGCGTGACCACGCTGGTGGATGCCGGTTCGGCGGGTGAGGCGAATTTCCACGGTTTCCGCGAATATATCATCGAGCCCTCGAAGGAACGCATCAAGGCCTTCCTCAATCTCGGCTCCATCGGGCTTGTCGCCTGCAACCGCGTGCCGGAACTGCGCGACATCAAGGATATCGACCTTGATCGAATCCTCGAATGTTACGCCGAAAACAGCGAGCATATTGTCGGTATCAAGGTGCGTGCGAGCCACGTCATCACCGGCTCCTGGGGTGTGACGCCGGTCAAGCTCGGCAAGAAGATCGCCAAGATCCTGAAAGTGCCGATGATGGTGCATGTGGGCGAACCGCCGGCACTCTACGACGAGGTGCTGGAAATTCTCGGCCCCGGCGATGTCGTGACGCATTGCTTCAACGGCAAGTCGGGCTCCAGCATCATGGAAGACGAGGACCTGTTCAACCTTGCCGAACGCTGCGCCGGTGAAGGCATCCGGCTGGATATCGGCCATGGCGGCGCATCCTTCTCCTTCAAGGTGGCGGAAGCGGCGATTGCGCGTGGCCTTTTGCCCTTCTCGATCTCCACGGATTTGCATGGCCATTCGATGAATTTCCCGGTCTGGGATCTCGCGACGACCATGTCGAAGCTGCTGTCGGTCGATATGCCCTTCGAAAAGGTGGTCGAAGCCGTCACCCGCAACCCGGCCTCCATCATTCGCCTCGATATGGAAAACCGCCTCGATGTCGGCCAGCGCGCTGATTTCACTGTCTTCGATCTTGTCGATGCCGATCTCGAAGCGACCGATTCCAATGGTGACGTGTCGCGTTTGAAGCGCCTGTTCGAGCCGCGTTATGCGGTCATCGGCGCGGAAGCGATCACCGCCAGCCGCTATATCCCGAGGGCGCGCAAGCTTGTGCGCCACAGCCATGGTTATTCCTGGCGCTGACCCCGACTGGAACGGCGGAGGGCATTGCCTTTCGCCTTCCGCAGACACGACGGGATACCCGTCCCGGCATTATGAGGAATTCGCGTGAAACAGTCTTCGCTTGATGCAGAAGAGCATCTTTCGCCCTATGACCGGCTTGCCGCGCTCGGCATCTCCCTGCCGCCGCCGCCGCCGCCGATTGCCAATTTCGTCACCCATGTGGTGGAAGGCAACATGCTTTACCTCTCGGGGCAGGGGCCGCGGGAGGAAAACGGCCATCTTTATGCCGGCAAGGTGGGCGCGGAAATCGGGCTGGAAGAGGCCTATAACCATGCGCGCCTCACCGGCATCAATCTGCTTGCCGTCATGCATGAGGCGTTGGGGGATCTGGCGCGGGTGAAGAAGGTGGTCAAGCTGCTCGGCATGGTCAATGCCGTCAGCGATTTCCGCGATCATCCGAGCGTCATCAACGGCTGCTCCGATCTCTTCATCAACGTGTTCGGCGATGCCGGGCAACATGCTCGTTCCGCCGTAGGTTTCGGCTCATTGCCGGGCAATATCACCGTCGAGATCGAAGCGATCGTCGCGCTCAAGGGGTGAGGCTATTTAATGGTTGCGCCAGCCCATCAGCTTTTCGATCCGTTCCGCCGAGACCCTGACCTGTTCGGTGTAGTGGTTCTCGTCCGCCAGCACCTTCTGTTCCGGCAGCACGATGGAGATCGTCGCGACGCATTCACCCCTGTTATCGCAGATCGGCGAGGCTATGCAGGCGACGGCGTAATCGGATTCGGCGACCTGTATCGACAGCCGGTCATGAAAGGCGGCCGCCGCCGATTGCGAGAGCGTCTCCGGGTTGATCTCCGCGCGGCCAGTCGGCGAAGAACGGGCGCAGCGCCGGAAAAGTTCGAGACGTTCCGCCTCCGGCAGATGGCCGACCAGCAGGCGGCCGGACGCCGTCCAGTTCAGCGGAACACGGGTGCCGACGCGGGACGCGACCTGGAAATGGCTCGGCCCATCGGCCATGGCCAGAACAAGCATATGGTCGCCGTCGCGACCGCAAAGCTGGACGGTTTCGCCAGCGTGGCGGCAGAGATCATGCATTTCATGCGTGGCAACACCCATGAAATCCAGCGAGCGGGCATAGGCAAGGCCGTAGTGATAAAGCCGCGCGCCGAGCCAGATGTTGCCGTCGGCATTGCGGGCCAGCATGTTCTTTTCGACGAGATCGTCGACGATCACATAGACGGTGGAAAGCGGCGCCTTGATTGCCTTGGCAATGGCGTAAGCGCCGGCGGGCGATCCGGTTTCGTAAAGATAATCAATAACCTGAAGAGCGCGGTCGATACCGCTGACGCGCGAGCGTTTGGCCGTCTTCGCGTCCGGGGTTTCTTCCGTGGGAGACACGGCGGTTGAAGGCATTTCGTCCAGCTTATGGGCGTCCAATTTCCGGCTCCTCATGAATTTTGAGAAGCTATTACATTATTATGGCATATATGTCGATGCCCAGCGCATCGCAAAGACAGGAGAAAGACATGACCGAGGATATCAGAAGCAGGATCGGCCTTCGCCCGGTCATCAACGTCTCGGGCACCATGACCTCGCTGGGCGCGTCGATTGTCGTTCCCGAGGCCGTTCAGGCCATGGCGACCATCCTGCCGCAATTCGTCGAAATCAATGATCTGCAACGCAAGGCGAGCGCGATCATTGCAAGGCTGACGGGCGGCGAGGCCGGTTTCGTCACGGCGTCCTGCTCTTCCGGGATAAGCCTTGCGGTTGCGGGGGCCATCACCGGCAACAATCTCCTGGCCATCGAAAAGCTGCCTGATACCGCACCGGAAAAGAACGAGGTGCTGGTGCAGATGGGGCATGTGGTGAGCTACGGCGCGCCGGTGGATCAGGCAATCCGGCTCGCCGGTGGCAAGGTGGTCCTGGTCGGGCAAGCGACATCCACCCACCGGTTCCACATGGAAAACGCCATCACCGAAAAGACGGCGGCGGCGGTTTATGTCATCTCGCACCATGTTGTTGATTACGGCCTGCTGCATCTTTCCGAATTTGTCGAGATTGCCCACGCCAAGGGCGTGCCGGTTATCGTTGATGCGGCTTCCGAATATGATCTGAAGCTGTTTCTGGCAACGGGCGCGGATGTCGTGCTCTATTCCGGCCATAAGTTCCTCGGCGGCCCCACCTCCGGCATCGTGGCAGGAAGTAAGGAGTTGGTGCGCAACGCCTTCCTGCAGAATATGGGCATCGGCCGCGGCATGAAGGTCGGCAAAGAAAGCATCTACGGCGTCATGGCGGCGCTGGAAGCCTGGGAAAAGCGCGACCATGCCGGCATCCGTGAGCGTGAGACCGGCTATCTCAATCTCTGGAAGGAAACGCTGGATGGTCGTCCGGGTGTGACGGCGCTGATCGAGCCGGATCCGACCAATAACCCGCTCGACAGGCTGCGCGTTATCATCAATGCCGAGGAAGCGCATATCACCGCCTGGGACCTGACAACGGCACTAGCGAGAGGCAATCCGCCGATCATTACCCGCGACCACGAGGTGGAGCATCGCTATTTCTATCTCGACCCATGCAACCTTCATCCCGGACAGGAAACCATCGTGGCTTCGCGTCTGGCGGAGGAACTGGACAAGGCGCGCGCCTCCAACGAGGTGATTGCTACTCCGTTCGACGACCGCAGCCGCCACCGTTTCGACGGCATGCTGCGCTGGCCGGATTAAGTGAAGCGAGCGGGTGCCACTTGTTTCTTCTCCCTGAGGGGGACAAGGTCGCGGCAGTGGGATGAGGGGGCAAGGGTCGTGAGATACGGCAACGTTGCCCCCTCATCCGACCCTTCGGGCCACCTTCTCCCCCTTGGGGAGAAGAAACTCGCGGCAACTGCCCGCCCAAGCATTGCAACCAGAATAAATAGAAGGGAACGATCATGACCATGCCGCAGGCAGCACCCTTTGGTGCCAATGAGCCGGTGCTTTCCGTCCGCAATCTCACCACGTCTTTTCACGTGGATGGCGGCTGGAAACCCGTGGTTCGTGATATTTCCTTCGATGTCGGGCCGGGCGAGACGGTCGCGATCGTCGGTGAAAGTGGCTCGGGCAAAAGCGTCACCTCGCTCTCCATCATGCGGTTACTGGATCGTGAAAGCAGCAGGGTTCAGGGCGAAATCCTGCTTGGCGGACGCAACCTGCTGTCGCTTTTCGAAGATGCCATGCGGCAGGTGCGGGGCAACGAGGTGGCGATGATCTTCCAGGAGCCGATGACCAGCCTCAATCCGCTATTCACCATCGGTGACCAGATTTCCGAAGCCTTGTTGTGCCATCAGCCGATGTCCAGGGCGGATGCGCGGACTGAGACGATCCGCCTTCTCGAAAAGGTCCGCATTCCCTCAGCCGCATCGCGTTTCGATGAATATCCGCATCGCTTTTCCGGCGGCATGCGCCAGCGCGTGATGATCGCCATGGCGCTTGCGTCCCGGCCGAAACTCCTGATCGCCGACGAGCCGACGACTGCGCTCGATGTGACCATTCAGGGCCAGATACTGGACCTCATCAAGACGCTTCAGGAAGAGGAAGGCACGTCGGTTCTGTTCATCACCCATGATATGGGTGTGGTGGCTGAGATCGCCGACCGCACCGTCGTCATGTATCGCGGCGAGCAGGTGGAAGTCGGCGCGACGGCCGATATCTTCCATCGCGGCAAACATCCCTATACCCGCGCGCTTTTGTCCGCCGTTCCGGTTCTGGGTTCCATGACGGGTGAGGAAAGACCGCTCCGGTTTCCCATCGTCAACACCACCACAGGCGAAACGCAGCAGCCGGCGCGCCCGGGCGATACCGTCGACGCTAGCGCCCAGCCAGTGCTCAAGGTGGAGGGGCTGACCAAACACTTCGATATTCACTCCGGTTTGTTAGGCCGGCTCAGCGGTCGCGTGCATGCGGTGGAAAACGTGTCCTTTGATCTGCGGGCCGGCGAAACATTGTCATTGGTCGGCGAAAGTGGTTGCGGCAAATCGACGACGGGACGAGCCATCATGCGGTTGATCGAGCCGACTGCCGGTTCGGTGGTGGTCAATGGCGAGAATATTCTCGCTCTCGACAAATCAGGCATGCGCGAGATGCGCAAGACGGTGCAGATGATCTTTCAGGACCCATATGCCTCGCTCAATCCGCGCATGACCGTGGGTGCGGCGATTGCCGAACCCTTTCTGGAACACCGCATGGGAAGCGCCCGTGAGGCGAAGGATGTGGTGGCCGATATGCTCAAAAAGGTTGGTCTCTCGCCCGATATGGCGGTGCGTTACCCCCACGAATTCTCGGGCGGTCAGCGGCAACGTATCTGCATCGCCCGCGCGCTAGCGCTCCAGCCGAAGGTGATTGTCGCCGATGAGAGCGTTTCGGCGCTTGATGTTTCGATCAAGGCGCAGGTCATCAACCTGATGCTGGATTTGCAGCAGAGCCTCGATCTTGCCTTCCTGTTCATCAGCCATGACATGGCGGTGGTGGAACGCGTCAGTCACCGTGTCGCGGTGATGTATCTCGGCGAAATCGTCGAGATCGGCCCGCGCGCGGCGGTGTTCGATAATCCGCAGCATGACTATACCCGCAAGCTGATGGCTGCCGTGCCGGTGCCGGACCCGGACCGCAGAAATACCCGGCGAAATGCCGCGAATGACGAGCTGAAAAGCCCGATCCGCGCGGTCGATTACGTGGTGAAACCGCGTGAGTATCGCGAGGTCTCGCCCGGCCACCTTGTCGCCTGCTGAAGCAGGTTAAAGACCCGGTACGTCGGAAGTCGCGAAAGGCACGCGGTAACCGCGCTGGAAGGTTTCGCGTTGTCCGAGCTGGCGATACCACTGCTTTACCGCCGGGAAATCATTGAGGTCGATTTTATGGCGAGGGAAACGCGAGACCCATGGCCAGATGGCAATATCGGCTATGGAAAAATCATCGCCGACAAACTCCCGCTCGGTCAAACGGTCGTTCAGCGTCAGATAGAGGCGCTCCGTATCCGAGGCGAAACGCGTCTCGGCAAAGGGTGCTTTTCCGGCATTGTAGGTCAGGAAATAATGGGCGTAACCGAGCGTCGGGCCGAAGTTGGCGGCCTGCCACATCAGCCATTCGGTGACTGTCAGCCGTGAGGCGGCAGAGACGGGCTTGAGCCGCCCGGCCTTTTTGGCGAGATAGATCAGGATCGCGTTCGATTCCGTCAGGATGGTGCCATTGTCGCGATCGACGATCGCGGGGATTTTCGAGCCGGGATTGATGCGGGTATAGTCGGCTGAGAATTGCTCGCCTTTTTCGATGTCGATGGCGTGGCTGACATAGGGCAGGCCGAGTTCTTCCAGCGCAATCGAGATTTTCAGGCCGTTGGGAGTGATCCAGGTGTAAAGGTCTATCATCCTAATCGAACATCGCCTCGTCTAACGGCAAAGCCCGCCTGCTTTTCTTGCCGGTCACGTCGGAAAGGTCAGTATAAAGACCGCGCAATGTCAGAACCAGCTGGACGATGCGCGGATCGGTGACGCGGTAGATCACCTGTTTGCCTTCCCGCGAGCCTTCGATCACGCCGGCGTCGCGTAATTCGGCAAGCTGCTGGGAAAGCGTTGGCTGCTGGATGCCGAGTTCATATTCCAGCGCGGAAACGGAAGCTTCCGTTTCCATGAGATAACAGACGATGGCCAGGCGATTGGCATTGGCGACCAGCTTCAAAAGCTCGCTCGCCTCCACCACGCTGCGGCAGATGAGATTGGAAACCGGTTTCGTCACGACTACAGGCCCATTTTTTAAACTATAAAAAAGTAAATTGTATGGCGATAAATTTCAATGGCTTGATTAGGGTGAGTTTGACAGGATCAAGCGTTTTTTAAAATCTACAGGATTGGTAGATTTCTCTTTCGCTTTCTCGCAGAGGATCGCCAAAACGTTCCTCGAAAACATTCTATAAAAAAGTAGATTGATTGCGAAATGAGGTGTCGACATGAAAATCGGGGTCCATCCCAACAATCTGCATTTGCGGCTCGCCCGGCTCTGGCCCGGCGCCTTTGAGGAATTCGGTCCGGAATTCGTGCCCTATCGCGAGGGGCGCGATACCGCGGCGCTTCTGGAAAAGGGCGAAATCCATTTCGGTGGCACGGGCTCGACGCCGCCAATCGAGGCAGATGCGCGCGGGCTTTCCGCGGCCTATATCGCGGCTTCTGCGCCGAGGCCAGCAAACGGCGCGATCCTCGTGCGGCGCGACAGCCCGATCCGTTCCGCCGCCGATCTCGAGGGAAAGCGCATATCGCTGATTGACGGCTCGTTTCACACCTATCTTCTGGCGCGCAGTCTGGAAGGGGCCGGGCTTGGTCTTGCGGATGTGACACGCATCGAAAGCGGCGACAGCGATAGCCTGCGCGACCTCGTGGAAGGCCGCGTCGATGCCTGGGTGACGATGTTGCCACGGCTCGAAAAAGCTCTTACTCATGACGGGATCAGCCTTCTGGTCCGCTGCGGCTCCACCATTCCCAACCGTTCGCTGTTCTGGACGCTTGCGCGCCACAATATTGCGTTGGAGAGCCGAGAGGCGATTGCGGTCGAACTCGACCGCATCGGCCGGGCCGTCATGGCGGATATCGACAGGGCGGCGGCGCTGCTCGCCGCCGAACCGGGTAGCGAGGGCGACGCTTCATCCTGGGCGAAGGTACTGCGCTCGCGCGATCTTTCCGTGGTGCCCGCCACCGAGAATATCCTTGCCGAACAGCAGGAGGAGGCCGATACGCTTTACAGGCACGGTCATTTTTCTTTACCGGTTCAGACGGGTCAATCAGCCAGCGCGGGAGGCGACAGATGAATATTTTCTGGTACATGTGCGCGCCCGATGGCGCTTATCCCTGGCAGCCGGAAGGGTCCCGCAAGGTCGATCTCGGTTATTATAAGCAGCTGGCGCTTGCTTACGACCAGCTTGGTTACACCGGCGCCCTTTTTGCCACCGGGGCGCATGACGTCTGGGTGCTGGCGGGTGCGCTGCTCTCCTATACCGAGCGGCTGAAACTGCTGGTCGCCATTCATCCGGGCCTGATCGCGCCGACGCTGCTTGGCAAGATGGCGGCGACGCTTCAGGAGTTTTCGCGCGGACGCCTGCTGATCAATGTCGTTTCGGGCGATGCGAAGATGCTCGGCGCCTATGGCATGACCATGCCGCATGACGAGCGTTACGAGATGGCGGATGAATATCTGCAGATATGGCACCGGCTTTTCGCCGGTGAGACGGTCGATTTCAAGGGCCAATATTTCCAGACGGAGGGCGCAAAGCTCGCTCTGCCAGTGGGGCAGGGCATAGAGCCGCCGCCGCTCTGGTTCGGCGGTTCGTCGGATAAGGCGATCGACGTTGCCGCCAAACATGTCGAGACCTATCTCTCATGGGGTGAAACGCCGGACCAGATCGGTGCTAAGGTCGATCTGGTCAAGGCGCGCGCGGAAAAGCTCGGCCGCGAGCTGGAATACGGCATCCGCCTTTATGTCATCGTGCGTGATACGGATGAAGAGGCCTGGGCCGCCGCCGCCGATCTCTATGGCCGTATGGATGCGAACGCGATTGCTGCAAACCAGCGTTTCGTCGGCAAGACGGATTCCGTCGGCCAGCAGCGCATGACGGCAATGCATGGCGGGCAGAAGCCTGAGAACCTGCGCGATCTTGAAATCGCGCCCAACCTCTGGGCCGGCATCGGTCTTGTTCGGCCCGGGCCGGGAACGGCGATTGTCGGTTCGCCGGATACTGTCATCCGCACGCTGGAGGCCTATAAGAAGGCGGGCGTGAATACCTTTATTCTGTCCGGTATGCCATTGCTGGAAGAGGCCTTCCGTTTCGGGGAAAAGGTTCTTCCGCGTCTCGATGTATCGCGGGAAGTCTCATCGGCCAAACAATTCACCTGGTCGACCTTGTTCGATCGCGACCTCTCGGCAAAGGCCTCCTGAGCATGGCTTTGGGAGTGGAGAAGAAAGACATGACGGCAAGTCCGGCAACGATATCAGCACAAAGGCGCATCGGCCCGCAACGCGTGGCCGAGCGTGTGCTCGCCGTTCTGGACAAGGCGCTCGGTGCGGTCGCCGCCGCCATCCTTGCCACACTTCTTGCGGTGGTGCTGGTCAATGTCACCCTGCGTTATCTGTTTCACACCGGCTTCATCGGTGCGGAAGATCTCGGCATCTGGCTGCATGTGGCGATGATCGCGGTTGGCGCGCCGCTCAGTCTCAAAAGCGCGCTTGCCATGCGGCTCGACGTTTTCGTGCGATTTTTGCCTGAGCGTTTTCACGCAGCCACCGAAGTTCTGGCGGATGCCTTCTCCTTCGTCGCAGCGCTCATCCTCGCTTTCGGCGGGGTTGAGATCGCGGCGATGCTGGGCGGCACCTCGCCGACACTCGGTCTGCCGGAATGGGTGCGTTTCGGCTTTCTGGGTGCAGGTGGCGCGCTGATCCTTCTCTATCTGGCGCTACAGCGCGTTAGTGAAGGCAAGGTGTTTGCCGTTCTCGCGTCGCTCGCCATCGCAGTCGTGGCCTATGTCGGCCTGCCGGAAGTTTTTGTCGATACGACCCTGCCGCCAAGCCTGTTTCTGGCGCTGACGGCAGCGGTGGGGCTGGTGCTGGCAGCACCGCTCGCCCATGCCTTCCTCGCCGCAGCTTACGTGGCGATCGCCTTCGGCAGCACCTTGCCGGAACCGGCCATCGTTTCCTCGACGGTAACCGGCATGTCGAAATTCCTGCTGCTCGCCATCCCCTTCTTCCTGCTGGCCGGAAGCCTGCTGACGGAATCGGGCGTTGCCAACCAGCTGGTCCGCTTCGCCGCCGCCATGGTCGGACATCGGCGGGCGGGACTGGCGCAGACGACGCTTCTGACCAGCGTGCTGTTTTCCGGCGCATCCGGCTCCTCGGTCGCCAACGCCGCCTTCGGCGCTTCCACCTTCCAGCCGGAGCTCGTCAAGCACGGCTATCCGCCGGCGCAGGCGGGTGCGATTATTGCCGCCACCTCGGTGCTCGACAATGTCATCCCTCCCTCCATCGCTTTCTTGATCCTTGCCACAGCCACCAATCTGTCGGTCGGCTCGCTGCTGGTGGGCGGCTTCTTTGCCGGCGGGCTGATGGCGATCTGCCTTGCGGTGGCGATCCATTTGAGCGTGCGCAGCGTCGATACCCTGCCGCGCGCCACGGGAGTTGAACGCTGGCGCTCCGCCATCGCCGCCATACCCGCCTTCGGCCTCGGCGTCATCGTGGTGGTCGGCATCCGCATCGGTATTGTCACCACCACGGAAGCGGCCGCACTTGCAGCACTCTACACGCTGCTTCTCGGCTTCGGGTACCGGGTGGGCGCGGGGCGTATCTTCGCAACTTTCCGGCAATCAGCCGGTGAGGCGGCGGCCATCGGTCTCCTTATCGGAACGGCAGGCCCCTTCGCCTTCCTTCTGGCGGTCGATAATGTCTCCGGCCTGGTCACGGATTTCGTGACATTGCTTGGCGGCAGCAAGATCGCGGTGCTTCTGCTTTCCAACCTCATCCTGCTCGTGGTGGGGCTGGTGCTGGATATCGGTGCGGCCATCCTGCTGTTTGGACCGATCCTGTTGCCCGCAGCCGTTGCCGCCGGTATCGATCCCATCCATTTCGGCGTCATTCTGGTGGTCAATCTGATGATCCATGGCCTGACGCCGCCGCTTGGCATGCTCATCTTCGTGGTCAGCGGTGTCACCCGCATTCCGGCGACGGCGCTATTTCAGGCCGTCGTTCCCTATCTCCTGTCCCTTCTCGTTTCCCTCGCCATTCTGTGCGCCTGGGCCATTGTCTTCTAAATCCGGGGTTTTATTCATGACTATTATCGATCGTCGCAATCTCCTGAAACTCTCTGCCGTAGGTGCAGCGACGCTTGCCGCGCCCGCTTTCGTGCGCACTGCAAGTGCCAAGACCCGTAACATTACGGTCGCTTCCCTGTTCGCCGACGACAAGCCGGAGACGAAAATCTGGGTGAAGATCAGCGAGCTGGTGGAGGCGAAACTGCCCGGCCGTTTCCGCTTCAATATCGTCAAGAGCGGCGCGCTGGGCGGCGAAAAGGAAGTGGCGGAGAATATCCGTCTCGGATCGGTTCAGGCGAGCCTCTCCACGGTTTCCTCGCTTTCCGGCTGGGTGCCGGAACTACAGATCCTCGATCTGCCCTTCCTGTTCCGCGATGCCGACCATGTGCGTAAGGTGGTGACGGGCGAAACGGGCAACGGGCTGAAGACGAAACTCACCGCGCAACAATTCGTCGCCGCCGATTTCATCAATTACGGCGCACGCCATCTGCTGACCAAGGAACCGGTGATCCGGCCGGAGCAGCTGGAAGGCAAGAAGATCCGCGTCATCCAGAGCCCGCTGCACACCAAGCTCTGGAGCGCCTTCGACACCACGCCGGTCGGCATTCCAATCACCGAAACCTATAATGCGCTGGCGACCGGCGTGGCTGACGCCATGGACCTCACCAAATCTGCCTATGCCGGCTTCAAGCTTTACGAGGTCGTGCCTTATATGACCGAGACCGGCCATATCTGGGCCTCGGGCGTCGTCTATTACGGCGCGACCTTCTGGAACCAGCTGGATGATGAGGAAAAGAAGGTGCTTTCGGAAGCCTCCAGCGAAGGTGCGCAATATTTCAACCAGCTGATCGTTGAAGACGAGACGAAGTCCGTCGAGCTTGCACTCTCCAAGGGCGGCAAGGTGCTGCAGCCGGAAGCGCTGGATGAATGGCGCAAGGGTGCTCAGGGCGTCTGGCAGGATTTCGCCGGCATCGTCGGCGGTATCGAGAAGATACAGGCTGTGCAGTCTGCCTGAGGATACGTCTCTTCAAAATTAGAAAACCCCATGCGTCTGTCGGGCGCACGGGGTTTCTTTGCTTTGGTATCAATGCGAAGCGCCGGAGCCGCCGACGGCGACGATGGAATAAGGCTGGCCTTCCACTGCGACCGTGCGGGTTTCCTTCAGGCTTTCCCCATCTACCACGCGGATGAGTGAATGGCGCGGATCGGAGATCGCGACCTGTCCATCGGCAACGGCCAGACGCGGGCGCGGATCACGCCAATGGCCGTCCTTGCTGTAGGGCTCGGTGACCTTCGCCTTGCGGGTGATCGCGCCTTCCAGCACGTCAAGCACGTGCAGGTCGCCGTCTTCGGTCAGAATATAGGCGTTGCGCGGATTGGCGGGATCGAGAATGAAATCCACGCGCCGGGTCGGCAGCTCCACCAGACGGAAGGCGTCCTTGCTATCCGGATCGATCAGGACGACCTTGTCCTCACCGTAATTGCCGAGAAAGAACTGCATGGATTTGCCGCCAAGCAGTGTGCCGGTATAGGCTTTCGGGAAATCTTCCGGATAGGCCAGCATTTCAAGCTTCGGACCATCGGTGCCGCCGGGGCGGGCAACGAGAATGCCTTCCTTGCAACCGAAGGCGACAAGCCGTGCGGACGTCGCCTCGCCATGCAGGTCGGTGCATGCCGCCTGCTCGCCAACCTGCTTGCCCTCCCTGTCGAGAACGCGCAGTCCGATGCGCGGCGGCAGTGTATCGGGTTTCGTTTCGATCTCGGTATTCGGCACGGAAACCAGAACGAAGCGCCCCAGCGTCACCGCCACGCCATGATGCGGCGCTGTCGTGTCGACGGTGCGGACCTTGGCCTTGCCGTCAAGCAATGCTCCCTCGTCGATTATCTCAGCCTTGCCGCCACGGTCATAAAAGAGGATCGCATGGTCATCATGCGGCACGACGTGGAAAGGGCGCTTGCCTTCGAAGGTGACGGGCAGAAGCGCGGCATCCTCCACATTCAGATCGCGATGCTCACCGTGATCGGAAAAAACGATGCCGGTCTTGATCACATGCACCATGTCGGCATCCGATTGCGTCGCGAAAACCGTCTTGCCGGAGGCGCTGGCGGTCAGCGCCGCATAGCCCTTCAGATCGTAGCGCCCGAGCTCCTTGCCGGTTTCGAAATCTATTGCGCGCACCACCGGCTGGCTGTGATCGGCAACGAATAGCCGCCATTCCTTGATGCTGTCACTGCTTTCTTCTGCCAGCGCCATGCCTGGAACGAGCGGCGTGGCAAGCGCAAGGCATGTGGCGAGTGCGCTCATACCGAAATGGTGATGAAGGGAAAATCTCATGGTGTTCCTTCCAGACGTTGTCATCCTCATACGGGTTCGAACCGATAGCGGGTCTTTGAGAATGAGTGTAATGTTATTACGTTACGAGAGGCGTATTAGCATTATGCGCAGGGTCCATGTCAACCGACGTGGACGTCGTACTGCTGAAAATCTGGAAAGTGTGTATCGGTGAAGCGTTGAAGCTTCCGTGTCAGGCCGCAAACGCGACGTCATCCTCGGGCTTGACCCGAGGATGACGGAAGCGGAGGTTCCGGCGCTGAAGGCAGGCGCATTGCCGCGCCTGCCTTTTCAGTGATTAGCGAATGTCTTCCGGCAGAACATCCGAAGGAATGTTCTGATAAGAGACCGGGCGCATGAAGCGGCGGATCGACATGGTGCCGACCGAAGTTGCGCCGAAGTTCGTGGAGGCCGGGTAGGGGCCGCCGTGAACCATGGCTTCGGAGACTTCAACGCCGGTCGGGAAGCCGTTGGCGAGAACGCGGCCCGCCTTGCGTTCCAGGATCGGCAGCAGCTTGCGGCCGAGTTCGGCATCGCCGGCATCGAGATGCAGGGTTGCCGTCAGCTGGCCTTCGAAGCTCTTGGCGACTTCGATCATTTCTTCTGCGCTTTCGACCGTGACGATCAGGCCGAGCGGTCCGAAGACTTCTTCTGCGAGTGCATGGTTGGCAACCCAGTCCTTGCCGGCAACACGGTAGAGATAAGGTGTTGCATTGCGCAGGTTGCAGGAGGTCGTCAGCACGTCGCGCACGCCGTTGCCGGCAGCGATGCGGTCGCGGCCATCACGATAGGCCGAAGCGATGCCATCGGTCAGCATGACCTGCGGGCCGACTTCGGAAAGAGCAGTACGCGCGGTTTCCGCGACCGTGTCTGCCTGCGAGGCAAGAACGACGGCAATGCCCGGATTGGTGCAGAACTGGCCGGCACCCATGGTGAGCGAACCCGCCCAGCCCTTGGCAATGGCTTCACCGCGAGCAGAAACGGCTTCCGGCAGCAGGAACATCGGGTTGACCGAACCGAGTTCGCCGAAGAAGGGGATCGGCTCGGGGCGCTGGGCGCAGAGGTCGAACAGCGCGCGGCCGCCGGCGAGCGAACCGGTGAAACCGACCGCCTTGATGCGCGGATGCTGCACGAGCGCGGAACCGACATCGCGGCGGCCGCCCTGGATCAGCGAGAAGACGCCGGGATGCAGATTATGCTTCTTGACGGCGGCGAGAACGGCTTCGGCAACGATTTCGCCGGTGCCGGGATGGGCGGAGTGACCCTTGACAACCACTGGGCAACCAGCTGCCAGAGCCGCTGCGGTGTCACCGCCGGCCGTGGAGAAGGCGAGCGGGAAGTTGGAGGCGCCGAAGACCGCAACGGGGCCGATCGGACGCTGCATCAGCCGGATATCCGGGCGCGGCAGGGGCTGGCGATCCGGCAGCGCTTCGTCATGGCGACGGTCGAGATAGTCGCCCTTGCGGATATGCGAAGCGAAGAGACGGAGCTGGCCAACGGTGCGGCCGCGTTCGCCCTGCAGGCGTCCTGCGGGCAGGCCGGTTTCGGACGAGCCGATTTCGGTGATGGCGTCGGCGCGGGCTTCGATCTCATCGGCGATGGTGTCGAGGAATGCGGCGCGCTCTTCGCGGGTGGTGTAACCGTAGCTCCAGAAAGCTTCTTCGGCAGCTTCACAGGCCGCATTCACCAGATCGACGGTGCCGACCGAAAAATCGAAAGCTTCGCCATGTGCAGGCTCGCTGCGGAATTTTGCTTCCGTTGCGACCCATTCTCCTGCAACCAGATGTTTGCCGTGCGGCTTGAAACTCATTGTGCTCTTCCCTGAAAATCTGATCCTGTGTGGAAAATCCACCCGACACCGTGACGCCAGACCGAAAAGCGACAGCGCAAACGCCATCAGCCGCGATCCTCGCCCGGTTGCCTTCTGCCTTAGCCCGTGTGGGGCTTGAGCGAAAGCCGGTTTTTCAACTATCTGACCGAAAAGTGTGATTAATTGGGCGAGGCGCGAAAAAGACCCGCTTCCGTTTACGCGCACGGCGCTTTATTGTGACGCCATGATGACAAATAGACTTCCGAAATATGTCGCCTGGTCGGTTCTTCTGCTGATCGTGATCGTTACAATCTGCCCGATCGGATTTCGGCCGCACACGCTGACGACTGTTGGCATAGACCGCGCCGCCGCCTTCGCCTTCTGCTCTGCCGCCTTCGTGCTGGCCTATCCGCGTTATTGGCTGGCGATCATTATGGCGGGCATTGTCGCAGCTTTCGGGATCGAGGCGCTGCAATTCCTGTCCCCGACACGTCATCCGCAGCTGACGGACGGCGCCGTGAAAGCCGCTGGAGCGGTTGCCGGTGGACTTGCAACCTTCTCCTATCTCTTTTTCCGGGCGCGGTTGACCGCAGGCTGACGGAACCGTCCGCGGTCAATTCTCCTGTTCAGCCTTTGCCGTTCGCAAGACCGAAACGGCTGTGCGACAGCGTGCGCTCGATGCCGCGCAGTTCCGCAAGCCCCTTCAGCCGGCCAATGGCGGGATAACCGGGTTGCGCGCCGCGCGTCAGATCGTCGAGAATTTCCTGGCCGTGATCGGGGCGCATTGGAATGGTGTGGTCTTCACGGCCCTCCGCCCGGCGGCGCGCCTCTTCGGTGACGAGTGCGGCGATGACGGCGACCATGTCGGTTCCGCCTTCCAGATGCTCGTCTTCGAAGAAGGAGCAGGGCACGGTGTCGGTGTCGCGCGTCACGTTGCGCAGATGCACGAAATGGATGCGGTCAGCAAAACGGCTGGCGATGAAGGGCAGGTCGTTATCCGCCCGCGCGCCGAGAGAGCCGGTGCAGAGCGTCACGCCATTGGCGCGGCTATCGACCTTTGAGAGCATATGGGCATAGTCGGCCTCGGTGGAGAGGATACGCGGCAGGCCGAGCAGCGGCCACGGCGGATCATCGCCATGGGCGCAGATGTTGATGCCGACTTCTTCGGCAACCGGCGTCACCTCGGAGAGAAAGTCGACCAGATTTTGCTGCAACCTTTCGCGGTTGATGCCGTGATAGGAGCGCAGCTTTTCCAGAAGCTGGGCGAGCGTATAACCATCCGCCGAGCCCGGCAGACCCGCGCCGATATTGCGCCCGAGCGCTGCGATTTTTGTATCCGGCATCTCAGTGAAGCGTTTTGTCGCTTCTTCTACCAGCCAGTCCGGATAATCGGCCTTTGCGTCGGGGCGCTTTAGGATGTGAATATCGAAGGCGGCGAAATCGGTAAGATCGAAGCGCATCGCCTTCGCGCCGTGTTTGGTTTCCCAGCGCAGGTCGGTGCGGGTCCAGTCCAGCACGGGCATGAAATTGTAGCAGACGGTGCGGATGCCGGAGGCGGAAAGGCGGCGCAGCGTCTCCTGCCAGTTGGATATATGGGTTTTCCAATCGCCGGTCTGGGTCTTGATATCCTCGGAAACCGGCACGCTTTCCACCACGTCCCAATAAAGACCGCCGGCCTTGATGGCCTCATGCCGTTTGGCGATCTCGTCGACCGGCCAGACGTCACCGGTGGCGATGTGATGCAGCGCGCTGACAATGCCTTCCGCCCCCGCCTGAGCCGCATCCTGAACCGTGACCTTGTCGACCGGGCCGAACCAGCGCCATGTATGTCTCATCTTAAGTCCTCAAACATTATTCTGCGGAAAATGTCAGTTGCACCTTGCAGGCCGCGGATCGGTCTCCGGCCTGTTCGAATGCGGCTTTCGCCTCGCCAAGGGGGAAACTGTGGGAAATGATTGGCCGCACATCGATCTTGCGGGTGGAGATGAGCCCCGCGGCGATGGCGAATTCATCGTGGAAGCGTTGCGAGCCGCGCCATAGGATTTCCTTGCCCACCAGCGCATTGAGCGGAATGGTAATATCGCCGGTCACGCCCACCTGCACGATGGTGCCGCGCGGACGCACGCAGGCGAAGGCGCTACGGAGCGCGGGGCCAGCGGCGGAGCAATCGAAAATAACGTCGAAATAACCCTTGTTGTCCTGATAGGGTAAAAGCGCCTCGGCATCCTTCGCGACATTGATCGTGCGATCCGCACCCATGGCTGGCGCACGTTCCAGCGCCGCATCGGTCAGATCGGTCGCAACGATGATGCTTGCACCCCCATGGCGGGCCGCGGCGATGGTCAAGAGCCCGATCGGCCCGGCCCCCGTCACCAGCACCTTCGCGCCAGCGAGATCGCCGGCCTGCGCTGCGGCATGCAGGCAGACGGCGAGCGGTTCGGTGCAGGCAGCTTCGGCGGGCGAGGTGGCGTCTGAAAATGTTGTACATTGTTTTGCCGGAACCACGAGCCGGTCGCGGAACATGCCGTGTTCGTGCGGCAGGCGCATGGCGCTGCCCATGAAGCGCATCTCAAGGCAGTGGATCGGCTGGCCCTTCTGGCAGAAATGGCAATGGCCGCAGGGTTGCGAGGGATTGACGGCGACGAGCTGGCCGATGGCGAGCCCGTTGACGCCTTCCCCCAGCGCCCGTACATGGCCGGATGCCTCATGCCCGCAGATGATCGGTTCACGCACCCGGACCGGGCCGAAGCCGCCATCCTGGTAATAATGGAGATCGGAGCCACAGATGCCGCCCGCCGCCATAGTGAGCAGCACTTCGCCGGGACCCGGCTCGACGAGGTCCTGCGTTTCGACGCGAATGTCCTTCTGGCCGTATAGACGTGCCACGCGTGTCTGCATGACGATGCCCTCATGTCTGTGTATGGAATGAATGAACCCGCGCGGCGAACCGCGCGGGCAGGGGTTTCGTCAGCGGATCAGGCCCATTTCGGTCGGCAGCCACAACGTGATTGCCGGAATGAAGGTGATCAGCAGCAATGCGACGAACAGCGGCACCAGCCACGGCAGGATGGCGATGGTGGTGCGTTCGACGGAGAGTTTTGCCACGCGCGAGAGCACGAACAGCACCATGCCAAGTGGTGGATGCAGCAGACCGATCATCAGGTTGAGCGTGATGATAAGGCCGAAATGCACCGGATCGATGTTAAATTGCAGCACCAGCGGCAACAGGATCGGCACGAGGATGGTGATGGCCGCGATCGTATCGAGGAAGCAGCCGACGAACAACATCAGCAGATTGACCAGCACGAGGAAGATCCACTTGCTGTCGGTGATCGTCAGGATCGCCGCAGACAGAAGCTGCGCCGCCTGGCTGACGGTCAGAAGCCATGCGAAGATCGAGGCTGCCGCGACAATGAAGAGCACCGAGGCAGTTGTCTCGATGGTGTCGAAGGTCGATTTCGCCAGCGTCTTGAAGGTCATCGTGCGGTAACGGACGAGCCCGAGGAACAGCGACCAGAGCACGGCCGCGACGGCTGCTTCCGTCGGTGTGAACCAGCCCATGGTCATGCCGCCGATCAGGATCACCGGCGTCATTAGCGCCATCACGGCGGAGAAGTCGAAATACCAGTCGCAGGCGAGCAGGATGACCAGCACGATCAGGATCGACAGGTTCAGCGACAGGCCAAATGCCGTGAGGATATAGATGCCGAGCGGCACCATCATCACCACGAAGACTTCTATTGATGCACCAAAGATGGTTCTGAGGCTGAAGGGCGTATCGGAGCCCCAGCCCTTGATATAGGCGAAGACCGCAACGGTGATCATCATCAGCAGCGTCATGACGACACCCGGAATGATGCCGGCCATGAACAGCGCGCCGATGGAGACATTCGCCATCATGCCGTAAATGACGAAGGGCAGTGATGGCGGGAAGATCGGTCCGAGCGTCGCGGAAGCGGCGGTGACGCCGACGGCCGCTTCCACCGGATAACCGTGGTCCTTCATGGCCTTGATTTCGATGGTGCCGATACCGGCGGCGTCGGCAAGCGCCGTGCCGGACATGCCGGAAAAGATCACCGAGCCGATGATGTTGACCTGTGCCAGGCCGCCTTTCATCCAGCCGACGAGCGCGACCGCGAAGGAGTAGATACGTCCCGTCACCCCTGCCGTGTTCATGAGATTACCGGCAAGGATGAAGAAGGGAACGGCCAGAAGCGGGAAGCTCTCGACACCTGCAATCAGGCGCTGCGCCGCGATGATATCAGGCGCGACATTGTAGAACACGATGTAGAGCAGCGAGGCCGAAGCCATGGAAATGGCGACCGGTAGGCCGATCAGCATCAGCAGAAGAAATGAGCCGATAAGAAGCAGCATCTGATCAATCCCCCGCGCTCTGGAATTCTTCGGGCCGCTCCAGAACGGAATAGCCACGCCGCATATTGTCGATGAAGACCTGCACCGACCGGAAGAACATCAGCACGAAAGCGGCCAGAACCGTGTAGAAGACGATGTTGCGCGGAAGCGCCACGGTTACCATCTCCTCATCTGCGACGATTTCCAGATAGCGCCACATCAGCCAGGATGTGTAAGCGAAGAAGACGATACGCAGCACATCGACAAGGATCGACATGACGCGGGCCACCTGCGGCGGCACATAGTGATAAAGCACATCCACCTGGATGTGACGCGACATGCGAACGCACATGACCGAGCCCAGAAACACCACGCCGATCAGGCAGTTGACGGCGATTTCCTCCGTCCAGGCGTAGCTGTTGTTGAGCACGTAGCGGGTGAAGAACTGAAGGAACACGCAGCCCGTCATCAGCCAGAAAAGGCCGAGCGTGACCCAGTCCTCGAATGCATAGACCTTGAGATCGACCTCGGGCGGCGCCTCGTCGAATGTATGGGCGAGTTCCTCAGGCGTGACCTGAGTATGGATTTCCTGCGACATTGAGATATCCCGTCTGGAGAGAAAGGGCGGTGCGGCAAAAAAGCCGCACCGGATCTTGCTTCACTTGACGGCGCGAATGGCTTCCCAGTCGGCCTTGTCGTAACCGAAGTCCTCGAACTTCACTTTTTCGATGACGTTCTTCTCGAAGTCGGCCTTGTCGACTTCGGCGACGGTCAGGCCGCGCTTCTTGAAGTCTTCGACGAGGCTTTTTTCGCGTTCATCGATTGTCTTGGTGGTCCGCTCGGCGGCCTGCTGCATGACCTCGGTGAAGATTTTCTTGTCGTCATCGGAAAGCTGCGACCAGAGGTTCTTCGAGATCACCGTGTTGAGGTGGTCGACGATGTGACCGGTCAAGACGATGTTTTTCTGCACTTCGAAGAACTTCTTCGCCTCGATGGTGGTCAGCGGGTTTTCCTGTGCGTCGACGGTGCCGTTCTGGAGCGCCAGATAGACTTCCGCAAAGGCAATCGGCGTCGTGTTGGCACCGCAGGCACGCGGCATGGCGAGATAGGCTGGAACATCGGGAACGCGCATCTTCAGCCCGGCCATGTCGGCGCAGGCGGCAATCGGCTTGTTCGATGTGGTGTGGCGCGTGCCGTAATAGCTGACGGCGGCGATGTGGTTGCCGGTTTTATCTTCGTAACCCTTGGCGAGGCGCTTGAAGATGTCGCTCTTGGTATAGGCGATCAAATGGCTCGGATCGCGGAAGATATAGGGGAAATAGGTGACGCCGATCGGCTTGAAGTCACGCGCCGCGAAGCTCGAGCCGGAAATGATGATATCAACGGTGCCGATCTTCAGGCCCTGATTGATATCGGCTTCCTTGCCAAGCTGAGAAGCCGGAAAGACATCGATCTTGTAGCGGCCATCAGTGCGCTTGGCGATTTCTTCTGCGGCCCAGACCGAATCCGTGTGGAACGGTTCGGAGGTTTCGTAAACATGGGCCCATTTCAGCGTGGTCTGTGCCTGCGCCGCCAGAGCGGAAAGCAGGATGGCGGCTGTTGCGCCCATCAAAGTCGACAATCTGATTTTCATTCTTAACTCCTCCCGAATTAAAGTCAGATTTTTCATTTCCCCCGTCGCCGGTTTGGCGGCGGTTATTCTTCTCCGATCGCTTCCTCCCCGAAGCTTTCGGAAAATCTCTTCTGCGACAGCGTCAGATGCTGCCGCATCGCCTCGCGCGCCCCTTCCGGGTCGTTGGCGGCAATGGCGTCACGGATTACCCGATGTTCCTGCACGGCGAGGTTCCAAGTGTGCGGGCCCTCGAAATAGCTGGCGAGCTTTTCGAAAAAGGGTGACAGGCTGCGCTCGTCATAGATCAGGCCGGTAAAGCGATTGAGCGCCGAATTGCCGATGATGTCGGCAATCGCAGTGTGGAATGCCCGGTCGAGATTGAGCGCCTGCGGTGAATTGTCGAGCGCGCCGGCCATGCGTTCGATGATATCGTCAAGCTTGGCGATGCATTCCGGCTTAGCAAGCCGCGCGGCTTCCTCGGCAATCGCGCTTTCGATGATGCAGCGCGCCTGCAGGATTTCGAACGGACCATGCGCATCCGGCACCGTCGGCTTTTCTTTAGCCTGTTTGCCGGCTGCGCTGACATAGACGCCCGAACCCATGCGAATATGGATGTGGCCCTCCACTTCCAGAACGATGAGGGCTTCACGAACCGTCGGGCGGGAAACGCCGAAGCGTTCCGCAAGGTCCCGTTCCGCCGGCAGGCGCTGACCTTCGGTCAGCTCCCCGCTTTCGATGAGCAAACGAATTTGTTCCGCGACCAGCCGGTAAAGGCGGCGCGGCTCCAGAGCCACAAACATGATGTCCCTCCCAGCGCGAAAGTCTCCCCCGATCGCGCAAGCGGTAAGATGGTCTTACCAATTTTATTAGGGCGCATTTATGTGGTGCTGTCAATTGGCCGGTGTGGAAAAGTGCGAGGCGAAAGACGCGGCTGATGCAGAGGCTTGGCATTTGCCTTACTCCGAGGCTTTTTCCATTTCCGCCATTCCGGCCTTGAACCGGAGGGTGATGGCAAAGTCCGAAAACGTCTCCTCCGTCATGCTCGGGCCTGTCCCGGGCATCTGTAACCGATCGGCTTTGCGATACGTGTTTGGATCCTCGGGACAGGCCCGAGGATGACGGTGCATGTGTGGGTTGGCTTTTCAGCTCTTGCTACCTGCGAGCTTCAAGCCGCCGTCGTCGCCGATGATGACATCCAGCTCACCATACCCGCCAATGGAAAGATGCGGCGTTTCGATCGGGTGGGAATGGGTCACGTTGATGACCACCACCGCGGCGTCCATGCGTTCTCCGGCCTGAATGCCTGCGGGCGCGTCTTCGAAGACGACGCAGCTTTCAGGCGCAACGCCCAGCCTTTCGGCCGCCTTCCTGTAACCTTCGGGATCGGGCTTGCCGTTGACGACATCGTCCGCACAGATCATGACGGGTGGCGGCGTAATGCCGGCCGCGGCGAGCCGCCGTTCCGCCAGTTCACGCACGGCTGAGGTCACGATGGCCCACTTTCCCGCCGGCAGAGACGCAAGGAAGGCTGCGGCGCCCGGTATCTGGATGATGCCGTCCACATCGTCCATTTCGGCGCGCAATATCATGTCCGCCTCTGCATCCACATTAAGGCCGGGAACCGCCTCGCGACGGATCACCTCCGAGGCCCGCATGCCGTGAATGCGCTGCAGGAAAGCAACCGGCTCGATGCCGTTAGCAACGGCCCACTCCCGCCAGACCCGCTCGACGACGGCGATCGAATTGACGAGTGTTCCATCCATGTCGAACAGGAATGCCGCAAACTCTTGCGAAAAAATCTGGTTCTGCGGCGGGACTTTGCTGTGCATCTCATTCTTCCGTTGGAACTGTGGGATAGCCCGTATCTACAGTATTGGGAGACATAACGGAATCGCTTTTCCATCTAGGGAATCGAAGGCCGGCTCAAGGTCGGTCGGAAATCTTGTGCCAGAATCGGACGTGCCGCGATCCCGTCGAGTCGATCTCCCCGGGGCAGGGAAGGAGGGGAGGGCGTGTCTTCGCTGAGACGTCAGCCTGCTGCAAGGATGAGCTGTCATCATAGGCATTCACAGCGGGTGGAATATCGCGAAATCAAAAGGTAGCCGAGGTTTTTGAAAGTTCTGCGCGAGGAGTTTCGCAAGGGGAATTTTCTTAACGATTTCCCTTCTTTGGGGTCGGCGTTAACCATTTGTTAACCATATTCGAGGTACCTAATTGTCAACGATTTATTTACCAAGATGACCAAAGTGCTAACAGACCAGCGTTCGATCCGTATCAAAGGCCGCTCCTTCCTCGCAGTCGTCCTGTCCCCCGAATCTCCGGTCGATCAATGGCTGGAGAGGCTTGATGATCTCGCCGCCCGTTCGGCGGGCTTCTTTCTGTCGCGGCCGGTGGTTCTCGACGTCTCTGAGCTGTCGCTCGATAAGGCGGGCCTGAAAGAACTGCTGGCGGCGCTGACGGAGCGCAATGTCGGCATCATGGGCATTGAGGGTGTTCGCCCGTCGATGATCGAGCCGGGCATGCCGCCATCGCTGAAGGGTGGAAAGCCTGCTTCCGATGTCGAGGTTGAACCGGTCGCCATCGCCGCCGACTTGCCGGAGGAAAAGCCGCGTGCTGCCGGTGAGGTCAGGGCCGTCGTGCAGTCGCTGGTCATCAACGAGCCGGTGCGTTCCGGCCAGTCGATCATGTTTCCCGAGGGCGACGTGACCGTCATCGGCTCGGTCGCCTCGGGCGCGGAAATCATCGCCGGCGGTTCGGTGCATATTTACGGCGCCCTGCGCGGTCGCGCCATGGCCGGTTCGCTCGGCAATGTTTCGGCGCGCATCTTCTGCCGCAAGCTCGAAGCGGAGCTTCTGGCCATCGACGGCGTCTACAAGGTGGCCGAGGATATTGACGACAAGCTGCGCGGCCAGCCCGTTCAGCTCTGGCTGGAAAACGATACGATCAAGGCCGCAAAACTCGGCTGATAACAGATAAACACACAGGAACAGGAGAGAGCCATATGGGGAAGGTAGTCGTTGTAACTTCCGGCAAGGGCGGGGTCGGCAAGACCACCTCGACCGCAGCGCTTGGCGCGGCATTGGCGCAGAATAAAGAGAAGGTCGTGGTCGTCGATTTCGATGTCGGCCTGCGCAACCTCGACCTCGTCATGGGTGCTGAACGCCGCGTGGTTTACGATCTCGTCAACGTCATCCAGGGCGACGCCAAGCTGACGCAGGCGCTGATCCGCGACAAGCGCCTCGAGACGCTGTTCCTCCTGCCGGCCTCGCAGACGCGTGACAAGGACAATCTGACGCCCGAAGGCGTCGAATGGGTCATCAACGAACTGAAGAAACATTTCGACTGGGTGATCTGTGACAGCCCGGCCGGTATCGAACGCGGCGCGACGCTGGCCATGCGCCATGCAGACGTGGCCGTCGTTGTCACCAATCCGGAAGTCTCCTCGGTGCGTGATAGCGACCGCATCATCGGCCTGCTCGATTCCAAGACGCTGAAGGCCGAACGCGGCGAGCGCATGGAGAAGCACCTGCTTCTGACGCGTTACGATGCTTCCCGCGCCGAGCGTGGCGACATGTTGAAGGTCGATGACGTTCTGGAAATCCTTTCCATTCCGCTGCTCGGCATCATTCCCGAAAGCACGGACGTGCTGCGCGCCTCCAACGTCGGTGCGCCGGTAACGCTGGCGGATGCCCGTTGCGCGCCGGCCATGGCCTATTTCGATGCCGCCCGCCGCCTGTCCGGCGAGGATATTCCGGTGGTCATCCCGGGTGAGAAGCGTGGCATCTTCTCCAAGATCTTCGCAAGGAGGGCTGCATGAGCATCTTCAGTCTTTTCCGTAAACAGAAGTCGGCACCGCTTGCGCGTGAGCGTCTGCAGGTGCTGCTCGCCCACGAAAGGGCATCGTCCGGCTCCGATCTCGTGGCTATCCTCCGGGAAGAAATTCTCGGTGTCATCGCCAAGCATGTGCAGATCGACAGCGACAGGGTGCATGTGAAGATGGATCGCGACGAGCATGTCTCCATTCTGGAGATCGACGTCGAAATCCCGCTTGGCGCGGACCTGCGCGCTGCCTGAAGACATTCCGCCAAAGACGCCGCCCGCCACCGGGCGGCTTTTCTATTCCGCCGTCGTATCGACGGGTTTGTGAAACGCTTCCTCCAGGTCACCGGGCAGCGGGCGTTTCAGGTTTATCCCGTTCGGCGGGATCGGCGCGTTGAACCATTTGTCGTAGATTTTTTCGATTTCGCCGTTGGCATAGATTTCGCCGAGCGCTTCGTTGACGGCATCCCTGAAGCCGGTATCGCCGTGCCGGAGCATCAGGCCATAGGGCTGGGGCGGGGCGAGATATTCGTTGGAGATGACGTAGTCTTCCGGCTTGCCCGTTTCGGCGACGAAGGATCGCAAGAGAATATCGTCCATCACGAAGGCTGAGGCGCGGTTTTCCGTCACCATGTCGAAACTGCCCTCCGTGCTGTCATTCTGCAGCACGGCAATGTTCAGCCCCAATTTGCGATTGAGCACGTTGAGCTGGCTGATATTGATGGTTCCCGTCGTCACCACCACCGTTCGTCCGGCAAGATCGGCGACGGTGTTCAGACCGCTCGATTTCAGCGCGACATAACGCGTGCCGGTGATGAAGTGGCTGTAGGAGAACCACACGGCCTTGCGCCTTTCCTCCGTATTCGTGCTTGCCACGCATTCCATATCCATCGTGCCGTCATTGAGAAGCATGATGCGGTTGCTGGGCGTGCGCTTGACGAATTCGACCTTCAGTTCCGGCAGGCCGAGCTTTCTCTTGATGGAATCCGCCACCCTCAGGCAGAGCTCGATGCTGTAACCGATCGGTTCCGATCCGGTGCCAAGATAAGAAAAGGGAATATTGCGATCGGCATAACCGAGCTTGATCGTGCCGGTTCTGGCAATGGTATCAAGCGTCGGCGGTTGGGCACCGTCACTGGCCGCCTGGGCGGGCAGAAGACTGAGGAAAAACAACAGAAGCCATAATGTCGATCTCTGCATCGCGCATCTCCAGCCAAAATAATCCGTCAAAACATCTTCATGAAAATCGATAGGAGTTGGCGCTTTGCGCTCTCAGTCCTGGTATTCGCTTGGATATTCGTAGGCCTGTTTTAATGACGCGGCCATTGGCAGGTTCAGGTTCATGCCGTTGGGGGGAATGGGCTTGGTGAACCATTTTTCATAGAGGCCGTGAATGGCCGGCCCGGTGAAGATATGCCTGAGGCTTTCATTGACCGCCGCTTTGAAAGCCGGGTCGTTGCGCCGGAAAACCAGGCCATAGGGTTCGGGCGCGCTCAGCGTTTCCTCGGAAAGCGCATAGAGGTCCGGGTTTTTCGATGTCGCCGCCAGCGCCGCGAGCAATATGCCATCCATGACAAAGGCGGAAGCCTTGCCGGAAACCACGAGTTCGAAGGCCTCCTCATTGGTCTTTGTCGGCATCACCGAGATGTTGAGGTTCTTCGCCCGGTTGACGGCGTTGAGCTGCTCGATATTGACGGTGCCGGAGGCGGATGTGACGGACCGTCCGGCGAGATCGGCAAGGCTTTTCAGATTGTCCTGCCTGCGGGAGAGAAACTGCGTCGCGGTCATGAAATTGGGATAGGAGAAATCTACGATCTTGCGGCGTTCGTTATTGTTGGTCGTGGCCGCGCATTCAATGTCGATCTGGCCGCTGCGGACAAGGATGAAGCGTGTCGCGGGCGTTGCCTTGACATATTCGAGCTCGATGCGGTCGAGCTTCAGCTTCCTGCGAATATCTTCGCTGATCGCCCGACAAAGATCAGTCGAGAAACCAGTGACCTCGCCATCAGGCAATTGATAGGAAAAGGGCGGTTCGGCCTCGCGATAGCCAATGCGGATCTTGGCGGTTCTGGCAATCTGCTGAAGCGTGTCGCCTTCGCCGGCGGCCTGAAGGGGCGTGATGGGAGCAAAGCATGTGAGGAAAAGGCAAAATACTGAAAGACGCATTTTATGTCCTCTGGGCCGGCGGCCGGTTTCTCAAATGGCTTTTTGTGGTGGGCAATAGATTTCCTGTGTCGGTCGACCGATGTCGCCGAATTCATCCTGCGCAATCGGAGCGATGACGGCGCGGTTCTTGAGAATTCGGGCAAGCGGCGCGGGCTCGGCAAAATAATAGCCCTGCGCTTCGTCGCACCCGGAAAGCTTGAGCGCTTCGACCTGCTCACTGTTCTCAACGCCTTCGGCGGTGACCTTCAGGCCAATCTGTTCAGCCATGTCGATGACAGTGTTGACGATGGCCGAACACATGGGATTGGCCGGCAGGCCGGAGACGAATTCCCGGTCGATCTTGATCTTGTCGAAAGCGACATGGGTTAACGTGCTGAGCCCGGCGTAACCGGTGCCGAAATCATCAAGAGCGAGGCGAACGCCTCTTTCCTTCAGCAGTTTCAGGGCCCGGGCGCTGCTGTCACGCTCCAGCATGGCCGTTTCCGTCACTTCCAGTTCAAGCCGTTCCGCCGGGAAGCCGGATTTCTCAAGCGCCCGGTCGACGACAGGGACGATGTCGTCATTACAGAGCTGAACGGCGGATAGGTTGACGGCGAGCTTGATATCCTTCGGCCAGGTCATCGCATCCATGCAGGCCTGTGCCAGAACCCATTCGCCCAACGGCCTGATGAAGTTGTTTTCTTCGGCAAGCGTGATGAAGCGGTCCGGGGTAATGAGGCCAAGCTTGCTGTGTCGCCAGCGGGCCAGCGCTTCATAAGCCACAATGCGACCGCTCTGCAGATTGACCACGGGCTGGTAGTGCAGCTCGAATTCGTGGTTTTCGAGTGCGGATTTCATGTCTATTTCCAGCGCATGCTTATGCTGCGCCGCCATGTCCATGCCCGCCTCATAGAAAACGAAATAACCACAGCCCATGGATTTCGCCCGGTAAAGGCCGAGATCGGCGTGTTGCAGAAGCTGCGTGGCGGATGTGCCGTGGCCCGGCGCGCAGGCGATTCCGATGCTGGTATCAATGCTGATGTCGCTGCCTTCGAGGCCGAAACTGCGCGAGACGGCATGCACCACCCGCGCGGCCAGCATCGCCGCATCGCTCTCGCAGTCACCGTTTGTCGACTGTATGATTGCGAATTCGTCGCCACCGAGGCGACTCACCATATCGTTTTCACCGAGCACGGAGGAAATCCGCGAGGCCACCGCCACCAGCAAGGCGTCACCGGCGGCATGTCCGAGTGTGTCATTGACGGCCTTGAAGCGGTCGAGATCGAGCAGCATGACATTGAAGGGCTGGCCGGACGCCGACAGTTGCTCCAGACGGTTTTCCAGCGTCTTCATCAACAGCACGCGGTTTGGAAGTCCGGTCAGCGCGTCGTGATGAGCCATATGCTCCAGCTGCTGCGCCATATCGCGTATCTGCCGCAGGCGTCCACGCTCCAGAACCGCCTCGCGCAACGTTTCGATGGCGGTCGCCATGTCGCCGATCTCGTCCCGCCGCTCCTGAAACGGCGTGGCGACATCTGTTTCCTCGCGGGCAATCCGCAGGGTCGCCTGCACCAGCGCCGGGACCGGTTTCAGGAAATGCCGGGCAATCACGGTCACAAGCACACCGGTGACGGTCAAGACCACGATCAGCGCGGCGAGTGAATTATAGATGAGCTTGCGCTGCGCGCCATAAAGCGCGTCCGATCCGCCGATGCTGACGGCGACCGCGCCGATCGGTTTCTTCGTTTCCGTGCTGATGATCGGCAGCAGGCCGATATAATGGCTGGATTCGCCGATGGTCGCAAAACCGGTGGAAAAACGCGCGGCGACCGCGTCTCTGGAAAAGATGGGATCGGTGGCGAGCGGCTTTTCGTCGTCATCGGTGGCGTTGTCGAAGGCCGCCGCGATCTGGCGGAAGCCGGAAGCGGCCTCATCATAACGGAAAAGCCAGACGGCATTCTTGGTCTGCGCGCCGATAAGCGCGAGAACGTCGCTGGGGTTGAAGCCGGTGACGAGAATGGAGTCATCATCGCCGATCGGCTTGTCGGTCAATATGCCGTTGACCTGCCCGTCGGTATCGGCGGTGACGCTGACATAGGTATAGATGCTGCGAAGCGTGGCGCTGGCGATCTGCGAATTGACGCGGGCCTGGTTGAGCCATTGCTCGCTGGCGGCGGCAACGAACATGTACCAGCCGACGAGCGCGCCAATGCTGTAGGAAAAGATCACGCCGCCCAGGAATATCAGGGTTATCTTGCTGGCAAGCGACCGCCGCCGCGAAAACCGGCCTGTTTCCGGCTGCGTCGGTGAGCGAAGCGTGTGGCCCGGTTCAACCTGTCTATCCGTCCCGCGATAGGCAGTCTCTTCCATTCGCGATAGTCCCCCGCGATGTCGCGTTATAATTGTTTTATGGAATTTTATAGGGCATGCGTTTCAATGATGTCTGCTAAATAATTCAACAAAGTTTAGAGGCGATTAAGAATTAATCCGTCTTTTTATAGTCGTAGCTTATATAAGAAATGGCATTCATGCACCTTAGGTTGAAAAAATCGGAGGTTAGAGATGAAGCGTCAAGGATAGACTCCAAAATTCTGCGATCTTCGTCATGTTTCCTGATCTGGCGTGTGGGGCATAGATCGCGCGATGATTGACCTTGCCAACGGGTGGATAAACGGCATGTTGTGCGCAACATGCCGTTTTCAGGGAAGATATCCATGGCTCACAGAGGCAAAAATATCGCGCAGCTTTCCGTTCTCATCCAGAGCGGCCATCTCGATCCGCGTACCTTGGCGGAGGAGACGCTGGATGCGATCGGCAATGAGGGCGATCAGGCCATTTTTGTCGAGTTGACGGCCGCGCGGGCCATGGTGGAGGCGGAAGCCGCGTCAAAACGCATTGCCGAGGGCCGTTCCTGTGGCGTGCTTGATGGCATTCCGGTGGCCTGGAAGGACCTTTTTGATCTGGAAGGCATGGCGACCACGGCCGGATCGACGGTGCTTGCGGATGATGCGCCTGCGTCTCGCGATGCTGATGTGGTGACGGCGCTGAAACAGGCGGGCATGATCTGCATCGGCCGCACCAATATGAGCGAGTTCGCGTTTTCCGGTCTCGGCATCAATCCGCATTATGGCACGCCACGCAATCCTGCTTCTAAGGATGGTCACCGTCTGCCGGGCGGCTCTTCGTCCGGCGCGGGCGTCACTGTCGCCGCTGGTCTGGTGCCGGTGGCGATCGGCACCGATACGGGCGGATCGGTGCGTATTCCCGCCGCCTTCAACGGTGTGGTGGGTTACAAGGCAAGCCGCGGCCGCTATTCGATGCGTGGCGTTTATCCCTTGGCAAAAAGCCTGGATTCGCTCGGGCCGCTCACGCACACCGTGCAGGACGCCGTCTGGGTGGATGCCGCCATGCGCGGCAAGGCGGCTGCAGACGTCCAGCGTGCGCCTCTCGCGGGCCTTTCGCTGGTGGTGCCGGAAACTGTATTTTTCGATGGCATAGAGGATGGCGTTGCAGCCGCTTTCGAACAGGCGGTGGAACGTCTTGTCCGCGCCGGTGCGTCGGTGCGGCGGCAGGCATTCCCGATTTTTTCGGAACTGTTCGATCTTATCAAAGAAAAGGGTGCGCTGGTGACGGCGGAAGCCTTTACCCTGCACAAGACACGGCTGGAAGGTGTGGATGCCGCGCGCATGGACCCGCGCGTGGTTGCGCGAACGAGGCTTGGTGCAAATATTTCAATGCCTGATTATATCGCCATCATCGAGGCGCGCGAACGCATGACGGCGGCGTTTTCAGGCATGATCGGCAGGCAGGAACTGCTGGTGTCTCCGACATTGCCGCATGTTGCGGCCAAGGTCGCGCCGCTTCTCGATGACGACGATGCCTTTTTCGCCATGAATGCGAAAACCCTGCGAAATACCCAGATCGGCAATTTCTTCGATCTCTGCGGCGTTTCCATCCCTTGCGGGACGGGTGAAGCAGACATGCCGGTTGGCCTGCTGCTTTCCGGTCTACACGGCTCGGATGACCATGTTCTCAGCGTGGCGATGGCGGCGGAAGAGATTATTCGCGGCTGATGAAAGGAAAAGGCGGCCTTGTTTGGCCGCCTCTCAATGCACGCTTCAGCGCGCCGCCCAGTTGGCGCCGCGGCGAAACATGGTCTTCATCTGCGGTACGGAAAATTCCTTGGCCTGATGGCCGAGCGCCGAATAGAAGACGCGGCCTTTGCCATATTTGCGTTTCCAGACCACCGGCATCACCACGCCGTCGATCCACCAGGCGTGGTCGCCGGTGAATTTCGTCGTGGCCAGCACCTCGTTGGAGGGGTCGACATGCATGTAATATTGCTCCGACGTATAGGGGAAATCGGAAATTCCCTCCATCAGCGGGTCGTCGGGGCGGGTGATGTTGACCGTGTAATCGATGATATTGCCGGGGTGGGCGACCCATTGGCCGCCGATCATGAACTGATATTCCACGCATTCGCGGAAACTGTCGCCTGCACCGCCATGGAAACCGGCAATGCCGACGCCGTTTTCGACGGCGGCCGTGAGGTTCTTGATCTCTTCCTTCTCGATCTTCGACATGGTGACAATAGGCACGACGAGGCTGAGATCATGCACCGACGGATCGGCGAAAGCCTCCGTGCTGTGCTCCACATAGACCTTGAAACCGTCTTCCTCCAATATGTCCTTGACGATGGTGGCGCATTCCTGCGGCTCGTGGCCGCTCCAGCCGCCCCAGACGATGAGTGCTTCGCGCATTTATTTCCTCCTCGGGATTATTTGCCGAGCTGGCCGTCGACCAGCGATGTTTCGAGCGGCGCAGGGCGCTCCGCTTTGGTGGTGATGGAAACGGTCGTGCCGCTGTCCGATGCCGTCTGGAAGGCTTCCATGACTTCCAGCACATGCAGGGCGAGATCGCCATTGGCGCGGTGCGGACGGTTCTCGCGGATCGCGTAGGCCATATCTGCAACGCCGATGGAGCGATAATTGCCGTCAGCATAGGGCGACGACAGCGACTGCGACTCGAACTGGCCGCCCTTTTTCAGCAATTGCACCTCGCCGCCGAAATGGTTGGGATCGGGCACGATCAGCGTGCCTTCGGTGCCGTAGAGTTCCAGTGGCACATGTTTGTGGCCCGCCACATCAAAGCTCATGCCCACCTGCACAACGGCGCTGTTCTCGAAGGCCAGCACGCCGGACACATGGGTGGCGACATGGACGGGGATTTTTTCACCGTTCTTCGGTTCGCTGGTGATGAGGCGCTCATTGCGCGGTGCAACGGCAAAGCCCGCCACCTTGGCGACCGGGCCGAACAGGTTAACGAGATCGGTAATGTAATAGGGGCCCATATCGAGCATCGGCCCGCCGCCGACCTCGTAATAGAAGGCCGGGTTGGGGTGCCAGCGCTCATGGCCGGGGCACATGAAGGTGGCTGTTCCGCCAACGGGCTGGCCCAGCACACCCTCGTCAATCAAGCGGCGCGCGGTCTGGTGTCCGCCACCGAGGAAGGTGTCCGGAGCCGAGCCGATGCGCAGGCCCTTTGCCTTTGCCGCGTCTGCAAGGCGTTTGCCTTCCGCGAAATTGATGCCGAGCGGTTTCTCCGAATAGGCGTGCTTGCCGGCATCGAGCGCGCGCAGGCCCACTTCCACATGCGCCTTGGGGATCGTCAGGTTGACGATGATTTCCACTGACGGGTCGGAGAGAAGTGCGTCGATGCTGGTTGCCTTCAGGCCGAATTCGTCCGCCCGCGCCTTCGCCGCTTCCTCGTTCATATCCGCCAGTCCGCGAATGTCGAGAATGGGAAACGACGCCATGGCCTTGAGATAGGCGCTGGAAATGTTGCCGCAGCCTATGATGCCGATACCGACCTTGTTCATATGATTCCTCCCGTAAATCAGAAATACCTGGGTCTGTGCTCAACCCCGTGGGCTAGAGCGCTGGCCCGGTTGTGTTCCATGGCGATTCGTAAAGTTCGTAAAGCGCAACGGCCGCGGCCCCCTGCGCCCACAATTCGTCGCTCGCAACATCGAAAACCAGTTCCGCGACACCGGCCAGCGATGGCGGCACGGCGGCGTTGTAGCTGTTGCGAATGCTGGCGATGAAAGGTTCGCCAAGTTCGAGGCTGGAGCCGGTGATGATGACCCGCGGCGGCGCAAACAGCGTGACGATATTGGCAAGTGTCAGGCCAAGTGCTGCGCCGGCGCGCAGGGCCGCTGCGATGAGATCGTGATCTTCGGCCGCAATCAGCGCATGGGCATGCTGCATGCCACGGCCGAGCCGGATCGCTTCGGCAAAACGCCCGTCCACCGGGCGCGAGCCTAAAATGGCATTTTCGCCCGCCTGGCTTGCCAGCCGCACCGTGCCTTCATTGGCAAGGCCGATGACGAGGTCGCCGAGATTGTGGCTGAGACCGCCCGCACCACGAAACAGCTGGTTCTGGTGCAGCACGCCAAGCCCGAGTGTCTGTTCCAGCGAAATCAGCACCATGTCTTCGAGATCGCGCGCATGGCCGAACCAGTGGTGGGCGAGCGTGATGGCGTGGGCGTCACTTTCGATGATGGTTGGCGAATTCAGCCGCGCCGTCATTTCCTCGGCAAAGTTGACGTTCACTTCGCGCAGGATAGGACTGCTGCGGATCCTGCCGGTGCGGTGTTCGATGACACCGGGCAGGCCGAGACAGACCATGTCCACATCCTCAAGCGAAAGACCGGCATCGACGACGCAGCGTCGTACGCCGTCTTCCACCAGATCGGCGATGACTCCGATGGGCTGGCGGTCGACGCGGATCGGCAAGGCAAGGGTGGACAGCACATTGCCGCAAAAATCGGTGACGACGAAAACCATGCGGTTTGCGGCGATCTTGGCGCCCACAACGCGGGCGGCATCCGGGTTCAGTTCCAGCATCACGCGCGGTCTGCCGCGCGCCCCTTCGGTGCGGATATCACCGATATGGCGGGTGAGAATCAGCCCGTCATCGAGCAGCGAGGCGGTAATCGCCGAAACAGTCGTGGTGGAGAGCTGCGTTCTTTCGCTGATTTCCACCCGCGAGATCGGGCCATGGCGGCGGATGCTATCAAGCACGCTCAGCCTGTTGATCGCGCGCATCAATTCGGGGTCTGCGGTCTTCATGAGGTCCTGCTGCGATCGGGTTCGATCTAAAACGAATTTATATCGGATTGCGGATTAAATAACGTCTGTCGGGAGGGGTGTGTCAAGCGGTTTGGGTAAAAAATTGGCAAACCGCCTTGACATCGGGCAGGGCGTGGGGTGAATTAATCCGCATTGGGGAATAAATGGTGAGGAACCCCAGGGAGGATCACGATCATGACGTATTGGCACGCAGGCGCAAGCCTGAGCGGCAGGCGGATTGCCTTTGCCGCAACGACAAGCATAGCCCTGATGCTCGGCGCGGCCAGCGCCTCGGCAGCGACCGTCGTTAAATGGATGCATGTGGAGCTGGACCCCAAATCCGTGGCTGTCTGGGAGGAGATTGCCAAGGAATACGAGGCCAAGAATCCCGATGTCGATGTTCAGCTGCAGTTCCTCGAAAACGAGGCCTTCAAGGCAAAATTGCCGACGCTGCTGCAATCCAATGACGTGCCTGACTTCTTCTACAGCTGGGGTGGCGGCGTCCTTGAGGAACAGTCCAAGACCGGCGCGCTGAAAGATCTGACCGAAGTTTTCGACGCCGATGGCGGCAAGCTGCGTCAGGCCTATAATGCGTCCGCAATCGACGGCCTGTCCTTTGACGGCAAGGTCTGGGCGGTACCTTACCGCGTCAGCCTCGTCAGCTTCTTTTATAACAAGGAACTGTTCGCCAAGGCCGGCGTGAAGGCCGAGGACATCAAGACCTGGGACGATTTCAGCGCCACGGTCAAGAAGATCAAGGAAGCGGGTATCGTCCCAATCGCCGGCGGCGGCGGTGAAAAATGGCCGATCCATTTCTACTGGAGCTATCTCGTCATGCGCAATGGCGGGCAGGCCGTGTTCGATGCCGCCCGCAAGGGCGAAGGCGAAGGTTTCATGGACCCGGCGATCATCAAGGCCGGTGAACAGCTGGCCGCGTTCGGCAAGCTCGAACCCTTCCAGCCCGGCTATCTCGGCTCCACCTGGCCACAGGCGCTCGGCGTCTTCGGCGACGGCAAGGCGGCAATTATTCTCGGCTTCGACAATACGGAAGCCAACCAGCGCAAGAATGCGGGCGACGGCAAGGGGCTCGCCCCTGAAAATATCGGCCGCTTCGCCTTCCCGGTTGTCGAAGGCGGTGCTGGCAAGGCCACTGATACGCTGGGCGGCCTGAACGGCTGGGCGCTCACCAAGAACGCTTCCAAGGAAGCGATCGATTTCGCGGCCTTCCTGACCAGCAAGGAAAGCGAAGAGAAAATGGCGACCGCCGGCATGATCCTGCCGGTTGCCACGGGTGCCGCCGGTGCGGTGAAGAACCCGCTGCTGGCGGATTCGGCAAAACAGCTTGCCGCCTCCACCTGGCACCAGAACTTCTTCGACCAGACATTGGGCGCCGCCGTCGGCCGCGTCGTCAACGATATTTCAGTCGAGATCGTTTCCGGCCAGATGACCTCCGAAGAGGGCGCCCAGCAGATTCAGGACGCATTCGAACTGCGCTGATCTGACGGTTTTCATGGCAGCGCCGCGAATGTGCGGCGCTGCTTATCTGCCTCCATGAAAGCGGATAGAGATGACGGATATTTCCATGACTTCTGCGTCCATACCGGCGCGCGGCGCGACAAAGGCCAAGCGCAAGCAAAGTTCGGTCGCGCATGACCGGGCGCTGACCCTTCTGGTGTTTCTGCCGCCCGCGCTGTTGCTCTTTACCCTGTTCGTCATCCTGCCCATGGGCGAGGCGGCGTGGTACAGCCTTTACCGCTGGAACGGTTACGGCACACCGACCGATTTCGTCGGTCTGAAGAATTTCCAGGTCCTGTTCGGTAATGCCGCCTTCTCGCAGGCCCTTATGAATAACGGCCTGATCATCCTTATCTCTATCCTGATCCAGATTCCGCTGGCGATCTGGCTGGCCATGATGCTGGCGCACCGCATTCCCGGCGTCGTCGCCTTCCGGCTGGTGTTCTTTCTGCCTTATGTTCTGGCTGACGTCGCAGCGGGCCTGATCTGGCGCTTCGTTTATGATGGCGACTATGGTCTGTTCGCCGCCATTTCCAATTTCTTCGGCTTCGCAAATCCTTACGTGCTGGCCGACAAGGATGTGGCGATCTACGCCGTGCTCGGCGTCATCGTCTGGAAATATTTCGGTTTCCATATGATGCTGTTCATCGCCGGCCTTCAATCCGTCGACAAGAACGTGCTGGAAGCAGCCGAAATCGACGGCGCGTCCGGCTGGCAGAAATTCCGTTATGTCACGCTGCCGATGCTCGGTTCCACGGTGCGCCTGTCCGTCTTCTTTGCTGTGATCGGTTCGCTGCAGCTGTTCGACATGATCATGCCGCTCACCGGCGGCGGCCCGTCCAACTCCACACAAACCATGGTCACCTTCCTCTACACCTACGGCGTCATGCGCATGCAGGTGGGGCTTGGCAGCGCAGTCGGCGTCGTTCTCTTCGTCATCTGCGTGACGCTCGCCTTCGGTTACAAAAGGATTTTCATGCGCCATGACTGACACATCCACTTCCGTCCGCATGCCGCTGCAAACCAAGCTTTATCTTTATATATCGCTGAGCCTGATTGCGGCCATCGTGCTTATCCCGTTGCTCACCACCGCGCTCGGCGGCTTCAAGACGCTGGGAGACCTGCGTGTCAACCCGTTCGGTATTCCGGCCGAATGGCAATGGTCCAACTACGGCGATATCCTGCTTGGCAAACGCTATTGGCTGCAAATCTTCAACTCGCTGGTCATCGCGCTGCTGACGGTATTCCTGACGCTGACTGTCTCGGCCATGGCGGCCTTCACCTTCGCGCATGTGAAATTCTTCGGCTCGTCCTTCCTGCTCAATTATTTTCTGCTGGGGCTGATGTTTCCGGCGGCGACCGCCATCCTGCCGCTGTTCATTCGTATCCGCGATCTCGGCCTGCTCGATACCTATTGGGGTGTGGTGCTGCCGCAGGTAGCCTTCGGGCTGGGCATGAGCATTCTCCTGTTCCGCAATTATTTCCGTAATCTGCCGGACGAGCTGTTTCAGGCGGCCTTCGTGGATGGCTGCGGTTATCTGCGCTTCTTCTGGCATATTTCCGTGCCGCTTTCGCGGCCGATCGTGGCGACCGTTGGCATTGTCTCCTTCGTCGGCAGCTGGAACAGCTACATCCTTCCGCTCATCATGCTGAATTCGGAATCGAAATATCCCTGGCCGCTCGGCATCATGGTTTATCGCGGCGAATTCGGCACGGAATGGCAGCTCGTTCTCGCCTTCATCACGCTGACGATCCTGCCGACCGTCATCGTCTTCTTCCTCGCACAGAAACACATCATCGCGGGTCTGACGGCCGGTGCCGTCAAATCGTGACGTGAAAGGAGCAAAAAATGGCTTCCGTCGAACTTAAGGATATCCGCAAGTCCTATGCCGCGCTCGATGTCATCCACGGCATCTCGCTTGATATAACGGATGGTGAATTCATCGCGCTGGTCGGGCCTTCCGGTTGCGGCAAATCCACCCTTCTGCGCATGATCGCCGGGCTGGAGGAGATCACCGATGGGGATATTCTCATCGGCGACAGGGTGGTCAATGGCATGACCCCGCGCGAGCGCAACATCGCCATGGTGTTCCAGTCCTATGCGCTTTATCCGCATATGACGGTGGCCGAAAACATGGGCTTCAATCTGAAGCTCGCCGGCCAGCCGAAAAACGTCATTGAAGAACGTGTTGCGGAAGCCGCCCGCATGCTCGATCTCGGCAAGCTTCTGGATCGCAAGCCCTCGCAGCTTTCCGGCGGCCAGCGCCAGCGTGTCGCCATGGGCCGCGCCGTGGTGCGCAACCCGGCCGTCTTCCTGTTCGATGAGCCGCTGTCCAACCTCGATGCCAAGCTTCGCGTACAGATGCGCAGCGAAATCAAGGCTCTGCACCAGAAGGTCGGGACGACCTCCATCTATGTCACCCATGACCAGATCGAGGCCATGACGCTGGCAGACCGGGTGGTGGTGCTCAATCACGGCCGCATCGAACAGCAGGGCACGCCGCTCGAACTTTACAAGACACCCGCCAATCTCTTCGTCGCCGCCTTTATCGGTTCGCCGGCCATGAACCTCATCGAAGGCGTGGTCGATGGCGAGGGTGACCAGCCCGCCGCCCGGCTGAAGGACGGCACCGCGATCCGCATTGCCGCCTCCCGCAAGGTCAAGCGCGGCCAGCCGGTGACGATCGGGCTTCGCCCCGAGCACATCGGTTCGGCGATCGGCGGCGATATCTCGCTTACCGGACGGACGGTGCTGGTGGAACCGACGGGCGCGCAGACCCATGTGGTCTTCGAACTGGCGGGCGATCAGGTTACGGCAGTGGTGGATGGCGAGCAGCCGGTGAAGGTGAACACCCCGTTTGCAGCCACCGTGCATCATGAGCGTGTGCACGTCTTCGACAGGGCGAGCGGACTGGCGCTTTAAGCGCCTCCCGTCTTTTAAATGAAATACGGAAATTCTCTTGCCCCTCCGCTTTTGGGGCTTGTTTGAAAATCACGAGCGGTTAGCTTGGCGCTTGGGAACAAAGCGGGTTACCGCACAACTGTATCGATGCAGGAGGAGATTTTTATGAGAACGATCAAAGGGCCGGGTCTTTTTCTCGGTCAGTTTGCCGGTGATGCAGCCCCCTTCAACAGCTGGGACGGCATTACCAAATGGGCGGCGGAAAAGGGCTACGCCGGCGTGCAGGTGCCGACCTGGGCCGGGCAGCTGATCGATCTCAAAAAAGCAGCGGAATCGAAAGACTATTGCGACGAGTTCGCTGGTGTCGCACGCCAGAACGGCGTGGAAGTGACCGAGCTTTCCACCCATCTGCAGGGCCAGCTTGTCGCCGTTCATCCCGCCTATGATGAGGCCTTTGACGGTTTTGCCGCACCGGAAGTGCGCGGCAACCCGAAGGCGCGTCAGCAATGGGCGGTGGAGCAGGTGAAGCTCGCGCTGAAAGCCTCGAAAAATCTCGGCATCAAGGCGCATGCGACGTTTTCCGGCGCGCTTGCCTGGCCGTTCGTTTATCCGTGGCCGCAGCGTCCGGCCGGTCTGGTGGAAACAGCCTTTGACGAACTGGCGAAGCGCTGGACGCCGATCCTCGATTACGCCGATGAGCAGGGCGTGGATGTCTGCTACGAAATCCATCCGGGCGAAGATCTGCATGACGGCGTCACCTTCGAGATGTTCCTCGAGCGGGTGAAGAACCACAAGCGCGCCAACATGCTCTACGATCCCTCGCATTACGTGCTGCAATGCCTCGATTATCTCGACAATATCGACATCTACAAGGACCGCATCAAGATGTTCCACGTCAAGGATGCGGAGTTCAACCCGACCGGGCGGCAGGGCGTTTATGGCGGTTATCAGGGCTGGGTGAACCGCGCTGGTCGCTTCCGTTCGCTGGGCGACGGGCAGGTTGATTTCGGTGCGGTCTTCTCCAAGATGGCGGCCAATGATTTTGACGGCTGGGCCGTCGTCGAATGGGAATGCGCTCTGAAACACCCTGAAGACGGCGCCCGGGAAGGGGCGGAATTCGTCAAGGCGCATATCATCCGCGTCACGGAAAAAGCCTTTGACGATTTCGCATCAAGCGGCACCGATGATGCGGCCAACCGCCGTATGCTTGGGCTTTGAAAGCATTTCAGGGGAGATATTATGGCTATTGAAGGAAAGACAACGGACAAGGCGAACAAGCGGATTCGCCTTGGCATGGTCGGTGGTGGTTCGGGCGCATTTATCGGCGGCGTTCACCGCATGGCGGCGCGGCTCGACAATCGTTTCGATCTCGTGGCAGGGGCCCTGTCCTCGACGCCGGAAAAATCCCTCGCTTCCGGCCACGAGCTGGGGCTCGATCCCGAGCGTTGCTATGGTTCGTTCGAGGAAATGGCCGAAAAGGAAGCGCTGCGCGAGGATGGCATCGAGGCGGTGGCGATCGTTACCCCCAACCATGTGCATTATCCGGCAGCGAAGGCGTTTCTGGAGCGCGGCATCCATGTCATCTGCGACAAGCCGCTGACCTCCAATCTGGAAGACGCCAAAAAGCTGAAGCAGTTGGCCGACAAGGCCGATGCACTGTTCATCCTCACGCACAACTACACCGGCTATCCGATGGTGCGGCATGCGCGGGAACTGGTGGAGTCAGGCGCGCTCGGCACGATCCGTCTGGTGCAGATGGAATATCCGCAGGACTGGCTGACGGAAGCGGTGGAACAGACCGGCGCGAAACAGGCCGTCTGGCGCACCGATCCGGCTCAGTCCGGCGTCGGCGGCTCCACCGGCGATATCGGCACCCATGCCTATAATCTCGGTTGCTTCATTTCCGGTCTGGAAGCGGATGAGTTGGCGGCGGATGTGCATACCTTTGTCGAAGGCCGCCGGCTGGATGACAATGCGCATGTGATGCTGCGCTTCAAGCCGAAGGGCGGCAAGCAGGCAGCCAAGGGGCTACTCTGGTGCAGCCAGGTTGCGGTCGGTCACGAAAACGGGCTGAAGGTCCGTGTTTATGGCGACAAGGCCGGCATCGAGTGGACGCAGGCCGATCCGAACTATCTCTGGTTCACGAAGCTTGGCGAGCCGAAGCAGCTCATCACCCGTGGCGGTGCCGGGGCAGGAGCTGCGGCAGCACGCGTCACCCGCATTCCGTCCGGCCATCCGGAAGGTTATCTCGAAGCCTTCGCCACCATCTATACCGAGGCGGCGCACGCCATCGAAGCCCGCCGCACCGGCTCGGCGCTCGATAAGGCGGTTATTTACCCGACCGTCGATGACGGGGTTAAAGGCGTCGCCTTTGTTACGGCCTGCATCGAGTCCGGCAAGAAGAATGGCGGCTGGGTGAAGCTGTAAGACGAGGTTGCGGTATATTTCTTCTCCCCGTTGCCGGGGAGAAGACGCCCCTGACGTCATCTGCGGACGGGATCAATTGACGCGTGTCGTCTGTCGCTGCGCCCGTTCCGTTATGGGGCAGCCGTCCTGAAGCTTGGTCCAGGACGAAACGTTGAGCTTCATCTCGCAGCGCGCGAGATAGGAGCCACCGTCGACCTTCAGGCAGGATGTCTGGCCGAGTTCGAACATGGTGCCGCGATTTCGGCATTTGCAATTATGGGCATCCGCCAAGGTAGGAATAAGGGCCATGATCAGGCCAAGTATGAGCACTCCAGTACGCATGGCTGAGGCTCCAAAGGATATCCCGCCAGATTACTCCTGTCCGAGGGCATAGTCAAAAACGGCCTTTGCCTGTGATGCGCGCCCTCTGAGGGCAGCAGCCGCTGCGAGTTCCCCCGCTAGCACCCGATCAAAATCGCCCTGATATCATTCACATTCGTCAGGGTCGGACCCGTCACGACGAGGTCTCCTGCCGCCTTGAAAGCGGTGTAGCTGTCGTGGCTTACGAGCGACTGACGCGGATCGACACCGGCTTCGCGCATGCGGGCAAGCGTATCCGGCGTCACCACAGCACCCGCCGCATCCTCGACGCCGTCTATGCCGTCGCTATCGCCGGCAATGGCCCAGATGCTGCCCGCGCCCTTCAGCGTCAGTGCGAGGCTCAGCAGGAACTCCGTGTTACGGCCGCCCTTGCCGGCTGGCCCCTTGCCAATCGTGACCGTGGTTTCGCCGCCGGAAAGCAAAACGGCCGGGCCCTTGACCGGCAGGCCCTTGCGACTGGCGGAGAGCGCTATACCGGCCATGACAGCCCCGACATCCTTGGATTCGCCTTCCAGCGAATCCCCGAGGATGAGCGGCGTAAGCCCGAGTTTCACGGCCTCATCCGCTGCCGCCTGCAAGGCGAGCGAAGGAGCGGCAATGAGCCGGATATCCTCGTCGATATCGCCGGTCTTCGGGGTTTCCTCACCTTTTTCCAGCACCTTGCGCACGTTTTCCGGAAGATCGAGCGCATAACGGGAGATGATTTCCCGCACGGTTTCGATGTCGCTCGGATCGGCAACCGTCGGGCCGGAGGCGATTTCCGAGGGGTCGTCGCCCGGCACGTCGGAAATCAGCAGCGAAACAACCTTGGCCGGTATGGCGGCCAGCGCCAGCCGTCCGCCCTTGATGCGGGAGAGATGCTTGCGCACGGCGTTCATGTCGGAAATCGTCGCGCCGCTAGCAAGCAAAGCGCGGTTGACGGCCATCTTGTCCGCAAGTGTCATGCCTTCGGCCGGTGCCACCATCAGCGCCGAACCGCCGCCGGAAATCAGCGCGATCACCATGTCGTCGGTGGTCAATCCCTCGACGGCGGCGAGAATGCGTTTTGCCGCTTCCGCGCTCCTATCGTCGGGCACGGGATGGGAAGCCTCGATGATCTCGATATGCGCAGTCGGGACGGCATGGCCGTAACGCGTGACCACCACACCCGAGAGATCGACATGTGGCCATGCCGCTTCAAGCGCTGCGGCCATCGCGGCCGAGGCCTTGCCGGCGCCCACCACCACGCACCGGCCTTTGGGCGGAGATGGAAGGTGGTGTTGCAACACCTTTGCCGGATCGGCGCTGGCGACTGCAGCCATGAAGATGCGGTTGAGGGCGTCTCTTGCGGACGTGTCGTTCCATGCGCTCATCGGTTCATGCTCCGATCCAGAGGAAGCCGAGCGCAAACAATGCCGGCAACGCCTGAATGAACAGGATCTTCATATTGGCTGTCATGGCGCCGAAAATACCGGCCACCAGAACGCAGGTAAGGAAGAAAACCTTGAAGCTCAGCCCTTCATCGCCCTGCGTGAGCCCATAGATCAGCCCCGCTGCGAGAAAGCCGTTATAAAGGCCCTGATTGGCGGCAAGCACTTTTGTTTGCCGGGCAAAATCCGCCGAAAGACCGAAAGCATTGCGCCCGGCTGGCTTTTCCCACAGCAGCATTTCCAGAATGACGATGTAAATATGGATGGCCGCAACCACGGCAATCAGAATGCTGGCGATCATCGGCGGTTTCCTCCAAACCATGATGTCCGTAGCCGTTGTCAGGGTGAACAGGTGGCGAGCGGACACTTCCGTTTTAACGGTGGCACGAAGGGCTGCAAGGCCAGAATCTCCTCTTCCCGTGCAAACTGTTGAAGAGTGGTGACCTGTTGCTTGACTCTTTGCTGAAATAGGAACAAAACAAGAACAATAGAGATGAATAACCGGAATTGAAACCTGTCATGCCATGCAAAAGCGCGCGGATCAGTTGCTCGTTGTCGAAGAGCTGCGTGAAAGGCTGGAAAGGATCGGTAACGGTCCTGAGCGGCTGCACGAGACCTTGCCTTTCGGCGTGGATGCCATCGACCATCGCCTGCCGGGAGGCGGGCTCAAGCTCGGCTGTCTGCATGAGCTGAGCGGCGGCGGCAATGGCGCTGCCGATGGTGCGGCGGCCGCCCTTTTTGCGGCCGGTGTGGCGGCAAGGCTTTCCGGCAAGGTTTTATGGTGCGTCACCCGGCGGGATCTGTTCATGCCGGGGCTGACGCAGGCCGGCCTTTCGCAGAACCGGCTCATCATTGTTGAATGCCGCGATGAGAAGGGCGTGCTCGACTGTTTCGAGGAGGGCTTGCGCTGCAATGGTTTCGGCGCGGTGATGGGTGAGGTGGCAAAACTGCCGATGAACGCATCGCGACGGCTGCAACTGGCGGCGGAAACCTCCGGTGTTACCGGCATCGCCATCCGCCGTTTCCGGCGTGCGGCCGATGCGGCGCTGTACGGCGAACCGACGGCGGCGGTGACCCGCTGGCGCATCTCCGTCCGTCCTTCTTCGCCCTTGCCGGTGCCGGGGGTGGGCAGGCCGCGCTGGTTTCTCGAGCTTTTGCGATGTCGCGGCGGCGAAAGCGCTGAATTTGAAGTGGAAGCCTGTGATGCAAAGGGTCGTATCGCTCTACCTGCCGACATGGCCGACGGATCGCTTCCGGCGTCTTTCGGGAGAGAACGCGCCGCCGGTTGAAAAGCCGCTGGTCATGATCGGCCGCCAGGGCAGCCGCCGGCTGGTGCTGGCGCTCGACAAAGCGGCAAAGGCGGCGGGCATCCGGCCCGGCACGCCGGTCAGCAAGGCGCAGGCGCTGGTGCCGGGCCTTCTGGTGGAAGATCTGGATGCAGCTGGAGATGCCCGCGCCCTGCAGCAGCTGGCCTTTCATTTTCTGCGCATCTATGCCCCCATCGTCGCCGCCGATACGCCTGATGGGCTGGTGCTGGACACGGCGGGAGCGGACCATCTGCACGGCGATGAGACGCTGATGCTGAGCGGCATGGTCAACCGCCTGCATGCCGCAGGCTTTGCCGCCCGTGCTGCCATTGCCGATAGCTGGGGTGCTGCCCATGCGCTGGCCCGCTTCGGCCGCGAGCAGATCAGCATCATACCGCCGGGCGGACAGCGGGCAGCGATCAGCGGGTTGCCGCTTGCCGCGTTGAGGCTGGAGGAGCGTATCGTTTCCGGGTTGAAGGTACTCGGCTTTCGCAGCATCGGCGAGCTTGCCGAAGCCCCGCGCGCGCCGCTGACCCTGCGTTTTGGCCCCGAACTCGTCCGGCGTCTTTCCCAGGCTTTCGGGGAGATCGGCGAACCCATAGAGCCGGTGCGCGTGGCCGAACTGGTGGAGGTGCGTCGCGCCTTTCCCGAGCCGATTGTGGCGGCGGAAACGATTGCCCGTTATACGCAGAAGCTGGTCACGGGGCTTTGCTCAGCACTTGAAAAACGCGGCCTTGGTGCCCGCCGGGTCGATCTGGTGCTGCACCGGGTCGATAGCGGCCTGCAGGCGGTACGCGCAGGCACCTCCAGACCGGTGCGCGACATCAAGCAGCTTGTCCGGCTTCTGACCGACCGTATCGACACCATTGATCCCGGTTTCGGCATCGAGATGATGGTGCTGACCGCCACCCATGCCGAGCCGCTTCTCGCCGCGCAGGCCCGGTCCTCGCTTCTGGAGGAGGGGCGTGCGGACATCGCCGATACGGTCGATGTTATCCTCAATCGCGGCCACAGGGTCTATCGTTATGCGGCGGTGGCAAGCGATGTGCCGGAACGCTCCGTTGCCCGCGTTGCGGCGCTTGCATCTGAGGCTACCCTCGGCTGGCCCGGCCACTGGCCTCGTCCGGTCAGGCTTTTTGCAAGGCCGGAACCCATCGAGACGCTGGCGCTGCTGCCGGACCATCCGCCGCGTTATTTCATCTGGAAAGGCGTGCGCCATAATGTGCGGCGCGCCGACGGGCCGGAACGGGTGTTCGGCGAATGGTGGAAACGCGACCGGGAAAAGGAAGCCGTGCGCGATTATTTCACGGTGGAAAATGAAAGCGGCGAGCGCTTCTGGATTTTCCGCTCCGGCGATGGCGAACATGCCGAGACAGGCTCGCAGGGCTGGTTCATCCACGGGGTCTTTGCATGAGCACGCCGCGTTATGCCGAACTTCAGGTGACCACGCATTTTTCCTTCCTGCGCGGCGCAAGCTCCTGCGAGGAGCTTTTCGAACAGGCCAAAAACCTCGGCATCGAGGCGCTCGGCATTGTCGACCGCAACAGCCTTGCGGGCATTCCCCGCGCCTACGAGGCGGCAAGCACCCACGGCATCCGGCTCGTCATCGGCTGCCGGCTCGATCTGGATGACGATCTTTCCGTGCTTGTCTACCCCATGGATCGCCCGGCATACGGCCGGCTTTGCCGCCTGCTGTCCGTTGGCAAAAAGAGGGGTGGCAAGGGCAAATGCCGGCTCACATGGGACGATCTCGTTACCTATGGCGAAGGTCTGATCGTGGTGCTGCTCGCCGATCTCGCCGATGATCTCTGCGCACTTCGCCTGCGGCGGCTGAAAGCCGCTTTTACGGATCGCGCCTATATGGCGCTCAGCCTCAGAAGACGTCCCAATGACCAGATGCGGCTTTTCGAATTGTCCAATATGGCTCAAGTCGCAGGTATACCGACGGTGGTGACCAATGACGTACTGTTCCATGTGCCCGAGCGGCGCATGCTGCAGGATGTCGTCACCTGCATCCGGCATAATTGCACCATCGACGAGGCGGGTTTCCGCCGCGAGCGGCATGCCGACCGCTATATGAAGCCGCCGGAGGAAATGCACCGGCTATTTGCCCGCTACCCCGAAGCGCTGGCCCGCAGTCTCGAAATCACGAAGCGCTGCAAATTTTCACTGAAGGAACTGGTCTATCAATATCCCGAGGAGCGCAGCCTGCCGGGGCTGACGGCGCAGCAGGCGCTGGAGAAGATGGTCTGGGAAGCGGTGCCGGGGCGGTATCCGCAAGGTTTGCCGGAGAAGGTGGAAAAGGCGCTCAAGCATGAGCTGGCGGTTGTCGGCAGGTTGCAATATGCCTCCTATTTCCTGACCGTGAGTGCCATTGTCCGTTATGCGCGTTCAAAAGATATCCTATGTCAGGGGCGCGGTTCGGCAGCCAATTCGATTATCTGTTTTGTACTTGGCATCACCGCCATCGATCCCGCTCTTTTCAGCAATCTCGTCTTCGAACGTTTCGTTTCCGAAAACCGGGGAGAACCGCCTGATATCGACGTGGATTTTGAACACCAGCGGCGCGAGGAGGTTATCCAGTGGGTCTATGACACCTACGGCCGTGACAAGGCTGCGCTCTGCTCCGTTGTCACCCGTTATCGCGGGCGTGGGGCGCTGCGCGATGTCGGCAAGGTTCTGGGCCTGCCGGAAGATCTGACGAAGCTTCTATCCTCGCAGGTCTGGCGCTGGAGCGAGGGGGTGGGTGAAAAGCAGGTGAAGGAACTGAACCTCAATATGGAGGATCGTCGCCTGAAGCTTGCCTTCGAATTGGCCAACCAACTTGTCGGCACACCGCGCCATCATAGCCAGCATCCGGGCGGCTTTGTGCTGACCCATAACCGGCTGGACGAACTGGTGCCGATCGAACCCGCCGCCATGGATGATCGCCAGATCATCGAATGGGACAAGGACGATATCGATGTCGTGAAATTCATGAAAATGGATTGCCTGGCGCTCGGCATGCTCTCCTGCATGAAGCGCGGCTTCGATCTGCTGGAGGCGCGCACTGGAGAGAAATACGATCTCGCCGCCATGCCGCCGGATGATGGGCCCACTTATGCCATGATCCAGAAGGCCGATACGCTCGGCACATTCCAGATCGAGAGCCGGGCGCAGATGTCGATGTTGCCGCGCCTGAGGCCGAAGGAGTTTTATGACCTCGTCATTCAGGTCGCCATTGTTCGCCCCGGCCCCATTCAGGGGGATATGGTGCATCCCTATCTGCGTCGCCGACAGGGAAAGGAGCCGGTTCGTTATGAAAAACCGGAACTGGAAAATATTCTGAAAAAGACGATGGGTGTTCCGCTGTTTCAGGAGCAGGCCATGCGGATCGCCATGGATTGCGCCGGTTTTACCGCAGATGAGGCGGACCAGTTGCGCCGAGCCATGGCGACCTTCAAGAATGTGGGTACCATTTCCAAATTCAGGGAAAAGCTCGTCACGGGCATGGTGGAGCGTGGTTATGAGCAAGAATTTGCCGAACGTATCTTCAAGCAGCTCGAAGGGTTCGGTAGCTATGGTTTTCCTGAAAGCCATGCGGCCTCCTTTGCGCTGATCGCCTATGCCTCCTCATGGCTGAAATGCCATCATCCCGATATTTTCTGTACGGCGCTTCTCAATTCGCAACCCATGGGGTTTTACGCCCCGGCGCAGATCGTGCGTGATGCGCGCGATCATGACGTCGAGGTGCGTCCGGTCTGCGTTAATAACAGCCGTTTTGATTGCACGCTGGAGCCTACGGGCAAGAAGAATGGGAATGGTAAAGAGCGCTACGCCGTGCGGCTTGGCCTGCGCATGGTGAAGGGACTCTCTAACGATCACGCAGCTGATATCGTCGCCGCCCGGCAGGATCGGTCTTTTGCCTCGGTGGATGATCTCTGGCGAAGGGCGGGCGTTCCCGCCGCTGCCCTCGTCTGTCTCGCGGAAGCCGATGCCTTTTTACCGTCGCTTTCGCTTGCCAGACGCGAGGCGCTCTGGGCCATCAAGGCCTTGCGGGATGAGCCGCTGCCGCTTTTCGCCGCCGCCGCCAGTCGGGAAAATGCCGTGGTGGATGAGCTTCAGGAACCCTCCGTCGCGCTCAGGCCCATGACTGACGGTGGTGAGGTAGTTCAGGATTACGGCCATGTCGGACTGACGCTGCGCGAACATCCCATGACATTCCTGCGGCGCGATCTTTCCCGCCGCCGTATCGTCACCTGTGCGGAGGCCGTGCGCGCCCGTGATGGCGCATGGCTGGAAACGGCGGGTCTGGTGCTGGTGCGCCAGCGCCCCGGCTCGGCAAAGGGGGTGATCTTCATGACACTGGAGGATGAGACGGGCATCGCCAATGCGGTGCTGTGGGTAAAAACCTTCGAAAAATACCGGCGCGTGGTGCTGTCCGCCGGCATGGTTGGTATTTACGGCAAGATCCAGCGGGAGGGTGAGGTGGTGCATCTGGTCGCCCATCGGCTGACAGATTTGTCGGAGGCGCTGGCCAGCGTGGGCGAACGCAACCATGCCTTTCCCCTGCCGCATGGGCGTGGCGATGAGTTCCACCACGGCATTCCACCGGATGATCACCGCACTATCAGGAAGCATCCGCCGCCTGCCGTGGACGATGCGGAGGAGGTGGAGCGGATAAAGGTCATTTCCCGCAATTTTCACTGAAGACGGCTCAGATCACCTTTTGCGCGCCACGATGTAAGGACGATTGTCATTGCCCTTTGTCGCGTGGATTTCCGTGGCCAGAATGTCAAAACCGCCGGCGTTTATATGCCGGCCAAGCTCGGCCGCGTTGAACACGCCGGCAAAGGGCGCCTTGCCGATCGCACGCATCGCCGGCAGGACAAGGCGGATAAACGGGTTCATATCCCTAACGCAGGGGGTCTTGGTGACGAACAGCCCGCGCGGGCCAAGCAGGGAATGAATGTGCTGCAATGTGCCGCGCAGGTCGCGCACCAGATGAAGATAGTTGAAACCCAGCACCACGTTGAACTGATGAGGGTCGGGGGCAAGCGTTTCCACGGTCGCAGTGCTGAAAACGAGGTTCGGGAGAGGGCCGGCGGCGTGTTTTCTTTCCTCGGCGATTGCGATCATGCCGGCGGAAATATCCGTCGCAAGATAGTCTTTGACGCTGCACGCAAGCCGGATCGCCGTTGTCCCGGTGCCGCAACCCAGTTCCAATACCCTGTCATCCGGATTCAGCAGGGCACGGGTCCGCTCCAGCGTGCGCTCATATCCGGCCTCATCCGAAATCCTGCCCTTTGCATATTTCCGAGCGGTCCGGTTCCAGAAACGGGCGTCGTCGGCAATACTCATGGTGGATGCTCCCCGGACGGCGCCCTTCCGCTTCGGGCGGATCTGCTCTCACGCGGATATCCTATCCGGTTTGTTTGTAGCTTTTAAGCCGCATCCTCCAACCCGGCCGTGTCCTTCCGGCGAAACTGGCTGGGCGGTGCGCCGAGCACGCGTTTGAAGGCGCGGCTGAAGGAGGCTTCGGAATCGTAACCGAGTTTTTCCGCCGCCAGCGTCACGCGCATGCCTTCGCGCAGCCACAGCCGTGCCTGGTGCATGCGTACGCGCACCACATAGCGCGCCGGGCTTTCGCCCACCACGCGGGTGAAGCGCTCCGCGAAACTGGAGCGGGAAGCGCCCATCAGGGAAGCAAGCTCCTCCACGCTCCAGTCCTTTTCGGGATTGAGGTGGATGGCGGCCAGCACCCGTCCGAGTTCGGGGTTGCGCACCGCAGCCAGCCAGCCGCTGGAATCGCCGCAGCCATATTCCACCCATGTGCGGATCAACGTCGCGGTCAGCACATCGGCAAGCCTTGCCAGAATGCCGCCCGCACCAACACGGTTCAGTTCCACCTCACGCGTCATGGCCTCCAGCAGATGCGGAATGGCCGGATCGCTTTTGGCGAGATCACTGGTCAACATCACATCCGGCATCAGCTGCAGGAGGGGGTGCAGATTATCCATGTTGAAACGCATCGAAGCGGTAAAGGCCACGGTATCGCCGCCGGCGCTGGCGCATTGCAGGTCGAAAACGCCCTGGCAGACTTCCTTCTTGCCGAAACGGTCGAAGGGGGTAGGCGTCACATCCTCGCCGCTACCCAACACATGGGCGTGGCCGCGGGGCAGAAGAACGGCGTCGCCGCATGTCAGCGTCAGCCACTCGCCGGAGGGTTTGCGCAATTTCGCCTGGCCGACACCGATGAAATGGAACCGTGCCGCTTCCTGCTCGGGAAAAGCTGTCGCCCAGGGGGTGGCCATGCGGCATCGGCCGTATTCCACGCCGTCGAGCCTCAGGCCACGCAACATTTCCGTCAGGGCATCATTCATGGCGCTCTCGCAAATTTGGATGTTTGGTTAAGGAATACGGATTTTCTAGCATGGAAACGCCGGGCTGTCACGCATAGCTTACGACCATTGATTTGCAGAATATGAACTGGCCTCCCACCGGTTTCACCATTTTGCCATTCCGTTTCAGAGCGCGTTCCGGAAATGCGCATCAGGAGATTTTCATGAGCAACCGGACCATAAACGAACTCGAATATGTGCCGCGCAAGACAGAGCCGGATGCGAAGTGGGCCGCCGTGGTTTCGCTTTCGCTCGGCGTCTTCGGGCTGGTGACGGCGGAATTCCTGCCGGTCAGTCTGCTGACGCCGCTTTCGGCCGATCTCGCCGTCAGCTCCGGCATCGCTGGCCAATCCATTACCGTTACGGCGCTGGTCGCGGCGGTCGCCGGCCCCGGCGTTGTCATTGGCACACGCAGCATCGATCGCCGCTGGACATTGCTTGGGCTGACCACGCTGCTGATCATCTCCAGCACTTTGGCCGCCTTCGCAAACGGTCTCTTTATGCTGTTTGCCTCGCGCGTCCTGCTCGGCATCGGCCTTGGCGGCTTCTGGGCCATGTCCGCGGCGCTGGCACTGAGACTCGTACCGCTTGATAAAATGCCGCGTGCGATGGCCATCATCCTGACAGGAGTTTCGGTCGCCACCGTCTGTGCCGCACCGGTGGGCGCGTGGATCGGCGCGACACTTGGCTGGCGTTCGGCCTTCGTCGTTGCGGGTGTGCTCGGTGTCATTGCGCTCGTCGTGCAATTGCTCACCGTTCCGTCGCTGCCGCCGGCCGGTGCACCCGGTCTTTCCACCATGTTCCGCCTGTTGCAGCGGCCGCAGGTCCGGATCGGCCTTCTGACGACGCTGTTCATTGTTGCGGGTCACTTTGCCGGTTTCACCTATGTCCGTCCGTTCCTGGAGGATGTGACGCTTCTTGGCGTCGAGGCGATTTCGCTCGTCCTTCTGGTTTATGGTGTCGGCGGCTTTTTCGGTAATCTCTTCGGCGGTTTCCTCTCCGAGAAAAACACGGCATGGGCGGTGACGTTCGCCGCCACCCTGATCGCCGCATCGGCTTCCGTTCTGGTCGTGGCGGGTGCGTCGCCCCTGATTGCCGGCCTTGCCATCGCCTCCTGGGGTTTTGCCTTCGGTGCGCTTCCGGTCAGCGTACAGAGCTTCATCACCCGGGCCGCTTCCGATGAGGCGGAAAGTGCCGGCGCGCTGCTGCTTACCACTTTCCAGATCGCGATTTCCAGCGGTGCGGTTCTGGGCGGTCTGCTGATCGATCTTCAGGGTGCGACGATGGTCTTCGTCTTCGTGGCGATTGCCGCCCTTCTCGGTGCATCGCTGATGGCGTCGCGCCGCGGTGTGGTGCCACAGGTCGAGGCCTCGCAGGGGTAAGCCACCCCTCGGAGAAAAAAAACCGCCTTCGTGCGGGTCTTAAGAGAAGAGAAGGCGTTATTCCGTCTTTAGGGCGCCTTTATCGCGTTCTGTGTCCGGTCTTTGCCCACCTCGATCACATGGCGCATGGCTTTCACCGCCGCATCCGCGTCACGCGCCGCAATCGCGTGTACGATGCGCAGATGATTGGACGCGATCTCGGCGATGGTGCCAGGCGAAGCGGCCGGCGATGAGAGCTGGAAGGATATCGCAAGTGCGGCTTCGATCAGCCCGCTTGCGGAGCGCATGAAGGGGTTGCCGGACATATGCGCGACCGCAAGGTGGAATTCGAGATCGACCTTGGCGATGCTTTCCGGCGTATGTTTCGGATTGTCGAATTTGGCGGCGATGACGTAAAGGGAAACGATATCGTCATTGGAGGCCTGCAGCGCCGCCGCCGCCGCCGCCGCTGGTTCCAGCGCCAGGCGTATCTCCGCCAGATGCGTGACGAATTCCTGATCTATGCCGGCCTCGCAGCGCCAGCCCAGCACGTCGGGATCGAAGAAATTCCAGCTGGAGCGGTCAAGAACGCGGGTGCCCACCTTGGCCTTTGGTTCCACCAGACGCTTCGCCGCCAGCGTCTTCATCGTCTCGCGCAGCACGGTGCGGGAGACGCCGAACCGCAAGGAAAGTTCGGCATCATTGGGCAGCAGGGAGCCTTCCGCAATCCTGCCCGAGACGATGGCGCTGCCGAGTTCGGAGACCACATGGGCGTGGCTGTTCCGGCGTTTTCGCCCGCTTATCGTCGTTTCGAGCAGCCCCAAGCAAGCCTCCCTTGGCAATTATGCCGGATGCGGTCCGGCCAGTCTCCTGTTTGAATACCAGATGATTGCGCGCTGCAACACGATGAAGACGAAAAGCAGCACACCGATGACGATTTTCGTCCACCAGGAAGAAAGCGTCCCGTCAAAAACGATGTAGGTCTGGATCAGCCCCTGTATCAGAAGGCCGATAAAGGTTCCCGCCACCAGCCCCGTGCCGCCGGTCAGAAGCGTCCCGCCAATGACGACAGCGGCGATGGCGTCCAGTTCCACGCCCACCGTCGCCAGCGAATAACCTGACGAGGTGTAGAGCGTATAAACGATGCCGGCGAGGCCCGACAGGAAACCGGAAAGCGCATAGATGCCGATGGTCGTCGCGCCAATCGGCACCCCCATCAGCTCGGCCGATTGCGGATTGCCACCCAACGCATAGACATTGGCGCCGAAGCGGGTGCGGCTGGCGATCAGCATGCCGGCGGCGAAGACGAGAAGCATCAGCATGGCCAGCGCCGTCAGCCTGCCGCCGCCTGGAAAGCGGAAATAAAAGCCCTGTATCGCATCGATGAACGGGTGGGAGATCGGCACCGACTGCGTGGAAATCAGATAGGCCGCGCCGCGCGCCAAAAACATGCCCGCCAGTGTCACCACGAAAGGCGGGATCGACAGGAAGCGGATCATCGCCCCCATCAGGCAGCCGAACAGCGTCGAGACTGCCAGCACGATGGCGAAGGCCAGCAGCGGATGGATGTTATAGGTGCCGACCATGACCGCCACGAAGACGCTGGTGAAGGCGATGACCGAACCGATGGAGAGATCGATGCCGCCCGACAGGATGACAAAGGTCATGCCCACCGCCGCGATGCCGAGGAAGGCATTATCGGTCAGAAGATTGCCTATCACGCGCGTCGACAGGATCGACGGATATTGCAGCACGCACAGCAAATAGGCGACCACGAAGATCGTCAGCGTGGTGAGGAAGGGCAGATTGCGGCTGTGGATCATCGCGCGGTTCCTTCCTTGGTCATGCCATTGGTCGCCGCCGGTTTGACGTGCGGCTTCGGCGCTTTCACGAAACCGAGGACGGCCATGATTGCAGGCGATTGCAATGTGAGCACCACCATGATGATGCCTGCCTTGATGATGAGGTTGAATTCCGGCGGAAAGCCCGAGACGAGGATGCCGGTATTGATGGTCTGGATGATGAGCGCGCCGATCAATGAGGCCGTGATGGAGAAACGGCCGCCATTTAGCGATGTGCCGCCGATCACGACCGCCAGGATCGCGTCCAGTTCCAGCCACAGCCCGGCATTGTTGGCATCCGCGCCGCGAATATCGGCGGTCACGATCATGCCGGCAATGGCCGCGCAGAGGCCGGAGACGGCATAAACGAAAAACAGCAGGAAGCGCGCCCGCACGCCGGCGAGCGCCGCTGCACGGCGATTGATGCCTGTGGCCTCGATCAGGAAACCGAGCGCGCTTTTACGCACCAGAAGGCCGATCAACAGCGCCGCGGCCACCCAGATGATGACGGGCAGCGGGATGCCTGCGAACGAGCCGGAACCGATGGCGGCAAAGCTGTCATTGTTGAAGGTGAGAATGACACCCTCGGTAATAAGCTGGGCGATGCCGCGTCCCGCCACCATCAGGATCAGGGTGGCAATGATCGGCTGGATATCGAGAATGGCGACCAGCACGCCGTTCCACAGGCCGCAGGCAATGCCCACCGCAAGTGAGATGACGATGACCGAGGGAATGGAATGGCCATTGCTGATGAGCGTGGCCGCGACCGCGCCGCAGATGGCGATGACCGCGCCGATGGAAAGATCGATACCCTTGGTGGCGATAACCAGCGTCATGCCGATGGTCAGCAGCGCCACGGGAGCGGCGCGCACGAGAATATCCACCAGACTGCCATAGAGCCGGCCATTCTGGAAAGAAACATGCAGAAAACCCGGCGAAATGATTGTAATCGCTGCCAGAATGATAAAGAGCGCGGCAAGCTGGGGAGCAAGTCTTTTGAAGCGTCGTGTTACAGCCACCATCACGCCGCCTCCGTTTTCGCCGCATCCGCAATTGCCCGCATGATGTTGTCGGCGGTCACTTCGCTGCCTTTCAATTCACTGACATGGCGGCGGTCGGAAAGCACGACCACACGATGCGCAACGGCCGTCAGTTCTTCCAGTTCGGAGGAGATGACGACGAGCGACATGCCTTCGCCGCAGAGTTTTTCGATCATTTTGAGAATTTCCGCATGCGCGCCGATATCGATGCCGCGTGTCGGCTCGTCGAGTATCAGCAGTCTGGGCTGGGTGGCGAGCCAGCGTGCCAGAATGGCCTTCTGCTGATTGCCGCCGGACAGGAATTTTATCGGCCGGTTGGGGTCGGCCGGGCGGATATCGAGCGATTTGATGAAGCTTTCGGCAAGCTCCGCCTTCTGTCGGCGCGATAGTGGCCGTGCCCAGCCCTGCCGCGCCTGAAGCGCCAGAGCGATATTATCGGTGACGGAAAAGTCGCCGATAATGCCGTCCGTCTTGCGCTCTTCCGGACAGAAGCCGAACCCGGCCGCAATGGCGGCCTCGGGAGACGAAATCGCCGCCGGTTTTCCGTCAATCATCGCCGTGCCGGTATCGGGACGGTCGATGCCGAACAGCAGGAAGGCGGTCTCCGTTCGGCCGGAGCCAAGAAGACCGGCGACGCCGACGATCTCTCCCGGCCGGATGCCGAGATCAAAGGGGGCGATGCTGCCGCGCTTGCCATAGGCTTCGAACCGGATTGGCGGCTCGCCCTCGGCGACCGTATCTTCGGTGGCCTGATGTTCGTGGGTAATATGCTGAAGCTCGCGACCGAGCATCATCGAGATGAGTTCGGACCTCGGCAGGCTGCCGATGTCGCGGGTGCCGACGAGGCGGCCATTGCGCAGCACCGTCACCCGGTCGGCAATATCATAGACCTGATTGAGGAAGTGGGTGATGATGATGATGCCGATGCCGCGGGCGCGCAGGTTTTTCAAAACCCCGAACAGCATCTCGACCTCATGGGCGTCAAGGCTGGCTGTCGGTTCGTCCAGCACCAGCACCTTGCCGGAAAGATCGACGGCGCGGGCAATGGCGATGATCTGGCGGATAGCGACGGAATAGCTGGAAAGCAGGGCGTTGACGTCGATGGAAAGCCCGTATTGGGCGAGCAGCGCCTGCGAATTCTTCTGCATCGTGCTGCGGTCGATCAGCCCGAAGCGGCGTGGCTGGCGGCCGAGAAACAGGTTTTCGGCGACCGTGAGATTTTCGAGAAGGTTCACTTCCTGATAGACCGTGCCGATGCCAAGCGCCTGCGCCTCGCCCACATTGGTGGGCGAGATTTCGCTGCCCTCCAGAAAGATCGAACCGCTGTCGCGGTGATAAACGCCAGTCAGGATTTTGATGAGCGTCGATTTGCCCGCGCCGTTTTCGCCAAGCAGGGCATGGATTTCACCGTGCCCGAGCGAAAAATCGACGCCATCGAGCGCCGTGATCCCCAGAAAGGATTTGCCGATGGCGCGTGCTTCCAGAAGTGGTGCCGTTTCGGACATTGAGCAGGTTCCGCATGAAGAATGCCATGATGGAGCGGCACGAACGACGCGCCGCTCCTTCCGAAGAATGGGGTATCAGTAACCCAGACCCTTCTTCGCCTCGTAGACCTTCATCGGGTCGTCGGATGCCGTGTAAAGCTTGGATTCGGTCTGAATCCACTTCGCTGGCGCCTTCTTGTCCTTCAGATAGGCTTCGAGCGCGTCGAAGGCCGGGCCGGCCATGTCAGGCGTCAGCTCGACGGTGGCGTTGGCTTCACCGGCTGCCATGGCCTTGAAGATGTCAGGCACGGCATCGATGGAGACGATCTTGATGTCGGTTCCGGGCTTCAGACCGGCTTCCTTGATCGCCTGGATCGCACCGACGGCCATGTCGTCATTGTGGGCGTAGACCGCACAGATGTCCTTGCCGCCGCCTTCGGCCTTGATGAAGCTTTCCATCACTTCCTTGCCCTTGGTGCGGGTGAAATCACCCGTCTGCGAGCGTGCGATCTTGATGTTCTTGTGCGAAGCAATGGCCTCTTCGAAGCCCTTCTTGCGGTTGATGGCGGGCGAAGAGCCGGTCGTGCCCTGCAGTTCTACCACCTTGCAATCCTTTGAGCCGACGTCCTTGACCAGCCAGTCGCCGGCAACCTTGCCTTCATGAACCTGATCGGAGGTTACGGCGGTCAGGTAAAGATCGTCCGGAGCCTCGATTTGGCGGTCGAGCAGGATGACAGGGATTTTTTCTTCCTTGGCTTCCTTCAGCACGGCATCCCATCCGGTCGCGACGACCGGCGCGATCAGGATCGCGTCCACGCCCTGCGCGATGAAGCCGCGAACGGCCTTAATCTGGTTTTCCTGCTTCTGCTGCGCGTCGGCGAATTTAAGCGTGACGCCGCGCTTCTCTGCCTGCTGCTTGGTGACGGTGGTTTCAGCCGCGCGCCAGCCGGATTCCGAACCGATCTGCGAGAAGCCGACGGTAAGCGATTTGGCGGAAACACTTGATGCAAGGCACAGCGAAACGGCGACAGTAACTGTCGCGAGAGCTTTTCTCATCTTAATCCTCCCAGAGATGATGTCAGCGTGACGGAGACACTATGAGCATATAGTAATACTCTTGAAAAGAGGCATTTTCGCATATTTCAATTTCAGAATGGTGTGTCTGGTCTCGGATTTTGAAATATATCAATTAATATCAAATGGATAAATGATTCATGTTTTGTGGTTCGAACAGCCGGCACTGCTGCTGCTCACACCGCTATAGCGCTTGACAGCATATGGCTGTGTCTAATAGTAATACAAATAAGAAGATGATTTTTGCCGGAATTTTGGGTCTTGTGATCGGAGTTCAATCGGCAAAAGAGGGAGGGAGATTCCTTTGCGCAATCCTGCGATGGCCGTAAATGCCGAAAAATATTCGGTTAAAGCCGCAGAGCAGCCCAAGCCTACTCGTCTGGGCTCTCACTGTCGGTTATGCGTGATCTCCGAAAGCTGATTCCATTTTCCTTGCGCACAACATAAGCTTGTCGCATTTCGTAATATTTTACCGTTGGCCACTTCCGGCTGGAGACCGCATCATGACCAAATCCGACAATCTGCCCGCAACCCAAGGCAAGCTTCGTTCGCGCGCGTGGTTCGACAACCCCGCCAATGCGGATATGACGGCGCTTTATCTCGAGCGTTACATGAATTTCGGCCTGAGCCAGGCTGAACTTCAGTCTGACCGCCCGATCATCGGCATTGCGCAGACCGGTTCGGACCTTTCGCCCTGCAACCGCCACCATCTTGAACTCGCTAACCGTCTGCGCGAAGGCATTCGTGAAGCGGGTGGCATCGCCATCGAGTTTCCGGTGCATCCGATCCAGGAAACCGGCAAGCGTCCGACCGCCGGTCTCGACCGTAACCTCGCATATCTCGGCCTCGTGGAAGTGCTTTATGGCTATCCGCTCGACGGCGTCGTTCTGACCATCGGCTGCGACAAGACCACGCCTGCCTGTCTTATGGCGGCGGCCACCGTCAACATTCCCGCCATTGCCCTTTCCGTTGGCCCCATGCTGAACGGCTGGTTCCGTGGCGAACGCACCGGTTCCGGCACCATCGTCTGGAAGGCGCGCGAACTTCTGGCCAAGGGCGAGATCGACTATCAGGGCTTCGTCAAGCTCGTCGCCTCGTCGGCTCCGTCCACCGGTTATTGCAACACCATGGGCACGGCAACGACCATGAACTCGCTTGCCGAAGCGCTCGGCATGCAGCTTCCGGGTTCGGCCGCCATTCCGGCGCCTTACCGCGACCGTCAGGAAGTCTCCTACCTGACCGGCCTGCGTATCGTCGAAATGGTCAAGGAAGACCTGAAACCATCAGACATCATGACCAAGGATGCCTTCATCAACGCCATCCGCGTCAACTCGGCCATTGGCGGCTCCACCAACGCACCGATCCATCTGAACGGCCTTGCACGCCATGTCGGTGTCGAACTGACCGTCGATGACTGGCAGACCTATGGCGAAGACGTGCCGTTGCTTGTCAACCTGCAGCCAGCAGGTGAATATCTCGGTGAGGACTATTACCATGCCGGCGGCGTTCCGGCAGTCGTCAACCAGCTGATGACCCAGGGGCTCATCAAGGAAGACGCGATGACCGTCAACGGCAAGACCATTGGCGACAACTGCCGTGGCGCCATCATCGAAGACGAAAAGGTCATCCGTCCTTACGACCAGCCGCTCAAGGAGCGTGCAGGCTTCCGCGTTCTGCGCGGCAACCTGTTCTCCTCCGCCATCATGAAGACGAGCGTGATTTCGGAAGAATTCCGCAACCGTTACCTCTCCAACCCGAACGATCCGGAGGCCTTCGAAGGCCGCGCCGTAGTGTTCGATGGTCCGGAAGATTACCACCACCGCATCGACGATCCGTCGCTCGGCATCGACGCCAACACCGTCCTCTTCATGCGCGGTGCAGGCCCGATCGGTTATCCGGGTGCAGCGGAAGTGGTGAACATGCGCGCGCCGGATTATCTCTTGAAGGAAGGCGTCAATTCGCTGCCCTGCATCGGCGATGGCCGCCAGTCCGGCACATCGGGCAGCCCGTCCATCCTCAACGCTTCCCCGGAAGCTGCGGCCGGTGGCGGTCTCGCCATCCTGCAGACGGGTGACCGCGTTCGCATCGATGTGGGTCGCGGCAAGGCCGATATCCTGATATCAGGTGAGGAACTGGCCAAGCGTTACGAAGCGCTTTCCGCCGAGGGTGGTTACAAGTTCCCTGACCATCAGACGCCATGGCAGGAAATCCAGCGTGGCATCGTCAGCCAGATGGAAACCGGCGCGGTTCTGGAACCGGCCGTGAAGTATCAGCGCATCGCCCAGACCAAGGGCCTGCCGCGCGACAACCACTAAGGCAAGGCCGTTTCGGCCGACCGCTTTTTAATCAGCCCCGGGGTAAAACCCGGGGCTGAAGCATTTTAAAATACCGTGCTCCGCAACCGCGTAAACTTTGCGGGCGGCCGAAGAGCATGATAGTTTCGTTGCTTATCTGCCTACTTCCCCGATGGGGCTGGCGGCTTTCCCAGATATGGCAGGAAGAACATGTACAGCCCGCTGAAAATAAGCAAAGTCAGCGGCAACAGCGGAGCATAGACGATCACCGATGGCGTCGGACCGAAAGCCATCGAGATGAAGTTCGCCAGAATGGTGATGGTCAGCAGAATGCCCAGCCACCGATGGCTCTGCCTTATCCAGTTTCGCAAGATCAAAGTCGCCCCCAAGAAAAAGCATCCATGATGGAATGTGACACATGGGCGCTTCAGCGGGCCTGAACGAGCTTCCAGCCATTGCCGGAAGGATCGCGGAAGCTCGCATCCACCGAGCCGTAGCGGGCGATCGGTTCCTGGGTGAATTCGACGCCGCGTTTGTGCATCACGTCAAAGGCTTTCTGGCAATCCTCGACCACCAGAACCAGCGGCGGCATCGCGCCTTTGGCCACGGCTTCGTTCAGATTTTGCGCCGTCGCCTCGTCAACGGTCGGAGCCTGTGGCCGAAACAGGCCCAGCTGGAAATCCTGTTGGTCCGGGTGCTGCACGGTCAACCAGCGATAATCGCCGTTGCGCGCGTCGGTGTGCACACGAAATCCAAGTTTTTCGACGTAGAATTGCAGCGCTTCGTCCTGATCATGAACGTAAAGCCCGACAACTTGAACACCATTTTTCATGAGATATCTCCCTTTCGCTCGTCGTGCCTAGCGCTTTTCGTTCGTCGGCGCTTCTCCGAAACTGCGATTGTGAGATGAGGGCGATTTGCGGCGCTGACGAAGCAATGGGGAACCTGCTCGAGATCGGCAGGCGAAAGCCGCATCCGTCGCCGCAATTCACTCGGGTTTTCCCCCGTCACATCGCGGAAAACACGGCCAAATGTACCGATGCTGTTCCAGCCGGTCTGCAGCGCGATTTCGATGATCGCAAGGTCCGTGTCACGCAGAAGCGCCACGGCGCGTTCCACCCGGCGGGTCAGCAGATAGCGGTGAGGGGGTATGCCGAAGGCATCGCGAAACGATCTCGCGAAATGGGCCTGCGAGGCGCCGCTGACACTGGCAAGTCGTGAAACAGGCCACGCCTCATGGGGTGCGGCATCCATATGATCCCTGGCGCGCAGAAGACGGCGCAGCAGTTTCAAGTCTCTGTTTGCAGAGTTTTTATCATTTCCGAACCGGCGCATGCGCCAATCATTGAATGAACCGGCGGCCCTTGGCAAGTTTCATGCCCGGCAGGCTACCGAAACCTCCTAGATCACCGGATAAAGCGACCAGAAGAACAGTTCATATTCCTGATCGCGGTCGTCGTCATGCGACTCGTCGTCCGGTCTGCGCGGCGTTTTGTCCTGAAACTCGGTCTCCACCCGCTCATTGACGACGGGCATCCTTCGGCCGATGCCAAAGAGGTCAAAGGAGAGCATGTTGAACCCTGCTACCATGGCCAGTTCCCTTCTTCACGCGAGTTAACGGTGTGTTAAGTTTCGCGCGTTGCCATGATTTCGTCAAGATTGACCGAGGAATTTGTCTACCATTTTTAACAACAATGTCGTGACTGACGTTTCACTGCTGCCGGATTTTGCGCAATGAATGTTTATCGCCACCTTCAAACGCGGTTCGGATCGGCGTCAGAATAGGCTTTTTCGCTCGCTTCCAGCGCGGAATCGGTATCTGCGGCATGGCCGAGGCTTTTCAAGGCACTGGAGAAGGCCACGATATTGGCTTTCACCGCCTCCGGATGCGCCCGTCGACCGGTGTGGTTGAGCCTTATCAGCCGTTCCGCGCCGGGGCCGACCCCGGCGGAAATATCCGCGCCATGCTTTTGGGATGCAGCGGCGAGGAATGCCTTGGCTTCGACGGTATCCGGCAGGATTGCTGTGGAAACGAGGGCGGAGGCGTGCGCCTCCTTCACCCAGGTTGGAATACCGAGCGCCCTGATGCCGTTCCGGGTGGCCGCGGCCGCCCTTTCGTGGCGTTCATTGGCAGATGCCAGACCTTCCGCCTCTATCCGGTCAAGTGCGGCCTCCAGGGCATAGAATTCCAGCGGAGCGGGCGTTCCGGGCAGCGCTCCGCGGCCGGCATCGAGCCAGAGTTTCTTCTGGTCCATAAGCGAGAGCATGGAGTTGTCGGACGCATTCTCGTGCGAAAGAAGCTCCCACGCTTTTTCGCTGACGGAAATCGCGGAAACCCCGGCCGGCCCGGCCAGCGCCTTTTGCGGGCCGATGACGGCGATATCGATGCCCAGCCGGTCAACCTCGAAGGCATGTCCGCCGATGGACGCGACGGCATCGACGAGGGTCACGATGCCCCTTTGCCGAGCGAGCGTGGCGATGGCGGGCAGAGGGTTGAGAATGCCGCTTGCCGATTCCGCGTGGACGATGGCGAGAAGATCGAAATCCAGCCCTTCGTCCAGTGCCTGCTCCACCTCCTCCAGTGTGACCGGCTTTGCCGGGCTGGCCGTCAGGTTGCGCACCGTCGCGCCACCCCTTTCCAGCCAACCGCCGAACCACGCGCCATAGGGGCTGGTAACGATGTTGAGCGCCCGCAGGCCCGGTCGTGCAAGGCTTGTCGCTGCTGCCTCGAGCGCCAGCACGGCTTCCGCCTGTATGAGAAGGACGTCGTTCCTCGTGCCCATCAAGGCTGCCAGCCGGTCGGCAAGAACGGCATAACGCTCCGCAGGAAAAGCGGGTGGGTCGAGCAGTAACGCATAATCGGGAACGGGCATGTCTTTTCCTTACGTGGTAATGGTCAGTCGCGGTGCGGCGTCGATCAGTGTTCTTGCGGTCGAGGATTGCGGCGCCGAGACGATATTTCCCGTCCTGCCGATTTCAACGATCCGTCCCGCTTCCATGATGGCGACGCGGTGGCAGACGGCGCGGATGACTGCGAGGTCGTGGGAGACGAAAATACAGGAAACGGCCGTCTCCCGCTGTATTTCCACCAGTAGTTCGAGGATTCGCCTGCGAACCGAAACATCCAGCGCGGAGACGGCTTCATCCAGAATGAGAAGCGACGGCTTGAGCGCAATGGCCCGCGCGATCGCGACGCGCTGCCTTTGGCCGCCGGAAAGCTCGAAGACCGATCGGCTGGCATAGCTGGCGGGCAGGCCCACGCGGTCGAGGAGACGGTGTATTTCTGCTGCACGCTCGCGTCTTGCGGCCATGCGATGAACGCGCAACGGTTCGCCGATGGCGTCTTCGACGCTCGCGCGCGGATTGAATGCGCCATGCGTATCCTGAAACACCATCTGCATGTGCTGGCGGGCGGCACGAAGCTTCCCGCCGTCAAGCGCCAGCCAGTCGCGGCCTTTGAAATGGATCGTGCCTTCGTCAGCCGGGATCAGCCGCATCAGAATGCGCGCCAGCGTCGATTTTCCGCAGCCGGAGGGACCGGCAAGTCCCAGCGTCTCGCCGGGCTGAAGCGAAAAGGAGATGTCGGAAAGCGCCGCCACCGTTCTTGCGCCGGTGCGATAGGTTTTCGACAGTCCGTCGACGCTCAGAAGGGCTTCGTTCATGACGCGGCCTCGCTGATCAGCGGCGGGGTCGAGAGATCGAGATAATCGGCAAGCAGCGCACGCGTATAGTCATGGGTGGGTGCGGAAAGCACCCGCCGTGTCGAACCGTGTTCCACTAACCGGCCCGCACGTAGGACCGCGATCTCGTCGGCAAGGCTGGAAGCAAGGCCGATATCATGGGTGATGAAGACCAGCGTTTTGTTTTCCTGCCGCACCAGATCGTCCAGCAGCGTGGCGATGGCGGCCTGACTGACCGTATCGAGCGCGCTCGTGGCCTCGTCGGCAATCAGGATCGAAGGACTGGCTGCAATCGCGGCAGCAATTGCCACGCGTTGCCTCTGGCCGCCGGAAAGCTGGTGCGGATAAGTGGCGAGCAGATGGGAGGGATGCGGCAGCCGCACCCGCTCCAGAAGGCCGCGGGCAAGATCGCGCGCTTGCCTCCATGACAGGCCGAGATGCCGCACGGCCCCTTCCGCCACCTGTTCGCCGATGGTGAGAACCGGGTTTAGCGTCGCGCCGGTATCCTGAAAGATCGTGCCGATATCGCGCCCCGGCAGCGGCCTGCCTTGAAACAGGCCGCTATCGCGGCTCCAGGAAATATCACCGGAAACGCGCGCATTGCCGGGGAGAAGCCCGGCAATGGCTCTGCCGAGCGTAGATTTTCCCGACCCGCTTTCGCCGATGATCGCCAGCCTCTGCCCCTGCCGGATGGTCAGCGAAACATTCTGCAAGGCAGGCGCATCGCCTGTCGCATAACAAACGCTGAGATCATCGATCCGGCACAGCGCATTGCCGCTCATGGCGCTTGCCTCCTTGTCGCCATCGCCCTGTTGATGCCTTCTGCGAGAAGATAAACGCCGAGAACCGTGACCAGAAGGCCGATGCCGGGGATGACGGACAAAAACGCAGCTGAGCGCAGGACGTTACGTCCTTCGGCAATCATCGAACCCCAGGTGACGATATTGGGATCGCCGAGCCCGAGGAAGGACAGTGCCGCCTCGGTTAGGATGGCTGCCGCGACGATGATGGCGGCGAGCGCCAGAACCGGCGGCAGCGCGTTGGGCAGGATCTGCCTGAACGCGATTTCCAGCGGATGCATGCCGATGGCGCGGGCGGATTGAACATAATCGCGCTCGCGGATGCTCAAGACCTGCGCCCGCATCAGCCGCGCCGGATCAGCCCATGCGCCGAGCGCAATGGCGAGAATGACAATGGGCATGGAGGGGCCGATGGTGCTGACGAAGGCGAGTGCGAGCAGGAAATTCGGCACGATCTGAAAGGCGTCGGTGACGCGCATCAAAGCTTCATCCACGAGGCCGCCGGCAAATCCGGCAATGGTGCCGATGACGGTGCCGATAACCAATGCGGCGGCGGCGGCGCCGATGCCGACGAGCAGGGAGGCCTGCGCGCCATGGGCAAGTTCTGCCAGCACGTTGCGGCCCAGCCGGTCGGTGCCGAGAGGCAGGGCGGCATCGGTAAAGGGTGCGATCAGGGGCTCGCCGACGATGGCCAGCGGGTCGCCCGGAAAAACGACGGGTGCGGCGAGCGCCGTCATGGCAAGCAGCACCAGAATGATGGCGCCGGTGGCGCCTTCGAAACTGCGCAGCAGCCGGAGAGCGAAACTCATGCCTGTCGCTCCCCGCTGCCGATGCGCGGATCGAGAACGGCATAGAGAATATCGACGGCGAGATTGACGAGGATGACGAAGACGGCGCTGGTCAGAATAATGCCCATCAAAAGCGGCGTGTCGCGGCCGCTGACGGCTTCCTGCGCCAGCCGGCCAAAACCGGGAATGGCAAAGACGCTTTCGATCACCACGCTGCCGCCCAGCATGGTTGCGGCCTGCAGGCCGAGCACGGTGACGAGCGGAAGAGCGGCATTGCGCGCGACATGGCGCAGCACGATCCGCCGTTTGGAAAGCCCTTTTGATCTGGCGAACAGCACGAAATCCAGCGGCCAGACCGCCGCCATGGCGGTGCGCGTGACGCGCAGGAAAAGAGCCAGGTAGATGAGGCCGAGACTGGCCACCGGCAACACGAGATGACGGCCGATGTCGAGAGCCCTTGCAAATCCCTGCTTGCCCGAGGCGATGGTTTCTACGCCTGAGGTGGGTAGCCATTTGAGTTGAACGGCGAAGACGATGGCCAGCACGAGGCCAAGCCAGAAGCCGGGGGTGGCGTAAAGCGCCAGCGAAAGCGTTGAAAGCACGCGGTCCGCCAGCCCGCCGGGACGCGCGCCCGCCACGATGCCAAGCGCGGTGCCGAGGATGAAGGCGAGTGTGGTGGCGCTGCCCATCAGGAGAAGCGTGTTCGGCAGCCGCTCGAGGATCAGCCCCAGCACAGGCCGGTCGAAGGCAAGCGACCAGCCGAGATCGAGCCGCAGCACCGAGCTGGCATAGAGCCAGAAACGGGCCAGCACGGAACCGTTCAACCCATATTGTTCGCGCAGCACATCCCGCAGCCCGGCATCGCCGCCGCCGATGGAGACGAGATAGGCATCCACAGCGTCTCCGGACGCATTTTCAAGCAGCACGAAGGTGAAGACGAGAACAATCAGCAACACCGGAATGGCGCTGACTGCCCTTCGCTTCAGCAATGTCGTTGCACGCTTCACGGCGAGACCTCAGGTGTCGACGGTCGTATCCGCCCAGTTGGAAACGGCCCAGCGGGGATTGCTGGCGACATGTTTGACCGTATCGCGTGCCACCGTGATGAAACCCCATTCGGCGACGTTGATCAGCGGCAGATCGGCAGTGACCTGCTTCTGGAAATCCTTGTAAAGCGCCGTGCGTGCCGCCGTGTCCACCGTTACCGCCGCCTTGTCGATCAGTTCGTCCAGCGTCTTGTTCTCGTAACCGCCCTGATTGGAGAAACCGACGCCCGCCGGAATGCCGGAACGCACGAGAATGGTGGTGGAAATCGCCGGATCGCCGCGGAAGACCGGCGGCGCGATGGCGAGATCGAAGGCATGATCGGTGTAGACGGCCTTCTGATGGGCGGCTGAATCATTATTGACCAGCTCGGCATCAATGCCGATTTCCTGTAGCGCCTGACGAAGATAGGAACCGAACTGTCTGGTTTCATTGAAATAGGGTGCCGGAAGAAGTTTCAGTGAGAAACGTGTTCCGTTCGCGCCGCGCGCATAACCCGCCTCGTCCAGCAGGGCATTGGCCTTGGCCACATCGAAATCATAGGTCTCGACATCGTCGGTATAAAATTCCGGCGCGTTTTTCGGCACCGGGCCTGTGGATGCCGTGGCGTAACCGAGGAAGACTTTGTCGATGACGAATTTTTTGTCGATGGCGTGGGCGATGGCCTGTCTGACCTTGAGATCGGCGAGTTCCTTGCGGCGATGGTTGATTTCGACCACCAGCTGATAGGTCAGCGCCTCGTAACCATCGGCTATGACCTTGATGCCTGCCACCTTCGAGATACGGTCGAGATCTGCCAGCGGCACGGCGGAAAAGGCGGCGAGCTGGATTTCCTCTGCTTCGAGCGCAGACGCGGCGCCCGCCCGGTCTGGCAGAACGCGATAGATGATCTCATCGAGCTGCGGCTGGTTCTTGCCCCAATAATTGGGATTGCGGGTCAGGCGATAATATTCGCCGGGCTTGTATTCCGCAAAAACGAAAGGCCCGGTGCCGACCGGCTTGGTATTGGCCGGGTTGGTGGCGATATCGGTGCCCTCATAAAGATGTTTCGGCACGACGCTGGTAATGACCGGCAGCGCGTTGCGAATGAGCTGGAACGGCGTTGGCTTGGAGAAGCGGAAGATCGCCGTGTGGTCATCCGGCGTGTCCACCTTCTCGAGATTGGCAAAGACCAGCCGTCCGAGATTCTGCAACGGTTTCCAGACGGAGAGCGCCGAAAAGGCCACGTCTGCGGAGGTAAAGGGTTTGCCATCGTGCCAGGTCACGCCCTCGCGCAGCTTGAAGGTGGCGCTTAACCCGTCATCCGATCCCGCCCATTCGGTTGCGAGGCGCGGTTCCAGGCCGTCCTTGCCGTTAAAGGAGGCCTCGGCCAATGGCTCGATGATCTTGCTGGCAATATAAAACACGCCGTTTGAGGCGACGATCGCCGGATTGAGGTTTTTCGGCTCCGAATCGGCCGCGACGATCAGCCTTCCGCCGGGCGTCGCCTGCTGTGCAGCGGCGATGCCCGCAAGCCCCGTGGTTGCGGCAAGAAGAAGCGAGGTCTTGAGAAGCGAGCGACGGGACAGGTGGACAGGCGACATGATTCACTCCGGAAATGAGGGCTGGGCGGGCCTTTCCGCTTGGTCCGCGGCCGGCCGATCTTAAGGCTGCAACCTCGGCAGTGTCCACGTTAATTCGCGGGCTTTACAGCAATGATTTTACGTTGCGAGGGCCTTTGCGGAAACAATATGCTTTCCGGCGGTGCTGCGCTTTTCTCACCTTGCCTTCTTGCCCTCGGTAATGCTCTGAAAATTTGATATAACCTAATAAAATTAAACGGTTGGAATGCCGTGCCCTCGATGGCATGTGTCCCGTGCCGCCTGTGGACGGAACGAAAATCTGCCGCGTCGACCCCGTTTGGAAAGGGGTAATTAACCTTTATTTTTTATTTCAGGGAGACCGAAATATGTACGTTTATGATGAGTGTGCACGCTGCCATGAGCTTCTCCCGATCCAGATTCCAGAATTCGTCCAATAGCGTAGGGGAGGGGAGCGAGAAGGCTCGTCATGCCGGCGGCCAGTCGGTTGCCGGTCAACAGACGGCGGCGATGAAGGCCAGCGCGGCACCCAAGCCGAATGCCGATGTCAGCGCAGCCGACGCCATCGAAGGCCGCGCCGAGATGCCCGGCTGGCAGAATGCTTTTGTGCTCGGCCCGAATGTCCGTTTCACCCGCACGCCGGAAAGCGCGTTTGCGCGGCGCATGCCGGTCGAGACTCCCAATATTCCGGAGGAGGAAGTCCCGGCTGTCGCTCCGCCTGAAGCAGTGGAGCCGGAAGTGGTGGAGCAGCAACAGGCTGTGCAGCAGGAGGTTGCTCCTGTCAATCAACCGGTCATAAAGCCGGCGGAGCAGCGCATGCCGCCGCCGCGCATGCCGTTCCTGCCACAGCCGCCGGATGCCCGGGGTGCGAGGGCGCTGACCTACAAATTGCGGCTGGAGCTTGCCCGCAAGCAGGCGGAAGAGGCGGCTGCCGCTGCCCGGATGCCGGTTCAGACGGAGATTTCCCTAGCTTCAGAAGCGCCCGCGCAGCAGATATTCTCGCCGGTTCAGCCGCCATCCGTCGAGCCCGCCATCGATGCAGTTCAGACCACCGCACCGCAGGCCGTCATTCCGGCTTTCGCCGCCCATCTGCCGGATGAGCTGTTCTGGGAAGTGATGACGCTTGATCTGCCGGGCAGCGCCGGCGAGGGCGTCTCTGCGTCCGCGCGTGCCGTTCTTGCAAATTCGGTCACGGCATCTGCTGTCGTCGCGCCGGTCGCCTTTGCATCGCCCGCCGCCGCTGCGATCGTACTTTCGTCCGAGCCTCCTGTTGTCACCGTGCCCGGCGGTTCCGCGATCAGGCTTTACCGCGAAATCGGTGTGCATCATTCCGCCATCCCGGCCCCCATTCAGGTCGTTGAACCGGAAATCGCGCCGCCGCCGGTGGCGGAGGCGCCGATGGTTGTCGAGACACAGAGACCTGTGGAGCAGGTTCAGCCGGTGGAGAAAATTGCGGCCGAGCCGCGCTTCACGCCGCGCGCGCCCATCCAGGCCTCGCAGCCGATGTTCCGGGAAGCGCCGGTCTTTGCGGACGGCGAATATGAATACCCCTCCATCGATCTTCTGCAGGAGGCCCGCGTCCAGCAGACCACGACCATGACGCCGGAAGCGCTGGAGCAGAGCGCCGGGCTTCTCGAAAGCGTGCTGGAGGATTTCGGCATCAAGGGCGAGATCATCGATGTCCGCCCGGGCCCGGTCGTCACGCTGTATGAGTTCGAACCCGCCCCTGGCGTCAAGTCCTCGCGCGTCATCGGCCTCTCGGATGATATCGCCCGCTCCATGTCGGCGCTTTCGGCGCGTGTCGCCGTCGTGCCCGGCCGCAATGTCATCGGCATCGAACTGCCGAACCCCGTGCGTGAGACGGTTTATCTGCGCGAACTGATCGAAGCGACGGATTACGCCGAGACCCGCCAGAAGCTCGCGCTTTGCCTCGGCAAGACCATCGGCGGCGAACCTGTCATCGCCGAGCTGGCGAAGATGCCGCACCTTCTGGTCGCCGGCACCACCGGCTCGGGCAAGTCGGTTGCCATCAACACCATGATCCTGTCGCTGCTCTATCGTCTGAAGCCGGAAGAGTGCCGCCTGATCATGGTCGATCCCAAGATGCTTGAGCTTTCGGTCTATGACGGCATCCCGCATCTTCTGACCCCTGTCGTCACCGATCCGAAAAAAGCAGTCATGGCACTGAAATGGGCCGTGCGCGAAATGGAAGATCGCTATCGCAAGATGTCGCGTCTCGGCGTGCGCAATATCGACGGTTATAATGCAAGGGCCGCTGCCGCCCGCGCCAAGGGCGAGACCGTGTTCTGCAACGTGCAGACCGGCTTTGACCGCGCCACCGGCGAGGCGGTCTACGAGCAGGAGGAAATGGACCTCACGGCCATGCCTTATATTGTCGTCATCGTCGACGAGATGGCCGACCTGATGATGGTCGCGGGCAAGGAAATCGAAGGTGCGATCCAGCGCCTGGCGCAGATGGCGCGCGCCGCCGGCATCCATCTCATCATGGCCACACAGCGTCCGTCGGTTGATGTCATCACCGGCACGATCAAGGCGAACTTCCCGACCCGCATCTCTTTCCAGGTGACGTCGAAGATCGACAGCCGCACCATCCTTGGCGAACAGGGCGCGGAGCATCTGCTCGGCCAGGGCGATATGCTGCACATGATGGGCGGCGGCCGCATCGCGCGTGTCCACGGCCCCTTCGTTTCGGACGAGGAAGTGGAAAAGGTGGTCGCGCATCTGAAGACGCAGGGACGTCCGGAATATCTCGGCACCGTTACCGAAGACGCCGACGAAACCGACGAAGAGGTGGAAGAGGAAACCGCTGTTTTCGACAAGTCCGCCATGGGTGAGGACGACAGCGATGATCTCTATGAAAAGGCCGTCAAGGTGGTGATGCGCGACAAGAAGTGCTCCACATCCTATATCCAGCGCCGCCTGTCCGTGGGCTATAACCGCGCCGCTTCGCTCGTCGAGCGCATGGAGCAGGAAGGCATTGTCGGGCCTGCCAACCATGTCGGCAAACGCGCGATCATCGCCGGCGAACGCTCTTCCTATGATGCCATGGGGGCCGAAGACTGATTGAGCCTTCGGGCGTGCGATATTCGATTGCAAAAACGCGCCCCGTGAATAGCTTGTGCGGCATGGATTCTGGAATTGGGAGGATTCCCTCATGGCGCACAGCAATGAAAAAGCCACCGTCCTGGCGAGGCTGGATGAGCTGGAGCGGTTTTGCCGCGCCGTTTTCCTTGCCGCTGGCACCGACGACGAAACGGCCGATGCGGCGACGCGCGCCATGATGCATGGCACGAGGCTCGGTGTGGACAGCCATGGTGTTCGCCTGCTTGCCCATTATATCACCGCGCTTGAAGGCGGGCGTCTCAATCGGCGGCCGCAGATCGCCCGTGTTTCCGGCTTCGGCGCAGTGGAAACGATCGACGCCGACCACGCCCATGGCGCCCGCGCCACCTATGCGGCCATGGACAGCGCCATGGCGCTTGCGGAAAAATTCGGCATCGGCGCGGTGGCGATCAGGAATTCCTCACATTTCGGCCCGGCAGGTGCTTATGCGCTGGAAGCGGCGCGGCGGGGTTATATCGGCCTCGCCTTCTGCAATTCGGACAGTTTCGTGCGCCTGCATGATGGCGCCATGCGCTTCCACGGCACCAACCCCATCGCCATTGGCGTGCCGGCAGCGGATGACATGCCCTGGCTGCTGGACATGGCCACCAGCGCGGTGCCCTATAATCGCGTTCTGCTTTACCGGAGCCTCGGCCAGCAGCTGCCGCAAGGCGTTGCCTCTGATGGAGACGGCGTCGATACGCGCGATCCGCATGCCGTTGAAATGCTTGCCCCGGTCGGCGGAGAGTTCGGGTTCAAGGGTGCGGCGCTTGCGGGAATGGTGGAGATTTTCAGCGCTGTGCTGACAGGCATGAAACTCAGCTTCGATATCGCTCCCATGGGCGGGCCGGATTTTGCCACGCCGCGCGGGCTTGGGGCCTTCGTTCTGGCGCTGAAGCCGGAAGCCTTCCTGGAGCGGGAGGCGTTCGATGAGGGCATGAAACGTTATCTCGAGGTCCTGCGGGAATCACCGGCGCGGGAAGACTGCAAGGTCATGGCGCCGGGTGACCGGGAGTGGGCGGTGGCCGCAAAACGGGAGAGGGAAGGGGCTCCTGTCGATCCCGTCACGCGGGAGGCGTTCTCGGAGCTCGCGGCAAGATTCTCGGTTAGCCCGCCCGCCTATCATTAAATCTGCCTGCGGCTTTCCGCCTTCAGCCCAGAGTCAGGCGGGGCGCAGCAGCATGTTCGGGTGCGGATAGGCGGTGGCGGCCGGGCCCAGCCTTTCGGCGACGACGGGGCGACCGATATAGTAACCCTGCGCGTAATCGATCTCCATCTGCCGCACCAGCCTTAGCTGTTCCTCAGTCTCCACGCCTTCGATCAGGATTCTGTGGCCGCGGTTGCGGATGAGGCGGATCATGTCCTGCAGCATTGCCCGGCCACGCGGGGTCTTGCTGTCATGCAGGAAGGAGCGGTCAATCTTGACGGTATCGAAATCCGTCATGCGCAGCCACGAAAGGCCGGCAAAACCCGTTCCGAAATCATCCAGCCAGATATTGATGCCGAGCGTCTTCAGGTCGTTCAGACACCGCAGCACGTCAGAATGCATTTCCATGTCGACGCCTTCAGTGATTTCGAAGGCGAGCCTGTTGCCGGCAATGCCGGCCTCCACGAGAATGGCCGCGACCGAGGTGGCAAAACCCGGATTTTTCAATTGCATCGGCGAGACGTTGACGCTGACGACAGCCACCTTGTCATCGGCCAGTATCTGTTTGCAGACGGTCTTGATGGTCCACAGGCCCAGTTCCATGATCGTGCCGGTGCGCTCGGCAATCGGAATGAAAATACCGGGTGCAACAGGGTTCCCGTCCAGCAGGCGAAGCCGCATCAGCGCTTCAACCCCCGCGGTCTCATTGGTCGAGATGTTGAGAATCGGCTGGTAGACGAGGGAAACGAGATTTTCCGCGATGGCGATTTTCAGCAGGGCGGCAATGTTCTCCGTCTCGTCGCTGGTCTGCGGATCATCGGGATCGAACAGCTTCATGCAGTTGCGACCGTTGCCCTTCGCAATATAGAGCGCGCGGTCGGCTTCATTGATGATCTTTTCCAGCTTGGCGTCCGGATTGGGGCGGGTGAAGGACGCACCGATGCTGACAGTGACGATGAAGGTGCCGTCCCGGCGCTGGTCATGGGCGAGCGACAGGTTTTCAACGGTGTGGCGGATCGTCTCGGCCAACTCGCCAACCTGCTGCTTGGACTTGAACGGCGCCAGCACGATGAATTCCTCACCGCCATAGCGGCCGATTGAGGCGCCGTGTTCGGTGATGGCGTCCTGCAGGGCGGTGCCAACAGTCATCAGGCATTTGTCGCCCTCCTGATGGCCGTAACGATCATTGTATTTCTTGAAGAAGTCGACGTCGATCAGAAAAACGGCAAAGCCTTCTTCCTTCCTGATCCAATTGTCCCACAGCAGGCGCAGATGATGATCAATGGCGCGGCGGTTCTGCAGGCCGGTCAGTGAGTCGGTATTGGAAAGGCGCAGCAGCGCCTGGCCACGTTCGTCCGCGGCCTTCTGTTGGGCTTTTGCCTCCAGCCCGTTCACAAAGACGTGGTAGCGTTCCCGGTTCAGGTTCCAGTTCACGTAAGAGGTGAAGACGAAGCAGGATATGTAGAAGGTGCCGAAGGCGAACTTGTAGAAGCTATCTTCGGGAAACTGCGTTGCCGCCAGAAAATAGGTAACGAGAATAATGCCTGAAGACACCAGCGACAGGTGGAAGCGGAAGGTGAAAAACAGATTGGCGCCCATCATGAAGATCGCCCCGAAAACCATGTAGTAGGACATGTTTTCGGTATTGTCGGTCAGTAGCGAAGGCAGCAGCCAGCCGATATAGCCCATGACGAGAGCGGTAGCGCAGGTAAGATCAAGCGCCGCAGTGCTGGCGCCATTGCGCAGCTGAATTTCCAGCGTCAGCAGCGATGAGATGACGACGGCAAAGCGTGCGAGAATGGTGTAAGATGCGACATCGGGTATCAGAATGATGTCGGTTGCGGCAAACAGCAGATAGATGAAAACAGCGGTCCACAGGCCCCGTCGGATTGAACCACGGCGGCTGCGCTCACCTTCCTGCTGGTAAAGGGCAAGAAGTTCATCAGAAAACCGGGAGTCCGGCCGCCGATAGTCTTGCTGTCCACTCACCTCTCCCAATGTGTGCTTCATGCACTTTCCCATAGTGTTGCGTATACTTTATTAAGTAACTGCTTATTCCACTTTTCCGTGTGCTGTCGCACCCAGTGCGGGTTCCCGTCGATCTCCGCCGATGTGGGCCGAGAACATGGAAAGGAAGAACGCATCATACGTTCGCAACATTAAGTTTCACTAAATCGCGTATCTGCTTTCTCCCGTACTCACGAGTGTGACCAAAAAAATACGCTAATCTACTAATGTATCCCTACACCGCACAAAAATCGAAAGCGAGTGGCCTTCCGTCTCCCAGAAACGTATAGTTAACAATGTGTTAATACTGGAGGCTGAAGTGGTGCGGGTAAAGAAGAAAAATCTTGACGGGGCAAGTCTGATTACCCCGGATACTGTCGCAAAAGAGATTTTTGCACGCAGGACGGAAACATTCGATGAGCAGTTCGCAGTTGCGAAAGCAGAGGTGGCGCTCATTCTCGAATTGGCACAACAGCAATTCGACAATCGTGTTTCGGCACGTGAGATAATACATAGAACGGCGGGTGCACTTCATGGCCTGCGGGAAAATCTCCACTCCAGCGTGTGGGCTGAACTGATTCCGCTGGTACAGAATCACCCCGTTTCGAGCCATTTTCTGGAGGACCCGTTCACGCGGTGGTCTTTCGAAAAGCCGCGGGGTTATTCGGGCGATGCGCAGCTGCTCGATTTCATTTATGGTCACGACAGTGTTGCCGAACTGGTGAAGAAGGCTACGCCGCTAGGTGCGGCCCTTTACGATTATACGAAGGATGCCAGTTCCTCGGTCGCCGTGCGCGAGCGGCGCGATTTGCTGACACGCTTCGTTGACGAGGCCGCAGCCCGGCACGGCAATGAGACGGAAATCCTCACCATCGCGTCCGGCCATCTGCGCGAGGCGGATGCGTCCATGGCGTTGAAAGAGGGCGGGATCAAGCGCTGGGTGGCGCTCGATCAGGATCCCTTGAGCGTCGGTTCCGTCGCCCGGGATTTTAACGGCAGCTGCATCGAGGCGATCGACGGTTCCGTGCGCGATATCGTGCTGCGCACGCAGGAACTCGGCACCTTCGATCTGATCTATGCGGCCGGTCTCTACGATTATCTGAACGACCGTGTGGCGATCAAGCTCACGCGGCGCTGCATGGAGATGCTGAAACCCGGCGGCATGTTCCTCTTCGCCAATTTCTCGGAAGACATCGTCGTCGACGGTTACATGGAGACCTTCATGAACTGGGCGCTGCTGTTGCGCTCCAAGGCGGATATGTGGCGGATCGTCAATGCCAGCGCTGATCCTTCCAGCATCGAGGCGGAGGTGTTCTTCGGGGAGAACCACAATATCGTTTACGCAACGATGCGTAAGAAGGCGTGACATCCTTCGGCCAGTCTCTGCTTGCCAATAACTATTTGCTTAAACCTCGTCGCGGGCCTAAGAATCCGCGCCGAATGCGTTGCAGGATGGAATGGCTGAAATGAAGAGATATTATTCGGATATGGGCGGTTTGCCGGGACAGACGGAACTTCTGTCGAGCAAGGCGGTGTTCAAGACCGCTTATGCGGTCATCCCCAAAACCGTCATGTCCGATATCGTGACAAGTGTGCTGCCGCACTGGACCGGCACCCGGGCCTGGATCATCGCCCGGCCGATGACGGGTTTTTCCGAAACTTTCGCGCAATATATCGTTGAGGTGCAGCCCGGCGGCGGCAGCGACCGGCCGGAACCGGACGCACGGGCCGAGGCGGCGATCTTCGTCGTTGACGGCGAAATGACCGTGGAGTTCGAAGGCGTGCAGCATGGCCTGCGAGAGGGTTCCTTTGCCTTCCTGCCTGCCGGCTCCCGCTGGCAGCTTCGCAATTCGGGCAAGGCGCCTGTCAAGTTCCACTGGGTCCGCAAGGCGTTTCAGGCGGTCGAGGGTCTGGAGCCGCCGCCGGTGATCTTCACGCATGAAGATGAAAACACTCTCTCGCCCATGCCCGACACGGACGGCAAATGGGCAACGACCCGTTTCATCGATCCGGAGGATGTACGTTACGACATGCACCTCAACATCGTCACCTTCGAGCCGGGCGCGACCATTCCCTTCATGGAAACCCATGTGATGGAACACGGCCTTTATGTGCTGGAAGGCAAGGCCGTCTACCGGCTGAACGAGGATTGGGTGGAAGTGCAGGCGGGTGACTTCATGTGGCTGCGCGCCTATTGCCCGCAGGCCTGTTATGCGGGTGGACCGGGCCGCTTTCGTTACCTGCTCTACAAGGATGTGAACCGGCACGTGAAGCTCTGGTAACGGGCATCATAGTCACAGAACCCGGGAATTATCGCGCAATCCGAAGGTTTGCGCGATAAATGCTTGCGTTAAATCGAATATCTCTAATAAATCCGGTGATGCGGGCGGCCATTGCCGCCCCGCACCCTTTCGGCCTTCATCCGCATTTACCTCAAGAAGAATGCCCGCATGAGTGAGACGATCGATACCAACATCTTCAACCTCGCGCCCGTGGCGATGTGGATAGAAGATTTCAGCGACGTGAAAAGCCAGTTCGATATCTGGCGGTCGCAGGGCGTCGAGGATATCAGGACGTTTCTTCTCGAAGATTTATCAAGGGTTGCGGCCTGCTCCCAGAAAATCCGTGTGATCAAGGTCAACGTCAGGACGCTGGAGCTGTTCGAGGCGCGTGATCAGGCGCATCTCGTTGACAATCTGCACCGGATTTTTCGTGACGACATGCTGGAAAGCCATGTGAACGAGCTTTCCGAACTCTGGGCGGGCAAGACGGAATTCACCAGCAACGCGGTCAATTATTCAATCGGCGGCAAGCGGCTGGATATTCAGTTGCGCGGTGCGGTCATCCCCGGCCACGAAGAAACACTCGGGCGGCTGCTTTTGACCACCGAGGATGTGACGGAGCGGGAGGAGGCCCGCCGCAAGGAGCGTCTCAACCGCCGTTACGCCGAAGGCATGTTCAAACATTCGCCCGTTTCCCTGTGGGTGGAAGATTTCAGCCGGGTGCGGCGATTGATCGAGGAGGTCAGGGAGCGCGGCATCATCGATTTCCGCGTGTTCATGGATGTTCATCCCGAATTCGTGCGGCAATGCATGAGCGAAATTCGCGTCATCGACGTCAACCGCGCGACGCTCGACCTGTTCTGCGCGCCGGACCGGCAGGTTCTGTTGCAGCGGCTTGGCGATATTTTCCGCGGCGAGATGGAAAAGCCGTTCCGCGAACAGCTGATGGAGCTTTGGAACGGCAATCTCAACCACCATCGCGAGGTGGTGAATTATGCGCTTGACGGTTCGGAGCGGCACGTTCTCCTGCATTTTTCCGTTTTTCCGGGCCATGAGCACGACTGGTCGCTGGTGCAGGTGGCGTTGACGGACATTACCGCGCGCAAGAAGGCTGAAGCCTATCTCGAATATCTCGGCAAGCACGATGTGCTGACCAAGCTGCACAACCGCGCCTTCTATTCGGATGAGTTGAACAGGCTGGAGCGCAGCGCGCTCAGGCCGGTTTCTGCGATCGTTATCGATCTCAATGGCCTGAAGGACGCCAATGACAAGCTGGGGCACGATGCCGGTGACGCTTTGTTGCGGCGCATGGGAGAGGTGCTGAACGGCGTCGTGACCGCGCCGAACCATGCCGCGCGCATCGGCGGTGACGAATTCGCCATCCTTCTTCCCGGCGCCGACAAGCAGGTTGCCGCCGCCATGGTCGAAACCGTTTATGAGTTGCTGAAGATCAACAACCAGTTCTATTCCAGCGCGCCGCTCAGCCTGTCGCTGGGTGTGGCGACCAGCGAGGCCGGCGAGACGATGGAATCGCTGGTGCGCCGCGCCGATATGAATATGTACGAGCAGAAGAACGCCTATTATGCGGCCCTGCGCAACAGATCCGCCGATAATAGCGACACGACGAAGAACGGTCCGCCGGAAGCCACCTCGCTGAAGCGTCTGTTCTAAGCGGGCGGGAAACGGCACATTGCCGTCCCGTTTGCGCCATTTCCGTTTGATGCTCTGGCGATATGGCCACGCGCAGGTTCACTGCCGCCACAGGCGCTTCCCGCAAGGGCGGCCCTCCTTCCCGATTTCTGCAATAGCCATTCCCGTTTCCAAACCGTCTCACGCCTTCACAAGCGCGTGAGACGGCTTTTGCACTGCAACAATTTCATTGCCAAATTTTACATACGTCTTAGTATGTATGTAAATGTGACCTTTTTTATGGATTCGGAGCGCAGTATGGCGAAGAGATTGAGGCAGATCGCGGCGGTGTTGTTGACAGGCATCGTTTTGGTCGGATGTAGCGATGAGCAGGCCTCAGCGCCCGGCGCGCCGCCGCCCGGTGCCGTGAAGATCGTGACGGTGAAGCAGGAAGAGCTTCCCATTACCAACGAATTGCCCGGGCGCATTGCGCCGACGCGGCTTGCCGAAGTGCGTCCGCGTGTCTCCGGCATCATCGTGGAGCGGGTGTTCGAACAGGGCTCGCTGGTGCAGGAAGGCGATGTTCTCTATCGGATCGATCCCGCGCCGTTTCAGGTGCGTGTCGACAGCGCCGAAGGCACGTTGCGCCGGGCGCAGGCCGCGCAGCTTCAGGCGCGGCAGACCGCCGACAGGCAGCAGCAGCTGCGCCGGTCCAATGTTGGTTCCCAGCAGGAATTCGACAATGCCATCGCCCAGCTGGCGCAGGCCGATGCCGAGGTAGCCGTGGCCGAAGCCGGCGTCGCGGAAGCGAAGCTCAATCTGCAATATGCCGATGTCAAAGCCCCGATCGGCGGCCGGATTGGTCGCGCACGTATTACCGAAGGCGCACTCGTCAGCGCCACCGGCTCGGAAAATCTGGCGACGATCCAGCAGCTTGATCCGATCTATGCCGACTTCACCCAGCCGGCCGCCGATCTCATCCGGCTGCGCAAGGCCCTGCAGGATGGCAAGCTGATGACCGGCCCGAACGAAGCCGAAGTCAACCTGCTGTTCGATGACGGCAGCCGCTACCCCGTTCCGGGCCGCCTGCTGTTTTCTGAAGCCGCGGTGGATGAAACCACCGGTCAGGTGACGCTGCGCGGTGAATTCCCGAACCCGAACGGCGATCTGCTGCCGGGCATGTATGTGCGCGTGCAGATCCAGCAGGGCATCCAGAAAGCCGCCTTCGCCGTGCCGCAGCAGGCGGTTCAGCGCGATGCCGGCGGTCAGGCCAGTGTGCTTGTCGTTAATGCCGAAGACACGGTCGAGCAGCGTCGCGTCAGCGTTGGCCGCTCCGTCGGCGATCGCTGGGTAATTTCCGAGGGCCTGAAGGATGGCGACCGCGTCGTGGCCGAAGGTTTCCAGAAGACCGCTCCGGGCGCGAAGGTGAAGCCGGAACCGTGGTCTGATGAGGCCGATGTCGCCACTGCCGCCGGCAGTGAGAGCGCGGCTCCCGCTGCGAAGCAATAAGGACCGATTTCATGGCACGTTTTTTCATCGATCGGCCCATTTTTGCCTGGGTCGTCGCCATCTTCATCATGCTCGCGGGCCTGCTTGCCATTCCCATGCTGCCGATTGCGCAATATCCGAATGTCGCCCCGCCGCAGATCTCCGTCTCGACCACCTATCCTGGCGCGTCGCCGGAGGATATTTACCAGAGCGTCACGCGTCCCATCGAAGAAGAGCTGAACGGTGTTCCCGGGCTGATCTACTTCGAATCGACGTCGGAATCCTCGGGTCGCATTTCCATCAACGTCACCTTTGCGCCGGGCTCCAATATTGGTGAAGCCCAGGTGGAGGTTCAAAACCGCATTGCGCGCGTTGAACCCCGCCTTCCTCAGGCAGTCACGCAGCAGGGTCTGCGTGTCGAGCAGGCAGGCACGTCGTTCCTGATGATGGTGGCGCTCACCTCCGTCGACGGCAACACAGATGCCATCGGTCTCGGCGATTATCTCAGCCGCAACGTGCTGGGTGAGTTGCGCCGCGTTCCCGGCGTCGGCAGCGCGCAATTGTTCGCTACCCAGCGCTCTATGCGCATCTGGATGGACCCGGACAAGATGCTGGGCCTCAGCCTGACATCGAACGACGTCATCAGCGCCATCCAGGCACAGAACTCGCAGGTTGCCGCCGGCCGCATCGGTGCATCGCCAAATCCCATCGGCCAGCAGATTTCCGCAACCGTCAACGTGCAGGGTCAGCTCACCTCGCCGGAAGAATTCGGTTCCATCGTGCTGCGCGCTAATCCGGACGGCTCATCCGTCCGGCTGCGCGACGTCGCGCGCGTGGAAGTGGGCGGCGAAAGCTATAACTTCTCGAGCCGCCTGAACGGCAAGCCGAGCGCTGCTATCGGCGTACAGCTTTCGCCCACCGGCAATGCGCTGCAGACCTCCGAGGGCGTTCGCGCCACGATGGAGGAGCTGTCGCGGTATTTCCCGCCGGGTCTGGAATACGAAATTCCCTATGACACCAGCCCCTTCGTCAAGATTTCGATCGAGAAGGTCATTCACACGCTGCTCGAGGCCATCATCCTCGTCTTCGTGGTGATGTTCGTTTTCCTGCAGAATATCCGCTACACGATCATTCCGACACTGGTGGTGCCCGTGGCGCTGCTCGGCACCTGCGCCATCATGTATGTCTCGGGTTTCTCTATCAACGTTCTGACCATGTTCGCCATGGTTCTCGCCATCGGCATTCTGGTGGATGACGCGATTGTCGTCGTTGAGAATGTCGAGCGCATCATGGCGGAAGAGCATCTGTCGCCCAAGGAGGCCACCCGCAAGGCGATGGGCCAGATTTCCGGCGCGATCATCGGCATCACGCTGGTGCTGACAGCCGTGTTCGTGCCCATGGCCTTCTTCCCGGGCGCCGTCGGCATCATCTACCAGCAGTTCAGCCTGACCATGGTGGTGTCGATCCTGTTCTCCGGCTTCCTCGCCCTGTCGCTCACGCCGGCGCTCTGCGCGTCGTTCCTGAAGCCCATCAAGGCCGGGCACCATGAGAAGAAAGGCTTCTTCGGCTGGTTCAACCGCGGCTTCGACAAGGCCTCGCACAAATATTCCTCGTCCGTCGGCAGCATCATCAAGCGTTCCGGACGCTTCATGGTCATCTATGCGGCGTTGCTGGTCGGCCTCGGCTGGGCGTATATGCAACTGCCGAGCTCGTTCCTTCCGAACGAAGATCAGGGCTACCTGATTGTTGACATTCAGGCGCCGGCGGAAGCCAGCAGTGATCGTACGCTGCAATCCATCCAGCAGATCGAAAAGATCTTCATGGAAGAGCCGGCGGTGGATCGTGTGATTGCGGTTTCGGGTTTCTCCTTCTCCGGCTCCGGCCAGAATGCCGGTCTGGCCTTCGCCACCTTGAAGGACTGGAGCGAACGCGGACCGAATGATTCCGCCGCCGCCATATCGGCGCGCGTCAATGCCAAGCTGTGGGGGCTTCCGGACGCCATGTCCTTCGCGCTGTCGCCGCCGCCAATCCAGGGCCTCGGCAATTCCAGCGGCTTCACCTTCCGCCTGCAGGATCGCGCGGGTGCGGGACAGGCTGCTCTCAGCGCTGCCGGTGCGCAACTGATGGCCGCTGCCCGTCAGAGCCCCATCCTTGCCGGCCTTCGCATTGAAGGTATGCCGGATGCGGCACAGGTCAACCTGATCATCGACCGTGAGAAAGCCAATACGTTCGGCGTCACCTTCAGCGATATCAACGCCACCATCTCGGCCAATATGGGCTCGTCCTACGTCAATGACTTCCCCAATGCCGGCCGCATGCAGCGCGTGACGGTGCAGGCGGAGCAGGGCCAGCGCATGAAGACGGAGGATCTCCTGAACCTCAACGTCCGCAATGCCAATGGCGGAATGGTGCCGGTGAGTTCGTTTGCCACGGTGGAATGGGTGCGCGGTCCCTCGCAGGTGGTCGGTTATAACGGCTATCCGGCTGTCCGTATCGGCGGCCAGTCCGCACCGGGCTATTCGTCCGGTGACGCCATTGCCGAAATGGAGCGTCTGGCGAGCGAATTGCCTGCTGGTTTCGGTTTCGAATGGACCGGTCAGTCGCTGCAGGAAATCCAGTCCGGTTCGCAGGCGCCGGCATTGATCGGGCTCAGCGTTCTCTTCGTCTTCCTGCTGCTCGCAGCACTTTACGAAAGCTGGTCCATTCCGCTCTCCGTGATGCTGGTGGTACCGCTTGGCGTCATCGGCTCGGTGGCGGCTGTCATGCTGCGCGGCATGCCGAACGACGTCTACTTCCTGGTGGGCCTCGTCGCCATCATCGGCCTGTCCGCAAAGAACGCGATCCTGATCATCGAATTCGCGAAGGATTTGCGGGCGGAAGGAAAATCCACCTATGATGCGACGGTGGAGGCGGCGCACTTGCGCTTCCGGCCGATCCTGATGACGTCGCTTGCCTTCTCGCTCGGCGTGCTGCCAATGGCGATCGCCTCCGGTGCGAGTGCGGCGAGCCAGAATGCCATCGGCACCGGCGTTCTGGGTGGCATGATCTCGGCGACGATCCTCGCGATCTTCTTCGTCCCCGTCTTCTTCGTCTTTGTCATGAAGATTTTCGGGGATCGGAAGAAGGAGAAAGAGATTGCTGCTGACGCCGTATCGCCGGCGGAATAAAACGTGTGTGAAGGCCGGGCCAAAAGTCATGTGAATGCGTTCATCTGATTGACAGCCCGGCACTGCAAAGAAGGCACGGTGCGAAAGCGCCGTGCCGCGATTGGAAGGAGACATGAGCATGCGCCGAACCAAGGCCGAGGCAGAAGAGACGCGTCAGGCGATCCTTGCCGCTGCCGAGCGGGTGTTCTTCAAAAAGGGTGTTGCCAACAGCTCTCTCGATGAGGTGGCGGCTGCCGCCGGCGTCACGCGCGGAGCGATCTACTGGCATTTTTCCAGCAAGAGCGATCTCTTTATCGGCCTCTATCAATCGGTGTCCCTGCCGGAATCGGATCTGCTCGATTTCGGCGACCCCGACCTCAAGGGGCTGGCTCTGCTGGCCAAGATCGAGGAAGCGGCCTGCAAGTGGCTGACGCTTCTTTCAAAAGATGAGCAACGCCAGCGCATCATGACCATCAGCCTGCGCACCAATTACTCGGATGAGTTCGCCCCGGTGCTGCACGCGCAGGAGGAACTAGACCGGTATCACAAGGATCGGCTCGAGGGCGCTTTCGCGCGGGCGCAGGCGGAAGGTGCATTCAACGACAACTGGACGGCGGACTCTGCGCTCGACGCGCTCTACTGGCTGCTGAAAGGCATGTGCTCCGACTGGCTGCTGTTCGGCAAGCGTTTCGATCTGGCCAAGGAGGGCGCCGAAGCCGTGCACCGTCTGATGAAGGGTTTCCAGCGCTCCTCCGCATCCTGACAGGACTTTCACGACCTTCTGGCTTGCGGTTCATACGGTCAAATTTGAGTGTATTCTAAAACACCAGCGAAAATTGCTTTACGTACCTCAAAACGGACGCTAGCTTCTTCTTCGAGCTTTGGGAGGAGTTCGTAGATGGTCATTTCAAATAAAATTAAGGGGCAAGCGCCGTCCGTTCCTGCGGGACACCGGTGACGGCACATGGCTTTTGCTGACGAATCTCCAGACCATGCCCTTATCCGGACGGTTGGGCTGTCGAAGTCTTTCGGGCCGGTACAGGTTTTGAAAGATATCGAGATCGCGGTGCGTGCCGGTGAGGTCCACGCGATCATAGGCGAGAACGGCGCCGGCAAGTCGACGCTGATGAAGCTTCTGGCCGGCAATGAAAAGCCGTCGGGCGGGGAAATCCGCATCGATGGCGAAGCCGTGGCGCTGAGCGGCCCTGTGGATGCTGAACATCGCGGCATTGTTCTCGTGCATCAGGAAATATTGCTGGCGCCCGATTTGACGGTGGCGCAGAACATCTATCTCGGCCGCGAAGTACGCAGGGGCGCCATGGTGGACGACCGCGCCATGCGCGCCGGCGCCCGCAAGGCGATCGCCGATCTTGGCGGTACGATCGATCCGGACGCCATTGTCGGCAGCCTGTCGATTGCCCAGCGGCAGCTGGTGCAGATCGCCCGCGTTCTGCTTGTGCCGCATCGCGTGGTCATTTTCGATGAGCCGACGGCGAGCCTTACGCCCATCGAAACGGATGCACTGCTGAATGTCATCAGGGACATCCGGGCAAAGGGCGTGGCCGTGCTTTACATTTCGCATCGTCTGCCGGAAGTGAAGGAGATTGCCGACCGGGTGACGGTTCTGCGTGACGGCAAGCTGATCGCCTCCCATCCGGCATCGGCGCTGGAGCCTGCCGATATGGCGCGGCTCATGGTGGGGCGCGACGTAGCCAAGCTTTATCCGGACCGCGCCGCCGGCGGCGAGCACGAGCCGGTTCTGCAGGTGGAGCATTTTACCGTTCCGGGTTATGCAGAGGATGCCGGTTTCAGCCTGCGCAGGGGCGAAATTCTCGGTTTTGCCGGTCTCGTTGGCGCCGGCAGAACGGAACTCATGGAAGGAATACTCGGCCTGCGCGCCGGTCGGGGAACCGTGCGGCATCACGGCAGGCCGGTGCATTTCGCAAAGGCGGAAGACAGCCTGAAGGCCGGCATCGTTTATCTGAGCGAGGACCGCAAGGGCAAGGGGCTGCTGCTTGGCAAGGATCTGCGGATCAACCTGACACTGGCCTCGCTCAGGAAATTCAGCCGGATGTTCCAGATCGACACGCGGCGCGAAACGGCGGCGCTCGATGATGCGGTGCGCGACTTCGATATTCGCACTGGCCGCAAGGATTTGCTTGCGGGCCAGCTCTCCGGCGGCAACCAGCAGAAGCTGCTGCTCGCCAAGATGATGCTGCTCGATCCCTCCATCGTCATCATCGACGAACCGACACGGGGCATCGACATCGGCACCAAGGAGCAGATTTACCGCTTTATCGCCAAGCTCGCGGATGAGGGGCGCTCGATCATCGTTGTTTCCTCGGAAATGCCGGAGCTGATCGGCATCTGCGATCGTATTCTTGTGATGCGTTCGGGCCGGATCGTCGGTGAGGTGACAGGTGAGCGCATGACCGAAAACGACATCGTGGCGCTGGCGACGGGCGTTCATACGCAGGAACCTGCCTGAGCGCCCGTGTCGCGGGAAATATGGCCTGATAAAGAAACTGAGGGAAAACATGACTGAGGCCGCATTTGATAACGGCAAAACGCCGAAGACCTCGAAGGACTGGGACCTGCGAGCGGTTGCGCCTTTCGTGGCGCTGGCCCTGCTGCTGGTTCTCGGCACCATCGCCAATCCCAATTTCATCGGCATCGATAATCTGTTGAATGTCGTCACCCGCAGCGCCTTCATCGCCATCATCGCGCTCGGGGCCACCTATGTCATCACGTCAGGCGGGCTTGATCTGTCGGTCGGCGCCATGGTCGCATTTGTCGCCAGCCTGATGATCCTGTTCATGAATAGCGCCTTCATCGCCAGTCCGCTTTTGATGCTGCTTACCGCCATGGCGCTGGCGCTCGCCATCGGGGCTGCCTGCGGGCTGACAAACGGCCTCATCACTACCATCGGCCGCATCGAACCTTTCATCGCCACGCTCGGCACCATGGGCATTTATCGCGGCTTGACCACGTGGCTGTCGCAGGGCGGCGCGATCACGCTGCGCAACCCGGAAATCCAGACGCTTTATCGCCCGGTCTATTTCGGTAATGTCTTTGGTGTGCCGGTGCCTGTCATCGTCATCTTCGTCACCGCCGCAATAGCCGCCTTCGTGCTTTATCGCACCCGCTATGGCCGGCATCTCACGGCCGTCGGCTCCAGTGAGGATGTGGCGCGTTACTCCGGCATTTCGGTCGCACGGGTGCGCACCATCGCTTATGTGGTGCAGGGGCTCTGCGTCGCCGTTGCGGTGCTGCTTTATGTGCCGCGTCTTGCCTCCACCTCGGCCACGACAGGCATGTTGTGGGAGCTGCAGGCGATCACCGCCGTCGTCGTCGGCGGCACGGCGCTGAGAGGCGGGGTAGGGCGCATCTGGGGTACAATCTGCGGCGCCTTCATTCTGGAGATCGTCGGCAACATCATGATCCTGTCGAACTTCGTCAGCGAATATCTGATCGGCGCCATTCAGGGCGCGATCATCATCATCGCCATGCTGGTGCAGCGCTCGCTCAGCCGCAGGTGACGTATCACGCCGCGCCATGTGGGGCAGGCGCGGTTGAAGGAGGAACGCCCCGGTCTTGGGAGGAAAGAGACTATGCGTAGTAAATTCATCGGCGTGGCCTTTGCCGCGCTGGCCACGGTGCTTGCGGGTTCAGTACACGCACAGGACAAGAAGGTCACCATCGGCGTGTCCATTCCGGCGGCCGACCATGGCTGGACGGCAGGCGTCGTCTATCATGCCGAGCGTGTGGCGAAGCTGTTGATGCAGGAGCATCCGGGGCTCAACATCATCGTCAAGACGTCGCCGGATGCCGCCAATCAGGCGAATGCGCTTCAGGACCTTGCCGTGCAGGGGCTCGATGCACTTGTCGTGCTGCCGTCCGATCCGGATCCGCTCGTCAACGCCATCAAGGAGATCAAGGACAAGGGCACCTTCGTCGCGCTCGTCGACCGCGCGCCGAGCGTCAACGACAATTCGATCCGCGATCTCTACGTTGCCGGCAACAACCCCGCGCTTGGCCAGGTGGCCGGCGAATACATCAAGAAGACGACGCCGGATGCCGAAGTCGTGGTCATTCGCGGCCTGCCGATCCCGATCGACCAGCAGCGCCAGGATGGTTTCGACAAGGGTATTGCCGGTTCCAGCGTCAAGGTTCTCGACCGCCAGTACGGCAACTGGAACCGCGACGACGCCTTCCGCGTGATGCAGGACTATCTGACCAAATACAAGAAGATCGACGTGGTCTGGTGTCAGGACGACGACATGGCGATCGGCGTGCTGGAGGCTATCCAGCAGGCGAAACGTACCGATATCAAGTATATCGTTGCGGGCGCCGGTTCCAAGGACATGATCAAGAAGGTCATGGACGGCGACAAGCTGGTCCCGGTCGACGTGCTCTATCCGCCCGCAATGGTGGCGACAGCCATGCAGCTGACGGCCGGGCATTTCTACGATCAGGTGCCGGTCGCGGGTGAGTATATCCTCGATGCGACCCTGATCACCAAGGACAATGCCGAGCAGTTCTACTTCCCGGATTCGCCGTTCTGATCTGATTTTCAGCTAACATCTACGCCCGCCGCAAGGCGGGCGTTTCATTTGGTGGCTTACCCGTTCTTCCTGAACCACGCCGAGAGATAATCGACAAAGCTGCGCACCTTGGCGGGCAGGTAGCGGCGATGCGGATAGACCGCATAAATGCCCCTGTCCTTGGAAATATAATCGTCGAACAGCGTCACCAGCTCACCGGACTGGATGTAGGGTCTGGCGATGAAATCCGGCACCAAGGCGATGCCGAGACCAGCGCGCGCCGCGCGCAACGTCGCCTGCGGGCTGTTGACCTCGATCGGCCCACTGATAGTGACCGAATTCGAGCCGCCATCCGGCTCCAGATACCGCACTGTATTATGAAAACGCGTATTGGTGTCGATGATGAAAGGCACGCGGGAGAAATCCTGCGGGCCGTCTAGCGGCCCGTGTTGCGCCACGAAATCCGCCGTCGCCACCGCATAGACCCGGAAATCGGAAAGCTTGCGGGCGATCAGACCCGAATCTTCCAGTCGGGTGATTCGAACCGCGAGATCGAAACCTTCCTCGATCAGGTCGACGAATCGGTCTTCCGCAACGATTTCCAGCGACAGTTCCGGATTTTCCTTGGCAAAATCGATCAGGCTCTGGCCGACATCGGCATCGATGAAGGTGCGGGGAACGGAAATTTTGAGCTTCCCCTTCAGATCGGCATTCTTTTCACGCACCAGATCGGCGAGGTTATCGATCTCCTTCAGAATATCGGAAGCGGTGCGGTAATAGGTATGACCGGCTTCCGTCAGCGAGAACTGCCGGGTGGTGCGGTTGAGGAGCAGTGCGCCGAGATCATCTTCCAGTTCCCGCACATATTTGGACAGAAGCGCCTTGGAGCGCCCGGTCTTGCGCGCCGCGGCGGAAAACCCCTCAGCTTCGACAACATCGATAAAGGCGCGGATGCGGGTCAGCGTGTCCATGAAAATCCTCCGGTTCGTTCCATATAATTGAACGTGCGCAAGTCACTGTTCAACCCTTAATTCACTGCTGAAAAAATCCGCTCTTTGGTGAAAAATTCCTCTTGATTATGACTGCGAATATTCTTATCTCCCGTGCTGCCCAAAGTCGCACGTGCCCATGTGTGTCCGCCGAGTCCTCGATGTGGTGAGGATTTCGGTAAGGTACCTGGAACTAACCCCTCCAGTCGCTATTCCGGCCAACCGGGAAATGCGAGGACATATGAAGCAACGACGGTGCGGGCCTTTCTGGTTCTCTGCCGGCTTTCCATCAGCCGGGGTACTGAAGAGGCACACCATCATTGCCTGAAGTGCGGTCGGGTCATTCCCTCCAATCGATGGCAGACAAAGCCGAATGATGCTCTGGCAGGGCGTCGTTCACATTCGCGCCTTGAGCGTATGCTATCGAGTCTGCGCCTCCACCGGCTGATTCGTATGCATATCTCGAGCGTCCTTTGTCCTTCGGATTTTTCCGAAGTCGGTTTAACAGGGAATATATCGATGACGACTGCACGCATTCTCGACTTCATCAAGACCCGACGTCCCGAAGGCCCTTGCCTCGTGGTTGATCTCGACGTCGTGCGCGACAATTTCAACGCTTTCCGGCACTCCCTGCCGAACAGCGCCATCTATTACGCCGTCAAGGCAAACCCGGCTCCCGAAATCCTGAAGCTGCTCGCTTCGCTCGGCTCCAACTTCGATTGCGCCTCCGTGGCTGAAATCCAGATGGCGCTTGATGCGGGTGCGACTTCCGACCGTATCTCCTTCGGCAACACCATCAAGAAGGAACGCGATGTTGCACGCGCTCATGCGCTCGGCATCGATCTCTTCGCCGTTGATAGCCACGAGGAAGTCGAGAAGGTTGCCCGTGCCGCTCCCGGCGCACGCGTGTTCTGCCGCGTGCTGACGGATGGCGAAGGCGCCGAATGGCCGCTGTCGCGTAAGTTCGGCTGCGTGCCGCAGATGGCTGTCGACGTTCTGGTCTATGCACATCAGCTCGGCCTCGAATCTTACGGCGTTTCCTTCCATGTCGGTTCGCAGATGATGAATCTCGACGCATGGGATGCGGCGCTGGCCGATGCCAAGCGCGTCTTCGCTTCGCTTGCCAAGCAGGGCATCCACCTGCAGATGGTCAACATGGGCGGTGGTTTCCCGACCAAGTACCTGCGCGACGTTCCGGCTGCCGAAGAATACGGCCAGGCGATCGACACGGCGCTGCGCAAGCACTTCGGCAACCAGATCCCGAAGACGATCATCGAGCCGGGCCGCGGCATGGTCGGCAATGCCGGCGTCATCAAGGCGGAAGTTGTTCTCGTGTCGCGCAAGTCCGACAACGACAACCACCGCTGGGTGTTCCTCGACATCGGCAAGTTCGGCGGTCTCGCCGAGACGATGGATGAGGCTATCCGTTACCCGATCCGCACCGAGCGCGACCAGGACGAGATGGAGCCCTGCGTTCTGGCCGGCCCGACCTGCGACAGCGCCGATGTGCTGTATGAAAAGAACATGTACCCGCTGCCGGTCTCGCTGACCATCGGCGACGAAGTTCTGATCGAAGGCACAGGCGCCTATACGACGACCTATTCGGCCGTTGCCTTTAATGGCTTCGAGCCGCTGAAGGCTTACATCATCTGATCCGAACGCCGTCCGCTGAGCAGGGCGGCGTCTCGACCAAGCTTCCGTTCCGGCTTTGCCGATTGTGCTGATGCGCAAATCCCTGCTTGCTGCACCTCTTCCAGCCGAGGAAAGCGTGTCGGCGGGCCGGAACGGCTCCACCATTTTTTTATCAAGGGCCGCGTGTGGGCGGTAGTGTGACGGGAGGCCAAGGATGGCCGCTCTTTTGAATTCGGTACGGGCATTTTTCACACCGCAGACGTTTCATGTCGATCAGGAAAATCCGGGCGATGTCGTCGCCCGTGAGAACCTGCTGGACCGCGCCATGGGCGCCGGCCGCCGCCGCAAGTCTTCCGAGAAGCTGCGCGCCGGTCGCGTTCCGGCCGAAGGTCTGGCACTCGTCGCCCGCGATGAGGATGGCCATGTCATCGGCACGGTGCGCCTGTGGAATGTCGAGGCCGGTATCTCCCGCGAAGGTCGCGCCGTCGAAGCGCTGCTGCTCGGCCCGCTGGCTGTCGATGCCGCCCATGAGGGCAAGGGCATCGGCTCGGCGCTGATGCGTGCCGCCATTGGCGAAGCCACCAAGCGCGGCCACGGCGCCGTTCTTCTGGTTGGCGACGCCCCTTATTACGAACGTTTCGGCTTCTTCGCCGACAAGGCCCAGCATCTCATCATGCCCGGCCCGTTCGAGCGCAGCCGTTTCCTGGCGCTGGAACTGAAAGCAGGCTGGCTGGAAGGCGCTGCCGGTCTGCTGGTGGCAAGCGGCCGCAGGCTCTCTGCCTGAACGAACCTCGCTGCTGATATCAAACCCCGACCCAAAGCCGGGGTTTATTGTTTCTGCTATATGGCCAAGGGAGGTGGCCGTTGCCCGCCGATAATTCCCGAGCACCTCTTGCGCGCAAAAATTTACGGGTATATACCCGAGACAAATGCCAAACGATAGTTGCCACTGCATCCTGTTGCGCAAAGCATCCCGTAAGGTCTCGTCCTATTATGACGAGGCCCTGGCGCCGCTTGGCGTCAATATCGGTCAGTTCAGCCTGCTGCGGAACATCAACCGCACCGCGCCCGTCTCGCTAACCGATCTGGCCGCGCGGGTGGAACTGGATCGCTCCACCGTTGGCCGCAATGCCAAGGTGCTGGCTCGTATGGGTCTGGTGGCCATCGGCCATGGCGAGGATCAGCGGGAAGCGATGCTGACGGTGACGACGGAAGGACACGCGATCCTGAAGGCGGGTGCGCCGCTCTGGGATGGGGTACAGGATGAAATCGAGGCCCGGCTTGGGCCCGAAAAGACAGCACAATTGCAGGAACTGCTCGCAGCCCTGTAATTTTTGGGGATATGCGGGTATCTGCCCGCAATATAGGGTATATACCCGTAAAATATCGGCCACGGCCGCTGGAAAGGGAATTTGAACATGCTCTCCACACGCCTCGCCAGCTGGATGGCCGGCAGAAATCTGCATTATGGCTGGCTCGTTGCCGCAACCACCTTTCTGACCATGCTGGCCACCGCCGGTGCGATGGGATCTGCAGGGGTGATGATCCAGCCGCTGCATCAGGAATTCGGCTGGGATATTGCCGATATTTCCTCGGCAATGGCCGTCAGGCTGGTGCTTTTTGGCCTGCTTGGACCTTTTGCCGCCGCCTTCATGAATCATTTCGGCGTCCGGCAGGTGGTGTCCACTGCGCTTGCCCTGATCATGGGCGGCATCGTCGCCTCCTTCTTCATGACCGAGGTATGGCAATTGCTGCTGCTCTGGGGCGTGGTGATCGGTGTCGGCACCGGCATGACCGCCCTGGTATTGGGCGCCACCGTGGCGGCTCGCTGGTTTTCCAAGCGTCGCGGATTGGTGATCGGCCTCATGACGGCGAGCAACGCCACCGGCCAGCTGGTCTTTCTGCCGCTGCTGGCGGCGCTGACGGAAGCCTATGGCTGGCGAACCGCCCTTACCCTGTCCGTGGCGGTAATTGCCACGGCCATGGTTCTCGTCCTGCTTTTGATGCGCGACCATCCTGCCGATGTCGGCCTGCCGGCCTATGGCGAGACCGTGGTGGCAAAGCCGGTCAAGCAGGATCACAATCTTCTCGCCACATTGCTATCGCCGCTGGTGACGCTGAAGAGCGTATCGGCCAACCCGGTCTTCTGGGTGCTTTTCGGCACATTTTTTGTCTGCGGGCTTTCGACCAACGGTCTTATCCAGACACACTGGATTTCAATCTGCGGTGATTTCGGCATGGCAGCGGTGACAGCGGCGGGCACACTGGCGGTAATCGGCATCTTCGATTTCTTCGGCACGATCTTCGCCGGCTGGCTTTCCGACCGGTTCGACAATCGCTTCCTGCTGTTCTGGTTCTACGGTCTGCGCGGCCTGTCGCTGCTCTATCTCTCATTCTCGGGGTTCAGCTTCGTGGAACTTTCTGTCTTTGCCGTCTTCTACGGGCTGGACTGGGTGGCGACCGTACCGCCGACGGTGAAACTTGCCGCCGAGAATTTCGGTCGCGAAAAGGCCGGTCTCGTTTTCGGCTGGGTCTTTGCCGGCCACCAGCTGGGAGCCGCCACCGCCGCCTTTGGCGCCGGTTTCTTCAAGAGCGACTTCGACACCTATATGCCCGCGCTGCAGATTGCCGGTCTGATGTGCATGATCGCGGCCGTCTCGGTTCTGCTTCTGCGCAAGCCCGGTTCCGCGCACCTCACGCCCCAGACCGCGTGAGAAAGGTGATGCACTGAAAAAGGCCTGTTGATGCAGGCCTTTTTGTATTTCCCAGAATATGTGCCGGGCGCGCAGTGTACCGCTCCTAGACCGCGAACGTATCTGTTGCGAAATTATCACAATGCGCGCCGGTTCTCAGTTCCTTTGCGCGATCCGTATCCCGGTTTGATCCATCTCAATCGGCCTGCCTTTCCCGTCGTCATAGTGGCTCCCAAGCGGTTGCGGCAGGCGACGATTCGCCAGGCCCGCCGTCATCAGCCGGTTTCCGGGGACTTGCCCGGCTGCGGTGCGCTATAGGAGAGATGGAATGACGAACAGAAACAGAAAAACCGCTTTGCTTGCCAGTGTCATGGCTGGTGTTGCGGCCACGCTGATATCCGCCAATGCCATGGCGGCCGATCTGGCCCCGGCAGCGCCGGCGCCCACCGCCGAAGAGGCGATTGCCGCGGCAAGCCCGTGGATGCTGCGCGTGCGCGGCCTCGGCGTCATCACCAATGACAGCGGCAGCGTCGACGGTTTGCCGGGCGCGGACCTGTCCTATTCGGATACGGTGATCCCGGAACTCGACATCAGCTATTTCTTCACCCCGAATATCGCCGCCGAGCTTATTCTTGGCACCACCTACGCCAAGATCAACGGCGAGGGCGTGCTCGCCGGAACGCCAGTGGGCAAGACATGGCTGCTGCCGCCGACGCTGACGCTGCAATATCACTTCACCGATTTCGGCGCCTTCAAGCCCTATATCGGCGCGGGTGTGAACTATTCGATGTTCTACAACCAGTCCGAAAAGCCGGGTTTCAGCAATCTGGACGTCAAGAACAAGTTCGGCGCGGCCGTGCAGGTCGGTTTCGACTATATGCTGGACGAGCATTGGGGCGTGAACTTCGATGTGAAGAAGATCTTCCTGAAGACCGACTGGACTGCCGAATTGGGTGGCACGCCGATCAGCGGCAAGGCCAAGCTCGATCCCTGGCTGATCGGCGCGGGTATTACTTATCGCTTCTGATCACGGTTCGATGCTGCGCCGCCTTTGACGGGCGGCGTCATATCGGCTATAGGGACGGCCACGGGCAGAAGAGCCCCGGCCGTCCGCAGGCGTTTGCGCCCCTGGTGAAGCTCTTTTCAGAATAACGGTCATCCCCATGTTTTGCATGTCGTCGATGGCAACGCGGACCCCCTTCGGAACATTCGGCATGCGCATGTTGGAGAACCGTTATGTACGTGTCCAAACCGCTTCCCGCGCTTGAGGGGCTGAAGGAACAGGCGAAACGCCTGCGCGCCGCTCTCGCAGGCGAGGGGCAGGCAATCACCCATTCGAAAGCGCTGGAACTCATCGCCGCGCAATATGGCTTCCGCGACTGGAATACCCTCCACGCATCAGCCGGCAACCGCCCCGCCTTCAACCCCTACCTTCTGGGCTCAAGGGTGGAAGGCTTTTATCTAGGCCAGCCCTTCGTGGCTTCGGTGCTGGGCGTACAGGCGCTCGGCGGCGATCCCGAACGCTACCGGCTGACCCTGCATCTCGACGATCCGGTGGATGTGGTGACTTTCGAAAGCTTTTCCGCCTTCCGGCAGCGGGTTCACTGCAACGTCGATACATCCGGCCGGACGGTGGAGAAAACCTCCAACGGTCGGCCGCAGGTGGAACTCGTCTGGTAAGGAGGCGCTGAAGGTTCTAGCGATGGCGCAAGCACCCGCCGAGTGGCGGGTGTCCCGTTTCTGTGACCAAGCCTAAATCCGCTTGCCCGATGCATCGAACAGATGGAAATCCTTTGCCTGTGCGGCGATCCGCAGCGTCTCGCCGATGCGCAGCTGCGAACGGCCGTGGACGCGGAAAACGATCGCAGTGCCATCGGCGAAGGATCCGTGCACATAACTTTCCGCACCCACCAGTTCCACGGCGTCCACCTGTACGGTGCCGGTGAAGGCGGCATCCGCAGGGGCTTCATCGGCAAGGGTGATATCTTCGGGGCGGATGCCGAGCGTTGCGACGCCCTGTGGCAGTGCAGTGGTTCCCTGCACCGACCAACCGGAAGAGCCGTTGGCCGTCGCCGTGCCGTGGTTGAGCAGGTTCATGGAGGGGGAGCCGATGAAGGTGGCGACGAAGGTGGTGGCCGGTTTTTCGTAAAGCTCGATCGGCGTGCCCATCTGCTCGATGCGGCCGGCATTCAGCACCACCAGCCGGTCTGCCAGCGTCATGGCCTCCATCTGGTCATGGGTCACGTAGACGCTGGTGGTGGCGAGCGAGCGTTGCAGGCGGCGGATTTCGACGCGCATCTGCACGCGCAGCTTGGCGTCGAGGTTGGAGAGCGGCTCGTCGAACAGGAAGGCTGCCGGCTTGCGCACGATGGCGCGGCCCATGGCGACGCGCTGGCGCTGGCCGCCGGAAAGCTGGCGCGGCCTGCGCTCCAGGAACTGTTCGATTTCGAGCGCCTTGGCCGCCTCGGTGATACGCCGATCGATCTCGTCCTTCGGCGTGTTGCGGTTCTTCAGGCCGTAGGCAAGGTTCTGCCGCACCGTCATATGCGGATAAAGCGCATAATTCTGGAACACCATGGCGATGTCGCGGTCGGATGGTTCGAGATCGTTGACGACGCGATCACCGATTATGATCTGGCCGCCCGAAATGCCCTCCAGTCCGGCAATCATGCGCAACAGGGTGGATTTTCCGCAGCCGGAGGGGCCGACGAGCACGATCATCTCGCCGTCGGCGATGTCCATCGATACGCCCTTGATGGCCTCGACATTGCCGCCATAAACCTTGCGGACGTCTTTCAGCGCAATTTTTGCCATTACTTCTCGGTCTCCACCAAACCTTTGACGAACCAGCGCTGCATCAGCACCACAACGATAACAGGGGGGATGATGGCGAGGATCGCCGTCACCATCACATAATTCCAGGGCGTCGAGGCATCGGTGAAATCCACCATGCGCTTGAGGCCGATGATGATCGTGTTCATCTTGGCGTCGTTGGTCACGAGCAGCGGCCAGAGATATTGGGTCCAGCCATAGATGAACAGGATCACGAACAGAGCGGCGATATTGGTTTTCGACAGCGGCAGCAGGATATCGCGCATGAAGCGGAACGGGCCGGCATTATCGATACGTGCCGCCTCGACCATCTCACCGGGAATGGTGAGGAAGAACTGCCGGAACAGGAATGTTGCCGTTGCCGACGCCATCAACGGCAGTGTCAGTCCTGCATAGGTATCGATCAGGCCTAAATCGACGATGACCTTGTAGGTGGGCAGGATACGCACTTCCACCGGCAGCATGAGCGTGATGAAGATCATCCAGAAAAAGCCCATGCGGAAGGGAAAGCGGAAAAACACAATCGCGAAGGCCGACAGGAACGAAATGACGATCTTGCCGATGGCGATGGCGAGCGCCACGACGAAGCTGTTGAACAGCAGCCGCTCGAGGCTGACGCCGACGACACGCTCGACGCCTCCGACCATGGCGTCGGTATAGTTTTCACCGAGATGGCCGCCGGGCAGCAGCGACATTGGCGGGCGGATGATGTCGTTCGACGTCATCGAGGAGGCGACGAAGGTGTAATAGATCGGGAAGGCCACGATGATGATGCCGAGTACCAGCATCAGATGGGCGATCACGCGTGCGACGGGGCGATTTTCAATCATGGGAAATCCTCAGCCGTAATGCACGCGCTTCTCGACGAAGCGGAACTGGAAGGCGGTGAGCGCGATGACGATCACCATCAGGATCACGGATTGCGCGGCGGAAGAGCCGAGATTGAGGTTCACGAAGCCATCATTATAGACCTTGTAGACCAGCGTTTCCGTGGCCTTTGCAGGCCCGCCGCCGGTGACGGCATGGATGATGCCGAAGGTATCGAAGAAGGCGTAGACAGTGTTGACGACCAGCAGGAAGAAGGTTGTCGGCGCAAGCAGCGGGAAAACGATGGTCCAGAAGCGTCGCGCACCACGCGCGCCGTCAATGGAGGCCGCTTCCAGCAATGATTTAGGAATTGCCTGTAAGCCTGCGACAAAAAACAGGAAATTGTAACTGATCTGCTTCCATGCCGCGGCGGCGACGACGAGCAGCATGGCTTGATTGCCGTTGAGCAGCGGGTCCCACATGATGCCGTTGCGGCGCAGGATATAGGAGAAGGTTCCCATGGCCGGGTTGAACATGAACAGCCACAACATGCCGGCCACGGCGGGCGCGACGGCGTAAGGCATGATCATCATGGTGCGGTAAAAGCCCTTGCCGCGCACCACGCGGTCCGCCGCTGTCGCCAGAAGCAGCGCCAGCCCCATGGAGACGAGTGCGGTCAGGATGCTGAAGATGACCGTGACCTGCAGCGAGTTCAGATAGCTCTCGTCTGAAAGTACGGCGGAAAAATTGGCCAGCCCGACGAAATTGCTGCTCAGCCCGAAGGCGTCCTCGCGCATGGTCGACTGGTAGAGCGCCTGGCTTGCAGGCCAGAAGAAAAAGATCACCGTGAGGATGATCTGCGGTGCGACCAGCAGATAGGGCAGGATCTTGTTGGGGAATACGACGCTTTGCACGGCGATCTCCTGATGAGATGGGAGTGCCGCCCGCACCGGATAAGGATGCGGGCGGGGGCAGGGATCGTTTAGTTGCCGATGGCCTGCTTGATGGCCGCATCACCGCGCGTGACAATCTTGTCGAGCGCCGTTTTTGCGTCCTGCTTGCCGGCCAGCATCGCCTCATACTCCTCGTTCATGATGTCGCGCACCTGCGGCAGATTCACGAGGCGCACGCCCTTGGAATTTTCCGTCGGCGGCTTGCCCATCATCTGCAGAAGCGGCGTTTCGCGGGCAGGGTTCTTGTCGTAGAAGCCGGATTTCTTGGTTTCCTCATAGGCCGCGATCGTCACCGGCATGTAGCCGGAGACCTGATGCAGGCGCGCCTGGATCTTGGTCTGGGAGAGGAAATGGAAGAATTCGGCCACACCCTTATATTCGGCATCGCTCTTGCCACCGAAGACCCAGAGGCTCGCGCCGCCCGGAATGGTGTTCTGCGGACCATGGCCCTCATAATAGGGAAGCTGGCCGATGCCGTAATTCATGCCGGTCTTGACGATATCGCCAAGGCCGCCGGAGGATTCGGTCAGGATGCCGCATTCTCCGGACATGAACAGCTGCTTGGCTTCCGAAGTACGGCCGCCATAACGGAAGACACCGTCTTTCGCCAGATCGGCAATCGCCTGGAAGTGTTCAACGAAGAGCGGCGCGTTGACGGCAAGCTTCACATCGGTGCTGCCAAGCCCGTTTTCATTACTGCCATAGGAAACGTTGTTCCACGCGGCGAAGTTTTCAGTCTGAATCCAGGTGAGCCATGTGGAGGTGAAACCGCATTGGGCGGCACCGCTGGTCTTGATCTTCTTGGCGGCTTCGAAAACTTCCGGCCATGTCTTCGGCGGGTTGGCGGCATCGAGGCCGGCTTTCTGGAAGACATCCTTGTTGTAATAGAGGATCGGAGAGGACGAATTATAGGGGAAGGACAGCATGGTGCCGTCAGGCTTGGAATAATAGGCGACGATGCCGGCCAGATATTCGTCCTTGTTGAAGGTATAACCGCCTTCCTTCAGAACATCCGCCACCGGCTTGATGGCGCCGGCGGCACCCATCATCACACCCGAGCCGGCGTCGAAGACCTGAATGATCGCGGGCGGCTGCTTGGCGCGGAAGGCGGCAATGCCGGCATTCAAGGTTTCCGGATAGGTGCCCTTGAAGACGGGCGTGATCTTGTAATCTTTCTGGCTCTCGTTGAACTCTTTCGCCAGCGTATCCACGACCTCGTTATTGGCGCCGGTCATGGCGTGCCACCACTGGATTTCCGTTACTGCATATGCATTCGATGTGACAAAAAACGAAAGCGCGGATGCCGCGGCGAGGCGGTAGCTGAGTTTTTTCAAGGTGATTCCTCCCATTATGAAAACAGTAAAAGATACAGCCCCTTAATTGCAGCCTATCCTCCTCGATCCGGCTGCGGGTGATCTTTACTGTATTAGCACTACCGATTAAAAGCGAACTCTAACGAAAATGCAAGAGAACGTGGAACGATTAAAACGAAAGTGAAGGAAACGGATTTATTATTCCATTTCCTTCGTTCCGTGGTTTTTTCATGCGCCCGAGAGTTGGGAGCATGTGGCCATGACATTTTCTTATCCGGCATAAGGGAATTGCTCTCGCCGGAAATCCCGTAATCGTCATTGATATGTTATTACATTACGTATTATGGTGCGGTGAATCTTATGGATAGCGAAGGTGCTGACGTGTTCGGAATGAAGCGGAAGAAGGCGGTGGAGCGCAGGGACGACGCAACCGTCGCGCCATCCGTCAGCACGGTGCCGGTCACCCTGCTGACGGGTTTTCTGGGGGCGGGCAAGACGACGTTGCTGAACGAGCTTCTGGCTGAGCCGACCATGGGGGATGCCGCTGTCATCGTCAATGAATTCGGCGCGGTGCCCATCGATCACGGTCTGGTTCGGACGGGTTCTGAACGATATTTCAGAACGACGACGGGCTGCATCTGCTGTACCGCCACCAGCGATATCCGCACCTCGCTTTACGAGCTGCATCAGGCCTTTCTGGAAGGGGTGGTGCCTGGTGTATCGCGCGTCGTTATCGAAACCACCGGCCTTGCCGATCCCGCACCGATCATCAACAGCCTGATCGCCGGCGGCACGCCGGCGCTTGGCCTGCGTGATCACATTGTCGCCCGGCATTTCCATCTTTCAGGCGTGGTGACGGCTTTCGACGTTGTCGCCGGCCCGGCGATGCTCGACAGTTTTATCGAGGGCTGGAAACAGCTTGCCTTTGCCGACCACGTCGTCCTGACGAAAACCGATCTTGCGGATGCTGCGGCTATTGACCGCGAAAGCCTCGCCGATCTCAATCCTGCGGCGTCGTTTCATGACCGTAATGCGGCCGGCTTCGACCTGATGTCGTTATTTAAGGCATCGGATTATTCGCTGCGCGGCAAGCCGGAGGATGCGCCGGGATGGTTGGCGGCCGACAGGCTGAGCCTTCATGCCGCCCATCAGCACGATATCAACCGCCATGGTGTCGGGGTCGAGGCCTTCGATCTCGCCTTTGACGGCGCTTTGGATCCGCAGGCGATTGTCACTTTTCTTGAACTCGTCACCAGCAATGTGCATTCCGGCCTGTTGCGGCTCAAGGGAATTTTCGGTGCGACTGACGACCCGGAGCGGCCGGTTGTCGCCCATGCGGTGCAGCATCGGCTTTATCCACTGACCCGGTTGGAAAGCTGGCCGGATGGCAACCGCGCAACGCGCATCGTCCTGATCGGCGTGGATATGCCGCAGCAGCCGATCCGCGATCTGTTCGATACATTGGCCTCGCAGGCGGGGCGGAAGGCATTCCGATGACGGTAAAAACGAATCCGCTTGCGCGCAGCGGCTCCGCGATCGTCTCGCAGGCCCGCATCATGAAGGATTGGACGCGGGAGCTGCTGTTTCTTTCAGAAGACGACATCGTCTCCGTCCACGAGATTTCCTGCGCGCTGCCGAATTGCCCGCCGAAGGAAACCGTAATCCTCATTCTGTCCGCATCCGGCAAGACCCGGCAATTGTCGGTTCATAAGGCGCTGCTGGATGTAGCCCGCCATGATGTGGTTCAGGCCATTGCCGCCGATGTGCCGGCCGTGTGAGACGTCGCCCGCTTGACGCCGGGGGCGTCATCCGGCACTTCGGCAAAGACCGTGAGATTCGCGGATGATGAAGGGCAGGCAATGGCCGATCTGGCAGTATATGCGGGTTTGTTTCTGACGGCGTTTATCGCGGCGACCATTCTGCCCATGCAGTCGGAGGCGGCACTGGCGGGCCTCATCCTTCTTAAATCCCAGCCTGTCTGGCTATTGGTCGCCGTGGCCAGCGCCGGCAATGTTGCAGGCTCCTTTGCCAACTGGCTGCTCGGCCGCGGCATTGAGCGCTTTCGGCGTGAACGCTGGTTTCCGGTCGGGGAGGCGACGCTGGAGCGCGCGCAGAACTGGTATCGTCGTTATGGCAAATGGTCCCTGCTGCTCAGCTGGGCGCCGCTGATCGGTGATCCGCTAACGGTTGCCGCCGGCATCATGAAGGAGCGGCTACCGGTCTTCCTGCTGCTGGTCACCATCGCCAAGGTCGGGCGCTATCTTGTGCTGGCGTTGGTAACGCTGAATTTTCTGTAGTGTTTCGTACGCTCATTTTCGCGAAACGGTGGTGCTTGTTTCTTCTCCCCGTCGGGGAGAAGATGGCCTGAAGGGTCAGATGAGGGGGCAAGCGCAGAGATTTGCGAAGAGCTTGCCCCCACAACCCGCTGCCGCGACCTTCTCCCCGGCGGGGAGAAGGCGAAAGACGCATCCGCTCGGCTAAAATGCGGGCGGTGGAGTCAATCAGGCTGCCTGCCTGTCCCAGCTGGCGAAGGGGTCCGGCAGGTGCCGCCATACATCCGGCGTGAATGCTTCGGTATCGATAAGGCAGGCATCGAGCTGCGCGCGGATGCGTGCCTCGCTCATCGGATCGGAGCCGATGAAGACGATTTCCTGTCGCCGGTCACCGAAGACCGGGTCGAGATAGGGCTTCATCATATCCAGAAACTGCTTTTCGCGCGGCCATTGCTCCCTAGGCACGGCGGACCACCAGAGGCCCATCCTGCCGGTGCGGACCAATGCGCCGGCCTGACTGATCTCGCCGACATAACGCGGACGCGTTGCCAGCCAGAAGAAGCCTTTGGCGCGCACCACCCCCGGCCAGGCGCGGTCGATGAAGCGCTGGAACAGTACGGGGTCAAACGGCTTTTGGGCGCGATAGACGAAGGAGCGGATGCCATATTCCTCGGTTTCGGGAATGTGATCCTTGAAGCCGTGCAATTCCTTGAACCACAGGGGGTGTTCTTCGGCCCTGGCGAAATCGAAACGGCCGGTGCCCAAAACCTCCTTCAGCGCCACCTTGCCGAAATCGGCCTCGATGAGTTTCGCATCCGGGTTCAGCCCGACGATGATCTTGCGTGCGGCATCCCTCTCATCCGGCGTGGCGGTGCCGATCTTGTTGAGGACGACGACATCCGCAAATTCGATCTGCTCCACCAGAAGATCGACGATCGTGCGGTTGTCACCTTCGCCCGCCGTTTCGCCCCGGTCGGCCAGAAAATCGGACGAGCCGTAATCCTTGAGAAGATTGGCGGCATCCACCACCGTCACCATGGTGTCCAGACGCGCGACATCGGAAAGGCTGCGGCCGTTTTCATCGCGAAAATCGAAGGTTGCTGCGACCGGCAGCGGTTCGGCGATGCCGGTGGATTCAATCAGCAGGTAATCGAAACGACCCTGTTCGGCCAGCGCCCGCACCTCGGTCAACAGGTCGTCGCGCAGCGTGCAACAGATGCAGCCATTGGTCATTTCCACCAACTGCTCTTCCGTACGGGAGAGATTGGCGCCGCCATCGCGCACCAGCGCGGCGTCGATATTGATCTCGCTCATGTCATTGACGATCAACGCGACGCGCAGACCATCGCGATTGGCGAGAATATGATTGAGAAGCGTCGTCTTGCCGGCGCCCAGAAAGCCGGAAAGCACGGTGACGGGAAGTTTTTTTGACATGTGGACCTCGTTCTTTAGCAACGCTCGCGTGGACCTCACGGCGGACACGCGGACGATCTGGAAACGACGGGTTCAATGCTGCCCCGTCCATATTCTGTAACGTAATAACATTACATATTGATTGCGTGTCAACGGGCGACAGAAAAAAACCTCCCGCAACGCGAGGTGGTCTGTGGCTTGCGCAGAGCGCAACGTCATCTTTCCAAGAGTTAATGTTATTTCATTACATATTCGTTTGACGAATGTAATAACATTACATATCAAGGGCCATCGAATGACATCCTGCCCCGGAGGGATCGATGAACGATCCGTGCCTTGCCTTCAAAAACCTGACACTTGGATATGCCGGCCGCGCGGCGGTGCATCATCTGAATGGCGATATCGCCAAAGGCTCGCTCACTGCGGTGGTCGGCGCCAATGGTTCTGGAAAATCGACGCTGATGAAAGGCATTGCCGGCATTCTGAAGCCGCTCGGCGGCGAGTGCCGGGTGAGTTCAGGTATTTCCGTCGCCTATCTGCCGCAGCAATCGGAACTCGACCGCTCCTTTCCGGCGCAGTTGCGGGATCTGGTTGCGCTTGGTCTCTGGCCGAAACGCGGCCTGCTCGGCCGCCACCGTCCCGCAGACCGGGCGGCGATGGGCCGCGTCATGGAAGCGGTCGGGCTTTCCGGTTTTGAGAGGCGCAATATCGACTCGTTGTCCGGCGGCCAGATGCAGCGCGCTTTGTTTGCCCGCGCCATGCTGCAGGATGCGCAGCTGATCCTGCTCGACGAGCCCTTCAACGCCGTCGACGAGCGCACCGTTGCCGACCTTATGGTGCTGATCAAATCATGGGTGGCGGAGGGGCGCACGGTTCTGGCCGTCCTTCATGACCATCAATTGGTGCGGCAGCACTTTCCTCAGACCCTGTTCCTTGCCCGGAAGCTCGTCGGTCTGGGCACGACAGCTGATGTCCTCAAGGCGGAGAACATCCGGCAGGCGCGGCATTTCCACGAGGCATGGGAGGAAAATGCACCCTGGTGTGAGCCGGCCGACGAGCCTTCGGCCCAAATAGTCGGGGCAAGTCCGCAAACGGCATCCGTCCATTCCCATGCCCACTCACACGCGAATTTGAATGCCCATGGCTGATATCTTCATCCAACCCTTCGTCCAGTATGTCTTCATGCAGCGCGCGCTTGCCGGTGCCTTGATCCTTGCCATCAGCTGCGGCCCGGTCGGGGTGTTTCTGATGCTGCGCCGCATGAGCCTGACAGGCGACGCCATGTCCCACGCCATCCTGCCGGGGGCGGCGGTCGGGTTTCTGTTCTACGGGCTGGAAATCCTGCCCATGACCATCGGCGGGCTGGCCGTCGGCCTACTGGTCGCGCTGGGCGCGGGTGCTGTGTCGCGCTTCACTATCCAGAAGGAAGACGCCTCGCTTGCCGCCTTCTATCTCATTTCACTGGCGCTCGGCGTGCTGCTTGTATCGTGGCGCGGTTCGAGCGTCGATCTCATGCATGTGCTGTTCGGCACGGTGCTGGCGCTGAACAATGAGGCGCTCGGCCTGATCGGCGGCATCTGCATCGTGACGCTTCTGGTGATGATCACCTTCTGGCGGGCGCTGCTGGCGGAATGCCTCGATCCCCTGTTCCTGCGTTCGGTCAGCAACTGGGGCAGCCCGGTGCATTTCCTCTTCCTCGCCATCGTCGTGCTCAATCTGGTCGGCGGCTTCCAGGCGCTGGGAACGCTGCTGTCGGTCGGCCTGATGATGCTGCCCGCCGCCGCCAGCCGCTTCTGGTCCAATCGCGTCGCGCCCATGTGCTTCATCTCCATCGGCATCGGCATGGTTTCCTGCTTTGCGGGCCTGCTTTTGTCCTATCACGCGTCGCTGCCATCAGGCCCGGCGATCATCCTTTCCGCGGGCGTCATCTATGCGCTCTCCATCCTCGTCGGCACGCGCGGCGTGCTCAGCGATCTTCTCGGTTCCGGCCGTCACAGAGCGGCCTGAAAACAGCGTTCGAAAAAAGGAGAACCTTCATGTTCAAAACCCTCCGTCTAGCAACGGGCGTCAGCCTTCTTTCCCTCTCCCCGGTTCTGATGGCGCAGGCGTCCGCCGCCGAACTCAAGGTCGTGGCGAGCTTCTCGATCATTGCCGATTTCGCCAAAAACGTTGGCGGTGACCGTGTCGAAATCACCACCCTGGTCGGGCCGGATGGCGATGCCCATGTCTATGAGCCGCGCCCGGCCGATGCCGTCGCCGTCAGCAAGGCGGATGTGGTGCTGGTCAATGGTCTGGAATTCGAAGGCTTCCTGAAGCGGCTGATCGACACAAGCGGCACAAAGGCGCCGGTGGTGGAACTGACGAAGGGTGTGGAGCCGCTCAAGCTTTCCGAAGAGCCGGCCGGTCACGCCCATCCGGAAGCGGAAGAAGAGGAAGGTCACGATCACAAGGCAGAAGAAGCCGGCCACAAGCACGAGGCGGCCGAGGCCCATGATCACGATCACGGCCATGAGGGACACCACCATCACGGCGAGTTCGACCCGCATGCCTGGCAGTCGATCAAGAACGCCGAAATCTACGTGAAGAACATTGCCGGCGCCTTTTGCGAGGTCGACAAGGCCGGTTGCGCCACTTACACCGCCAATTCGGATGCCTATATCGCCAAGCTTGCCGCTCTGAACGAGAAGGTGAAGACCGAGATCGCCGCCATCCCGCCGGAAAAGCGTGTCATCATCACCTCGCATGACGCTTTCGGTTATTTTGAGCATGCCTATGGCCTGAACTTCCTCGCGCCCGAGGGCGTATCGACGGAATCCGAAGCTTCAGCCGCCGATGTCGCCAAGCTGGTGGATCAGGTGAAGCACGACAAGGCTTCGGCAATCTTCGTCGAAAATATCACCGACAAGCGGCTGATAGACCAGATCGCCAGCGAAACTGGCCTCAAGGTTGGCGGCACGCTTTATTCCGACGCGCTTTCGACCGCCGACGGCCCGGCTGCCACCTATATCGACATGATCAACCACAATATCGAGACGATTACGGCGGCCGTTCTCAGCCAGTAAAACGGGCAGTTTCGCTATGAGCTGGGGAGGGTGGCCTGCGCCGCCCTCTCTGCTTTTTGTGGTTTGCCCCTGCAGATATTTATGCAGTTCGACCGCAGGCGCAGAAGCCGTCGAGATCTCGCAGCGTCATCAGAAAACCTTGCGCAGGAAAAACCGGCTGTGCGGCCCGGGATAGTTCTCAATGGTGCCAAAGACCTCGTAGCCTTGCTTCTTGTAAAATTCGGGAGCCTGAAATGCGAAGGTATCGAGCCAGGTCCCTTTGCAACCCTCACCTTTTGCCCAGTCTTCCGCATCTCGCAGTAACTTCGACCCCAGATTTTCGCCACGCATGGCTTCCGGAACGAACAGCAGCTCGATGAAAAGCCAGTCGTAATAGAGCTTCGCCCACAAGCCGCCGCGAACTTCATTTTCGTTATCGCGGAGCAAGAGCGCCAGCGGCTTGTAATTTTCATCTCCCGCTTTTGAGAGATTGTAAGCAAGAAGAGGCTCGAGGATGGCCTTTCGATCCTCTTCCGCTGGCTCCAAAACACGCTGAATAGTCACGAGAGGCATTTCCATCTCCGTCGATTCCTGACCTTGGGAATGAATTCGATAGTAGATGAATGCACGGTTGTCACGCCCACTTGCTGGCGCAAATATGCGGCCTGCTGTGGAGCGAGAAGGCGGGACAGCATCAGAGCGACAATCCCTTCGCGATGGCCCTGGAACTGCTCCTTTAGCGATTTCCATATCGGTGCTACACACCATCTTCATGGCTGATGCGCTTCACATCTTCACCGACGGCTCCTTCGATAATGCCTCCCGATCCGGAGGATGGGCGTTCGTCGTTCATGAAGCAGGCCTTCAAGTCCATTCCGCCTCGGGCAAGACGGTTGGCGCATCGAACAATACGTTCGAGGTCCTCGCTGTCCTGAACGCAATGTCCTGGATCGCCGCCGAGGCGCCAACGCGGGCAGTCACGCTCTGGACGGACGCTGTTCATGTCATTGAAGGCTGCCGCCGATATAGGGCCATCTGGCGCACCAATGGCTGGAAGCGGATCACACCTAACCAGCGCACCCGCCGAAGACCGATCCCCGACAGGGAAATCTGGCAGCAGCTCGACAATCTGCTGGAGCGGCATCCCCATGTGGTCGTGGAATGGTGCAAAGGGCATTCCGGCACTGTCGGTAATGAGTATGCCGATGCATTGGCGCGTGGGGTAGCCCGCGCTACGGTGAATTAGTCGGCGGCCGTCAGTCGCCGAGATTCGGTGCGTTAAGCTCTTAACTCCAGTCACTTTCGGTCTCGATCTTTTCCCGTATCGGGCGGTTGCGCGGTACTTTTTTACCGCAACGTCAACCCACGTAATCACCCACGGCGACCTGAATCGTTTCAGGTATTTTGTGCCATTTCGGAGGCACAACAGGACATCGTGAAGGAGTGGCTCCACCAGAATCCGTCCTTGCCGGTTGACAATCCATCCACCCTTTGAAATGGTAAGATGTCAGACCAATTTAGAGGGTGCGTCTTGGACAGATCCAGCCGGGAACTCATGCAGCCGATTCCGCCGAGCGACCGCGTGCGCCAGGTCGAGGCCGCTCTTTCCGACTATGTGGAGCGGGCAGGGCTGAAGGCGGGAGACCGGCTGCCGGCGGAGCGGGAACTGATGGCGGCGCTGGGCGTGGGCCGATCCACCATCCGTGAAGTCATCCGCAAGTTTCAGGCGCTGGGTGTCATCGACAGCCGCAAGGGCAGCGGCAATTATCTGCTGAAGCCGATTTCCGCTGCCACCGTGCATATGCCGATTTCCATCGATGCCGAAAGCCTGCGCGATGCGCTTTTGATGACGCTGGAGGTGCGGCGTGGCATCGAAGTGGAAGCGTCCATGGCGGCGGCGCGCCGCCGCACGGCGGAAGATATTGTCACGATGGAAGCGCGGCTCGATGAGATGGAGCGGGTGCATCTGGCTGAAGGCACGTCCGGCAAGGCCGACCTTGCCTTCCACCTCTCCATCTATGACGCCACGCATAATTCGCTGTTCAAGCAGCTGCTGGAGCAGATGCGCGAAGGTTTCGAACGTTTCTGGCTGAAGCCTTTCGACCGGCCGGACTTTGCAAGCCGCTCCTTCCCCTTTCACCGCACGCTGTTCAACGCCATCGCCGCCGGCGATGCGGAGACCGCCCGTGAAGAAACACTGAAAATCCTCGCTGTCGTCGAGGAGGATATCAAGGACATGTCGAAATGAACCAAGGCAACGATCTCTTCGATCCCGCCTCCCTGATCGTCGCCCATGACGAGGCCCACGCTTTCGAAGCCGTGGTGCCGCCACTTGTGCAGACCTCGCTTTTCACCTTTTCCAGCTACGACGAAATGGTTTCCACCTATCGCGGCGAAAAGGTGCGGCCGGTCTATACGCGAGGGTTGAACCCGACCGTGCGGATGTTCGAAGAGATGCTGGCAAAGCTGGAGGGCGCAGAAGATGCGCTGGGTTTTGCCAGCGGCATGTCCGCCATTTCGTCCACCGTTCTCTCCTTCGTTTCGCCGGGCGACCGCATCGTCGCGGTGCGCCATGTCTATCCCGATGCGTTCCGCCTGTTTGGCACCTTTATGCAGCGCATGAATATCGAGGTGGTCTATGTCGACGGCCGCGACGAGGCGGCGGTTGAAAAGGCTATGCCGGGCGCGAAGCTGTTCTACATGGAAAGCCCCACCAGCTGGGTGATGGAGGCCCATGATGTCGGTGCGCTCGCCGCGATTGGCAAGCGCCATGGCGCCGTCACCGTCATCGACAATTCCTGGGCAAGCCCTGTCTTCCAGCAGCCGATCTCGCTCGGTGTCGATCTTGTCGTGCATTCGGCGTCAAAATATCTCGGCGGGCACAGCGATGTGGTCTCCGGCGTGGTTGCCGGTTCCAAGGCGATGATCGACCGTATCCGGGCGGAAACCTATCCCTATCTCGGCGGCAAGATGTCGCCCTTCGATGCGTGGTTGCTGATCCGCGGCTTGCGCACCCTGCCGCTGCGCATGAGGGCGCATCAGGCATCGGCGTTGGATATTGCCAGCCGCCTGCAGGCGCTCGATGTGGTGGAAAAGGTTTGCCATCCGGGATTGGCGAACCGCCTGCCGCCCGGCCTCAACGGTACGTCTGGCCTGTTTTCCTTCATTTTCAAGGAAGGGGTGGATGTGCGCGCTTTTGCCGACCGCCTCAAACTTTTCAAACTGGGTGTTTCCTGGGGTGGGCATGAAAGCCTGATCGTCCCGGGTGAAGTGGTGCTTGAACAGAAGGCGCAGCCAAACTCCGCGCACACGTTCGGCATCAGCGCGCGTTCGGTGCGCCTGCATGTCGGACTGGAGGGCACGGAAGCGCTCTGGAACGATCTCGAACCCGCGATCAAGGCGGCCACGGCCGCCTGACGCGTTTTAAAACTGACGACAAAAAAGGGGAGAACGACATGAAAAAACTGGTAGCAGCAGCAATCTTCACCGCCCTGATGACCGGAACGGCGCTGGCGGATACGACCTTGAAACTGGTCGAGGTCATTACAAGTCCCGAACGGACGGAAACGCTGAAGGGCATCGTTTCGAAGTTCGAAACTGCCAATCCCGGCACCAAGGTGGAGATCATCTCTCTGCCCTGGAGCGAGGCCTTCCAGAAATTCGCAACCATGGTCTCTGCCGGCGATGTGCCTGATGTGATGGAAATGCCCGACACCTGGCTTTCGCTTTATGCCAATAACGGCATGCTCGAGAGCCTGGAACCTTATCTCGCCAAGTGGGAACACACCAAGGGTCTGAGCGAGCGCACGCTGGAACTCGGCCGCGACGTGAAGAACACGGCCTACATGCTTCCCTACGGTTTTTATCTCCGGGCCATGTTCTACAACAAGAAACTGCTGGAACAGGCTGGCGTGAAGGAGCCGCCGAAGACGCTCGACGAATTCGCCGATGCCTCCAAGAAGGTCGCAGCACTTCCCGGTAAATACGGTTATTGCCTGCGTGGCGGGCCGGGCGGACTTAACGGCTGGGTCATGTTCGGCGCGTCCATGGCGGGATCGAACGAGTTCTTCACCAAGGACGGCACCTCCACCTTCGACAGCCCCGGCTGGGTGAAGGGCCTGACCTATGTGATCGATCTCTACAAGAACGGGTTGGCGCCGAAGGACAGCGTCAATTGGGGCTTCAACGAGATCGTCGCGGGCTTTTATTCCGGCACCTGCGCCTTCCTCGATCAGGATCCGGACGCCCTTATCGCCATTGCCCAGCGCATGAAGCCGGAAGATTTCGGTGTCATGACCATGCCGAAGGGACCTGATGGCAAGACCTTCCCGACCATCGGTTTCGCCGGCTGGTCGATCATGTCTGCCTCCGCCAACAAGGACCTTTCCTGGAAACTGGTCGAGACGCTTGAAGGGCCGGAAGGCAATATCGAGTGGAACAAGAAGACGGGCGCGCTGCCGGTGCACAAGTCGGCGGAGAAGGACCCCTTCTATGCCAGCGAGCAGTTCAAGGGCTGGTTCAACGAGCTGGCGGACAAGAACGCCGTGCCGACGAAGATGCCGACCTACCTTGAGGAGTTCGCCTTCTTCAAGGATTCGCTTGTGATCAAGACATCGCAGGAAGCGCTTCTTGGCGATATCTCGCCGGAAGACCTCGCCAAGCAATGGGCTGATTACATGACCAAGGCGCAGCAGAAGTTCCTCGCCTCGAAATAAACCATACGGCCGGCCGCGCGGGCAATTGATGTCCGTGCGGCTGTTTGCCGGGCCTTCGGTGCGACAGGCCTTCATCTTGCAATTTTTCGGATCGGCCGGCCAAAGGCTGGAAACCTGTCCTTTCCGTCGTCCGTTCAGGGAGCGATACAATGTCCTATGCCCATGGCGCCGGGCCGGTGGCCGCGCGCAAACCGGCTGGCAAACCAGCGATGCGAAGGTTTGCCGACTGGGCCGAACCCTGGCTCTATAGTGCGCCGGTTCTCGTGCTCATCGTTGCCGTCATGCTGGTGCCGCTGGTGCTCGGCCTGTCCTATGCGTTTCGCGACGTGCAACTGCTCAATCCTTTTTCCGGCGGTTTCGTCGGCCTGAAACATTTGGAGGCGCTGTCACAGGATGCTGCCTTTTACCGGGCCTTGAAAAATACGCTTTGGTGGACCGGTGCTTCCGTCTTCCTGCAATTCTTCTTCGGCCTCATCCTGGCGCTGCTGCTGGACAAGCCGTTCGCGGGCAGGGGGCTGGCGCAGGCGCTGGTGTTTCTGCCATGGGCCGTGCCAACCTTCCTCGCCGGTCTCAACTGGGCATGGCTGTTCAATCCCGTCATCGGGCCGCTGCCGCACTGGATGGTCTCGCTCGGCCTTCTCTCCGCGCCGAACAATATTCTCGCCGATCCGCATCTCGCCATGTGGGGGCCGATCATCGCCAATGTCTGGTGGGGCATTCCCTTCTTCGCCATCACATTGCTTGCCGCACTTCAGGCGATCCCGCGCGATCTTTACGAGGCCGCTTCCATCGACGGGGCAAACCCGTTGCAGCGCTTCACCTCCATCACCCTGCCATTTCTCGCACCCACTATCGCCATCACCGTTTTGCTGCGCACCGTCTGGATCGCCAATTTCGCCGATCTCATCATCGTCATGACCAATGGCGGACCGGCAGACCGCACCCAGATCGTCGCCAGTTACATCTTTACGCAGGCCTTCCGGCGGCTTGATTTCGGTTATGCCTCGGCCATCGCGCTGGTGCTTCTGGTGCTGCTTCTGGCCTATTCCATGCTCATCGTGCTCCTGCGCCAACGCCTTATCGAGAAGGACTGACCGATGACATCAAGGATATTCCTCACCCTTGCCCATCGCCTGGCAATCCTTGCCTATATCGTCTTCGCGCTGTTTCCGCTGTTCTGGCTGCTCAAGGTCTCGGTTACGCCGAATGACCTGCTTTATAGCGAGGGCGTGCGGATGTGGCCGTCGCATGCGACGCTTGATCACTACCGTTATGTCATAGAAAACAGTGCCTTCCCGACGTTTTTTAAGAACAGCGTCATCGTTGCCGGCTCCACGGCACTTGCCGTTACGGTGCTCTCGTCACTGTCCGGTTATGCGCTGTCGCGGTTCCGCTTCAAGGGCAAATACTGGATCGTGGCGCTGATGCTGATTACCCAGATGTTTCCGCTGGTCATGCTGGTCGCGCCGATCTTCAAGATGCTGTCGCCGCTCGGCCTCACCAACAGCCTGACGGGTCTCGTCATCGTCTACACCGCCTTCAACGTGCCGTTTGCCACTTTCCTAATGCAGTCATTCTTCGACGGTATTCCGAAGGATCTGGAAGAGGCGGCGATGATCGACGGGGCAAGCCGTTTCACGGCATTCCGCCAGATCATCCTGCCGCTGACATTGCCGGGCATCGCTGCGACGCTGGGCTTCGTCTTCACCGCCGCGTGGAGCGAGTTGCTGTTTGCGCTGATGCTGATTTCGGGCAACCAGAGCGCCACATTCCCGGTCGGGCTGTTGACCTTCGTTTCAAAATTTTCCGTCGATTTCGGGCAGATGATGGCGGCGGGTGTTCTGGCGCTCATTCCGGCCTGTCTCTTCTTCCTGCTCATTCAACGTTATCTCGTGCAGGGCCTGACGGCCGGCGCGGTGAAAGGATAATCCCATGGCTTCCATCGAGCTGAAGAATGTCGGCAAGACCTATGGCGACCTTGCGGTCCTGCACGGGGTCGATCTGAAGATCGAGGACGGCGAATTCATCGTCCTCGTTGGCCCATCCGGCTGCGGAAAATCGACACTTTTGCGAATGATCGCCGGTCTGGAGGAGATTTCAGCGGGCGAATTGACCATCGACGGTGAGCGCGTTAACGACCGCAAGCCGAAGGACCGGGATATCGCCATGGTGTTCCAGTCCTATGCGCTTTATCCGCATATGAGCGTCGCCGACAATATGAGCTACAGCCTGCGCCTGCGCCGCAGCACCAAGGAAACAATCGCGGCGGCCGTGGCCGGTGCTTCGGCGAAACTCGGTCTCGATCCCTATCTGGCACGCCGTCCGAAGGCGCTTTCCGGCGGCCAGCGCCAGCGCGTCGCCATGGGCCGGGCCATCGTGCGCCAGCCTAAGGCATTTCTGTTCGATGAGCCACTCTCCAACCTCGATGCACGGCTTCGCGAGCAGATGCGGGCCGAAATCAAGCGCATGCATGCTGATCTCGGCGCCACCTCGGTTTATGTCACCCATGACCAGATCGAGGCGATGACGCTGGCATCCCGTATCGTCGCGATGAATGCCGGCCATGTGCAGCAGATCGGCGCACCGCTCGATCTCTACGATCGCCCAGCCAATCTGTTCGTCGCTGGTTTTATCGGTTCGCCTGGCATGAATTTTCTGGAAGGACGGCTCGGGCGGGAAAATGGCGGTAGTTTCGTCGTGCTCGGCGATGGCACACGCCTCGAACTCGGCCGCGACGTGAAGCTTGCCGATGGTGAGCCGGTCACACTCGGTATCCGGCCGGAACATGTCACCGTCTCGCCTGCGGATGGTGCTGTCGAGGCGACCGTCGATCTCGTCGAGCCGACGGGTCTCGGCATCATCCTGCACCTGACCGTGCATGGATTGCCCTTCAAGCTGTTTTCGTCTGATCGGGCGCTGTTGCAGCCGGGCAAGTCCCTGCGGGTCGGTTTCCCGCAGGAACGGCTTCATGTCTTTGACAGAGACGGTGTCAGGATCGGTGAGGCCTGAACTTAAGGCCTCATATCGCGATGCCCTTGTCATCGAACCTGTGGATTTTGGTGTCATCGGGCGTGATGAACACGGTATCACCGTGTCTGCATTCGAACTCACCATCGGTTCTGGCGGTGATCGGCCCGATGCCTTGGACGTCGAGGTGGAGGAAGGTATCGGAGCCGAGATGTTCGGCAACCGTGACCTTGCCCTGCCACAACCCACTTTCTTTCGACAGCACCAGATGCTCCGGCCGCACGCCGGCGGTAGTCGCTCCCTTTTGCCGGGCATAGTCGCCGGTCACCAGGTTCATGCGCGGCGAGCCGATGAAGCCGGCGACGAAGAGGTTGCGCGGTGTCTTGTAGAGCTCCATCGGCGAGCCGACCTGCTCGATATTGCCGCGGTTGAGCACCACGATCTTGTCGGCCATGGTCATGGCCTCGACCTGATCGTGGGTGACGTAGATCATCGTCGTCTTCAGCGTATTGTGCAGCTCGGAGATTTCCAGCCGCATGGTGCCGCGCAGCGCCGCATCGAGGTTGGAGAGCGGCTCGTCAAACAGAAACGCTTTCGGTTCGCGCACGATGGCGCGGCCGATGGCGACGCGCTGGCGCTGGCCGCCTGACAGCTGCGAGGGCCGGCGTTCGAGATAATCGGTGAGGTTGAGGATACGGGCGGCATCGTCGACCTTCTTGTCGATGACGGCCTTGTCGAGCTTGGCCATCTTCAGCGGGAAGGCGATGTTGTTGCGCACGCTCATATGCGGATAAAGCGCATAGGACTGGAACACCATGGCAAGGCCGCGCTCGGCCGGGGCCTTTTCGGTGGC
>NZ_JBAOJM010000011.1:0-170998 GCF_037083425.1 Agrobacterium sp. CCNWLW32
AGTGAGCGGACTTATAAATCCACCCCACCAAACAAGTCAACACAGCAATATCAAAAAAATCAAGAAATGTGACAGATTACTGATTTTAAAAGGGAATTTGAGATTAATCGTACAGATTAACGGATTTTAACGACTTTCGCCGTGCAAACGATAAGTGGGGTTAGCCTTCCCCTATATAGGGTTTCCATTTCGCAATTAAAGGACGCGAGAGACCTTACGGATATCAGTCGGAAGACGGGCTGAAACGGGCGACCAGGGCATGGGCATTGCCAGGATAGGTGAAGCGCACATAGGTCACGGCGCCGGAATTGCTCCAGGTACGACGCTCGACCACAAGACAGGCCTGTCTGTCGGAGATACCGAGCAGGCGCGCGATCTCCTTCGACGGCGCCTCGGCGCTGATCCGATGTTCGGCAGTGCTCCACGGAACATGGCCAAGTAGCCAGGGGCCTGGCGCAATTTCGGTAAAATCGGTTTCAGCCGCTTCCGGCACGGCCGTCAGACTGATGAGACGCTGCTCGACACAAAATTCGCGCGCACCGGCGAAATGGATGCAGAGAATCTCGAGCAACGATGTGCCGACGGAAACGTCGAGCCGCTCACGATCCCCGCTTTTGGCGCTGCGCCCTTCGCGCTCCAGGATCTTGAAGCCATATTCGAGGCCAAGGGATTCGACTTCCGCCCCGATGTCATGAATTTGCAGAACGGCAGACTGGATCTGAGGCTGGCGAACGAAACTGCCGGATTTCTTGCGGCGTTCGATCAAGCCGGCCTTGGCGAGTTGGCCCATGACCTTGTTCACCGTCATGCGCGAACAGTGATACTGATCGGCGAGGTCTACCTCGAAAGGCAGCCGGTGGCCCGGCGGCCATTCTCCCGAAACGATCCGGCCCTCGATGTCGCTGAGGATACGCTGGTGCAGGGTTTGCCCGGCCGATGCTTTCGTCACGTCCGCAATGCCTTTCCCCACTGGCTTTTTCCCGTTTCTGCCGAGCCCATATCAGCTATCGAGAAGTTCGGCCATGACCTTGTTGAAACGATCGGATATTTCACGACGGTGGATATGCCGGCCGGCTTGCACGCGCTTTTTGCCGCGCACCCAAACGGAATCGACGCCAACACCACCCGCAAATATCCACTGATCGAGAATCTGGGATATCGGAAGATAAGAAACGGCGGAAACATCAAGAGCGACAAAATCCGCACTTTTCCCGCTTTCCAGACCATTTGGCGACGCCAGAGCCCTGCCGCCGCCTTCGAGCGCCTGCCGGAAGAGTTTTTCTCCCGTGGAATGGCCAGCATCGGCGATGACATTACGTGCCCGATGCGAGAGGCGTTGTGAATATTCGAGGGTTCGCAATTCTTCCGGCACGGAAATCAGGATGTTGGAATCGGATCCGACACCGTAATGGCCGTTTTCGCCAAGGAAAGCCGGAGCCGGGAAGATACCGTCGCCGAGATTGGCCTCGGTGATCGGGCAGAGACCGGCCACGGCACCGCTTTTCGCCATACGCCGCGTTTCGGTTTCCGTCATGTGTGTCGCATGGATAAGGCACCAGCGACCATCGACCGGCGCGTTTTCAAGCAGCCATTCCACCGGTCTCGCACCGGAAAAGGCGAGTGAATCGTCCACTTCCTTCGTTTGTTCCGCCACATGAATATGGATCGGCCCACCCTTTGCCAGCGGCTCGATGGCTGCCAGCTCGTCGCCGGTTACGGCACGCAGGCTGTGTGGCGCAATGCCGAGGACCGCACCCGGCAATTTGTCCGCCACGGCCTGTGCGCCCTGCATCAGCTTTCCATAACTGTCGAGCGAATGGATGAAGCGTTTCTGCCCATCGATCGGAGCCTGGCCGCCGAAACCGGAATGGGCGTAAAAGACCGGCAGCAAGGTGAGACCGATGCCCGTCTGCGACGCGGCCGCGCCGATGCGTTCGACCATTTCGGCGATATTGCCGTAATGCGAACCGTCCCTGTCATTATGCAGATAGTGAAATTCGCCGACCCTTCCGAAACCGGCCTCCAGTATTTCCATATAAAGCTGGGCGGCAACGGCCTCGACATGGTCAGGCGTCATGGAGAGCGCGAATTTATACATGACGGTGCGCCAGCTCCAGAAACTGTCATCACCCGGGCCGCGGATTTCGGCAAGCCCCGCCATGGCCCGCTGAAAGGCATGGCTGTGGAGATTGGGCATAGCTGGAACGATGACGGCGTGACGCTCATCCTGCGGCTGCGGGGAAACGCCGGTTTCGACGGATGAAACAATGCCGTCATCGCAGATGATGCGAACATCCTTCGCCCATCCGCCCGCCAGAAGCGCTGCGCCCGCGTGAATTGCCGTCATGCCACCCTCTCCTTTGGTTCTGTCCGGCAAGGCCATTTCAAACACGAAATTGCAGCTTGCCAAGCCGATTATTATGTATATACATTTAACTCACAAAGGAAAGGCGAAAAGCAAATGCCAGGGAACAAATCTGCAAACGGAACGGCGACGGGGAACGCCACGGCTTTGTGGCGCAACGCCCGGCTGGCAACCTTCAACCCCGACGTGGATGGCATCGGCGCCGTCGAAAACGCCGTGATTGCCGTGCGTAACGGCCGCATCGCCTTTGCCGGTCCCGAAAGCGATCTGCCTGCCGATCTGGCGACAGCCGATGACACCACCGATTGCGGCGGCCGCTGGATCACCCCTGCCCTGATCGACTGCCACACCCATCTTGTCTTCGGCGGCAATCGCGCCATGGAATTCGAGATGCGGTTGAATGGTGCGACCTATGAGGAGATCGCCAAAGCGGGCGGCGGCATCGTTTCTTCGGTCCGCGATACGCGCGCGCTTTCGGAAGAGGTTCTGCTGGCGCAGGCGCTTCCGCGTCTCGACACCCTTCTTTCCGAAGGCGTTTCCACGGTCGAAATCAAATCCGGTTACGGTCTCGACATCGAAACCGAACTGAAGATGCTGCGCGTTGCGCGCAGGCTTGAGACATTACGGCCGGTGCGCATCGTCACCAGCTATCTCGCCGCGCACGCGACACCTGCAGACTATAAGGGCCGCAACGCCGATTATATTGGCGACATTGTTCTGCCGGGGCTGGAAAAGGCGCATGCGGAAGGACTGGCGGATGCGGTTGACGGCTTCTGCGAAGGCATCGCCTTTTCCGTCGCGGAGATCGACCGGGTTTTCAAGGCCGCTAAACAGCTCGGACTTCCTGTCAAGCTGCATGCGGAGCAGCTTTCCAACCTTGGCGGTTCCGAGCTTGCGGCATCCTATAATGCGCTGTCGGCCGATCACCTGGAATATCTTGATGAAGCCGGTGCGAAGGCGCTGGCGGAAGCAGGAACCGTGGCCGTGCTTCTTCCCGGTGCCTTTTATGCGCTGCGCGAAAAGCAGCTGCCGCCGGTACAGGCACTGCGCGATGCCGGAGCCGACATTGCGCTCGCAACGGACTGCAATCCCGGCACTTCGCCGCTCACCTCCCTGCTGCTGACCATGAATATGGGCGCCACGCTTTTCCGCATGACCGTGGAAGAGTGTCTGACGGCGACGACACGCAATGCGGCAAAGGCGCTCGGCCTGCTTGCGGAAACCGGCACGCTGGAGGCCGGAAAATCGGCTGATTTTGCCATCTGGGATATCGAGCGTCCGGCCGAGCTTGTCTATCGCATCGGTTTTAATCCGCTCCATGCCCGTATTTTCAAGGGACAGAAGGTTTCCCCATGACCATAAAAGCCATCACCCTTCATCCAGGCGCCGTGACGCTTGCCGAGCTTTCCACCATATACTGGGAAAACGGTACGGCAAAGCTCGACCGCAGCTTCGATGCCGGCATTGAAAAGGCAGCAGCCCGCATCGCGGAGATTGCTGCCGGCAATGCGCCGGTCTACGGCATCAATACCGGTTTCGGCAAACTTGCCTCCATCAAGATCGACGCGGCCGATGTGGCGACGCTGCAGCGCAATCTCATCCTGTCGCATTGCTGCGGGGTCGGCGCACCGCTTCCTGAAAATATCGTGCGGCTGATCATGGCGCTGAAGCTGGTTTCGCTCGGCCGCGGCGCATCCGGCGTGCGGCTGGAACTGGTGCGGCTGATCGAAGCCATGCTTGAGAAGGGTGTCATTCCCGTCATTCCCGAAAAGGGTTCGGTCGGCGCTTCCGGCGATCTCGCGCCGCTGGCCCATATGGCCGCGGTGATGATGGGCGAAGGCGAGGCCTTTTATGAGGGAACGCTTCTGCCCGCCGGCCAAGCGCTTGCGAAAGCCGGATTGACCCCGGTGGTTCTGGCAGCCAAGGAAGGGCTTGCACTTATCAACGGCACGCAGACCTCGACGGCGCTGGCGCTCGCCGGTCTTTTCCGCGCCCATCGCGCGGCACAGGCGGCGCTTATCACCGGCGCGCTTTCCACCGATGCCGCGATGGGGTCGTCTGCCCCTTTTCATCCCGATATTCACAGCCTGCGCGGCCATAAGGGCCAGATCGACGCGGGAGCGGCGCTTCGTAATCTGCTGGATGGTTCGGAAATCCGCGTCAGCCACATCGAGGGCGACGAGCGGGTGCAGGACCCCTATTGCATCCGTTGCCAGCCGCAGGTGGATGGCGCCTGCCTCGATCTTCTGCGGCAGGTGGCCCGCACACTGGAAATCGAAGCCAACGCCGTAACCGACAATCCGCTGGTGCTTTCAGACAATTCCGTCGTCTCCGGCGGCAATTTCCACGCCGAACCGGTTGCATTTGCCGCCGATCAGACGGCGCTTGCCATTTGCGAAATCGGCGCGATCGCCCAGCGTCGTGTGGCGCTTCTGGTTGATCCGGCCCTTTCCTATGGGCTGCCGGCCTTTCTTTCCAAGAAGCCGGGGCTGAATTCTGGCCTGATGATCGCCGAAGTCACCTCCGCCGCGCTGATGAGTGAGAACAAGCAGATGGCGCATCCGGCCTCGGTCGATTCGACGCCGACCTCCGCCAATCAGGAAGACCATGTGTCCATGGCCTGCCACGGTGCACGACGTCTGCTGCCGATGACGGACAATCTCTTCGCCATCCTTGGCATCGAGGCGCTTTCGGCCATTCAGGGTGTGGAGTTGCGTGGGCCGCTGAAAACCAGCCCCGAATTGCAGAAGGTGATTGCCGCGCTACGCGCCACGATCCCGTCGCTGGAAGAAGACCGTTATATGGCGCCGGACCTGAAGGCGGCGGCAGAGCTGATCGCTTCCGGCGCTCTGGTCTCGACGATTTCAGGCGGCATTCTGCCGAAGCTGGAGGTTTGAGATGCGTGTCTTTGACATCAAGGAAGGTTCTTCGCCGATCATTCTCGGGCTACCCCACACCGGCACGGATGTGCCGGCGGATATCTGGCAACGCCTGAACGAAAACGGCAAATTGCTGGCCGATACCGACTGGCATATTCACGAGCTCTATGCGGATCTGATCCCAGAAGCGACGACGGTGCGTGCCACCTTTCATCGGTACGTGATCGACGCCAACCGCGACCCCGCCGGGGTCAGCCTTTATCCGGGCCAGAACACAACAGGGCTTGTTCCGGAGACCGATTTCGACGGCAAGCCGATCTGGAATGAAGGGCAGGAGCCCACTCAGGACGACATCGCATACCGTCTGGAAACCTTTCACGCGCCCTATCACGCAGCGCTTGCGGCGGAAATCGAACGGGTCAAATCCATTCATGGCATCGCCATTCTCTATGATTGCCATTCGATCCGTTCGCATATTCCCTTCCTGTTCGAAGGCAAGCTGCCGGATTTCAACATCGGCACGGATATGGGCGCAACTTGCGACCCCGCGATCGAAAAAATCGCTGTCGAAGCGACCGTCGCTGCAGAGGGTTACGACAGCATCCTGAACGGTCGCTTCAAAGGCGGCTGGACGACGCGCCATTACGGAAAACCGCAGAGCAGCGTGCACTCCATCCAGATGGAGCTGGCGCAGTCCACCCATCTTCAAAGCGAGACGCCGCCTTTCGCCTATGACGCGGGCAAGGCCGACCGGCTTCGCTCCCATCTCAAAACCATTCTCACGCGCATGGAAACATTTGCGCTCGACACGAAACGATAAGGGGAAAACACATGAACAATCCACGCCATAATATTCGCGATGTCCGCGCGCCGCAGGGCACTGAACTCAATGCCAAGAGCTGGATGACGGAAGCCCCGCTGCGCATGCTGATGAACAATCTCGATCCCGATGTCGCCGAGCGCCCGCATGAGCTGGTGGTTTATGGCGGTATCGGCCGCGCCGCCCGCACCTGGGACGATTTCGACCGCATCGTCGCGACGCTGAAAGATCTGAACGAGGATGAAACCCTCATCGTCCAGTCCGGCAAGCCGGTCGGTGTATTCCGCACCCACAAGGATGCGCCGCGCGTCCTGATCGCCAACTCCAACCTCGTGCCACACTGGGCGAACTGGGATCACTTCAACGAGCTGGATAAGAAGGGTCTTGCCATGTACGGCCAGATGACGGCCGGTTCGTGGATCTACATCGGTACGCAGGGCATCGTGCAGGGCACCTATGAAACCTTCATCGAGGCCGGCCGCCAGCATTATGACGGCAACCTGAAGGGCAAGTGGATCCTGACCGGCGGTCTCGGCGGCATGGGCGGCGCACAGCCGCTGGCCGCCGTCATGGCCGGCGCCTGCTGCCTTGCCGTCGAATGTGATGAAACCCGCGTCGATTTCCGCCTGCGTACCCGTTATGTCGATGCGAAGGCGCATACACTCGATGAGGCGCTGGCGCTGATCGACCAATGGACCAAGGCGGGCGAGGCGAAATCCGTCGGCCTGATCGGCAATGCGGCGGAAATCTTCCCGGAACTCGTCCGTCGCGGCGTTCGTCCCGATATCGTCACCGACCAGACCTCGGCGCATGATCCCGTCCATGGTTATCTTCCGGCCGGATGGACCGTTGCCGAATGGCGTGCCAAGCAGGAAAGCGACCCGAAGGCCGTTGCCGCCGCAGCGCGCGCCTCGATGAAGGTGCATGTGCAGGCCATGGTCGATTTCTGGAACGCCGGCGTTCCGACGCTTGATTACGGCAACAATATCCGCCAGGTCGCCAAGGATGAGGGGCTGGAGAACGCCTTTGCCTTCCCGGGCTTCGTGCCGGCCTATATCCGCCCGCTGTTTTGCCGTGGCATCGGCCCGTTCCGCTGGGCGGCCCTGTCAGGTGATCCGGAAGACATCTACAAGACCGACGCCAAGGTGAAGGAACTGCTGCCTGACAACAAGCATCTGCACAATTGGCTCGACATGGCGCGCGAGCGCATCGCATTCCAGGGCCTGCCGGCACGTATTTGCTGGGTCGGCCTTGGCGACCGCCATCGTCTTGGGCTTGCCTTCAATGAAATGGTCAAGAACGGCGAGCTGAAGGCGCCTGTTGTCATCGGCCGTGACCATCTCGACAGCGGCTCCGTCGCCTCGCCCAACCGCGAGACCGAAGCCATGAAGGACGGCTCGGACGCCGTTTCGGACTGGCCGCTCCTCAATGCGCTGCTCAACACGGCATCCGGCGCGACCTGGGTTTCGCTGCATCACGGCGGCGGTGTCGGCATGGGCTTCTCGCAGCATTCCGGCATGGTCATCTGCGCCGATGGCACCGACGATGCGGCTCGCCGGCTGGAGCGCGTGCTCTGGAACGACCCGGCAACCGGCGTGATGCGCCATGCCGATGCCGGTTACGACATCGCCGTGGAATGCGCCAAGGAACAGGGCCTGCGCCTGCCCGGCATCCTCGGCAATTGATCCTGCCACGGCCGGAAATGGGGAACACCGTTTCCGGCCGATCTTTCAAAAGTGGACAACCATGACCCTGCTGCGCGCAAGCGACTACAAGCGAATGCCCTGGAAAAACGGCGGCGGCGAGACCGTGGAAATCGCCATCTTTCCGCCAGGCTCTTCCGTCGATGATTTCGACTGGCGTATCAGCATGGCGACGGTCGCAAGCGACGGGCCGTTTTCGATCTTTCCCGGAATAGACCGCACCCTGTCCATTCTTGAGGGAAACGGCATGGCGCTGGCAATTGCGGCCGCCGATCCACTAATGCTGACCGTGGAAAGCCAGCCCCTGCCCTTTCCGGCCGATGTGCCCGTCAATGCGACCTTACCCGACGGCGCGATCACCGATCTGAACGTCATGACCCGCCGTTCGACCTTTCGCCATGTCGTCAGGAGGCATTTCGGCCTGTTTGCGGGGAAAGCAGGCGGAAACGCGACACTTATCCTGGCACTCGATCCACTGACGGTTTCCACCGGTGATGGCAAGGAGCAGCTGGGGAAGCTGGATGGTCTGCTGATCGAAGGCGGCTTACCGTTCACAGTCGAAGCAGGTCAAAACGAAAGCGCGTTTTTCCTGATCACGCTTGAGCGCCTCTGAAGCCGTTCCAGAAAAAGGCTTCAGAGTTCCGTCCCGATAATGCTCGAACGGCTGCCGCTCAATCCAGGCCCAGCGGATCAGCCACCCGTGGCCAAAGCTCGAGGCTCGCCTTGCGATAGGGCGTTTTTGCCGGATCGGTCGGATAGGACGTCGGGGCCGCTATATAAACGATCTCGGAGGCGACGGGCGCAAACCCCGCATGAAAATGGTTGGTCGACTTGACCAGCAGCACGTCTTTTTTCGCGAAATCGATGCCGAGATTGGAAAAGATATCCGGCTCATAAGTCTGCGTCCGGCTGGTGATGAGGATGATATCGATCTCCGTGCCGAGCGGCCGCACGACAGCGGCACGGCCGAGTGTTACGCGGCTGTTGCGGAAACTCTGCCAGCCGGCCTCGGCCGTGCGCATCACCTTTATACGGAAATCGAGCGGTTCGCCGCCTTGCGGGCTGGATTTGCCGCCGATGCGCAGGTCAATCTCGGCACCCTCCCCCGCCGCGTGACAGAAAGACACGGCGATCGGGTCCCAGATCGTCGCGACAGCGAAATTGTCCATGCCGCGGTCCACCATGCGCCGCAGAATATGGGTGGCATCACCGGCAACACCGCCACCCGGATTGTCCCAGATGTCCGATACCACGACCGGCTTCTCCTGATTGCCACTGCGAATGGCGAGAACCCGATCGAGACCCGTTTCTGTATCCAGCATCGGCATGGCGGTCAGCTTGCGCATGGCATAGAGCTCGCGGCCGAGCTTTTCAGCCAGCGCCTCACCCTTCGCCCTGTTATTATCGGTGACGACAACGATGCGCGTTCCCATATCCGGTACGTCGCCGGCCATGAAACCATGAATGACCGAAATCGACAGGATGCCGTCCCTGCCCTCCATTGCCTTCAGCCGGTCAACATAAGAACGCATCGGCTCGCGGCTGGTGGGATAAATAGTGATCATGCGGCAATCGAAAGTCGAGATGACCGGATTGATCTCTCCCCGAAGCGTGCGCAGCGCCATCTGCACTACATGTTCGCCGCGCTCTTCGAAATCCGTGTGCGGAAACTCCAGAAACGTCGCCATGATGTCGAGATTTTTAACCCGGAGCGCCGTCAGGTGGCTGTGGGGATCGAATTCCGCTGCGATCAGCACTTCCGGTCCAACCATCTCGCGGATGCGGGAGAGGAAATCGCCTTCCGGATCGTCATAACCCTGCGCCACCATGGCTCCATGCAGGCCAAGGACCACGGCATCGACGGGCATGGCGGCGGCGAGTTCGGCAAGAATCGTGTCCCGCAGCGTTTCATAAGTCTGGCGCTGGATAAGTCCCGCCGGTTCCGCCCAGCAGGAGGTTCCCTCAATCACCGTGAACCCTTCCGCCTTGCCGCGACGACGCAGGATCGGCACGGGCGACGAGCAGAGCGTCGGCGTTTCGGGATGCTCGCCCGGCCCGGCATAAAAAGCCGCACGAAAAGCGTCCATATCCGTCGGCACGGGGGAAAACGTGTTGGTTTCAGTGGCGAGCGACGCCGTGAAGATGCGCATATTTCCAGATTCTCGTTGCCGGTATCTGCATTTTCGCAGCTTCCGATTCCAGTTCAATTAGCCGGGTAACTTTACCAGACGGTACCGCGTGCTGTGACCTTCTCAACGCGTGTTACGACACCGTTTCGATGGAAAACCATCCTATCGAAAAGATTGCTGACGACGCAGGTGTGGTTCGGCACGACCTTTACCACATCACCGATTTCAGGCCGCCCGGAGGCGCAGCCGGACAGATCAACGACGGCGTGTTCTTCCGAAAGCGAGACGATTTTTGCGCCCTCATAACCTTCGATCAGCCCATAATCGCTGAAACCCAGGAGATCCGAGGTCAAGGCCTTGGATCCGCTGTCCAGCACCGCCCGATCGGCCGTAGGCCTCGAAACGACGGTGGCGAGAACATGCATGGCGAGATCGCCGGTCGTGCAATGTCCCGCGCGCAGCATGGCGCGATCATTATAGACATAGGTGCCTGCCCGATGTTCGGTCGCGGAAGGAACGAGATGGGCGGAATAAAAATCGGGCGAACCGCCGCTGGAACGGACCGGGCAGTCAATGCCCCTTGCCGCAAGCAACGCCATGGTTTTGCGAAGGAAGTTTTCCACCGTCTCGGCCCCATCCGGTGCCGGATAGGTCAAAATGCCCTTGAATCTGAGGCCCGGGGCCGCAACAATCTTTTCCGCAAGCGCCAATGCCGCTTCCGGCGTCTGCACGCCGCAGCGCTTGCCGCCCGTATCGCATTCGACAAGCACGGCAAGCGGCCTTACTGCCTCGAATGTATCGGCAAGACCGGCAATCGTGACCGCGCTATCGGCAACCACGCTCAGCCCGCCGATGCGCGCATTCAACGCCTTCAGCTGCGAAAGCTTTGCTGCACCGAGAATATTGTAGGTGATCAGGATATCATCGAAACCGGCATCCGCGAAAACTTCCGCCTCACTGACTTTCTGGCAATTAATGCCGATCGCGCCAGCCTGCAGCTGCTGTTTTGCGACAGCCGGTATCTTGTGCGTCTTGATATGCGGCCGGAAAGCCTTACCGTGTTCATCCAGATAGGATTGCGCCCTGAGGATATTGGCACTGAGCCTATCCTCGTCAATGACGGGCATTGGCGTTGAAATCGCATTGAGGGGTGTGCCCGCATCAGGCCAGGGATAGGTCATCATCTACTCTCAAAAATAGGCAAATTGGGCTTCAAGCCAGCGGCTTATAAGCGATAACGTCCATTTCCACCTTGGCATCGACCATCAGCGGTGATTGCACGGTCGAGCGCGCGGGTGGATGATCGATGAAATATTTCTGGAAAACGGCGTTGAAGCTCGAAAAATCCCGCGCATCATCCAGCCAGACATTGATCTTGACCACATCGGCAAGCGTACAATCCGCCAGCGCCAGAACATCCCTGATATTCGCGACCACCTGCTCGGTCTGCGCCACGATGCCGCCGGTCACGACCTCGCCATCAACAGTCGGCACCTGCCCCGAAACATAAACGAAATCACCGGCGCGAACGGCCTTGGCAAATGGCCGACGCTGTCCGCCGGCCTGACTGTCCGCCGTCTCGTATCTTACCAGTTTCTGTTTCTGCATTGGTCCTCGCAAATTATTTTCATAATTTCAGAAATTTACAGGGTTTATAGCCTCTTTTATGACGAACTTCCATAAGCTATGTAAATTATTTAGCAATCGCGGACATTGCCCCGCAAAGACGGTCTCGGTCTTTTACCCCAGTTGATTGCGGGAATACGCACTTTGAAGGCAAAAAGCGGTACGTCACCAAAGAACGTTCGTTGCTATCGTGCGGAAAGCCCACGCGACATTCATCAGCCGCCTCGAATCCGCGAATTCGGCCTCCAATGAATAGTCAGCACATTCATTCAAAGAAAAAGTTTGCCGCGGCTAACATCAAAATCAAGAGGCGCCGAGAATGTCTGTTATGACGGCACCTCTCGCTATGGTCGATTCTTCGGCCGGATCAGCCCTGTGCAGCAACCCGATCATTCGCGGTCACTCTCCGCGTAATCTCCCGCGCGATCTTCTGTGCCTGCACACGAATATCCGGAACAGCGGTTATCTCCCAGAACCGGCCTGCCGTCAGCGCACCCGCGGCGAAAAGACCGGGCCAGCTTCGTCCGTCCGTCCGCAGCAAATGGGAGTGGTCGTCAACCTCGACCCCGAGCCCGAAAGGGTCCAGTGAAATAACACCCTCGCCGCACATGGCTTCAAGAAGCCGCGAATGACCGATGCCGGCCCGCTCCATGCCGGTGCAATTGACGACCCAATCGACCTGAAGTTCCCTCACCACTTGTGTATGTCTGCGGCGGTAACGCACGGCAATCCCCTCCTCCCCTTCGTCTATGGACCGGAGGTAACCCGCATGAATTTCCAGAATGCCGTCCGAGAGCAACTTCTCGAAAGCACCAGAGACCTCAGGCGCGATGCGGTGCCGATGGATATTCCACCAAGGCAAGGCATGCCGAAGAAACCGGCTGCGCTGCGCAGGTGTAAGGCGTTGCCACAGCAATTGTGTTTTCGGCCGCAAACCATCCATAACGGTGCGCCACGGTGCGCCATCGCTGACCTGTTTGCGTAAAGACTGCAGCAACAGGCTGATCTCCGTCGAGCCATCAGGCAGCTCAGGCTCCGTGGGGGGAGCAGGCGGGCTGACATGCGGATGCGGCACCAGGCCGCGTCGGGAGAGAACATGGATCGGGCCCTGATGCCCTTTTCCCCGCAGGGTCAGAACCTGATCGATCATCGTCAGACCCGAACCCAGAATACAGATGCGATCTCCGGCCTTGACTTTGGACAGCCATCCCGGCTGCCAGCAGTGACCGATGATACGTTGTGGCCCCTCTTCTTCCCTCGCGACAGTTTGCACCGGCAAACTCGCCGCGCCGACACCGAGACACAAAACGACATTCTGCGCGCGCAGCTGCTCGCCATTCTCCAGAGCGAAAGAAAATCCACCCTTGCCATCCGGGCGACAGGCCGAAGCCTTGGCCCGAACGAAATCCACCCGCGCCCGTTGCTCCCTGCTTCTAAGCAAACCCGCCAGCCTGTCGCGAAGATAAAGACCATAGTCTCCACGCGAGGCGAACAGCAGAGGATCCTCCGCTATCCCATTTTCCGCCAACCAGTCGACAAAATCACCGGGGCGGTCAGGGAAGACACTCATTCGCCCGGCTGGCACATTCAGCCGATGATAGGGAAGTTCGGTACGATAGGCGGTGCCGCGCCCGAAATCCGATTCATCGCCCACGATAGCGATCGAGGCTTCCGCCGGCAGGGACGATAAAAGATGAGCGGCAGTACAAATGGCCGAGAAACCCGACCCGACGAGAGCGACATCATAGGACATTCATTCCTCCAACCTGCGACAGCTTGAACAGCCAGACGACGGGCGTCGAACCCAACGATACTCTAGTCAATGAGTAGAGATTAAACATCCGCGAATGTCCACCCTTCACTTTTTGCCGCGGGATGATCGGATGTGCAGTGGGTCAAAACCAAAAAGTTAGCCGCGGCAAACTTCTGCGCGGGCATGCATTCCTTGTGTGAAAAGACGCGATCCGCGCCCGTCTGTCTGATCGTCAGGGCGAAGTTAGCCGCGGCTAACCGTCAAACTGTCACAAAAAACAAAAGTGATTCTTCCACAATGCCTTAGCGCCACTTTCGCACCTGAGAAAAAAGCCTATTGCGCCAAAAAGAGAATCGGCGCTTATATCTCAGTTGCGGAAAAAACCGCCTTTTTCGAAAAAAACCGCTACTGCAATTTCGAGCGAAAGAAGACCGATGACACAGAGTGCCGATTTAAGACGTGCCGCAGGAGCACCCGACCTGACGAGTCTTATACAACAGCATTCGGCTGCGTTGTCAGCCCAATTGCAGGCTCATAATGCAAATACATTTTCACCACACACCGAAAAGAGCATGCGCCATTTCTCACCGGCAGAAACCGCGCGGCTGATCGGTATCGGCGAGGCCTATCTTCGTCAGATCGCCGCCGAACGCCCGGAGCTCGATGCGGCCCAAGCCTCCGGCCGCCGTTCCTATTCGGTTGAGGATATGGACGAGATCAGAAAATTCCTTGATCAGGGCGCGCGCGGCACCCGCCGTTATCTGCCACACCGCCGTGATGGCGAAGAGTTGCAGGTCATCGCCGTCATGAACTTCAAGGGCGGTTCTGGAAAAACCACGACATCTGCACATCTGGCGCAATATCTGGCGCTGCGCGGTTACCGGGTGCTCGCCATCGATCTCGATCCGCAGGCCAGCCTGTCGGCGCTCTTCGGTCATCAGCCGGAGATTGATGTCGGTCCGAATGAAACGCTTTATGGCGCCATCCGTTACGATGACGAACGCAGGCCGATCGCTGAAATCGTTCGCGGCACCTATATTCCTAATCTCCATATCGTTCCGGGCAATCTGGAACTCATGGAATTCGAACATGACACGCCCCGCGCTCTGATGCGCCGCGCGCCCGGCGATACACTGTTTTTCGCCCGCATTGGCCAAGCAATTGCCCAGGCGCAGAACTTCTATGATGTCGTGGTCATCGATTGCCCGCCGCAGCTTGGTTATCTGACGCTTTCGGCGCTGACCGCCGCCACATCCGTCCTCGTCACCGTTCATCCGCAAATGCTGGATGTGATGTCGATGAACCAGTTCCTTGCCATGACCGGCGACCTTCTCGCCGAAATCGGCAGGGCGGGCGCACGTTCCGACTATAACTGGATGCGTTATCTGATCACCCGTTTTGAACCGAGCGACGGACCGCAGAACCAGATGGTCGCCTTCCTGCGCTCGATTTTCGGTGAAAACGTCCTCATCCACCCGATGCTGAAGAGCACGGCCGTCTCGGATGCCGGACTGACCAACCAGACACTTTTCGAAGTGGAAAGAACCCAGTTCACCCGGTCCACCTATGACCGTGCGCTGGAAGCCATGAACAACGTAAACGCTGAAATCGAAGGACTGATTAAAAAAGCGTGGGGTAGGGCAGCATGAGCAGAAAACAGATATTCGCCAATCTTGGTACTCCGGCCGCCGACAGCAATGAGACCGCATCCGAGCGGTCGCGTCCGCGTATCAGGCCCATCCTTGGCTCTCCGGAACTCGTGACCGATGTTCTGAATTCCCCGGTGGGAATGATCGGCCAGTCGCTCAGCGAGGTATCGGAACGCGCCAAGCGTGCGGAAGAAATCGAAAGGCAGCTCGCAGAAGGTCTCACGATCGTTTCGCTCAATCCTGCCGATATAGATCCCTCTTTCATACCTGATCGCATGCCAGCCTCCGAAGAGGCGGATGCAGGTCTGGTTGAAGCCATTCGTGAACAGGGCCAGCAGGTTCCCATTCTGGTGCGCCCGCATCCCGAGTTCCCCGGCCGTTATCAGGTCGCCTTTGGTCATCGTCGCCTGCGTGCAGTCTCCAGCCTCGGTATTCCGGTCAAGGCGGTCGTACGTGATCTCAGCGATGAGCAGCTCGTCGTTGCCCAGGGACAGGAAAACAACGAACGTCGCGATCTCACCTATATCGAAAAGGCACGCTTTGCCCAGAAACTGCAGATACGGTTTCCGCGAGATACGATCATGGCCGCCATGTCGCTGCACAAGGGCGATCTCTCCAACATGCTGTCGGTTGTCGGCCGCATTCCGGAGGATCTGGTCGATCTTATTGGCCCCGCCCCAACTGTCGGCCGTCGTAACTGGATGGACCTTGCCGATCAGCTTTCCTCTTCTCAGGTCAAGGAAGCGGCCCGTGCCTATGTGAGGGATGCCTCGGTTGCTGCCCTGCCATCGGAAGACCGTTTCAAGTCGCTTCTGGATTTTCTGAAGCCCAAGGCGCAGGCAAAAAAAACCGGTGTCTGGTCATCCGAAACCGGCGGCCGGCTGGCAAAGGTCGTCGAAAGCGACCGCAAGCTGGATATCTCTATCGACAAGAACGAAGCACCGGAATTTGCCGAGTTCGTTCTGGAACATCTTCAAACGCTGTTTGCCGAATACCGGTCCAAGCAGTGAATTTTAACTCGAACGACTAACAGGAGACGCATCACAAAAGAAAAAAGCCCCCGAACGTTGCCGCGCGGAAGCCTTTCTTTGATTTAAGCACCCGAAGAATCTCATTTCCGCGAATCATAGTCAAGAGTCTTGGCATCGAATTTTTCGGTGAGCGATTTTCTTTTGCCTTGTGAAAGGTGAAAGACATGGACAGCACATGTGTAACGACGCCCTTTGGGCGGCGAGCGATGTCGTTTGGCGTCCTCGCGACCCAGTTTGCCGCGCAGAAAAACAAGAAGATCGAAGCGGTCGATAAATGGAAACTCTATCGTTCGGTCTGTGAAGCCCGGCCTTTGGTTGGCGTGACCGATCGCTCGCTTGCGGTCCTGAACGCGCTTCTGAGTTTTTATCCCAAGAACGAACTTTCCAGCGAAGCCGGTTTGGTCGTCTTCCCGTCGAATGCGCAATTGTCACTCCGTGCCCATGGCATGGCCGAACAGACATTGCGCCGGCATCTTTCGGCTCTTGTCGAAGCCGGCCTCATCATTCGCAAGGACAGCCCGAACGGAAAACGATACGCCCGCAAACACCGGGGAGGGGAAATCAGCGAGGCTTACGGTTTTTCGCTGGCACCGCTTCTTGCCCGCAAAGCGGAAATTGAGGAACTCGCCGAACGCATCGTCAGCGAGCGACTCGATCTTCAGCGGCTTCGTGAAAGTATCAGCCTTTGCCGCCGCGATATCCAGAAACTCTGCGACATGATTGCTGCGAGCGGTCAGGTCGAAGCCTTCGAAGGGTTTCAGACACGTTACAACGCCATTGCCCGCTCTCTCGGTCGCAATTCCAAGCCCGCGGAACTCAAAGAAATCGGCGGTTTTTTGGCCTCTTTGCGTGCTGAAGTAACCAACTATCTGGAAAATATTGAAAAATCGGAAAATTTGGGCGGCAATGACTGCCAAAATGAGCGCCTCATAAAGAATTCAGAATCCGAATCCATATCTAAACGGCAGGATTTGCACGAACCGGTAACCACTGCACCTGCCAGCACGGTAAGCGCCCAGCCGGCATATGCGGCACCCATCAGTGCAAAACCTTCACCGCCATCGCCAAAGCCTGTTCTTCATAAGCAATTTTTTGTTCCTGATATTGTTTTGGTTTTGAAGGCTTGCCCTGACATCGCGCTCTATGCCCCAGGCGGAGCGGTTACAGGCTGGCGCGATCTGGAAGTGGCGACATCGGTGATCAAAACCATGTTCAACATCAGCCAGTCCGCCTATCAGGATGCGCTTGCCACATTTGGCCGACAGGGAACCGCAGCCATTCTCGCCTGCCTTCTGCAGAAAGCAGACCAGATAAGTTCGCTTGGCGGGTATCTGCGCAATCTGACCCGTAAGGCGCAGGAAGGCGGCTTCGACCTGCAGACAATGCTTCTGGCGCAGTTGAGAGGGCGTAAGGACACTATGGAGGCCAGCATGCCCTGCTGAGTTAACGGAGCGTGGAAAACGGTCTCTGCTTGCGGAAAAAGCAGACCGAAGTTACATTGACGCCGTTTCCGCAAGAAAAAGAGATTCGCATGAGGCTGCTGATATCAACAGTGCAGCCAAGGGGTTTCTATGGTTAATGCAGGGTAATGAAAACTAAGTCCGAATTAGCTTTCGTTTGCGTTTTTCCGTGATTGCTTTCAAACGCTTGAGTCGGGCATACTTTTCGTCGGAAAAGCGCTGGCAAGGGCAGAACAGTGCAATCTGTATACACCGATCACCTGTCAAAGTGGGCGTGTAGCACCGGATAAAAGGCATGTCCGGCCGCTGTAAAACCCGGGATGAGTTCCACGGGAACGCACATTTGAAAGACGACGGGCCTCGGGTGGAGGCGGGCGATGTTGAACTTTCGGCAAGGTCCCGCGTTTGCGCTTCATTGCTTAAACGGATGGCTGAGCCGATGAATTTTCCGGATGATATGGAACTCTCCGTCGCTCTCTATATGGCGGACAACGCTTTGCCCCGGGACAGGGCCATTGAAAAGCTTCTGAGGGCGGAGCTCGAAAACGCCGGCCATCTTCCCGGCGGTCAAGGTAGGCCGCCCGAAATCATCGATGGGCAACCGAGCGCGGACTATGTCCAATATAGCTCCTACCTCGATGAGGACATCTGAAAGGGGCGGAACCAAAGCGGGCGAGGGCGGTTTATGGCGCAAACAATTGTGCCAGGATGCGTCCCATGTTTCCAAGATCATTTTTTCTCGCAGCCGCGCTCGCCACTATGACGGGCTTGCCGGTATTTGCCCAACCTATCGAGGTCAGCACGCTCGAGGTTTCCAGGGCAGATAGCACCCCACTTCCGCCAAAGGTCTTGTTCCCGAACTACATCACCGACGTGTCGGGAAAAAAGGTTCGTCTGGTCGGGCCGCGTTTTTATCCCGACAGTGCGCGGGCGCTGGAGTTTCCCGGTCAAAAATTGAACCCGGTCGAAGCGGGCAGCGAAGAGATTTTTTCCCAACGGTGAGAGGCCATTGGTGAGCGGACGTATCGCGACGACCAACATCTGACGGGGGTGGCATGAGAGCCAAGGGCGAGACTTATTCACGCAAGGCGGATGGGGAACGCTGGATAAGGCAGGAGGGGCAGGATGCCGGAAAGGCCAGTTTCCCCGAATTGTTCTTCGATCTGGTCTTCGTTTTCGCGCTGATCCAGCTCTCCCACGCCCTCGCCAAAGATTTTGGGCCGACGGCAGCGCTTGAAGCGGGCATCCTGATATTATCGCTTTGGTGGTTATGGATACATACCACCTGGATCACAAACCTGTTGAACACGGAAAAGGAACCGGTCAGGATTTTGCTGTTTGTCCTGATGTTCGGTGGCGTTTTGCTCGCCATCGCGCTGCCGGAGGCTTTTGCGGAACAGGGCCTTGTCTTCGCCCTGATCTACAGCGCGATGCAGGTGGGGCGAAGCCTCTTTGCGCTGTATGCTTTCAAGGATGAAGACCGGCAGTCTTTTCTGGTCTTTGTGCGCGTGACGATCTGGCTCGCGGTATCAAGCCTGTTCTGGCTGGCCGGTGGACTGGTCGATCTGGCGGATCGCATTCTTCTGTGGGGCATCGCGCTTGCAATCGAATATGCCGGTCCCGCCTGCCGTTATGTCGTGCCGGGCGTGGCCTCAAGCGACGAGGACCGGCTGCATCTTTCCGGCGAGCATCTGGCGGAGCGATGTGCGCTTTTCGTCATCATCTGCCTTGGGGAAACGATCCTCACCACGGGGCGCACGGCCACGGAATATATGAATTCGGGTCTGACATTCATCGTCTTCTGCTCGGCTTTCGTCAGCACCGTGGCGATGTGGTGGATCTATTTTCATCACGGGCAGGAGGAGGCCTCGAGAAAAGCCGAGAACGCCGAAGAAAAAGCGAAGATTGCCCATAATCTTTTTAACTACGGGCATTTGCCCATTGTAGCCGGCATTATCTTGACGGCGGTAGGTGAGGATTTCAGCCTCTCCCACGCGCGCGAAGGCGCGACCATGCGGGAGGCGATCGCCATTCTCGGCGGTCCCGTCCTGTTTCTGGCCGGCAATATCGGCGTCAAGATTGCCGCCGCCTATCAGCGGCCGGTTTCGCATCTTGCCGGCGTGGTGGCGCTCTGCCTGCTTTTGCCGGCGCCGGGTATTCCGCTTTTTGTGCTGCAACTGGCAAGCACGGGAATTCTCCTGCTCGTCGCCCTCTGGGAATATCTGGCGCTGAAAAAAGCAGGCACCAATGCCTGACGACTAATCACGCATTGGCCAGATTACGCGCCCTGTCGTTCCAGAGCCGAAGGCTACGTGCATAGGCTTCCTCAAAGGGCAGAGTCATATCATTGACCAGCATCAGCGCGATGGCGGCGGTGGAAATGATGATGGTTTCGGCTCTTTCGTCCCTCGCCGCCCCCGTCCAGACCGCCCGCCAATATTCGAAAGTGGTGAACATGGTCGGCATTTCGGCGGGCGGCGCCTCGCGGGCGGGAATGAGGAATTCGATATCCCTGCCCTTTGAAAGGCCAAAAATCCGGGTGGTGCGGAAAGGGGTGAATTGCGCAAAATCCCGCGTATTGCCGAGAATGGCGAGGTTTTCCACCGAAAGCAGCCGCGCCGTGTCCCGGTGAAGTTCCTGATAGGATGGCCGGGCCACGCCGATGATAGTGCTTCGGGCGCGAAGCGGGTTGAGAAGATGGACGACCGTGTTGAGCGGCAGGCGCATCTCCAGAATGCCATGCAGGCCGAGCAGGCTCTGAAATTGCAGGGACAGGCCACCGATCGGCAGATAGGCGATACGTTCTGAGGATGTGGCTTCGGCCGCCTGTGAAAGCGAATGACAAAGGGGAATGCCGCAGGCCTGTGCGGCAAGTTCAAGCTTGCCGCCGTTTTCGCCCTGACCCACATGGCCGTGCAAGAGAACGCTGTATCCCGCCATGGAAACCAGGCGGGCTGAATGCAGGAACCATGGCGCATCGCGATGTTTCGGCGACATGTAGGCCGGCCAGTCAAGATCCGCCGCCGCCGGCTGCTGCCGATCTCTTTCGATATGTTGCCACATGGCCTCGATGAAGCCGGCAAGTTCGGCCGCGGTCACGCCGCGATAATGCATGGTGGCGAGCAGTGCGCCGATCTGTATGGGATCGGCATCGCCCTCGAGAATGATCGACAGCGCATCCATTGCCTCGTCTTGGGCGAGCGGACGGCTGTTGCCGATGCCCATTGCCGAGGTCGCGATATATTTGGCAAGCCGGTGCTGCGGATCGGCATTGTGCCCGATGCGGGCGAGACGGTCGGCAATATTTTCCGGTGTCGGCTGGCCTTCCAGAAGAACGCTGGGGCGAAGGGAAAGCGGCGGCGCCTTCATCAATACCGGCTGTTCCCAACCGCTTTTATCGAGGGCGGCCGGCGCCTCCGGTCTGTCCTGCGAATAGTCGATCAGGTTTTCGGCCTCCGCCGCCAGCGATCGAATGCGCAGCCGCATATTCTCCGCAAAGGGGGTAGGGCGCAGGCCCTGGCCAGTACGCAAAAAAAGCTGGTCTCCGTATCTTTCCCGGAGCTGTTGCAGAATGCGGCTCATCGAAGATGTCGGCAGTCCCATGCCCGCCGCAGCCCGGCTTACACTGCCTTCCCGCAACAACGCATCAAAAGCGACAAGTAATTTCAGCTGTCCGAGCCTGTCGGGTTTTGTCGTGGAGGCTGGTTCTTCTTTTCTCTTGCCGGTTGTCATCTTGCGATTTTTTTACTCCGCCGCTTATTCGGGGAGCCCTTTTTGCAATTTCTGGAATTTAGAACTGTTCGAAAACAAACGCGTTGCGCCCGCATCCCCTCCTAAATAAGTGGGGTTAAATTCTCAAGTTAAATGCGGGGGCGTAACATGGAATTGAAGTACCGCGGTCAGAACAGGGCTGCGACAATAATAAAGACCGGTGTTTCTGCAGCAATGGCTGGCACGGCTTTGGGCCTTGCTCTGCCGGCATTTGCGCAGCAGGCGTCCGAGGGAACCACGGTTCTTCAGCAGATTGTGGTCACCGCATCCGGCTTCGAGCAGAATGTGAAAGACGCTCCGGCCAGCATCACAGTTGTCACGCGGGAAGATCTGGAAAAAGGGTCCTATCGCGATCTGACCGATGCATTGCGCGAAGTTCAGGGCGTGTCCGTCACCGGCATTGCCAATGAAAAGGATATTTTCATTCGCGGATTGCCCGGCGCCTACACGCTGGTTCTGGTTGACGGCAAGCGGCAGAGCACACGCGATGCCCGCACCAACGGCAATTCCGGCTTCGAACAGAGTTTCGTGCCGCCGGTATCGGCGATCGAACGCATCGAGGTAGTGCGTGGGCCGATGTCCTCGCTTTATGGTTCGGATGCCATGGGCGGCGTCATCAACATCATCACCCGCAAGGTCGGCGATGTCTGGTCCGGCTCGGTCACGACCGAAGGCACGGTTCAGCAACATTCCAAATTCGGCAATAGCGGTCAGGTCTCCTGGTATGCCAACGGACCGATCCTGAAGGACCAGCTCGGCCTGCAGGTCTGGGGCAGGGGCTTCACGCGCGGCGAAGACGGTATTCTGAACGGCACCACGGGCGCCAGGGAATATGATTTCAACGGTCGCCTGACATTCACGCCGAATGAAGATCATGACATCTATCTCGAAGGCGGCAAGACGCGGCTGCGTCGCGACGCCGAACCCGGCGAGACGCTGGCAGCGACGGATGCCAACGGCACCTACAACACCAATACGCGTGACCATTGGTCCCTGTCGCATACCGGCCGCTGGGGGCCGACCACATCCGAATTCTCGTTCCAGCAGGAATGGGCGGAGCGCACCAACTTCACCAGAAATATCCGCACGGGCCGCGTGACCGAAAACCCGCGCTCGCCGGAAGTGCGCAATACCGTTCTCGACGGCAAGTTCACCACGCCCTTCGAATTGTTCGGCAACCACACGCTGGTCACAGGCGGACAATATTTCGAGGCGCGGCTGACGGACCAGAATCCGGGACGCCGCACCGGTCGCGATGAGACATTTTCGGCGACGCAATGGGCGCTCTTCCTTGAGGATGAATGGCGCATTGTCGATAATTTCGCGCTGACGGGCGGTCTTCGTCTCGATAATCACGAGAAGTATGGCAATCACTTCAGCCCGCGCCTTTATGGCGTCTGGAGTGCGACCGAAGAGCTGACCATCAAGGGCGGCATTTCCACCGGTTTCCGCGCCCCGGAAATCCGCCAGATCGCGCCGGGTTACGCCTATACGACGGGTGGCGGCGGCTGCAGCTATGGCCCAAGCGGCACCTGCGGCGTGATCATCGGTGATCCCAACCTCGAAGCGGAAAAGAGCACGAGCTACGAAGTCGCCGCCCTCTGGGACAATGGCGACGTCGCTCTCGGCGCTACCTATTTCTATACCGATTTCAAGGACAAGATCTCCAACGCGCTGGTGCTCAATCCGGATGGAACACCGGCCCGCTGGAGCGAAGACCGCAACTATCGTCTCTGGTATAACTACAACATCGACGATGCGGTCATTCAGGGTGTGGAACTGACGGCGACCTGGTATGCGACGCCAGAACTGACGCTGCGCGGCAACTATACCTATACGCATTCCGAACAGAAAACCGGTGACTACGAAGGTTTCCCCCTGGCGCGCACACCTGAGCATATGGCCAATCTGCGCGGCGACTGGGTGACCCCGATCGATGGTCTGGAAGCCTGGGCCTCGCTGAATTACCACGGATCGGAAATCAACGCCGGCCCGCGCATCGGCACGAATGGCACGCCGGTGACGATCAATGGCAAGGCCGGTCGCAAATACGACGCCTACACCACGCTGGATATCGGGGCGAAATATGCGGTCGCCGAAAATGTCGACCTCAATGCCGCCATCTACAATGTCTTCGACAAGGATGTCGGCACCGACGATTTTAACACCGTCATGGAAGGCCGTCGTTTCTGGATCAGCATGACAGCGAAGTTCTGATCTGGACACAGTCACGAAATTCAGAGGCGCCTTCTGGCGCCTCTTTTTTTGAACGTTCGTCTATTGACCTCAACTATGGTTGAGGAATTATACCGGCTGCTCTTCAGTGTGTTTCCGCGTTTTCCGAGCGGAAATCGTTCCGGAAGCAGGAGCCAGAATGGAAAATACCATCTTCAAACACAGCCTGACGGTCGGGGAGGTTGCCCGTCGCAGCGGTATTGCCGTCTCCACAATCCATTTTTACGAGGCGAAAGGATTGATCGAGGGCTGGCGCACCGCCGGTAACCAGCGTCGTTATCATCGCGCCGTTCTGAGGCGCATCGCCATCATCCGCATCGCGCAGCGGGCCGGGATACAGCTCAGCATCATCAGGGATGCGATGGCCGATCTGCCGCAAGACAGGGTAGCGACGACGGCCGATTGGCGCAGGTTTTCCCAATCCTGGCGGGAAATGCTCCAGCTTCGCATCAACAACCTGATCATGCTACGCGATCAGCTTACCGGCTGTATCGGTTGCGGGTGCCTTTCGCTGGATGATTGTCCGTTACGCAACCCGAATGATGTTCTGGCCGATGACGGCGCGGGTCCGCGCCGTCTCGTGTCCGCCGAGTGAGCAGAAGTTTCGGGACGGGGCGATTGTCCCTCACTCGGAATCGGCTGGAACCCACACGCTGACGCTGCCGCCATTGGTGGGAAAGACGCCCTTGCCGCTCTCATCAAAGGTAATATGTTCTTCACGGTGCCCGAGAAAGTCGCGCCAGACCGCCCCGGCGTGATCGGGACCGAGATCGATCTGCTTTTCCGCCGGCTCGCCATTCGACATCACCACCACACAGCCCGGCGCATCGGCGGTGCCGTGGCGAATGAAGGCAATGCAACTCGGGTCGTCGAAAATATCCGTCTGGGCTCCGTTGGCGAAAAGGCTGCGGGCCTCGATGAGTTTCGGCAGGCATTCGATGGCCGGAATGATGATCTCGTGTTCGTTGCCGTCATTTCCGGTGTCGGTATAACGGGTGCCGAACAGATCGGGATAAAAGACGCAGGGCACGCCCTCTTCGCGCAGCAGAATGATGGCATAGGCAAGAGGCTTGAACCAGGGTTCCACCGGCGCTTCCAGCGATTGCAGCGGCTGGGTGTCGTGATTATCGACCAGCGTGACGGCGTGGTCGGGAACGGCGGAGACAAGCGAGCCATCGAAGATGTTGCGCATGTCGAAATCACCGCCCTGTTTCGAGGCGTCATGGAAGCTGTGGTGAAGGGCGACGTCAAAAAGCATGAGCTGCTTGTCGACCAGTTCGAGATAGCTTTTCAGCGCCTCGAGATCGGGGTGCCAATATTCCGCCACGACGAAGAGATCCGGATCGACCGTTTCGCGCATATGGCCGACCCAGTCACGGAAGAACCAGGCCGGAATATGTTTGGCGGCATCCAGGCGGAAGCCATCCACCTGTACCTGCTCGGAGAGCCAGCGGCCCCAATATTTGAGTTCCTCGTAAACCGCCCGGTTCCTGAACTCGACATCCGCACCCATCAGATAGTCGAAATTGCCGTTTTCCTGATCGACTTCCTCATTCCATTCCCCATCGCCATATTCGTTGACGAGGCGGAAAATGCCGTCTTCGGTCGGTTCCTCGATATGGTCGACACCGCTGAAGCACTTCAGGTCCCATATGAATTTGGAATGTTTGCCGTTGCGACCGGGAAAGGTGAAGCGTGTATAGGCAAGCGCCGGAAAGTCTTCATCATCGATCTCGGTACGGTCCTCAGGATTGACGCGGCGAACCCGCACCTTTTCCTTCTCGTCGGCACCCATCTTGTGATTGAGAACAACATCGTGAATGACGCGGATGCCGTTTTCCTTCAGCGTTCGTCCGGCATGTTCGAGCGCGGTGCGATCACCATATTTGGTGGCGACGGTGCCCTTCTGGTCGAATTCGCCGAGGTCGAAGAGATCGTAGGTGTCATAACCCACCGAATAACCACCGGCGGCGCCCTTGTAGGCGGGCGGCAGCCAAACATCGGTGATACCCATTTTCGCAAGGCTTTCGGCCTTTTCGGCCACCTCGCTCCATAATTTCCCTCCGTCTGGATAATACCAATGGAAGAACTGAAGCAAGGTGCGTCCGGCCATATTTCCCTCACAGTAGTTAGCAGGTCGCGCCATAAACGGCCCGGCGGCGAAAGGGTTCCGCCGCCGGGGATGCGCGATCTGCAATTGTGAGGCCCGATGGCCCGCCCGTATATTAGCCGGCTATGTCGAGAAGAGCAGCGCCCGCCTGCAGATAGTCGCCTTCCTTGACGATCAGACGGACTTTGCCGGCCTTGGGGGCGACAATCTGCGTCTCCATCTTCATGGCTTCCATGACGGCCAAAAGATCGCCTTGCGAAACCGTGTCGCCGTCTTCCACCTTGAAGGACTGCAAGGTGCCGGAAACCGGGGCGAGGATTTCACCTTCCTTTTCCTTGGTGGCGGCGGCGCCCGGAACAGCCGCGCTGCTGCCGCTAACCGCACCGAGACTGGAGAGCAGCAGGCTGGGCAGGCCAACCGATACGCGCTTGCCGTCGATTTCCAGAAAAGTGCGAGTAACGGAAGGGTCGTCGGCCGGTGCCGGTCGTTCCATCGCATCCGGCATGGCGGCGAAATCGGTCTCGATCCAGCGGGTATGAACCTTGAAACCGTCCGTGCCGATGAAGTCTTCGGTTTCGATCGCGGCGCGATGAAATGGCAGCACCGTGGCGATGCCTTCGATGCGGAACTCCTTCAGCGCGCGGCGGGCGCGACGCAGGACCTGATCGCGGTCGGCACCGGTGACGATCAGCTTCGCCATCAGCGAGTCGAATACGCCAGGCACGCTGGAGCCGCTGACGACACCGCTATCCACGCGAATCCCGGGACCTGAAGGTGCGTCGAAAACCGAGATCGAGCCGGGTGTGGGCAGGAAACCCCGGCCGGGATCTTCGGCATTGATGCGGAACTCCATGGAGTGGCCACGCGGCTCCGGCGTTTCAAGCACCCGTAGCTTGTGGCCTTCGGCAATGCGGAACTGTTCGATGACGAGATCGATGCCTGTGGTTTCCTCGGTAACCGGATGTTCCACCTGCAGGCGCGTATTGACCTCGAGGAAAGAAATCGTGCCGTCGACGCCGAGAAGGAATTCGACGGTGCCGGCGCCGGAATAACCAGCGGCAGCGCAGATCGCCTTGGCGGCCGCATGGATTTTCTGACGCTGTTCGGCGGACAGGAAGGGGGCAGGGGCTTCTTCGATCAGTTTCTGGTTCCGGCGCTGCAGCGAGCAGTCGCGGGTGCCGAGTACCAGCACATTGCCGTGCTTGTCGGCGAGAACCTGCGCCTCGATATGGCGCGGCCGGTCAAGGAAACGTTCGAGGAAGCACTCGCCGCGGCCGAAAGCGGCTGTCGCCTCGCGCACGGCGGATTCGTAGAGATCGGCGATCTCTTCCATCTTCCAAGCAACTTTCAGGCCGCGACCACCGCCGCCATGCGCTGCCTTGATGGCGACGGGCAGGCCGTGTTCTTCGGCAAAGGCTGTGACTTCGGCGGCGGAAGAGACCGGGCCGTCGCTGCCGGCGACCAGCGGTGCGCCGACGCCGGTGGCGATGCGCCGCGCCTCGACCTTGTCGCCCAATGCTTCGATAACCTGCGGGTCCGGGCCGATCCAGATCAAGCCGGCATCAAGCACGGCCTGCGCGAATTCAGCACGCTCGGACAGGAAGCCGTAGCCGGGATGCACGGCATCCGCGCCGGCACGTTTGGCAATCGCGATCAGCTTGGTGATATCGAGATAGGTCTCGGCCGGGCGCACGCCTTCCAGCGCATAGGCTTCATCCGCCAGCCGGACGAAAAGCGCATCCTGATCGGGATCGGCATAAACGGCGACCGATTGCAGGCCATAATCGCGACATGCGCGGATGATGCGCACCGCGATCTCGCCGCGATTGGCAATCAGCACTTTTTTCATCGCTCTTCTCCTCGGAATTCTATGTTCTTGGCCGCGATTTCGGCGAATAGGCCGATCGGGCGGAATTTGATTTTGGCGTTGACGGGGATCTGCCCGGCAAGATCGAGATGATATTCCGCCACCGCGCCGATGACGGGATAACCGCCGGTCAGCGGGTGATCGGCAAGGAAGAGAACCGGCTGGCCGCTATGCGGTATCTGGATCGCCCCTGTCGCCGTGCCTTCACTCGGCAGTTCGGCGCTGTCCTTGCGTTCCACCGGCACGTCGCCGGCAAGGCGGATGCCGACGCGGTTCGATTGCGGCGTGACCTGCCAGAACTGGCCGGTCAGCGTCTCGATACCCTTCTGCGTGAACCAGTCGGTGCGGGGGCCGAGAACGACGTCCAGTGTCACGACCTCACCGGTTGCCGGAGGTTCTAAGGCCGGAACTTCGTTGATCGATACGCTGGAGAGGCCGGACTTCTCACCCTTGAGCGAAAGGACGGCGCCAGCGCCCACCGGTTCGGGACCGACAACAGCGAGCGTATCGGTTGCGAAACTGCCGAGTACCGGCTCAACATCAAAGCCGCCGCGTACCGCAAGATAACAGCGCATGCCCTTCGGCGGCTGGCCGAAAGTCACGACATCGCCGGGTTCGAGGGATACCGGGCCATCGGTCTTTGCCGCGAAGCTGCCATCCGCCGTGGTAATGGTGACGGGGCAGGGCGCACCGGCAATGCCGATGACAGTGCGGCTTGTGCTCCTGAAGGAAAAACCGCCGAGCGTCAGTTCAAGGCACGGCGTATTAACCGGATTGCCGACGATGCGGTTTGCGGCGTTGAACGCACCGCGATCCAAGGCGCCGGAAGCCGATACACCCTGCCCTGTCTGGCCGAAGCGGCCGAGATCCTGAAAGATGGCGGGCATGGGTGCGGCGAGCACCTCGAAATGTGGGCCGTCCTTTATCGGTTCTTTTTGCGAACTACGCGGTGCCGAGACGGGAATATCGACCGTCTTGCCGGCCTTGTTCATGTCGAAGAAACGCACCCGGTAACCCGGCTGGAAAAGTGCGCCGGGATCGCGGTCAATATCCCACATTTTCACCGGCGTCGTGCCGATGATCTGCCAGCCGCCGGGGCTGTTTTGCGGATAGACGCCGCTGAAGGCACCAGCCAATGCCACTGAGCCGGCGGGAATGCGGGTGCGCGGGCTTTGCCGGCGCGGCACATGCAGGCCCGGATCGCCGCCGACCAGATAACCGAAACCGGGAGCGAAGCCGCAAAAGGCCACGGTGAATTCGCTTTCGGTGTGGCGACGGATGACCTCTTCGATGCTCATGCCGGTCAGTTCGGCAACATCGGCGAGGTCCTCGCCATTATAATGGACGGGGATTTCGACGAGATTGTCCGAAGGTGCAATTTTCGCCGAGAGATCGCGGCTTGCGAGCTGCGCGGCCAGCATCTCCGCACCGATCTTTTCGGGGCGAAAGCGGATCATCAACGTGCGGGCCGCCGGCACCGTCTCTTCGATGCCCTCGACCGGATCACTCTGAAGCGAGGCGAAAAGCGCCAGCGTTTCATCGAGATCGGCAAGTTCGACAAGAATGGTGGTGAGGCTGACGGGGAGAAAACGCATCATATCCTCACGCGTGATAGGCGGAATCGGGAATATCGGTGATGAACATGTGGCCCGGCGCATGGGTGATCGCAAAAGGCACGCCGGATGCCATGACCGCGGCCTGAGGGGTCACACCGCAGGCCCAGAAGACCGGAACCTCACCCGGCTCGATCCGCACCGCATCACCGAAGTCGGGTTTGGCAAGATCGATGATGCCGATTTCTTCCGGCGCGCCGACATGCACGGGCGCGCCATGCACCGCCGGAAAACGTCCCGAAATGGTTGCCGCATCGGCAACACGCGACGCCGGGATCGGCCGCATGGAAACGACCATATTGCCCTTCAGCCGACCCGCCGGACGGCAGGGCCGGTTGGTGAGATACATTGGCACATTGCTCTTGTCGGTCATGTGGCGGATTTCGATGCCCGCTTCCACCATCGGCGTTTCGAAGGTGAAGCTGCAGCCGATCAGGAAAGCGACGAGATCGTCACGCTCAGCCCACGCAGCGGTGGCATCAGCCGTTTCCTCGGCAAGCTTGCCGTCCCGCCAGATGCGGTAGAGCGGTAGATCAGTTCTGAGATCGGCACCGGGCGCGAGAAGCGTGGTGGGCGAGCCGGGATCGGAGACATCAAGCACCGGGCAGGGTTTGGGATTGCGCTGCGCATAAAGCAGGAAATCGAAAGCCCAGTCGCGCGGCAGCACGATCATGTTCGCCTGCGTGAAGCCGGGTGCTATGCCAGAGGTTGGGGCGACGAGGCCGTCGCGATAGATGGCGCGGGCCTTTCGCGCGGCGTCCGCGTCCGTGTGGTTGAGATAGGATGTCGGTATCGTCATCGGCTACCCTTTCAGCGATTGGATGCGAAGGAGCGGATGTCGATGCCATCAGCCTCGAAACGGCGGCGGATTTCCTGGGCGATGGCAACCGCGCCGGGGCTGTCGCCATGCACGCAGATGGATTGCGCCTCGATTTTTATGATGCTGCCATCGATTGCCTCCAGCGTGCCTTCGCGGGCGAGCTGCACCATGCGGTCGGCGATCTTTGCCGCATCATGCAGGACGGCACCGGCTTCCCGGCGGGAAACGAGCTGGCCCTGAGGCGTATAGGCACGATCCGCAAAGGCTTCGGCAACGACGGCAAGACCGGACTTGCGGGCGAGATCGAGGATGGGGGCATTGGCAAGGCCCATCAATACCAGCGACGAGTCTATCGCCTTGATGCCGTCGATAACGGCCTGCCCCTGTTTCGCGTCATTGGCGATGCGGTTGTAGAGCGCGCCATGCGGTTTGACGTAACGCACCGTGGTGCCGGCAGCGGCGGCGACGCCTTTCAGCGCGCCGATCTGATAGATGACATCGGCAATCAGCTCTTCCGAGGTCGCGTCCAGATCACGGCGGCCGAAGCCGACGCGGTCCGGATAGGAGACATGGGCGCCGACAACCACGCCTTTTTCGGCAGCGGCCTTGACGGTGCGGTAGATGCCGGCCGGATCACCTGCGTGAAATCCGCAGGCGATGTTGGCGCTGGAGACGATGGCGAGCATCGCCTCGTCGTCACCCATGCGCCATGCGCCGTAACTTTCGCCAAGATCGCTGTTGAGATCGATAGCGGCCATGTTTGCCTCCCTTGAATTTATCAGTAGCCGAGCAAGGCGAAGATCGCGCCCGCCGACTTATAGGCCATATACCAGGTGAGTGCGCAGGTCAGCACGCCAAGCACCAGCAACCAGCGCGGGTAGTGATAACCGTGCATCAGATCGGCGCGTTTCCAGGCTGCATACATGAAGATCGAAAGGCCGATCGGCAGAACGAGACCGTTGAGGCCGCCGACGAAGACGAGCATGGCTGCAGGCGGTGTGGTGATGATGACATAGGCGATCAGCGAAATGGCGATGAAGCCGACGGTTGCCAGGTTTCGCTGGCGCTCCGTTATGTCAGGCTTGAAAGCCGTCAGGAACGACACGGAGGTATAGGCCGCACCAATGATGCTGGTCATGGCCGAGGCGAGGAAGACCGCGCCGAACAGGCGGAAGCCGATATCGCCGGCGGCGGCATGGAAAGCCTGGCCGGCGGGGTTTGCCGCCTTGCCGGAGAGATCGATGACCACGCCGCTGGCGACGACACCGAGGATGGCAAGGAACAGGATGTAGCGCAGCACGCCGGTAATCGCGATGCCGCTCAGCGCCGCACGATTGACCGCGTTGATATTTTCAACGCCCACCATGCCCTTGTCCAGCAGGCGATGTGCGCCAGCATAGGTGATATAACCGCCGACCGTGCCGCCGACGATGGTGGTGATGGTGACGAAATCGATGGTATCGGGCAGGAAGGTCTGGCGGAAGGCTTCCGCCACGGGCGGGCCGGAGACGTAAGCCGCATAAACGATCAGCGCGAGTTTGACGAAGGCGGCCACGAAAACCACGCGGTCCATGGCGATGCCCGCCCGGCGCGACAGGAAGATGCCGATGGCCGCCAGCGCGCCGATCGCGCCGCCGATCTTCGGGTCGAGATCGATCATGGCGTTGAAGCCGAGGCCAGCGCCGCCGATATTACCGATATTGAAGAACAGGCCGCCGATGATGACGAGAATGGCGAGCAGATAACCCGAGCCCGGAATGGCGGCATTGGCAATCGCCGGCGCGCGCATGCGGGTGATGGTGACGATGCGCCAGATATTGGCCTGCACGACGAAGTCGATCAGTATGGAAATAATGATGGCGAATGCGAATGCGGCGCCCAGTTTCACCGTGAAATTCGCCGTCTGCGTGATGAAGCCCGGTCCGACGGCCGACATCGACATCAGGAACATTGCCGAAAGCAAGGCATAACGCTGATTCTTCGCCTTGCGCGCAACCTCGTTAGGGTCGGCGGGCGAGAGCTTGTTCTGCTCCATGGATTTTCTCCGCTCCAATCGCAATCCGCCCCTCGCGGATGCTTTATGCGGCCGATCTTGTCGTGTTCCGCGAAATTGTCAATATTGTTCAACAATAAATAATAATCGTTCTCTTATTCTGTTCATTTGTTGGACGTTATGCGCAGGAATTCATCACGTTTTTTTCGTGCTTTGCTAATGCTTTGTGCTATGGGCAATCATGCCGTGTCCGAACATGCCTGTCACGGAATTCCCGATGCTGCATTGCTCTTACGGAAAGGAGCGTCATGACGGAAACGATAGAGGGTCTGCCGCTTGCGGATCGATTGGCCAAGGGTATCCGCACCCTGCTGATATCAGGCGAGCTGATGCCGGGGCAGCGCCTTTCAGAGGCAGCCTTCAGTGAACGTTTCGACGTCTCCCGCAATTCGCTGCGCGAAGCTTTCCGGCTGCTGACCAAGGACGGCCTGTTGCGCCACGAGGCCAATCGCGGCGTGTTTGTCGCCGTTCCCACCATGTCTTCGGTCATCGATATCTATCGGGTGCGGCGCATGGTGGAATGTGGCGCGCTGCGCCAGGCCTGGCACAAGCACCCCGCGATCAAAGCGATGCGGGCAGCCGTCGAAGATGCCAAGGTCAAGCGTGACGAGGCCGACTGGCTGGGCGTGGGCAGCGCCAACATGAAATTTCATGCCGCCGCCGTCGATCTTCTAGACAGCGCCCGTCTCAGCGACTTTTACGAGCGTATCGCTGCTGAGCTCAGGCTTTGTTTCGGTTTGCTGAAGGATCCCGAACAGCTTCATTCCCCCTTTGTGGACATGAACAGCAAGATTTTATCGCTGATGGAAGAAGGAAAGGCGCAGGAGGCTGGCGACGAGATGGAAATCTATCTCAATCTTTCCGAGCGGACGGTTTTGAAGGCGCTCGAACGCGCCGTCGAACACGCATCCTGATATGATGGGCGGCAGGGGAAAAAACGGCCCTTGCCGCTCCATCCATTTTTTGCATCCGCAGCCGATTGCCAAGTTTGCTGCGCTGCGTCATCAATGCTGACATGACGCTTCGCGACCTGACCATTCTCGTTATAGACGAAAACGCGATCCGCGCCTCCATCATTGAGGAGGGGCTGCGCGAAGCCGGTTATAGTCGCGTCACTGTTATCCATGAGGTGAACGGGGTCGCGCGTACCATCGAGACGCTGCAGCCCGATGTCATCTTCATCGATCTGGAAAATCCCAATCGTGACATGATGGAGCATCTGTTCCAGCTCACCCGCACGGTCGGCCGGCCTATTGCCATGTTCGTCGATCGCTCCGATACGGCCTCCATCGAGGCTGCCGTCGAGGCGGGCGTTTCCGCCTATGTGGTGGACGGGTTGAAGAAGGAGCGGGTCAAGCCCATTCTCGATATGGCGGTCAGCCGCTTCAATGCTTTCAGCCGATTGCAGCGGGAACTCGCCGATGCCAAATCGGCGCTGGAGGAGCGCAAGGTCATCGAGCGCGCCAAGGGCATATTGATGAAGATGCGCGGCCTTTCCGAAGAGGAGGCCTTTGCGCTTTTGCGCCAGACGGCGATGAATGAGAAAAAGAAGATTTCCGAGATCGCGCAAAGCGTGGTCACCGCGGCCGGTTTGTTGATGTGACGAACCGCCGGTCGGACAGTCAAGGAGTGCATGATATGGCGGCACCGGAAAAAACGGCCGGATCAGACAGCGGAGTAACGAAAGCCCCGGGCGCGCCGGCAATCGTCGGCAGCGACCGGCAGAAAATCCTGCGTGCCGGCTTTATCCCGCTTGTCGATGCATCCGTCCTGATCGCCGCTGCCGAATTCGGTTTTGCCGAACGCGAAGGTCTGTCGATCGATCTCGTCAAAGATGTCTCCTGGGCGAATGTGCGCGACCGGCTGGCGTTCCGGCAATTCGATATCGCCCATATGCTGTCGCCGATGCCCGTTGCCTCCATGCTCGGGCTCGGTTCCAACCCGTCGCCGACGATCACGCCTTTTTCGCTCGGACGCGGCGGCAATGCGATCACGCTTTCGACCCGCCTGTTTGCCCGGATGAAGGCCTTGACAGGGCTTTCCGAAATGGCGGGCGCACTCGAAAATGCCGAGGCGTTGAAGCGGGTGCTCGACGATATGCGGGCGCGCGGCGAACCGCCGCCGACACTCGGCATGACCTATCCTTTTTCATCGCATAATTACGAATTCCGCTATTGGCTCGCCGCCGGCGGCATTCACCCCGATCACGACGTCAAGCTTGTGGTGGTGCCGCCGCCATTGACGTCGGACGCGTTGGCCGCAGGGGCTATCGACGGTTTCTGCGTCGGAGCGCCTTGGAACATCGTCGCCGCCGAGCGCGGTGTTGGCCGGATCGTTGCCGCCAAGCAGGACCTGTGGCCTTCTGCGCCGGAAAAGGTCATCGGCATGCGGCCGGAATGGGCTGAAAGCCAGCAGGAAACGGTCGGCCGGCTGCTGACGGCGCTCGATGCTGCCGCGCGCTGGTGTGATGTTGCGGGAAATCACGACGATCTAAGCCGGGTGCTTGCTGATCCCCGCTATATCGGCGCGCCGGAAAGCATCATCCGCCACGTTCTTGCCGGTGAATTCAATATTGACAGCCAGGGCAACCGCCGGGTTATCGACAAATATTTCCTGTTCCACGGTGGTCATGCCAATTATCCGCGCCGGAGCCAGGCATTGTGGATTTACAGCCAGATGATCCGCTGGGGGCAGGCGGAGTTTTCGCAAGGTGGCGTAGAAGCTGCCCTGTCCGCTTATCGGCCGGATATTTATCGGGCGGCGCTGGGCGATGCCAATGCGCCTGATGATGCCGATATTCGTATCGAAGGACAGGAGGCTGGCGACCGTTTTGTGGACGGCTTCGTCTTCGATCCCGCTGACATTACAGGGTATGTGAATGGTTTTGCCGTGCGCAGTTCTGCCCCTGTTTCTACCTCCCAAGGCGAAGCCTGAGAGCAGTTCAGCCGGGCTAGCTGCGCAAATTTCAAGCGCGGAATTTTTCCAGTTGCGTAAACGATAGACAAAATTGCGGCTGGTTAAAATTTAATCGCCTGACAGAATTTCTGAAATTCTGTTTTATTTACAATAATATAGCTTCCATCTAGAAAACTGGCACGCCTCTTGCTTCTCCTTGTTTGCACCGGTCAACGGCGATCGGGGCGAGCAGGGCGCGGCATAGGCGCTTTCAAAGACACAGACGTCGCAAGGTTTTGCTGCCCGGAACACCTCCCGTTCCGCCGGTGCAAACACCGAGCGGCGTTTTTTATTTTCAGGTTTTTTCGCAAGCGAAAACGTCACCCGCAGAGGTGGCCCAATAAGGGGAACATGCGAATGAAAAAGATATTCTCCGGCGCTGTCAGCCGCCGCACGATACTGAAGACGACCGCCACCGCAGCCCTTGTCAGCGCTGTGCGCGTGGCCTTTCCATCGGGTGCTTTCGCAGCCACCGCCGAGCCGGAAGTAAAAGGTGCGAAAATCGGCTTTATCGCGCTGACCGATGCCGCCCCGCTCATCATCGCGGCGGAAAAGGGGCTGTTCGCCAAGCATGGCATGCCTGATGTCGAGGTTCTGAAGCAGGCCTCCTGGGGCGCGACTCGCGACAATCTCGTGCTTGGTGGCGCATCCAACGGCATTGATGGCGCGCATATTCTGACGCCGATGCCCTATCTCATGCACACCGGCAAGGTGACCCAGAATAATGTGCCGGTGCCGATGACCATCCTCGCCCGCCTCAACCTCGACAGCCAGGGCATTTCCGTCGCCAAGGAATATGCCGAAACCGGCGTTCAGCTCGATGCTTCCAAATTGAAGGCTGCTTTCGAGAAGAAGAAGGCCGAAGGCAAGGAAATCAAGGCCGCGATGACCTTCCCCGGCGGCACCCATGATCTCTGGATCCGCTACTGGCTCGCCGCCGGCGGCATCGATCCGGACAAGGACGTCTCCACCATCGTCGTTCCGCCGCCGCAGATGGTTGCCAACATGAAAGTCGGCAATATGGACGTCTTCTGTGTTGGCGAGCCGTGGAATGAACAGCTCGTCAATCAGGGCATCGGCTTTACTGCCTGTACCACCGGAGAGCTCTGGAAGGGCCATCCGGAAAAGGCGCTCGGCATGCGCGCCGACTGGGTGGAAAAGAACCCCAACGCCACCAAGGCGCTGCTGATGGCCGTGATGGAGGCGCAGCAATGGTGCGATGAGATGGCGAACAAGGAGGAAATGTCCACCATCCTCGGCAAGCGCCAATGGTTCAACGTGCCGCCGAAGGACGTTCTTGGACGCCTCAAGGGCAATATCAATTACGGCAACGGTCGCGCGCTCGAAAATACCGGTCTGCAGATGAAGTTCTGGCAGGACCATGCGTCCTATCCCTTCCGCAGCCATGACAGCTGGTTCATCGCGGAAAACATCCGCTGGGGCAAATTCGCGCCGGATACGGACGTGAAAGCGCTGGTGGAGAAGGTAAACCGCGAGGATATCTGGCGCGCGGCGGCCAAGGATCTCGGCGTTGCGGATCTTCCCGCTTCCACTTCGCGCGGTAAGGAAACCTTCTTCGATGGCAAGGTGTTCGATCCTGAAAATCCATCTGCCTATCTCGAAAGTCTGTCCATCAAGGCGGCCTCCTGAGGAGGAGACCCGGGCGTCGCTCCTCATCCGCCAGCAGCTCTGCCCAACCGGCGCTGCTGAAGACCGGATGAGGGGCGAGCCCAGACCGCAACCGAAATCAAGAGGAAATGCCCATGTCCGCATTGGCCCGAAAATTCAACGAAGAGCCGCAGCAGCCGGTGGCGCAGAAGGCAAACGTCGTGGCGCTTGCACCGAAACAGTCGCCGCGGATCGATCTGCGCAAATGGGGTGCTGCGGCGGCTCGTAACATCATACCGCCGCTTGTCGTTCTCGCCATGCTGCTCGGCGTCTGGCAGCTGCTCTGTTCCGCGCCCGGCTCCTCGCTGCCGCCGCCTAGCCAGGTCTTCGAGGAAAGCTACGATCTCATCGTATCGCCGTTTTTCCAGAATGGTTCGCAGGATATCGGCCTTGGGCTGCGCGTTCTGGTCTCGCTTGAGCGTGTGGCCTATGGTTTCGGCCTCGCCGCCATTGCCGGCATCATCCTCGGTGCGGTGATCGGCCAGTCGGTCTGGGCCATGCGCGGCCTTGATCCGATCTTTCAGGTGCTGCGCACCGTGCCGCCGCTCGCCTGGCTGCCGCTTTCGCTGGCTGCCTTTCAGGACAGCAATCCATCGGCCATTTTCGTGATTTTCATCACCTCCATCTGGCCGGTCATCATCAATACGGCGGTTGGCGTACGCAATATTCCGCAGGATTACCGCAATGTCGCGCAGGTGCTGCGGCTCAACCAGCTCGAATTCTTCTTCAAAATCATGCTGCCGTCGGCCGCTCCTTACATCTTCACCGGCCTGCGCATCGGCATCGGTCTTTCGTGGCTCGCCATCGTGGCTGCGGAAATGCTGACCGGCGGCGTCGGCATCGGCTTCTTCATCTGGGATGCGTGGAATTCCTCGCGCCTGCCCGACATTATCGTGGCGCTCGCCTACATCGGCGTTGTCGGCTTCATGCTCGACAAGCTCGTGGCGGCGCTTGGCAAGGTCATCACCCGCGGCGCTGCGGCGAATTGAGAGGGCCAATATTATGAACGCTTATCTGAAGCTCGATCATATCGACAAATATTTCGAAAAGGGCGGCTCGCGCGCCGAGGTGCTGAAAGGCATCAACCTCACCATCGAAAAAGGTGAATTCGTCTCGGTCATCGGCCATTCTGGCTGCGGCAAGTCCACCATGCTCAACCTCATCGCCGGGCTGACGAAAGTCTCCGCCGGTGCGGTGCTTCTCGAAAACCGGGAGGTCAATGAACCCGGGCCTGAACGCGCCGTCGTGTTCCAGAACCACAGCCTGCTGCCCTGGCTTTCGGTCTATGAAAACGTCAATCTTGCCGTGGAAAAGGTCTTCCGCAACACCAAGACCCGCGCCGAGCGGCATGACTGGGTCATGCGCAATCTCGATCTCGTGCAGATGGCCCATGCCAAGGACAAGAAACCTTCGGAAATTTCCGGCGGCATGAAACAGCGCGTCGGCATTGCCCGCGCGCTCGCCATGGAGCCGAAAATCCTGCTGCTGGATGAGCCCTTCGGCGCGCTGGACGCGCTGACCCGCGCTCATCTTCAGGATGCGGTGATGGAAATTCACGCCCGTCTCGGCAACACCATGGTCATGATCACCCATGATGTGGACGAGGCGGTGCTGCTTTCCGACCGCATCGTGATGATGACCAACGGGCCCGCCGCCCATATCGGCGAGGTGCTTGACGTGCCGCTGGCACGCCCGCGCAACCGCATCGAGCTTGCCTCCGACAAGACCTACCTCAAATGCCGCGAAGCCGTGCTGAAGTTCCTTTACGAACGTCACCGCTTCGTCGAAGCCGCGGAGTAACGACTATGGCGCAAAAACTCGTCATCATCGGCAATGGCATGGCGCCGGGGCGCATGCTGGAGAACCTGTTCGAAACCGCCCCCGGCCTTTACGACGTCACGATTTTCAACGCCGAACCGCGCGTCAATTACGACCGCATCATGCTCTCGCCGGTACTCTCAGGCGAAAAGAGCTATGAGGACATCGTCATTCATAATGACGAATGGTATGCGGCTAATAATGTGACGCTGCACAAGGGCGCGAAAGTCACCGGCATCGACCGTGACAAGAAAACCGTGACCAGCGAAAACGGCATCACGGCCTCTTACGACAGGCTGGTGATCGCCACCGGTTCCCTGCCCTTCATCATTCCCGTTCCCGGTCATCAATTACCCGGCGTGCTCGCCTATCGCGATCTCGACGATGTGACGAAGATGCTGGAAATCGCTGAAGGCAAAGGCCGCGCCATCGTCATCGGTGCGGGTCTTCTCGGGCTGGAGGCGGCTTACGGGCTGAAGCGTCAGGGCATGGATGTCACCGTCATCCATCTGATGCCGACCATCATGGAGCGTCAGCTCGATCCGGCAGCGGCCTATCTCTTAGAAAAGGCGCTGAACGAGCGCGGCATCGACATCATCACCAAGGCCAACACCAAGTGCATTCTCGGTGAGGACAAGGTCGAGGGCATCGAGCTCGAGGACGGCCGGATCATCAAGGGCGATATGGTGGTGATGGCGGTCGGTATCCGCCCGGCCTCGGGTCTCGCCAAGGAAGCCGGCATCGCCGTCAATCGCGGCATCGTGGTGGATGACGGCATGATGACGTCGGACGCCTCGATCTACGCGCTCGGCGAATGCGCCGAGCATCGCGGCATGTGCTATGGCCTCGTTGCGCCGCTTTATGAATCGGCCCGCGTGCTGGCTGACCGGCTTTGCGGCGGTTCGGCCGAATATCACGGCTCTGTCACCAATACGAAGCTGAAGGTGACAGGCATCAACCTGTTTTCCGCCGGCGACTTCGCCGAAGGCGATGACCGCGAGGAAATCGTGCTGCGCGATGCCACCGCCGGCGTCTACAAGCGTCTCATTCTCAAGGAAAACCGCATCATTGGCGCGGTTCTTTACGGCGAGACGGCGGATGGGTCGTGGTTCTTCGACCTGATGAAGAAATCGACCGATATCTCCACCATGCGCGAAACCCTTATCTTCGGCCAGGCCTATCAGGGAGGGTCTCCGCTGGACCCTATGGCGGCCGTTGCAGCCTTGCCGGATGATGCGGAAATCTGCGGCTGCAACGGCGTCTGCAAGGGCAAGATCACTTCGGTTATAACTTCCAAAGGGCTGACCTCGCTGGACGATGTGCGTGCCCACACCAAGGCGTCCGCCTCCTGCGGTAATTGCACCGGTCTTGTCGAGCAGTTGATGACGATAACGCTGGGCGACAGCTACAATCCCGCCGCCGTGCAGCCCATGTGCAAATGCACCGATCTCGGCCATGACGATGTGCGCCGCCTGATCAAGGCCAAGGGTCTGAAGACCATTCCTGCCGTGATGCAGGAGCTGGAATGGAAAACCTCCTGCGGCTGCGCCAAGTGCCGGCCGGCGCTCAATTATTACCTCGTCTGCGACTTTCCGGATGAATATGCCGACGATTATCAGTCGCGTTATATCAATGAGCGCGTTCACGCCAATATCCAGAAGGACGGCACCTATTCCGTCGTCCCGCGCATGTGGGGCGGCGTCACCTCTTCCTCCGAGCTCCGGGCAATTGCGGATGTGGTCGACAAGTTCGAAATCCCGATGGTGAAGGTGACCGGCGGCCAGCGCATCGATCTTCTCGGTATCGAGAAGGAGGATTTGCCGGCGGTCTGGGCCGATCTCGGCAAGGCCGGTTTTATCTCCGGTCAGGCCTATGCCAAAGGCCTGCGCACAGTGAAGACCTGCGTCGGCCAGCAATGGTGCCGTTTCGGCACGCAGGATTCCACCGGTCTCGGCATCCGCATCGAAAAATTCATGTGGGGCTCATGGACACCCGCCAAGCTTAAGCTCGCCGTCTCGGGCTGTCCGCGCAACTGTGCGGAGGCCACCTGCAAGGATATCGGCGTCATCTGCGTCGATTCCGGTTTTGAAATCCATTTCGCCGGTGCCGCCGGTCTCGATATCAAGGGCACGGAAGTGCTCGGTCTCGTGAGGACCGAGGATGAGGCGCTGGAGCATATCGTGGCGCTGACCCAGATGTACCGCGAACAGGCGCGTTACCTCGAGCGCATCTACAAATGGGCCAAGCGTATCGGCTACGACGAGGTTCGTCGCCAGATCATGGACGATGCTGAAAAGCGCAAGGGCTATTTCGACCGCTTCGTCTTCAGCCAGAAATTCGCGCAGGTTGATCCATGGTCCGAACGTGTATCCGGCCACGACAAGCATGAGTTCAGGCCCATGGCGGCAATCGGTTTCAGTGAAGCGGCGGAGTGAGAACGATGGACAGCAACTGGATTGATATTGGTGACATCTCCGACATCCCGCTGCGTGGTGCGCGTTGCGTGAAAACGCCGATGGGCAAGATCGCCGTATTCCGCACGGCGGAAAATCAGGTCTTCGCGATTGAGGATCATTGCCCGCATAAGGGTGGACCGTTGTCTCAGGGCATCGTGCATGGGGCTTCGGTGACGTGTCCGTTGCACAATTGGGTGATTTCGCTGGAAACCGGCAAGGCCTTGGGGGCGGATGAGGGTGAGGTGAAGACTATCCCCGTCCGCAATCTCGACGGCCGGCTTTCCATCGCGCTTGAAACTCTGATGATTGCGGCGGAGTGAATTGCGATGGCGGCGATTTTACCCCCCTCTGTCCTGCCGGACATCTCCCTCTCAAGGGGGGAGATCAATTGCGGCACGCGCTTCCGTTCCCAGCTGGCCGCGCCGCCCGTCGATATAGAGCGGGGAGCCTTACGCTTGTCGACCTCCCCGCTTGAGGGGGAGATGTCCGGCAGGACAGAGGGGGGGAAGCGCCACGCACTGAGAGGGCAAACCCATGCCCGTTGAAACAAAAACCACCTGTCCCTATTGCGGCGTCGGCTGCGGTGTCATCGCCACCGTCAACGACAATGGCGCCGTTTCCGTCAAAGGCGATCAGGACCACCCCGCCAATTTCGGCCGGCTGTGTTCCAAGGGTTCGGCTCTGGCCGAAACCATCGATCTCGACGGCCGCCTTCTCCATCCCGAAATTGACGGCAGACGGGCGACGTGGGACGAAGCCCTTGATCTCGTCGCCACCCGCTTTTCTGAAGCCATAGCCGAGCATGGCCCGGATTCGGTGGCCTTTTACGTCTCCGGCCAATTGCTGACGGAGGATTATTACCTCGCTAACAAGCTGATGAAAGGTTTCATCGGCTCGGCCAATATCGATACGAATTCAAGACTTTGCATGTCGTCCTCCGTCGCCGGCCACCGCCGTGCCTTCGGAGCCGATACGGTGCCGGGCACCTATGAGGATATGGAGCTTGCCGATCTGGTGATCCTCACCGGTTCCAATCTCGCCTGGTGCCATCCGGTCCTTTATCAGCGTCTTGCCGTCGCAAAGGCAGCACGGCCTGAGATGAAGGTCGTCGTCATCGATCCACGCCGGACGATGAGTGCCGATATTGCCGATATGCATCTCGCCATCCGCCCGGATGGAGATGTGGCGCTGTTTGTCGGCTTGCTGGCGCATCTTGCCGATAGTCCTGCAATCGATCACGGCTATGTGGAAAACCATACGGTCAGCTTTGGCGCTGCGATGCAGGCAGCAACCGAATACAGCCTGCCGGAGATCGCCGAGGCCACCGGTCTGACGATTGCCGAACTGATTTCCTTTTACGAATTGTTCGAACGCACGCAAAAGACCGTCACCTGTTACAGCCAGGGCGTCAACCAGTCGGAAAGCGGCACCGACAAGGTCAATGCCATCATCAATTGCCATCTTGCCACCGGCCGTATCGGCAGGTCGGGCATGGGGCCGTTTTCGCTGACCGGCCAGCCGAACGCCATGGGCGGTCGCGAAGTCGGCGGGCTGGCAAACATGCTGGCCGCCCATATGGCCATCGAAAGTGCGGAGGACCGCGATCGTGTGCAGCGCTTCTGGGCCTCACCCGCCATTGCGCAAAAGCCCGGCCTGAAAGCGGTGGATATGTTCAGGGCGGTGGCCGACGGCCGCATCAAGGCGCTGTGGATTATGGCCACCAACCCCGTCGTTTCCATGCCGGATGCCGGTGCCGTCGAGGCGGCCATCAAGGCCTGTCCTTTCGTTGTGGTCTCCGAGGTCATGGCCAGTACCGATACGGCCCGCCATGCCGATGTCCTCCTGCCCTCGCTCGGCTGGGGCGAAAAGGACGGCACCGTCACCAATTCCGAACGACGGATTTCGCGTCAGCGCGGTTTTCTCGATGCTCCGGGTGAAGCGAAGGCTGACTGGTGGCAAATGGCGGAAGTGGGTCGGCGCATGGGTTTTGACGCAGCCTTCGCCTTTGGCCAGGCATCGGAGATTTTCGCCGAACACGCCGCTCTTTCCGGCTTTGAGAATGCGGGCAGTCGCGATTTCGATATTAGCGGTGTCGAACGGGATTCCTATGATGCGATGACACCCTTTCAATGGCCGAAAGCCGAATCCAGTGACGCCACCGTTACCCGCTTTTTCGCGGATGGCCGGTTTTATCATGGCGATGGCAAGGCGCGGTTCATAGCCACCGCCTTGCCGGACACCCGCAGGACGTCACCCGACTATCCGCTGACACTGAATACCGGCCGCATCCGCGATCAATGGCACACCATGACCCGCACCGGCAAAAGCGCGCGGCTTACCGCCCATATCGCCGAACCCTTCGCCGAGCTTCACCCGCGCGATGCGCAGGCGCTGGGAATTGAAAGCGCCGATCTAGTGGAGCTGGAAAGTCCTCATGGCAAGGTTCTGCTGCGGGCGCTGGTCAGCGAAAGGCAGGCGCGCGGTTCGGTCTTCGTACCGATGCACTGGAACGATCAGTTTGCCTCGCGGGCGCGCATCGATATGGTTGTGGCACCTGTTACGGATCCGCATTCCGGCCAGCCCGCTTCGAAAAACGTGGCGGTGAAGGCAAGGCGTTTTGCGGCGAAGGCCTATGGTTTTGCCATTTCCCGCACCCGGCCCGATGCGCCGGATTGCGCCTACTGGGCCATCGCCAAAGCCGATGGCGGCTATCGCATGGAGCTTGCCTTTGCCGAAGAGCCGCAGGACTGGACGCTCTGGGCGCGACAGGTTTTCGGCATCGATGCCAGGATCGAGCCGCTGGGTTACAGCGACCGGCAGACGGGCGATCTGCGTCTCGCCTTTTTCGACGGCGAAACACTGCTTGCGGCACTGTTCATTGCCAATGAACCGGTGGCCGTTGCCCGCAACTGGGCGATCTCGCAACTTACTGAGCGCCACGAGGATTTGCGCATGCGCTTTGCGCTGGTCGCCGGGCGTCCCGGTGCGGGCCGGGCTGATCCGGGTGCGACGGTCTGCTCCTGCTTCAATGTCGGGGTGAACCAGATCACGGCCGCTATCCGTGATGGCTGCCACAGTGTCGAAGCCATCGGCAAGGCGTTGAATGCCGGAACCAATTGCGGCTCCTGCCGCGCTGAAATCAGGGGGATCATCGATGGATGCCTTAAAACCGCAGCGGAATGAACCGGCTCGTATGGAGAAGCTCGCTAAGTTGCCTGTCTTCTGGGGACTTGAGGGCAAGCGCGTGGTTTTGGCGGGCGGATCGGATGGGGCGGCCTGGAAGGCGGAACTGCTGCTGGCCTGCGGGGCGGAACTTCATCTTTATTGTGAGGAAAGCGAGCTTTCGGAAAGCTTCGCGACGCTCGTCGCAAAAAGCCCGATGCTGATATGGCATGACCGTTCATGGGGTGCGGATATTTTCAAGGGCGCGGAACTAGCGCTGGCGGATTGCGAGACCGATGAAGAGGCGGAAAGATTTTACCATGCCGCACGAGCGGCTGGCATTCCCGTCAATGTCATCGACAAGCCGGAGTTCTGCCAGTTCCAGTTCGGCTCCATCGTCAATCGCTCGCCGGTGGTGGTGTCGATTTCCACCGATGGCGCCGCACCCATCCTGGCGCAGGCCATCCGCCGGCGCATCGAAACCTTGCTGCCGCTGGCCCTCAAGGACTGGGGCGCGCTTGCCCAGACAATTCGCGAGCGCGTCAATCTGCGACTCGTGCCGGGTCCGGCGCGACGCTCTTTCTGGGAAAAATTCGTCGATCGGGCGTTCACCGAAAGGCTGGATGAAGGCAGCGAAGAACGGCTGCTTGCGGATATCGGAACGCAGGCCGGTCGGGTGGGTTCGCGCGCCGGGCTGGTGACGCTTGTAGGCGCCGGACCGGGCGATGCCGAACTGCTGACTCTGAAAGCGGTGCGCGCTTTGCAGGCGGCCGATGTCATCCTGTTCGACGATCTTGTTTCAGCCGAAGTGCTGGAACTGGCGCGGCGGGAGGCGAAGCGCATGCTGGTTGGCAAACGTGGTGGCCGGGAAAGCTGCAGGCAGGAAGACATCAACGAGATGATGATCCGCCTCGCCAAGGCCGGAAAACGGGTGGTGCGGCTGAAATCCGGCGATCCGATGATTTTCGGGCGCGCCGGCGAGGAGATCGCCGCGCTGGAGGCCGAAAATATCCCGGTCGAAGTCGTGCCCGGCATCACTGCCGCAAGCGCCATGGCCTCGCGCCTAGGCGTGTCCTTGACCCATCGCGACCATGCCCAGTCGGTACGCTTCATCACTGGTCATTCCCGGCAGGGGAAGCTGCCGGAGAATATCGACTGGCAGTCCCTGTCGAACCCCTCCGTCACCACTGTCTTTTATATGGGCGGACGAACCGCCGGCGATATTCAGTCCTGCCTGCTTGCCCAGGGAATGCCCGCATCGACACCCGTGGTGGTGATGATTTCCGTCAGCCGCGCCAATGAGCGACGATGGTGCGGTTCGCTTGCGCAACTGGCTGCCGCGGTCGAGAGACTGGGCGTGAACGAACCTGTGCTGATTGGCATCGGTGATACGTTCCATAACGCCTCCGCGGCATTTTCCGTTACCCGCAACGAGGAAGCCGATGCTGGGCCTGTTCAAAAAGCCGGCTAACAAGATTTTTGATAGTTTCCGCTAACCGGCGATCCTTCTCACCGTAAACCCTCCCTTGACATTGGTTTTTCGTTCGCTCTTCAATAAAACGAAAAAATTGAAAGAGGAGGGAGGGTGAAATGCTGCTCACACCGCGTCAGGATGAAATCGTTGCGCTGGCGAAAGCGAACGGCCGGGTGCTGGTCGATGAACTGGCGGCGCGGTTTTCGGTGACCCCCCAGACGATCCGCAAGGATCTGAACGATCTCTGCGATACGCGGGTGCTGACCCGCATCCACGGCGGCGCGCTCTTTCCAAGCGGCAATGAAAACGTCAAATACGAGGCGCGCCGCGCCATCGCATCGTCCGAAAAACAGGCGATCGGCGCCGCTGCCGCGGCCCTCATCCCCAATAACTCGTCGCTTTTCATCAATATAGGCACCACGACCGAGGCAGTTGGTGAAGCGCTCGCGGATCATCACGAGTTGATGGTTATTACCAACAACATCAATGTTGCCAACAGGTTGAGGGTTTTCCCCGGCATCGAAGTGGTGATTGCCGGCGGTGTCGTGCGCGGTTCCGATGGTGGTATCGTCGGCGAGGCGGCTGTGGATTTCATCCGCCAGTTCAAGGTTGATTTTGCCGTCATCGGCGTTTCGGCCATCGATGAAGACGGGGCTTTGCTCGACTTTGACTTCCGTGAGGTCAAGGTGGCGCAGGCGATCATCTCCAATGCGCGCCATGTCATTCTGGTGTCGGATTCGCTTAAATTCGAGCGCACGGCCCCCGTGCGTATCGGTCATCTTTCCCAGGTGCACACCTTCATTACCGATCATTGTCCTGTTGATTCCATCCGTACCATCTGTGCCGATCACGATGTCCGGCTGATCGAAACCGAGGGTCGCGACGCCTGATTCAAGGGGCTTTTTGATTTCGTTTGACATTCGTTTTGTCTTCGAATTAGATGGCTGTGCTTTCAATATATCGATGAGGAGAGCGTCGATGAAAGCACGGGAGGGTCCATGTCTGACGAGGCAATTCACGATATTTTCGTGATCGGCGGCGGTATCAATGGCTGCGGCATCGCGCGTGACGCCGTTGGCAGGGGCTATTCCGTGGCGCTTGCGGAAATGAACGATTTTGCCTCCGGCACCTCGTCCGCCGCGACCAAACTCATCCATGGCGGTTTGCGTTATCTCGAACATTACGAATTTCGTCTGGTGCGCGAAGCGCTTATGGAGCGTGAGGTGCTGTGGGCCATGGCGCCGCACATCATCTGGCCGATGCGCTTCGTACTACCGTTCCAGAAGGGTGGCGTGCGCCCGGCCTGGCTCGTGCGTCTCGGGTTATTTCTTTACGACCATCTCGGCGGCCGCAAGCTTTTGCCCGCCACACGCTCGCTTGATCTGCGCCGTGATCCCGCCGGAAAGCCGCTGAAGCCGATTTTCGCCCGCGCCTTTGAATATTCGGATGGCTGGGTGGACGATGCCCGTCTTGTGGTGCTGAATGCCCGCGATGCCGCTAATCGCGGTGCTTTGATCCTCAATCGTACGCAGGTGGTTTCGGCCCGGCGCGAAGGCGCCTTCTGGCGGATTGAAACGAAAAATGTCGCCGGAGAAGCCAAGACCCACCGGGCGCGCATGCTGGTGAATGCCGCCGGCCCCTGGGTGGACAAGGTGCTGTCTTCGACATTCGGTAAAAACAATGTCCACAATGTCCGCCTCGTGCAAGGCAGCCACATCATCGTGCGCAAGAAGTTTTCCGATCCGCGCGCCTATTTTTTCCAGAATCCTGATGGCCGCATTATCTTCGCCATCCCTTACGAACAGGACTTTACGCTGATCGGCACGACGGATCGCGACTATACCGCCGACCCCCGTGCTGTTAAGATCAGCGACGAGGAGATCAGCTATCTTTGCAATGCGGCGAGCGAATATTTCGCTGAACCGGTGGGGCCGGCGGATATCGTCTGGACCTATTCCGGCGTGCGGCCCTTGTTCGATGACGGCGCGTCAAAAGCGCAGGAAGCGACCCGCGATTATGTGCTGAAAACCGAAGGGGCGGAAGGCGAAGCGCCGCTTCTCAATATTTTCGGCGGCAAGCTCACCACCTATCGGCGGCTTGCCGAACATGCTCTTGAAAAAATCGGCGATGCGCTGGGTGAAAAGGGTGCGCCATGGACCGCGGGCTCGCATTTGCCGGGTGGAGATTTCGGTGCCGAAGCCTACGTCGCGGAAGTTTCGGCGCTGCGTTCACGTTACCCCTTTCTCGAAGAGCGTCATGCAAAGCGGCTTGTGCGCTGCTACGGAACGGATGCGACGGCGCTGATCGGCAATGCGACTGAGACGGCGGCGATGGGGCGGTTTTTCGGCGGCACGCTCTACGAGGCTGAGGTTCGCTGGCTGATGGCGAGGGAATGGGCGCTGACGGCGGAGGATATTCTGTGGCGCCGCACCAAGCAGGGGCTGTTTTTAACCCCCGAAGAGGTGCGTGGGCTGGAGGATTATATCGAAGACATTGCGGGTGAACGCTTGAAGGCAATCTGACGATCCGATCGAAAAGCGGAGGAGGCTTTGGATCACCATGCTTGAATTGCGAAACGTCTCGAAGATGGTTGGCGGTGAGTATCATATTCACCCGATCGATCTGACGTTGCAGCGCGGAAGCCTGAACGTCCTGCTTGGACCGACACTTTCGGGCAAAACGACGCTGATGCGGCTGATGGCCGGGCTGGACAAGCCGAGCGCCGGCGAGATCTTTTTTAATGGCGAGGACGTGACGGGCTTTCCGGTGCAGAAGCGTAATGTCGCCATGGTCTATCAGCAGTTCATCAACTATCCGGCGCTCTCGGTTTATGAAAATATCGCTTCGCCGATGCGGGTTGCCGGCAAGGATCAGGCGACCATCGATAGGGAGGTCAGGAAGGCGGCCGAGCTTCTGAAGCTGACGCCCTATCTAGACCGCACGCCCCTCAATCTTTCTGGTGGCCAGCAGCAGCGCACCGCGCTTGCAAGAGCCATCGTCAAGAACGCCAATCTGGTGCTGCTCGACGAGCCGCTGGCCAATCTCGATTACAAGCTGCGCGAAGAATTGCGTGAGGAACTGCCGCGCATTTTTGCGGAATCCGGTGCGATCTTCGTTTATGCCACGACCGAACCGTCAGAAGCGCTGCTGCTGGGCGGCAATACCGCGACGCTTAACGAAGGGCGGGTGACGCAGTTTAGCCGCACGATCGAGGTCTACCGGCGTCCGGTGGATATCGTGACCGCGGAAATCTTCGCCGACCCGCCGCTCAACACCATCGAGGTCATCAAGACGGGTGGGGCTTTCACCCGTGCCAATCAGGCCGTTGTCACGGTGCCGGCGCATCTTGCGGCCGTGCCGGACGGACCTTTGACCATTGCTTTCCAGCCGCATCATCTTTTCCCGCATGCGAAGGGTGAGGCGCGGCAATCCATCCGTGCGCGGACGCTGATTTCGGAAATCGCCGGATCGGAGAGCTTCGTGCATGTGGAATTTTCCGGCAGGCGCTGGGTCATGCTGGCGCATGGCATCCACGACATCGAACCGGACAGAGATATCGAGCTCTTTCTCGATACAAAACACCTGATGGCCTTTGACGCGAATGGCCGCGCCATCGGCGAAGCGGCGTAAGGGAGATCGGTCATGGCACGCATCACGCTCGATCATATCCGCCACGCCTATAATGCCAAGGCGCAGGCTGCCGGCGAATATGCCCTGAAGGAAGTTCATCACGAATGGGAGGACGGCGGCGCCTATGCGCTGCTTGGGCCTTCCGGCTGCGGCAAGACCACGCTGCTCAACATCATTTCCGGCCTGCTGCGTCCGTCGGAAGGCCGCATCGCCTTTGACGGAACTGACGTGACCGATTTTGCCACCGAAGACCGCAATATTGCGCAGGTGTTCCAGTTCCCGGTCGTCTACGACACGATGACGGTCTACGACAATCTCGCCTTTCCGCTGCGCAACCGGCATGTGCCGGAGGCCGAGGTGGGCCGCCGGGTGCGGGAAATTCTCGAAATGACCGATCTTTCCGGCATGGCCAAACGCCATGCGCGCGGATTGACGGCAGACCAGAAGCAGAAGATTTCGCTGGCGCGCGGCCTGGTACGTTCCGACGTCAATGCCATTCTTTTCGACGAACCGCTGACGGTGATCGATCCGCATATGAAGTGGGTGCTGCGCTCGCAGCTGAAGCGCCTGCATCGCCAGTCCGGTTTCACCATGGTCTATGTGACCCATGACCAGACCGAGGCTTTGACCTTCGCGGACAAGGTGGTCGTCATGTATGACGGGCAGATCGTCCAGATCGGCACGCCCGCCGAGCTTTTCGAACGGCCGGGACACACTTTCGTCGGTTATTTCATCGGCTCACCGGGCATGAACGTGCTGCCCGCCAGCATCGAAGGGGCGACGGCGGTTGTCGGCGGCCTCGGCGTGCCGCTGGCAGGTGCGCCGAAGGTTGATGGAAAGCAGCGGATCGAGATCGGCATCCGCCCGGAATTCGTCCGGCTGGAACGGGGCGGTATGCCCATCACTGTTGACAAGGTCGAGGATATCGGCCGGCAGAAGATCGTGCGCGCCCGGTTTGCCGGCCAGAAGCTCGCGATCGTCGTTGCGGAAGACGAGGAAATTCCGGCGGAAGCGGGTGTTCGCTTCGATCCGGCCGCGATCGGTGTCTTTGCCGATTCCTGGCGCGTGAAGATGGGAGCCTGACCATGGAAAAGAGCTGGAACAACAAGGCGTGGTTCATGGTGCTGCCGGTGCTGGTGCTGGTCGCCTTTTCTGCCGTCATTCCGCTGATGACCGTCGTGAACTATTCGGTGCAGGATACGTTCGGCAATAACCAGTTCTTCTGGGCGGGAACGCAATGGTTCGAGGAAATCCTCAGTTCCGATCGCTTCTGGAACGCTCTCGGACGCAACCTGGTGTTTTCCGGCATCATATTGGCGATCGAAATTCCGCTCGGCATATTCATCGCGCTCAAGATGCCCAAATCCGGCATCGGCGTGCCGGTCTGCCTCGTGACGATGGCGCTGCCGCTGCTGGTGCCTTGGAATGTTGTCGGCACGATCTGGCAGGTGTTCGGCCGCAGCGATATCGGACTGCTCGGTTATTACGCCAATCAGCTTGGTCTTGACTATAACTACGTCAACGATCCGGTTGACGCATGGATTACGGTCATCATCATGGATGTGTGGCACTGGACAAGCCTTGTCGTGCTGTTGTGCTACGCCAGCCTTGTCTCCATTCCGGACGCCTATTATCAGGCGGCAAGGATCGATGGCGCGTCACGTTTTGCGGTGTTCCGGTACATCCAGCTGCCGAAGATGAAGCGGGTGCTGCTGATCGCCTTCCTGCTACGCTTCATGGACAGTTTCATGATCTATACCGAGCCTTTCGTCGTCACCGGCGGCGGCCCCGGCAATTCCACGACCTTCCTGTCCATCGATCTCGTGAAGGTCGCGCTCGGCCAGTTTGACCTCGGGCCTGCGGCAGCCATGTCGCTGATCTACTTCCTCATCATCCTGCTGCTGTCCTGGGTGTTCTACACCGTCATGACCAGCCACGACGCGGAGACTTGAGACATGAGTGCTTCGAACGTCACGACCGGTGTGGAACGTAATGGCATGGGTACTGGTTCTGCGGCAGTTGCTGCCTCGGTACGGCCTGGTTTTGCCGCAACGGCAAGGTCACGCCGTCACCATGGGCCGTCCAGGTTTTCCTGGCTGGTGCCGACGATCTATATCGTGCTGTTGCTCGTGCCAATCTACTGGCTCATCAATATGAGCTTCAAGACGAATTCGGAAATCGTGTCGTCCATGACGCTTTATCCGCACCAGCCAACGTTGCAGAACTACAGGACGATCTTCACGGATTCATCCTGGTATTCGGGTTACATCAATTCGATTACTTACGTCGTGATGAATATGGTGATTTCGGTCGCGGCGGCGCTTCCAGCGGCTTATGCCTTCTCACGTTACCGTTTTCTGGGCGACAAGCACCTGTTCTTCTGGCTGCTGACAAACCGTATGGCGCCGCCCGCCGTCTTCGCGCTGCCTTTCTTCCAGCTTTATTCGGCATTCGGTCTGATCGACACACATATCGCGGTGGCGCTGGCGCACTGCCTGTTCAACGTGCCGCTGGCGGTGTGGATTCTCGAAGGTTTCATGTCCGGTGTGCCGAAGGAAATCGACGAGACCGCCTATATTGACGGCTATTCCTTCCCGAAATTCTTCGTGAAGATCTTCATGCCGCTCATCGCTTCCGGCATCGGTGTCGCCTGCTTCTTCAGCTTCATGTTCTCGTGGGTCGAGCTTCTGATCGCCCGCACGCTGACGACGACGGACGCCAAGCCGATTGCCGCGACCATGACGCGAACCGTTTCCGCCGCCGGCATGGACTGGGGCCTGCTTGCCGCCGCCGGCGTGTTGACACTGATCCCCGGCGCGCTGGTGATCTGGTTCGTGCGTAATTACATCGCCAAGGGCTTTGCGCTGGGGAGGGTTTGACCATGACGAAGATGCCCGATTTTACCTGGATGGCCTGGACCTGGCAGACGGCTGCGTTTTTCGGCGCCATTGCCGTGCTGCTCGTCGGCATGTGGTTCTGGGAATATCTCTCGCCCGGCGGCAATCCCCGCTTCGGCATCTTGCGCTTCGAGACCACGCGCGGCGACCGGTTGTTCATCTCGCTGCTCGGCAGCGCCTTCATTCATCTCGCATGGCTCGGGCTGGTCGGCCCGAACCTGTGGTGGGCTCTCGCTCTGTCTGCGGTCTACGCCATCGGCGTTTTCCGTTTTGTCTAGAGCAGGAAAAAGGTGCGGCGGAGGAAAACCGCACCAGCAGACTTCATGCAATCGCAAACCCTTGGGAGGACTGATATGCGACGGCATCTGATGACGACGACGGCGGCCATGCTGCTGGCAATGACGGGTTCCGCTTTCGCCGGAATGGAGGAAGCAAAGCAGTTTCTGGACAAGGAAATCGGCGATCTCTCGTCGCTTTCGCGTGGCGATCAGGAAAAGGAGCTGCAATGGTTTGTCGATGCCGCGAAACCTTTCGCGGGCATGGAGATCAAGGTCGTTTCCGAATCGCTCACGACCCATGAGTATGAATCCAAGGTTCTGGCTCCGGCCTTCACCGCCATTACCGGTATCAAGGTCACGCACGACCTGATCCAGGAAGGTGATGTGGTCGAAAAGATCCAGACCCAGATGCAGACCGGTCAGAACCTCTATGACGGCTGGGTCAATGACAGTGACCTCATCGGCACCCATTGGCGTTACCAGCAGGTGCGCAACCTGACCGACTTCATGGCCAATGAAGGCAAGGACGTCACCAATCCCGGTCTTGACCTCAAGGATTTCATCGGCAGCGCCTTTACGACGGCGCCGGACAAGAAGCTCTACCAGCTTCCCGACCAGCAATTCGCGAACCTCTACTGGTTCCGTTATGACTGGTTCAACAACGAAAAGAACAAGGCCGATTTCAAGGCCAAATATGGTTATGACCTCGGCGTGCCCGTCAACTGGTCGGCCTATGAGGATATTGCCGAATTCTTCACCGGCCGCGATGTCGATGGCAAGAAGGTCTTTGGCCATATGGACTATGGCAAGAAGGACCCGTCGCTCGGCTGGCGCTTCACCGATGCCTGGCTTTCCATGGCCGGCAACGGCGACAAGGGCCTGCCAAACGGTCTGCCGGTCGATGAATGGGGCATCAAGGTCAACGACAAGTCGCAGCCGGTCGGTTCCTGCGTGGCGCGCGGCGGCGATACCAATGGTCCGGCTTCCGTCTATTCCATCGAGAAATATCTCGAATGGCTGAAGAAATATGCGCCGCCCGAAGCGCAGGGCATGACCTTCTCCGAATCCGGCCCGGTGCCGGCGCAGGGCAACATCGCCCAGCAGATCTTCTGGTACACGGCCTTCACGGCAGATATGGCCAAGCCCGGCCTGCCTGTGGTGAACGAGGACGGTTCGCCGAAATGGCGCGTCGCACCTTCGCCGCATGGCGTCTACTGGAAGGACGGCATGAAACTCGGTTATCAGGATGTGGGTTCGTGGACGCTGATGAAATCCACCCCCGACGACCGCGCCAAGGCCGCCTGGCTTTACGCGCAGTTCGTGACCTCCAAGACCGTGGATGTGAAAAAGAGCCATGTGGGTCTGACCTTCATTCGCGACACCACCATCCACCACAAGAGCTTCACGGACCGGGCCACCAAGCTCGGTGGTCTCATCGAGTTCTATCGTTCACCGGCCCGCGTGCAGTGGTCGCCAACCGGCACCAACGTTCCTGACTATCCGAAGCTGGCACAGCTGTGGTGGCAGGCGATCGGCGATGCGTCTTCGGGCGCAAAGACGGCTCAGGCGGCAATGGACTCTCTCTGCGCCGAGCAAGAAAAAGTCATGAGCCGTCTGGAACGTGCCGGCGTGCAGGGCGATATCGGTCCGAAACTGGCGGAAGAGCACGATATCGAATACTGGAACAAGGATGCCGTTTCGAAGGGCAATCTGGCGCCGCAGTTGAAGATCGCCAACGAAAAGGAAAAGCCGGTCACCGTCAATTACGACGAACTGGTCAAAAGCTGGCAGAAGTAATTTCTGCATGAAATCTTAAACCGGGGCGGCTTTGCCGCCCCGTCATTGCGTCTGAAAGGGAGTAGCATAATGGGCGGTTATATTCTGGCGATCGATCAGGGAACGACATCGACAAGGTCGATGGTCTTTGATCGCGACATGCGGGTCATCGGTGTCGGGCAGCGAGAATTTCCGCAACATTTCCCGGCCTCCGGCTGGGTCGAACACGATGCAGAGGATATCTGGAAAAGTGTGCTGGAAACCATCCGGTTGGCGCTTGCCGATGCCGGCATCGCCGCATCCGATATCGCGGCGATCGGCATCACCAACCAGCGCGAAACGACCGTGCTTTGGGACCGTAATACCGGTGAGGCCGTGCATCGCGCCGTCGTCTGGCAGGATCGGCGCGCCGCGCCTGTCTGCGAGGATCTGAAACGCCGGGGACTCGAGCCGCTTTTTTCGAAAAAGACCGGGCTGCTGCTCGATCCCTATTTTTCCGGCACGAAGTTGAAATGGCTTCTCGACAGCGTCAGCGGCCTTCGCGAAAAAGCCGTGAAGGGGGAAATCTGCTTCGGCACGGTCGACAGTTTCCTGATCTACCGTCTCACCGGTGGCCGCCGCCATGTGACCGACGCCACCAATGCCTCGCGAACGCTGATCTACAATATCGAAGACAACGCCTGGGATGATGAACTCCTGTCGATCCTCGATATTCCGCGCGCCATGCTGCCGGAAGTGCTGGATTGCGCCGCCGATTTCGGCGTGACGGACAGGTCGCTGCTGGGTGCGGAAATCCCGATCCTTGGCGTCGCCGGCGATCAGCAGGCGGCCGTGATCGGCAACGCCTGCTTCGAGCCGGGCATGATGAAATCCACCTATGGCACCGGCTGCTTTGCGCTTCTCAACACCGGCACTGATCGCGTCGCCTCCACCAATCGCCTGCTGACGACGATCGCTTACCGCCTCGATGGCGTCACGACCTATGCGCTCGAAGGCTCGATCTTCATCGCAGGTGCCGCCGTGCAATGGCTGCGTGACGAGCTTGGCTTCATCTCGGTTGCATCAGAAGTCAGTGCGCTTGCCGAAAAGGCCGATCCAAGGCAGCGTGTTTATCTCGTACCGGCCTTTACCGGTCTTGGCGCGCCTTACTGGGACGCCGAGGCGCGGGGTGCGATCTTTGGCCTGACACGCGGCACCGGCCCGGCGGAATTTGCGCGCGCGGCGCTGGAAAGCGTGGCCTACCAGACCTTCGATCTGCTGGACGCCATGCGCAAGGACTGGGCGGGTGATAATGGCAAGACGGTGCTGAGGGTCGATGGCGGCATGGTCGCTTCCGATTGGACCATGCAGCGGCTGGCGGATATTCTTGCAGCACCCGTCGATCGTCCTGTCTTTCTCGAGACGACCATTCTCGGTGCCGCATGGCTCGCAGCATCGCGCGCTGGTATCTGGCCGGACCGCAAGGCCTTTGCCGACCATTGGCGGCGTGATCGCCGTTTCAGCCCGGATATGGAAGAGGGCGAGCGGAAAAACGCTATTGCCGGCTGGCGCGACAGCGTCGGCCGCTGCCTCTCGAAACGGGAAAACTAGAGTATTTCCAGCAAAAGTGTGAAGCGGTTTTGCTTTCGGAAATGCGCCAGGAAATCTATACGAAGCTGCCAGGTGCGATGCTCTTGCTCGACACGAGATCGGAAAGGGCGCGCACCAGCTTCGTATCCGCGCCCTTGCTGGGCTGAAGCACGAATTCCACATCCTCCAGAGCCGGCAGCACACCCGCCGCAATCTCCTTGAGGCCTGCCGGCGCCATGCTGCGTGGCTGCACCAGAATGCCCATGCCCGCTCTTGCGGCAGCGGTAAGTCCGCTGAGGCTGCCGCAGGTGCAGACGATCCGCCAGGAGAGGCCGGCCCGGTCCAATGCTTCCTGCGCCGCCTTTCGGGTGATGCTGGGCGGCGGAAAGGCGATCAGCGGCAGGGCGTCCGGCTGGTTCAGCATGCGTTCCGGGTCGCGCGCCAGCCAGACCAGCGGTTCGCGGTAAAGGAAGTGACCCAGCTTGTCGCCGAGGCGGCGTTTGGCGAGCACCACATCCAGCTCACCATTATCCTGCATCTGGTAAAGCACGCCGCTCAGCGAGACCGTCAATTCGAGATCCACCAACGGATAAAGGCGGATGAATTCCTCCAGAATGGCCGTCAGCCGGCTGGCGACGAAATCCTCCGAGACGCCGAGCCGCAGCCGCCCGCGCAGACGGTTTTCGCTGAAGAGCGATGAGACCTTGCTGTCGATCTCCAGCATGTTGCGGGCATAACCAAGCAGCGCCTCGCCCTCGCCAGTCAGTTTCACCTGATGGGTGCTACGGGCGATCAGCCGGCGGCCAAGGGCTGCCTCAAGCCTTTGAATATGCTGGCTGACGGTGGATTGGCCAATACCCAGCCGATCGGCAGCAAGCGTGAAACTGCCGGTTTGCTGAAGCATGACGAAGCTGGCAAGATGTTGAAGGTTCAGCATTATCTCAAATCGTGATAACTGTTAATCTTTGCATCCGAAATCATGATGAGCGATAGTGACGCCCGTTTCAAGCAAAACCGATGCCGGAAAGACTCCCATGACCCGCTTCCTGCCCGATCGTTTCACCATGATGCTGGTGGCCACCGTGATTTTGGCCTCCATCTTGCCGATTAGCGGCGAGCCGGCGGAGTATTTCGGCCTTGCGACGAAACTGGCGATCGCGCTTCTCTTCTTTCTGCATGGTGCGCGGCTTTCGCGGGATGTGGTGATTGCGGGCATCCTGCACTGGCGCCTGCATCTGGCGATCCTGCTCGTCACCTTCGGCCTTTTCCCGCTTCTCGGCGTGGCGATCGGTTTCATTCCCGAAAGCATCCTGCCGGCGCCGCTTTATATGGGTGTGCTGTTTCTCTGCGTGCTGCCATCCACCGTACAGTCTTCCATCGCCTTCACCTCCATGGCGGGCGGAAACGTGCCAGCGGCGATCTGTTCGGCCTCGGCCTCGAATATCTTCGGCATGTTCCTCACGCCATTGCTGGTTGGCCTGCTGTTTACGGTGGGCGGCCATGGCGGCGGCTTTTCGCTGGACGCGTTCCTGCAAATCTTCCTGCAGCTTCTGTTGCCGTTCATCGTCGGGCAGGCTCTGCAGCCCTGGATCGGCGACTGGATTCGGGCGCGCAAGAAGCTGCTGTCCCCGGTCGATCGCGGTTCGATCCTGATGGTGGTCTATCTCGCATTCTCCGACGCTGTCATCGAGGGCATCTGGCACACGTTTTCGCTCAGGGATATCGGCGTTGTCATCCTCATCAACATCGTGCTTCTGGCGCTTGTTCTGTGCGTAACCATGTTCGGCAGCCGTCTGCTCGGTTTCGAGAAGGCCGATGAAATCACCATCACCTTCTGCGGATCGAAGAAGAGCCTCGCAAGTGGTGTTCCCATGGCGGGCGCGATTTTCGCCGGCCAGAGCATTGGCGCGATCGTTCTGCCGATCATGCTCTTCCATCAGATACAGCTGATGGTCTGCGCGGTTCTTGCTCAGCGTTATGCCCGCAAGGCGCATGAAAAGGCAGCGATCGCGGAAACGGCTGCTGCAGAGGGTGCGGCGGCATCCGCTCGCTAACAGGATTTCCGCAAACAAAAACGGCCCCCCCTAAGGGGCCGTTCTTTTTGCATGTCAGAAAAGCTTAGTTGACCTGAGCCGGGGAAATCTGGGCTTCGATTGTCTTCGGCGCATCGGCGCTGTCGGACGAGATCGCGATGCGGCGCGGCTTCATCGCTTCCGGAATATTGCGGACGAGGTCGATGTGAAGCAGCCCGTTCTTCAAGGAAGCGGTCTGGACTTCGACGTGGTCGGCAAGCTGGAAGCGGCGTTCGAAAGCGCGCGTGGCGATGCCGCGATACAGGAATTCTCCCTCGGTTGTTTTTTCGTCCGTGGCCTTCTCGGCCTTCACCGTAAGCGCATTGGCGCGGGATTCGATGCTGAGTTCGTTCTCATCGAAACCGGCAACGGCCATGGTGATGCGATAGGTGTTTTCGCCGGTCCGCTCGATATTGTAGGGCGGATAGGACTGGGCCTGTTCGGGCTGGCCGAGGCCGTCAAGCATCGAAAAAAGACGGTCGAAGCCGACGGTGGAACGATAGAGGGGGGAAAAATCAACGTGACGCATGGTGTCCTCCTTAAGAAGCGACTGTTTGCGGTTAAGTCCGGCGTCCCGTTCTGGCTACGGCCGGACATATGGCGCGGTCCCGTTCTGGCGACCGCATGAATGAGATGGGAATGGCTTGCCGCCGCGTCAAGGGGCGTGAAAAGGTGAAAGCAACATGAACCATGGCTGAACGTCAGGTTCCGGCATCGTTCAGTTTGAGAGCCATAAAACATCGGTCATCGGAGACATTCTCCGTGGACAGAAGCAATAACGTCCCTTCTTCTTCTGTCTTATTCGCCGGAACCGCGACTGCTTTAACCGACGGTTCCGGCAATTTTTTCTTTGACCTTCCCGCGCCGCCGACCTATCCCGAAAAGGCACAAAAGCCGGAAAAGACCGATGATCGAAGCCACATTGCGCGCCAGTGAAGACAACCCGGTTCCCGGCAACCATACCGTCGGATATTTTACCGGCCATGGCGGCAAACAGCTTCGATATGCAATCTTCCGCGCCAGCCGCCATATTGCCCGCGGAACGGTGGTTCTGCTGCATGGCAGGAATGAATGTATCGAGAAATATTTCGAAACGGTTGGCGATCTTACCGCCATGGGTTTCTGGGTTGCGACCTTCGATACACGCGGGCAGGGCGGTTCCGAGAGGCTGCTCAAGAAGCCGGGTGCCGGGCATGTGCGGCGGTTCTCCGACTACCAGCATGACATCAGCCTTTTTCTCGAGCAGGTGGTGCTGCCGGATACGCGGCTGCCATTCTTCATGATCGCGCATTCTACCGGCGCGCTTGCAGCACTTGCGGCTGCTCCCGGCCTGTCGAACCGCATTGACCGTCTGGCCCTTTGTTCGCCCTTCATCGAGCTGGATAGCCAGCAATCGGTTCCCTCACCCGTGATCCGGATTGTTGCTACGGTCTTGAGTCTTGTCGGTCTCGGCAGGGTTCAGCTCGGAAGAGACCAGCGCGAGCGGGATTTCGACGGCAATCCGCTGACCTCGGACGCCAGGCGTTTTGCCAGAAATCTGACCCTGCACCGGCAGTTTTCGGAATTGTTCATCGGTGCGCCGACGGCGCGCTGGGTCTATGAGGCGCTGAAGACCATGGGCCGGGTGAAACGCCAGGATCACCTGACGAATATTACCGTACCGACGCTTATTCTGGCGCCGATGCTGGATACGATCACGCCCTATAAGGCGCAGGAAGAACTTTCACGCAATTTCCGGGCGGCGCAGCTTCTTCCGATAACCGGCGCGCGCCACGAATTGCTGCATGAGCGCGATGTTTTCCGCAAACAGGTGCTGGCGGCCATCGACGCGTTTTTCGCGCCGGAGTGATGGCCGCTCAAGCGGGTTGCCTAGAGTTTGGACAGAATGGCGAGCGCTTGTTCGTGCACCGCTTTTGAGCCGGCTGCGAGAATGCGGCCACCATTTTCCGGGCGCCCGCCATCCCAGGTGGTCATGATGCCGCCGGCCTGTTCGATGACGGGGATCAACGCGCCGACATCATAGGGCTTCAGGCCGGATTCGATCACCAGATCGACATGGCCGGCCGCAAGCAGGCAATAGGCGTAACAATCCACGCCGTAGCGGAAAAGGCGGACCTGATCCTGCACTTCTTCGTAAAGGGGCTTTTCTTCCGCAGTAAAGATGTGGGGAGTCGTGGTGAACAAAACGGCGTCCGATAGCGAAGCGCAATTGCGCGTGCGGATCTTCCGCTCGCCATCCGGCCCGAAATACCACGCCGCCTCACCATCGGCGAAATAACGCTCTTTGGTGAAGGGCTGGTCCATGATGCCCATCGTGGCGCGGCCGGCCGACTGGAAGCCGATCAGCGTGCCCCAGACAGGCACGCCCGAAATGAAGGCGCGGGTGCCGTCGATCGGGTCGATGACCCAGATATGGTCGCGGTCGAGACCGACATTGCCGTGTTCTTCGCCGAGAATACCATGCTGCGGAAAATGTGCTTCAATCAGGGTGCGAATGGCGGTTTCTGCTGCCTGATCGCCTTCCGTCACCGGGTCGTAGCCACCATCCTGCTTATTGGTGACGGCAATGCCCGTGCGGAAGCGGGGAAGCGTCTCGGCGCTGGCGGCATCGGCAAGTTTGAAGAAGAAATCCCGGTCGGGCAGCATGCGAAACCTCATCGCCTGAATATTGGGTCTGAATTCTGTGGCGCAATGCATAGACCGGAATCACATCCGCCGTCCACTCATACGGATGATGGGGTCGGTGTTTCCATATTTTCAGCATAAGCCTAAAAAATATGCATAAAATAAAATGATTGACAATTGTGCAGATACTGCGTAGCGTGACCCTGCAGTCTTTGACTGTAAATACCCTCCTTGGGTGTTTCCTCCCTAGACTTGACCGCGCCAAGGCGCGGTTTTTTTTGCCCGGCAAGCCGCCAGGTGATCCGGGATAAAGATTGAATTAGTGGGTGATTCGAGCTGCTACTCGGCAGCGAGCGACGTTTCTATCGCGTATTCGGAAACGAAGACGCCGAGCTGGCGCATGAAGATTTCAAGCGATGCCTGAATGGCCGGAAAATCGGCTTTTTTCAGAAGCGTCTTTTCATCGACGTAAAGTGCGCGATTGACCTCTATCTGCAGCGCATGCAGCGAGCGGATCGGCCGGCCATAATGTTCGGTGATGAAGCCGCCGGCATAGGGTTTGTTACAGACCGCGACAAAACCCAGTTCCTCGAGAAAATGCAGGGCGGCGCGGGAGACTTCCTGGGATGCGCTGGTGCCGTAGCGATCGCCGATGATCACATCCGGCCTGAGATTTGAACCGGCGACACGGATATTGCCCGGCATGGAATGGCAATCGATCAGCACCGCCATTCCGAAATTAGCGTGGGTGCGTGAAAGCAGGCGGCGCAGGCAGGCATGGTAGGGCTTGTAGATCGTCTCGATCCGCGAAAGCGCCTCGTCGACCGGCAGGCGATGGGCATAGATATCCATATTCTCGGCGACGATGCGCGGCACCGTTCCCAGACCGCCGGCGACCCGCATGGAGCCGATATTGGCATAAGGCGGCAACGTGCCTTCGAACATGCGAGGATCGAGTTCGTAGGGTTCGCGATTGACGTCCAGGTAGGCGCGCGGGAAATTCGCCTTCAGAAGCGGTGCGCCGATCTCCGGTGCCGCCGCGAACAGCTCGTCGACGAAGTGATCTTCGGAGCGGCGGATCTCGTGCGAATCGAGCCGTGCCGATTCCAGGAAGGAAATGGGGTAGCAGCGGCCGCTATGGGGGGAATTATAGACAAATGGCAGGGTTTGAACGGCAGGTTCCGTTACCTCAAAAAGCTCATATTCACCCGTTACCCAGTCCATTCAGTGCCATTTACCATGTCGCAAACAATCGGGATGTTCATGTTGCCAGTTACGGTGCGGCAAGTCCATACTATCGCTTAAGCAGCGCTATACCGATTCACGTGTTCACAGGATATTTACCGTGAAAATCCTATAATCGGGCTAGGGTATTTCAAACATTGAGTAGTTACGGTCACTTATGATGAATCAGAAAATTCTTCTCGCTGAAGACGACAACGATATGCGCCGCTTTCTCGTCAAGGCGCTGGAAAAAGCCGGTTACAAGGTTTCTTCCTTCGATAACGGTGCCAGCGCCTATGACCGGCTTCGCGAAGAGCCCTTTTCGCTCCTGCTGACCGATATCGTCATGCCCGAAATGGATGGCATCGAGCTTGCACGGCGCGCGACCGAACTCGACCCGGACCTCAAAGTCATGTTCATCACCGGCTTTGCAGCCGTTGCACTGAACGCCGATTCGAAGGCTCCGAAGGACGCCAAGGTGCTTTCCAAGCCGTTCCATCTGCGCGATCTGGTGGATGAGGTCAACAAACTCCTTGTGGCGTAAGGCCTCTCAAAAAACCTTCACAAAACCGAAAAAAAGCAGTTGACGCATCAACCGGTTTTGTGGTCTATCCGCCGCCACGGAGGGCGTGTAGCTCAGCGGGAGAGCACTACGTTGACATCGTAGGGGTCACAGGTTCAATCCCTGTCACGCCCACCATCCGAATTGCTTTAATATCAAGGCCTTGCGAGAAATCGCAGGGCCTTTTTACGTATTGCCCTCAAGGTTCATTGAACCTGACCATTTCGAAGTGGGCGCATCCGATCCATCAATCTCAAACGTGGTGGATTGTCAAAACGGCTACTTCCGGATGGCGTATAGAGGGTGAGGGGGACCTTATGCGTCCTCATTCGAGATGGAGGTGCGAATGGAAGAACCGAAACGCTCAATGAGCCGCGAGGAGCTTTACGCACTGGTATGGTCGACGCCTATGCAGAAGCTGGCAGAGAAATACGGCCTATCAGATCGAGGGTTGGCCAAAACGTGTTCACGCCACCTTATCCCCGTCCCTCCGCGCGGCTATTGGGCAAAGCTAAGTGCTGGCCAACAAGTCAAGAAGACAAAACTTCGACCAGTGGAAAATGTGGACCTACATACCGTTCATATTGCGGCATTCGCCCCACGCAGGAGCGTAGGCGCGCAACTGGCTTTGGCGGCCCAAAAAGTGCAATCCAAAACGGATGGCTGGAAAAATCAAACGGCAGTAGTGGAGCCAGGAGACGATCCCCACGGCAACATTAGAGATTTGGTCAAGGCGCTCAGGAAAGCAAAGCCCGACGATGAAGGGCTGATTTCCGTATACAGCATTGCTGTGCACTCGCTCAGCATTAATCGAGCCATCACCATTCTCCACAATTTGGCTCTAATCGCTGAGGAAGCTGGCGCGTCGGTCCAAGTCCGAAATGACAAAATTTACGTTAAAGATGATGTTGGCTCAGCTTCGCTGGCATTGACGGAAGAACGGAAGCGCCCAAAGCATCAGCCCACGGAAGAAGAGCTCGCGGAGTATGCGAAACTGAAAACGAAGCGGTTGAAGGATCGCGAGCGGGACGTCTGGAGCTTTGCTCGCCTTGAGCCCTGGCCGGAATTTGATGTAATCTATACGGGCAAGCTCACTGTCAGCTACGGAGGATGGACCCAAGGTCTTCGAGGGTCGTGGGCAGACGGTAAAACTCAGACCATCGAGAGTTTGCTGAGGGAAATAATCGCAGGGTTGCGGCTCATCATCGCCGCCAATGCGGAAGACGACCGGCTCCGCAAGGCAAATGAACTCCGACTGGAGGCCTTGCGCGAACAAGCTGAGCGAAGAAGGCGTCTTGAGGAACGGGAGGTCAAACGAATTGACTTTCTCAACCGACTGGAGCGAGACCGGAAGGAGCTAACTGACTGGCAGTCCGCGGTTGCCGCATTGCCCCGGCCAGACAATCCTCCCGGTGAATACGCTAGGATGATCGCGTGGGCTGAGGCGAGGGCTGCACGAATGGAGGCAGCTTTAACAATCGAGAGGATCCAGGCGGAATTGATCGAACAAAACCTGTATCCTTTGCGCGATGATTTGTCTGAAACTTAATAAGATTTGAGACGCGTGGGAATTTTCGCTCGTGGATCTGGCGTAGCCAGAGGCGCTCGCGGATTTGATCCGCCTCGCTCATCTCATGTTGGCGGGTAGAACGGTTATCGTGAAACACAACGAGATCAAAAAGCGTGAATCGGGGCCGTAAATGATGAGCCTGGCACGTCTCGTCTGCGGGCTCTTTGCGGTTGTGGCCATAATGATTTTTATTGGCCTGCTGACGGTAGATCAGTGGTTTACCATCGGGGAACGAGCGCAAGGGGACTACCCAACACGGACGCCAGCAGAACAAGCCGAGGCTGAAGCTAGGGCGAGCGCAGCGGCCGAGGAAGCTAGCAAGGCTGCCGATGAGACATTGAGGATCATACAAGGCAGTGATGCCGAGATGAAACGGGACAAGGTGAAGAGGCAGTGAGCGGGCCTAGGGGGCGGTATTGAGCGCATTTGGGGTGAACGAGCCCATTAAAATTAATCGCTTTGTCGCTTACGTTGATGAAGCTGGGGATGAGGGATTCGGCAAGCTTCGGGATGATGTTCCAAGCGCTCAGTCAAAATGGTTTTCCATCGGCGCATGCGTGGTCAACGAAGGCAACGACAAGCTTCTGCCCTGCTGGCGCGACGAAATAATGAGCGCCTTCAAAAACAAGAAAGCACGCGACCTTCATTTTCGGGACTTGAGCCACGATCAGCGGGTACACGCCTCATCTATAATTGCGCAAAAGCCTATTGGCGCATGCGTCATCTCATCCTGCAAAGAGACGATACTGGACGCTGAAGAGATTGATATATTCAAGCGAAAACAGCACCTCTACAACTATCTCACAAGGTTTCTGCTCGAAAGAATTACAGCAGCGTGCAAAAGGCGCGCTTCAGCTGATGGTGCGCAGGCTCGACTGAAGGTCGTATTTTCGCGAAGAAAAGGAACCGACTACGAACAGATGCGCGAGTATCTTTCGTTTATGCGGGATGGTAAGGAGAAGATGAAGCCTGTCCGGTCCATCGATTGGACTGTCCTTAACCCTGACGACATTGCGGTCGAAAACCACAAGGTTAGGGCTGGCCTCCAAATCGCAGATTTGTTCACCAGCGCTGTGTGGAAAGCCCTAGAGCCAAATGGGTACGGTCGCTGCGAAGATCGCTATGCCAAGGAGATTTCATCAAGGTTTTTGAAGTTCAAAGGAAATGCTTTGAACTCAGGACTTACGATTATCCCGCCCTATTCTAAATGCCCGTTGAATAGTGAACAAAAGACATTCATCGACTGGATAATAGCCCAAAAGAAAAGGCCCTAGTTTCCTAGGACCCTGCGTGGACCCCTAGGCCCCTGTCCCACACCGCGAAGAGTGCTGCTGCCTTTCGGCAACTTGGGGCGATTCTAGCGCTTGTCCACGGAGTAAAAATAGGAATTTTGTCTCTCAATTGCAAATGAACTTTTGTTAACGAGGACGATCCACAACCCGCTCCGGCGGGTTTCTTTTTGCAGAATTTCTATTTCGCGCCGTCCGGTACGATCAGCCAGAATAACTGCACCAGGTCATCCCAGAGCCGGCCTAGATCATCAATCATCGCAGTGATTTCCAGATAGGCGTAGACACCAGCGACAATCAGCAAGATCAGCGCGCAGACCAGCAGCCATGGCCAGATTCTGAATTTCCGTTTTGGAACGGATTGCGCTTCTTGCTCTACAGTCATCTAGAATCCCCATCCTCACTACATACACCAAGTACCATCTCTTGAATCTTTCGTCTTGAAGGATGGTGAGGGACGTCTCAGCCACCCATAAAGTGATTCTTTAGCCAGTTGCTTGACTCCTCCCTAAACGAGAACATAATTAGAACATCGCTTGGCACGGCGGCGTGTGCCTATCGGAAAATCAGGGAAGATTTGAACTCTTGAACCGGAGAATGAGAACGTGCGCCCAGAGAGAAGAGAACCGGAAGCCGATCCGGTGGACCACATCATTGCGTGGCACGACGGAGACAGCCGCGCTGCGATCGAAACGCTGATGGAAGACATCCAGCATTTGAGGATACAGCTTGCGCTGGCGACCGCCGCGATGGGCAGGGGATTTACGCGTGGCTGGGTTCCAAATGACGAACGCGCCGACCGCAAATGACAACGGCTACGAGTACAAGGAACTCGACAGAGAAAAAATATGGGTCATCTGCGAGGATTGTGAGCTTCTTCGGTCGTTTGATGGCAAGGCGGTGAAAGCCGAATTTACCGCTACCCCAGCCCCAAGCCCGCTCCGCATGATTGCGCAGAAGCTTATAGGATGCCCTAAATCGAAGGAAGATTTCGGCCCACGATGCAGGATGAGCTACTATTGGACCTTCGAGGAGCGAACGGAAAAAGCGTCGCAAGAAGAAGCATCTGGTGTGCGGGTGTGCGATCTACGCTCTTGGGAAGTCGTTGTGGCCGGGTGTGGATCCTGCAAGCATGTGACGGAGTTACCACGCTGGAAGCTCATAAAGATGGTCGGCGGTAACACGACCCTCCAGGAACTGCAGCCCCGCCTGAAGTGCCGGAAGTGCGGCGAGAAAGGCGACTCCTACATCACAATTGCCAAATTACCGAGGTGAGCATGTGTAATTTGTACCGCGTGAAGACCAATCAGGAATCGATCCGCGATATCGTGGGCATCATGCAGGAGCGGCTTAACCTGGAGCCGGATGTGGAAGTTTATCCAGATCGGCCGGCGCCAGTCGTACGCAACAGCGAAAGCGGACGAGAGCTTGTCGGGCTCACATGGGGCATGCCGTCGCCACAGTTCGTGACGCAGGGCAAACCTGATACCGGCGTGACCAACATTCGCAACGTCACCTCGCCGCACTGGCGCCGATGGCTGCGGACCGAAAACCGCTGTGTCGTTCCGTGGACGACCTTTTGCGAATGGGAAGATACCAAGCCCCGAAAGACAAAGCGCTGGTTTGCGCTCAACGAAGAAACACCCCTCGCCTTCTTCGCCGGCATCTGGACAGAATGGCACGGCGTCCGCGGATCGATGAGGAACCCCCGCGAGGGCGATCACCAGCTATACGCGTTCCTGACCACGGATCCGAACAGCGTCGTCAAACCAATCCACCCAAAGGCTATGCCGGTCATCCTGACAAACAAGGATGAGGTGGAGATGTGGCTGACCTCACCGTGGGAGGAAGCGAAAGAGCTTCAGCGGCCATTGCCTGACGACGGCCTCGTGCTGCTGCCGGTCGAAGAAGAGACCAAGACGGCCGATCTATTCGGATAGGAGACGAATATGCATATCCGTCCTTACATTCTGGAAAATCACGGTGTCTACCCCAAGGCGCTACTGGAAGATGGAGACTTCTTCGGAGTGCAGAAAGCCATTCACGAGGACATCGACCCGCGCCTGCTCGCAGAAGTGGACCGGGAATCGGACCTCCCCGCTTATTCCGGATATGTCGCCATGGAACTCTGGGCAGATGACGACGACATACCGACAGGTGCGAGGATGGAGATTTTGTTCAGCGAGCGAAAAAGCGTTGCTGCCCTTCTCTACGACCACCCCAAGATTTCCGACGCGTTCATAGAGTGGGTGTTTTGCACATCACCCGACGATGCATTGACCGAGTGGAAGCGGAAGGTTCGCTGGCCGCTGATTGAGACGTCGCGGGGACCGGTAGAGATTATCGGGGATACCCATCCATGAGCGACCAGACCGATAAGGCCGGCGACGGCATTCATGAAAACCACTGGTGCGAGCATCCAGGTTGTAAGAAGTGGGGCGGGTTCGGATACAGCCGTAGCAAAGCCGAGAAGTCGTCCTGGCACTGCTGGGAGCATTATCCGCAGCGGAAAGCCACATCAGCAAATGAGCGAAATGCTTGAATTTCCTAATGAGAGTTTAACTTTATCAACAGGTGAAGAGGGATTCTGTTACCTAATGGACACACCTTATGCGCTTCATGTCCATTCGAATACACTAAAACAGCGAATCTAGATTGCGGTATTCCGTGGCTTTCTGTCATTTACTGAATCAGCGCAGGGCTTATGAGGGTGGGACAACCAATTTCGAGCCTTTGCGTGGTGGATAAAAACTTGACTGGAGGTCAACCATGAACATCAAGAGCCTTCTGATCGGCTCCGCTGCGGCTCTCGCAGCAGTATCCGGCGCACAGGCCGCTGACGCTATCGTCGCTGCCGAACCAGAGCCCCTGGAATACGTTCGCGTTTGCGACGCTTTCGGCACCGGCTTCTTCTACATCCCCGGCACCGAAACCTGCCTGAAGTTCGGCGGTTACATCCGTTTCCAGACGAACATCGGTCGTGATGAATTCAACTCGGGCCGCGGCACCTCTGACTGGGATTCGTTCACGCGCGCTCAGTTCGAAGTTGACACCCGCACCGACACCGAGCTCGGCGCTCTGCGTGGCTTCATCGGCTTCCGCGGCAACGCTGACAACGGCTCTGCCGCTTCGTCTGGCGTTCACGTCGACCAGGCCTTCATCGAACTCGGCGGCCTGAAGGTCGGTAAGTTCTACAGCTGGTGGGACGATGGCCTCTCTGGTGAGTCCGACGTTCTCTCCACGAACGCTCTCTTCAACTCCATTCGTTACACCTACGACGCTGGTTCCTTCTGGGCAGGCGTTTCGGTTGACGAACTCGAAGGCATCACTGTTGGTTGGGACGAGCCCGACAACAACGTTGGCGTTGCTCTCGGCGTTGGCGCCAAGCTCGGCGCAGCTTCCTTCCAGCTCATCGGCGGCTACGACACCGACCGCGAAGAAGGTTCTGTTCGCCTGATCGCAACGGCTGACGTTGGTCCTGGTACCCTCGGCCTGGCCGGCGTATGGGCTTCCGGCCCGAACGCTTACTACACCGAGTCCGAGTGGGCAATTGCTGGCGAATACGCCATCAAGGCTACCGACAAGCTGACGATCACCCCCGGTGCTCAGTACTTCGGTAACTACTACGCTGGTGGCCCTGACTTCACCAACGACGACGCTTGGCAGGCTGGCCTGACGGTTGACTACAAGATCACCGACGGCCTCTCCACGAAGGTTGCAGTTAACTACCTCGACGTCGACAACGTTGACGAAGAGTGGAACGGTTTCATCCGTCTGCAGCGTTCGTTCTAATCTGATCTGACATTGTCAGTGATGGGGCCTCGGCATAAATGCCGAGGCTTTTTAGTATATAAGAATATAGAAGACAGATACATCAAAAGATTGTATTGTCGCTTTGGTGTTCTGGCGAAGATCCACAGCCTAAAGGCTTTCTCCAGCGACCCCAGTCAGTCTCCTCGGCCCGTCCCTGGGTCGAGGAGAAGGGGTCCCCGCTTCTTCTCTCCGGTCAAAAAAATCCGTTGCTTCTCATTAGCTTTGTGCCACAGTACAACTGTCTCTTTGTGGGAGGGGACAGATTGAAGCCAGTTCGCAGCCTCCAGTTGCGGGCTGGCTTTTCATCATGAAGATCGCGTCGCGCGTGGCTTCGACTGATTCTCCACGATGCGGTCGACGCGTAAGGTCATCTTATCGACGGCATCTTTTACCGCTCCGATTGCACCCATGATTTGTTCTGTCTGTTCGCGAAGACCCGACTTGGAAACGTATGTTTCCGCGACGTGGAGACGGTGTGCGGCGAGTTCTTCCCTCGCCAAAGATGCCATCGCCGATGCAGCTGACGCCGCCGCAGACGCCTCGGTCTTCGCAGCACTGATTTTTGCGTCGACGTACTTCCACAGGCCGAAGATGAAGCCGAAGACCAGCACGAAGAAGCCGACGGCGCCCATGATCTCCGCGCCGGTCATGGCTTCACCCCGCACAGCTTCTGCAGTTTCTCATTTTCGGTGAGGATTTGCCGCTTGGTTTCTGGCGTCATCTGGTCATCGACAGAGGGCCGTACTGGACGCGCGATGTCGCAGTAGTTACCGCTTGTCGCGCATCCACTTGCCAAGAGCGTCATCAACGCCAGCGTCATCCAGATTCCTGATTTCATTTTCGACATCCCCGGCCTTCTTGATGGCCTTGACGTTTGCTGCGGCCTGTTCGTCTTTCGCCGCGGAGCGCCCTGCCCTCTGGCCATACAAAAAGACGCCCGCGAGGATCGCGAGCGCCGTACCGATTGCGGCTAAGTAGCCAGAAACGCGGGACCAGAGGCCCGCAAAAAATAGTGGCATGCTAGCCTCCCGATCTGACGCGCTGGACGAAGTAGACGAGGCCGACGATACCGCCAGCGATCATCAAGATTGCCAGCGCCCATTGAATCGGGCCAGCGCCGGCAAAGATTGCTCCGGCGGCAGACAGGAAGCCTCCGAGTGGTCCCCATGCTTCCGGCTTCTTGAGAACTTCGGCGAGGCCAGTGTCTTGCACTATGGCCTTCGCCTCAGCTTCGACTGGGGTGGCGGTGGGTCGCGGCTCCACGGAGTTGGCCATCATCAGCGCGTTGCCAACGACACCAGGCTGTTTCTTGAACTTGCCAAGCGGGTCGACGCCCGTAACGCGGATCGTCCAACCTCTGCCGTTGACCGGAAAGCCGGTCTTGGCGTTTGTCAGGCTGCGAAGGTAGCGCATACGCTCATCGCAGTAGGCCATGATCAGGTCTTTGACGCCGCCCGGATAAGCAGCAACTGCGGCGACGGTCTGCTCGCCGATGTGTCCGTCGATCGCGCCGGAGTACACCTTCTTAGCCTGCATAACCACCTGCAGCTTCTTCGCTGCAGTCGACGGTCCCGAATTCACGCCGAAATCGAATGCGGCATAGTCCAGACCCGACGGCAGGAGATCGCCTCCGCTCTGCGACCAGTAGGATCGACGATAGATCTCCACGGCCTCTTCCTTGGTCATCGCCTTGACCTCAGATGCCGTGACCGACGCAACGCCGCGGTGCGCGGCAAGCGTCTTGTGCGTGATCCCGTATTTGGTCGGGCCGCCTCGGTCGCTCTTGACGTTTACGTATCCGCCTTCGTGGCCGAACATGAGGTCGAGCGAGACGGCAAGATTTTCTCTAGCCATGTTGGCGGCTCCTTTCTTTACAGCCCTCGTGCAGGCGCACGAAAGCCCTCCCCTGTGTGGAGATTTTGGTAATTGGCATGGGTGTTCCTTCGTGGAGAATTGGCTGCTGGGTGGCACCCCAGAGCTCTCCTGATTGCGGGTGATTTCTCGAAGTTGCTGGCGATGTCGAGCGAGGTTAGGTTCGGCGTGTCGCGTCTTTTCCCAAGAAACGGCATGGAGGCCTGCAAACCTTTCCCCCAGCCCTTGTGGGCCTCCACTCATTCAGCCCCGGTTCATCCCTGCCGCCGCATTCTCGCAATCATGGAACCGAAGGCACCGACACACGTTTGAGTGCCTCAATGGGAGATGAGATTATGAAGCTTCTGACCGCAGCAATTGCGCTCGTATCGGTCGGTATCCTTAGTGGATGCGTTGAGGATGGCGGGTACCGTACTGGCGGCTATTATTCGTCGGGCGTTTCCTACCGTTCATACGATAGAGACCGCTACTATGGAGACCGGTACCGCCGCGACTATGACCGTCGCGATTGGCGTGATCGGAGAGAATCGAGAGACAGGCGCCAGGATCGTAGGGAGTGGCGCGGCGAACAGCCACGCCAGCCGGAGTCGCAGGGCGGCAACCGCGTCATACGTCCGCACATATTGTATCGAAACGCTGACTAACCTCCGGTATCCAGGGCGGGCGCCGGGTTACACTACCGGCCAAGCAGAGTTTACTGCGCAGACGGCGCTAAGATTTCCGCCGCCCTGTCTTCTCCAAAGAGCGTGGTGGCTATCTGCACTAAGAGCGGCCACAGTTCGTGGTCCTCGCGATAGGAGTTGGCGGTCTCGAAGATTTTACGAATGCGGAAAGGCTGTGCCTCCATCGCTGCGCCAACCTGATCGGCCTCGGCGCCAGTCATGCGAGACCAGAGATCAACGCCGTACACTACCGTGACCGGATCGGGAATTTCGATTGGCGGCGGCGTGTACTCAACCACTTCGCCATCAACCCATTTTCTGAAGCCAGAGTTATCGATGAGGTCTCGCCATTGATCCTCCGTGATTTCGATAGCATCCGGCGAGACGTTGTCGCCGTGGAGTTCATCGCAGTAGAACGCCAGAGGAAAGCCGTCATTACCGAACACAGCATAGATTCTCATGATTACCTCCCTATCGCGATGTACACTGCCTGGATGCCGCCAGAACCAACCGTTCCGCCGTTCACAATAAATCGTCCGTTCACAACGAAGTTCGAAAGCGTTATGGCGTTCACCCAAGTGACGAATGCTGCTGTCGCGGTATTCTCGACGTGGAAAGTACCGGTGATCACCCTGAATACTTCATTCGGGAACGCCATAGGAAAGGCGATCGTCCCAATCCCGCCGTTTGGCGTAACGGCGACACCCCACTGAATAATCAATCCGTTTGGCAGTTTCACCCATCCGTTGGCGGCCAGTGACTGAGCGCCTCCCATTGTGGCGAACATCGCCGCGCCAGAGGCGTCATCGAGAATTGAGCGAGCGAAAGCGGATAAATCCGTGAGGGCAGCACTGTTTGCACCTGAGAAGTAAGGTAGCTTGTTTTGAGCTGGAACCAGAGGCTGTAAAGCCCTGATCGCATCAGTGACGCCGGCGACATCTTCCAGATCAATCACCGTGGCCGAGTTGGGGCCGGTGAACAACAACATCTTGTCCGCACTCGGCGTCACACCGGCAGTCGCTGCCAGCGCGGGATTGTTGAGGCGCTGGATATAAGTTGCCAGTGCTTGCGCATTAGCGACCGTCTGCTGCCCGTAGGCTGTATCCCGCATAATGGCATAGGAATACGTGCCCGTCGGCCCGGTCCAGTTTAGAGCAGCCGTTATTTCCGTGTCGCTGTCGACGGTGGCAATCGGGAGAGGATTACCACCGTCAAACTGAACATAGATCGTTCCGCCGATGATCAGGCTGACTTCCCAAGCCGTATCGGTTCCGACCACAGCCGCGCTGCCCGACACCAGATCGATGGTGCCGGCTGTATAAGGTGCTGTCATTTCTTGTTCTCGCCTATTTCAGAGATCATCGCTTCATAACGAAGGCGCGCATATATCCGCCGACCATGCCCGCCGCGTTGCTTGGCGCGGTCGATCTGAGTTGAAACTGATAGGTCGTTTGGGTTCGACCAGACGGCGGCGTGTGCGTCATTACTTCCGTAGATGGAGATGTGGTGCTTGGAGCCCCCCCACCAAGAACGGTTCTTTGTCTCAGTGCAGCGCCGTCCTCCACGGCCCATATTCTGTACTCGGCGTTTCCGGCTGTGCCCGCGCCCACCGCCCCGTTGAACATAACTTCAATGAGGGGCGCTCCGGCACCATGAAAGCTGGTGAACGACAGCACTGTCGTGAAGGTTGTCGAGAAAATGTCTCCACTGTTGCCGCTTGTCGCGTCATATCGCGTTACAGCTCCCGGATCGATGTTACTCGTTCCGACGATCAGATTGTTGATCTGAGCCATATCGATAAGGGCATTGATGATCTTCACCACGCCGCCCTCAATGGCAAAGACCGCATAGGCGGTCGTGCCATCCGATACCGAGAACTGATCCACCTTGATCGCCATACGGGATCGCTGAACGCCGCCGGACGTATAGAGCTCGAGGAAGAAGCCTGTATCCTTGTAGGTCTGTCCGACACCGCCCCTGAGGAGAACGGAGAAGCGGGCATCGACGCCGGATGGAGCGGCAACCGCCTGAAACTTCACAAGACCCTGCGCGAAACGGTCGCCCAGTTCAGCCGACACACCAAGGAGGCTTTCCGATAGCGCCTGGTCAGCACTGACGCGAGCTGTCTCCTCCGTGATGATCTTGGCATTCGCCTCATCCACGGATGCCGAGACCAGACCGACTCGTTGCGCCATGGCCTCGCTTTCCGTGACGCGCACGCGGCGTTCGTCCGTGATTTCCGCCCGGGCCGATCCCAACTCGGCGCGGATTTCCTCGCGGTCGATCTGGCCAACGGCACCGACAAGCGAGAAGGCCGAAAGACCTTCCTCATAACGACGATTGAAGTCGTCCATTTCTTTTTGCAGTTCGGAAAAACGCTGACGCACTGCCGTTCCGATCGTCGTCAGGTCGACAACGACATCGATATCTTTCGCGCCGAGACGAACATTCGGCGTCGTGACAAGCATGTAGCCAGACCAAGATGTCGGGCGGTCTCCGCCGGGAATGTAGCGGCCCCGCACACCATAGGTCTCGTTTGGCAGAAGGCCGTGCGATGCAATCAGCGAGCCTGCTTGCGGCTGGTCGGTTCGACCCTCACTTACCTTTTCGAGGCTCGATTGCAGCCGCACTTCGTACTCGACAGCAATGACGTCATCGAGTCGTCCGTCTGTGTTGTCCCAGGTGATGCGGATCGCCGGACGTCTGGACTCCCCGAAGCTGTCAGTCAAAATCCACGGCTCGACAAACCAATCAACGATCGGCTGTGGCGTCGGCCTGATGACACCAAGCTGGCCGTCAACCGGCGGCTGAAACTCTGTATCGGAACTCCAGTCATAGTCAGCCGGGTCAACTTCGGTGATGTCGATCATCACATCGAGGTTGGCGCGGTCGGCAACGCCATCGAGCCGCATCGACTTTGCGATGTAGCCGTTGCGGTCTGACGTCCACGAAAACACCGTTCCCGGCGTCGCGTATGCCCAGAACTTCGGCGGCAGCACGATCGTATGCCTGCGGAAGCGCCGAGCCTCTTCCAGAGCAGATTTCATCAGGCGTTGAACCTGCTCCGGATATGGAACAAAGTTCAGGTCGACATCGGCCATCAGGCGGCGATTGCCGTCGATCGCTTCAAGGTCCGTTCGGTAGAGCGGCGGTGCGGTCTTGGCGACCCAGCCATCTGCCGGCGAAGGATAATTTGCCGAAACGCCGTTGATGGTGTCAGCCAGCCCGAGGAACGGCGTGAACTCCTGCTCTTCCGTCGACAGGATATCGTCGTCGGTGAAGGCGATGACTGGAGCATCAGGCGCACCGGAGTGCAGATAGTAGACGCCGCCAACTTCCGAAATCCTGCCTTGGCAGGCCGTCAGCAACGCTTCGACGGCGGACGTGAGCGGCGCTTCGACCTGTATCTCGCCGCTGCTGCGATAGGTGTTCACCCAGCCGGTCGATTCCAGCGTACCGGCGCGATGCTTCTCAATCTGGGTAATCCAGGCAATTGCCGGTAGACGCGAAGCCGAGAGATTTTGCAGACCATAAAACCACTGGCCGTTATAGGTGATGCCGCGCAACAGATTGTAGATCTGCACTGCTGGCAGGAAGTCACCGTCGCCGCCCCATGTGGCTGGATCGGCCCAGCGCTGGCCACCAACGCCGCCAACCGTGCTGTCACGCGACGGATCGTAGAGGCGCATACCTTCAAGAACGAACTTGAAGGACGGCACACCGGAGAACATGTTCTTCGAGACGCGAGCCGTGACAATTGCATAAGCAACACCGCGCCCGATGCGGTCCGGGTTCCACCACCTGTTGCCGTTGGAAACCGACGTGAACAGGAAGCTGTCAGCTGTCGTCTGCGTGCCGTCGTAGAACTTGACCCAGAGGCTGTCCGGATACTCGTTGACCGCATAGCCACGATCCGTGAGCCCGCCAAGCGTCACGCGCTCGCCATTGACCCAAACCTCGGCAAGGCCACGCACGGGCAAATCCGACAGCGCAATTACCTGCGTGAGGTAGGCGTTCGGCGTGTCGCCGTCTTGCCCCCAGGTATTGACGAACACGAGCGAGCCAGCCGTCGCGGTTCGACCGATAATGAAGGAGCGGGAAATATCGCCGCCGCCCTGCATCGTGCCGTTGATAGAGAATGTCGGGTCTTTGGGCTTGCCGGCCAGCGACTGCGCGAGGAGGCTGAGGCCTACGCCGACGGCGGTTTTCAGCAGGAAGGAGCCGACAACGCCAAGGCCGCCAATAAAACCGGAGACAGCCGAAACCACGCCGGATATCGCGACTGCGATACCAGAAAAAATAGCCATCGATTTTCCTTGGGATGCGCGTTGCGCGCGTGAGCCGCTAGAGCGGCTTCATGAAATGTGTTTCGACAGCGCTGTAGCCACGCCGCTCGTAAAGGTTGGAGACGTCGTTGGTTGCCAGCGATGCCATGCCGGCAACCACGCAGCCGACCGATCTCGCCCATTTCTCATAGGCATCGAGCATCTTGATGCTGCCGCGCCCGCGCGCGCCCGGCGTGACATACCAGACTGTTTCTTTGGCAATGCGACCAACGCCGAAGGGGTGCTCGAAAGCACACGCCATCAGCACGCCCTGCACGGGATCTCCCGCGACAAGAACGCAGGCCTTGTCCGACGCCATATGCTGTTGAAACAGCCGATCGGCATATGCCGCCTGGAATGGAAAGGTGAAGCCGGCGGCCTCGTGGCTTTCACGAAGGAGCGCCACCACGCGATCGCGGTCCTTGCGCGTTGCGAAGCGAACATCCATCACAGAGGAATCCAAGTTTTCATCCGTCTGATCATGCGAATGTTTGCTGACGTCACACCAAATCGGCGGGCCACATGCGGGTTCGGTTCCGAAGATTCTCTGATCTCGTAAACATCATCCCACGTCAGCTTGCGCAGGTGCGATCGTTCGCCCCTGTTATGAGTTCCGTGGCCCTCACGGTCGCGCTGATTTTCAGTTGGAGTAGCCCAGCGCACGTTCTCGGGCGTGTTGTTGGTAAAGTCGCCGTCATTGTGTGCGACCATGCTCTTCTCAGGCGTCGGCTGCGGCCCATTGAACGCCGCACAGACGAGCCTGTGGACATATGCCTTGAATGACCTTCCTTCGGCTTGCATGCGGACTGTCGCGTACCCGTCGCGGTAATCGAACTTCATGATGGCGCCGCGTCGGCGCACTGTTGTTTTCCTGCCGTCGCCGTAATCTCGCGTTACTGTTCGATCGACGGAGCTAACACGTCCAAGGTTCGAGACCTCATAGAATCCCTCAAAGCCGCAGACCGGCAGCCAAGCCTCAGCCATCCAAAAGCTCCTCTAAAATATACCTAAAAATTTGCGGCGCTTCGGCTGCGTGGCGACCTTGCCCTTTTCCGAGCCCCAGAAGAATTCCCACTCCGAAGATGTGTCAGCATCGGTGTAGAATGCATCACCGGCCTGACGCAGCACCTGCGTGGCATGACTGCGCGTCGACGGGTTAGACCGCGTCATTTCCTGCGTATGACTGGCACAAACCATCGTCACGCTGCCCTCTTCATTCTCGGAGGGCGTGTTGATCGTGATGGTATCGACGAAGCCAACGAAGCGGCATTCGGCCGGCGCCACCATCTGGCGGCTGTCCGGGTCGAACAGGCCTCGGTAAATCTCGACGCGGGCCTGACGGCAGTCGTACTGACGAACCAGCGTCTGAACGTGTTCACTCACCTGAGACAGGCGAATGTTGACGTTCTGCACCGACAGGTTGGCGACGAGCGGAATATCATCGATCTGCACCAGAGTGCCCGACCCGTACCAGTCACGCGTGACCGGCAGGCCTGTATCCGGGTGGACAATAGCCGCCGACACGTTTCCGACGTCCGACCACATGCCATCGGTGACCGGCGCACCGGTCGCTCGATCGCGCGCAACAAACCAGAGGAAGTCACGCGCCACCAGCTGCCGCGCCTCAAGCGCAGCAAGGTTTTCTGCTGAGATATTTCTCATTGATTTCCTGTGGGGATTTGGCGTCCGAAAGCCACCTCAAGTGGCCTAGACACAGACTTAAAGTTGAGCATAATCCCGCTACTGCTGGGGGAATATTATGCTTTCGCGGTTGCGCTCGGGTATCGATATGTGACGTCACGCCGTTCTGCCGGACATTGCTTTGAGCTTGTGAATTCAACAACTGCGATGAGGCCGCGTAGTGGTGATTGAAAAGTCTGTATTGGCGTTTGAGAAACGGTTTATGGCGGTATCGCTGACCACGTTTATGGCGGCATATTTCGTGGCACTGGTTGCTCCCCTTTTTCTCGCGAAGAAGGTGGTAGATTTCGCTGCCGCCGACTATTGGCTGATTTGGCCCGTCAATTTGTACTACATTAGCCAAATCGAAGCCCACTTTGGCAGCCTCAACGGATGGAATACCTTCTTGCTTTCCAACTACATCGCAAGTTCCATGATGATTTGCAGATTGGTCGCCTTGCTTGTATTGGAGTTGAGCAGACCCAAGCTCACGTTCAACTGGGGAATTTCATTCGTTCACGCAATGATAATGCCAGTGGTGCTTGTTGGCTTACTTCTTCCATTCGGAGAGGGAAGAAGTCGTGGGTTGACATTTTATGGCAGTCCGTTTGGCAACTCGCTGACGTCTACCCTTCTTTGTGCATTCTTCTACTTGAGCATCACCGATCCGCTCGTGAAGTTTATAAGCTGGATCAAGTTCATTTTATTCAGCAGGCGAGAGTCCGAGATTTCATGAAGTACTTAATCGTCGCGTTATCGGCCGCATGCCTGACCGCCTGCCAACAGGGTCCAATTGTAAAGCCAGAACCGTTTGACTGGAAAAAAGCGGTCAACAGGAATGCAGAGCGCTCTTGCCGTGACAAGAAGGGTACCGAGCTGTACGCGAAGTGCTTTGATCGTGAAGTTGCCAAGGGCACGCGTGAATCGAAAATGATCGCGGCGCATTTCGGGGTGAAAATTCAATGACTACCTGGTCTCAATAGCCTGAAACGTGACAGTGCCGCGACCAGTAGCCATGTCGGCAGTCGTTGAGATCGAACCAGGCACGATTGCCATGATGCAGGATGGTTTCACCAGCGTAGCTGCGACAGGTGCCACTACGCCTGGCCACAGATGAGGACGGACCTCAAACTGCGTCGTCACGCCGCCTGCGCCGGCCGTCATAGGCTCCATCACCATATGCAGGTCTTTGTCGCCGATCTGGATGTAATCGCCGACCGTGACCTTGTAGCCAGCGGGCAGGCCCGATAGCGATATTGCTTTGCGGTTACTCGCAATCGTGGCCACCTGCCCCACCCCGGTAAATGCGCCGCCGGTCGGCCAACTGCCGTTCGGATACGCCACCGGGAAACAGCGCGACTTCGGAAATGCGCGGAACGTCTTGAGCCCGTTTTCCAAGCTCGTGAGCCGCGCACGCCAGTAGTCCAGCTCGTTCGGCTTCATCGAGCGCGATTGCGCCGTCATTTGCCAGAGCGGCGAGCCCATGTCCTTGACGACCGTCTGGCCGCCTGCTGTGCGCGACTGCTCTTGCCGCCAAAGCAGATTGAACTCGGTCGACCAGCCTGGGAACTCATCGAAAAAAGAAGTTGGGAGCGGGTATGTGATTGTCATTGTGGATTCCGCCTATTGCGGGACTCGACTCCCGATTGTGTCCGTGCTCATTTTCTAGCGTTGAGCCTAAAAAGAATCGCATGGGCATGTCAGATGACGGGAAGGGGCACGAATGAGCGCTGGATTTGAAATACAGCTCGATGGGATTGAAAGGGTAAAACAAAACGGGGGACGCGGTGACTTTTACCAACTCAATTTCAAGACGGTTGGGCGAGTCGTTGAGTTTGAATTTCCAATAATTGTAGCTGCGGGTGATTACGCTGATACTGACGCAGTTCGCGTCGGTAAGAGCTATCTTGCGAGCTCACTAGCAAAGCTTGCAGAGTTGACGAATGAATGGGTTCTGACCGAGGATGAGAGGAGTTCTCTGCGTCTTCCTCAGAAAGAAAAGCCCCGGTGACTAGGTCCTGGTAGAATTTTTCGCTCATTTGTTTTCCTTGAGGATCCCTAGAGGCGGCACCATTGCCGCCTCATCCCAGCTTCACGTTTCGTTTCTGAGCCGACCGAACCGCAGCCTCTACCCGGCTTTGCAGCTCGCCCTGCATCTTGGCCAGCGCCCTTTCCTGCCTGGCAACTGCTTCGACAGATGCGCCGCGGTTGTCGACGACTGGATTAAAGTTGACGACGACACCGGCAGATTGCGCTGACATTGACCTCAAGCTCGGTACGCTCGGAACCGATATACCAACCGGGCCGCCGTTGGCGTAACCTTTGAGATTGCGCCGCATGGCCTCCATGGCTGCGGGCCCGCCGGCAGCTTTGACTGCCGCCTTATCGAAGACGTACTCACCTTTGTGAACGACGCCAGCAGGCTGGTATTTGCCACCGTCGCCGGTGTAGCCGCCTTCTGCGAACAAGCCGCCCGAGAGCCCGGCATATTTCGAGGCGCCACCACCAAACAAGCCGCCAAACAAGCTGGACAGAAGGCCTCCACCGCCACCAGCAGCGTTGTTGACCTTGAAGATACTGTTCAGCACGTCATCGATCAGCGCGTTGCCGATCTTCTTGAGGCTGTCGGCCAAGATGTCTGCCGCACTGGCGCCTTCGATGAAACCGTCGATGATGCCTCGTGTCACGTCCTTGGCGGTTGCCATAGCCTTGTGGGGCGCCGACGAGATTGCCCGCCTCTTGTGTCACCTCAATCTCGGCCAAAGCTTCGATCATCTCACCAAGACCAGCCGGGTCCACGGCGACAGAGGCCAGCAGCCCACGAGCTTTGACGTCGGATATGATTTCCACGATTTCGGAGATATCCTTCAGCTCGTCATCAACGATTGTCAGCAGCCCGTCACGCTTGAAGTCGTTGAGCTTCGATGCAATCGACTTGCGCCGCTCCAGCACGCCCTTGTGGCACCAAGCATGCGACCAGGACAGCCAATCACGGGATCCGCGTTCGCGTCCCAGCACCGTCAGACCGAAAAGGTCATCGAGGCCGCCGCCGTCGATACCGACCACGACAACCTCTGATCTCTCCAGAATGCTCTCCAGGTAGATCCCAGCGTCTGCCTTGTCGGCCCAGAAGTCCGCGCCGGCCCATCGGTTGGACCGGAGGCTCATTCCGATCTCGACGTTCAGGTGCTTGGCAAGGAAGGTGTTGCGCGTCTCGCTGTCCTTCGCGACTTCCTTGACCAGCTCCTCCTCGATCCACTCGGCGCTAACGGAGCGACCAAGGTTCGGGTTCGTGATGTAGAAGTTCTGCGGATCGAGATACGACTCCGCCTCGATCATCGCCTTCGGAAACTCATAGATCACGCCGAGACTCTTGCGATCGGCAATCTTGCCGTCCCGCACGTCTCGGAAGTAATCGAGCTTCGCCTTAAAGACGCCCGCTGGCGGCGCATCGCTCTGCGTCGACAGATAGATAACAAAACCCTCTGGTCGCGACACGAGGCCACCTGTGGCCTCCCTGAGCATGGCATCCGCGTTGTTGCGCTTGCCGAATATCCAGAGTTCGTCCACGAGAACGAACGCCGCCTTCTTGCCGCCAACCGTATCGGTGTCGGCCGCAACCACTTTCAGCTTTGCGCCGGTCACCCGGTGGGTGATTGGCCCCCTCATCGTGACGAACGCCGAGCGCGTAACCGACATGGCAGCCGCAAAGCCCGATCTTGATGCAGTCACCGGCGCACTGGTCCCAAGGCTGGCCATTCGCGGGGCGCGGGCACTGCGTGTCTTTAAGCGTTGCTTCCAGGAGCTTGACGCGCCGCGCCAGCGAAATACGGGTTTTGATGATTTCGAGCAGGATCATGCAGCCCTCCCTGACGCCGGCTGGCGGATTTTCTTTGTTTTCCGGAACCATGTGATCGCCAGCGCCTTCCAGAGCGCCCACTTATGCGTCAAGGCCAGTTGCTTGGCTGCATCGAGGTCAGCGGCCCATGAACCCGTCATCGCGTCTACGAGGTCGTCGGGCTTGAAGTATTCCCGGTACTCATCATCAGACATCAGCAGTTCGACTGCTTTAATCTGCGGCTTGAGGATCGGCGCGAAACCGGCCTTCACGAGGAGTTGCAGGATATCCCGTGAAGGCTCATTGCCGCGCTTCTTGATAAGTTCGGTAATCGCCGTGATAGACACTGTCTCACCTGGACGAGCGACACCGCCTGCGCCGGGGTGACGGAGAATAACCACACCGGCCTGTTTGCAGACATAGTCGATCGTGAGAGCGTCAAGGTCACGCGCCACCAGCGCCGACTGATGAAGCTGAAGCGCCGTGACGCCAAGACGTTCAGTGTTTTGCCCTACGAATGCCGCGGCTTGCGATGATGTGGCGGCGGCCTCGACAATCATAACCGGGATGAAAACGATCTCGGGATGGCTTGCCGCCGCAATCGCGGTGTGCTGCCCGTCGAGAACCTTCAGGACCGTCTTGCCATCGTGCTCCGCATAGGCGCAGATCGGAGGCTTGAACTTGTTCCAGTCCCATGCCTCTATAATCTTGCGGATTTGAGTGAGGCCACGGCTGCCGATGTTCCGCTGATAGGCGGGGTCAACATACAGATCGGTCGGCCTGACACGCTCGCATATCGGCTCCCCGTTTTCAGGCGATGCCATGTCGAGGCCGGTAATGTTGACAGGTTCGATCACCCGAAGCTTGAACATCACATCAGCCGCGAGGATATCATTCGCCAGCTTGAGCGCCTGCCGGATTAACGCATCGTCCGCCGTCGGAAACTCACGGGCGCAAGTCTTCGCGATGGCGTCGGTCATCTCCTCGGCAGTGCACTTCTTGCCGTTCTTCTTTGCCGTCTCGTCAATTAGAAACTTCGCGATTTCGAGGGCGTTCATTCAACCGCCCTCCAAGTCAGGAAGGACACGGCAAGCTTGTCGCCACGGGCAGCTTTGCGGGTATATGCCCGGTACTCGCCGGAACATCTGCGTGACCTGGCAGATACCTTGGACATGAAAAACAATGACCCGGAACCAAGGTATCGAACCTCTGACCCGGTAATGAAAGCAGTTTGATAACGATATCAACGGCCTGATTTACGAAGTGCTCCTCAGGTTCAGCGAACCTGAAAATCGGAACACAGACGGAACGTAAGACCGGAAACGGCAGTTTACGAAGCGGATATGTCCCAGAAATGCAGGACTTTCCGCTGGAGGCCGAAAGTTGACATCGTAGGGGTCACAGGTTCAATCCCTGTCACGCCCACCATCCGAATTCATGAAAAGGGTTTCTGAGCAATCAGAAACCCTTTTTTCGTTTCTGGCCTGCGCTTACCGCAACCTCCTTTCTCAAGCTTAAGAATTCTTCGGGACCTGGTCGACATCAGGAAATCGACAAGGCGGGAATCGTTTGCGCTGGTTTCAATCTTGGCCGCAATCGTGTCTCGCAATAAATTTCACGATACAAAATAAAATTCAAACCACGTTGACGTGACCTCGGTTTCCGGCTATCTCAAGTGACATGCAATAAATTACATCATATAAAATTTATTGCGGACTAAGTCATTGTCCTTGGGAGGGGAATATGTTGGCTTTTCTGAAATCGACCGCTGCCGCGGGTGTTTTAGCCGTGGCGATTTCCGCTGGTGCCGGTTCTCAGGCCGTCGCTGCGGGCAAATTCGCCTGCGAGCCGGGCGAGACCTATGTGATGAACGTCATGGTTTCCAGCCACCCCTATTGGGTGCCGGTCTTTGAGGGCTTCAAGCAGGCAGCAAAGGCGCTCGGCTGCGAGGCCGTTTTTACCGGTACGCCGGAATATGACATCACCAAGCAGATCGCGTCCTTCGAGCAGGAACTCGTGAAGAAGCCGAAAGGCATCCTGCTGCACCCGATGCAGGCCGATCCATTTATCGAACCCATCAACAAGGCGATTGGCTCCGGCGTTTCGGTGACGACTTTTGCGGCGGATTCTCCGAAGTCGAAGCGCACCGCCTACATCACCTCTGATAATGTCGCCGAGGCGAAATTCGCGGCTGACGAAATCGTCAAGAAGCTTGGTGAAAAAGGCGAATATGCCGTTCTGGAAAATCCGGGACAGAGCAATCACGATCTGCGCGTCACCGCCCTCATCGACTATATGGGGCGCACCTATCCGGGAATGAAGCTGGTCGGCCGCCAGGCGACCAACCAGGATGCGAATGTCGCCTATCAGGCAGTTGGCGCCCTGCTGCAGGCCAATCCAAATCTCGGCGCATTATGGATACCCGAGGCCGGTTCGGCTGAAGGCGCGACCACCGCTGTTCTCGAGGCAAAAAAGAAGGTCCTGATCCTGCATGCGGATATCACGCCTGCAACGCTGGAACATATCAAGCAGGGCAATATCTACATGTCCATCAATCCCAATCAGGGCGTTCAGGGTTTCATGGGTTTCATGAATACCTTTCTCGGCGCCCATTCGGACCTGATCGACCCATTCAACGACTACAAGGTTTCCGGCTTCAACCCGATGCAGGTTCCTTCGATGGACAATGGTTTCGCCGTCATCACCAAGGCGAACGCCGCTTCCTTCGATCTCAACGACTATATGAAGGGGCGCTGACGCGTCGCTCTGGACCCGGCGAGGTTTGCGCCTCGCCGGCCATAAGGGAAGCAGGTTCGGGAGGGCGTTATGGGTGAGGTCATCCTCAGCATGACGAATATTCACAAGGCGTTCGGCCCCGTGCGGGCGCTGCGCAATGCGGCATTTGAGCTGCGGCGTGGCGAAATCCACGCACTGGCGGGTGAAAACGGCGCCGGCAAATCAACGCTGATGCATATCATCGACGGCATTCTGCAGCCGGATGGTGGGGAAATCCTGCTGGATGGAAAACCGGTCAAGATATCCTCGCCCAATGCGGCGAACCGGCTTGGCATCGGCTTCGTGCATCAGGAGATCGCGCTCTGCCCGGAGATTTCGGTCGCCGAAAACATGTTCATGTCGCAGACCGGCCAAAGCCGTTCCTGGTTCATGAACTATCGCGACCTCGAAAGGCAGGCGGCAATCGTGCTGCGGGAAATCGGCGATATCGATCCCACCCGCCGCGCCGGCGACCTTTCGATTTCGCAACAGCAGATCGTTGAGATCGCCAAGGCGCTGACGCTGGATTGCCGCATCCTGATCCTTGACGAGCCGACGGCGGCTTTGACCGAGACCGAAGCCCAGACGCTTTTCAGGATCATGCACCGGCTGGCGGAACGGGGCATTGCCATCATCTATATCTCGCATCGCATGGCGGAGATTTTCGACCATTGCGACCGCATCACCGTCATGCGCGACGGCTGCCATATCAGGACGGAGAATATTGCCGACATTTCCCCCGAGGAGGTCGTCAACAGCATGGTCGGACGGGTGCTCGACAAGCTCTACCCGCCAAAGCTTTCGGACGACGAGAAATCCGATGACATCATTCTTTCAGTCCGTGGCCTGAATGAAGGAAAGCGCGTTTTCGATGTCAATTTCGATCTGCGTCGGGGCGAAATCCTGGGGTTGGCAGGGCTGATCGGTGCGGGAAGAAGCGAGATCGCCCGGGCGGTCTGCCGGCTGGAGGGGAAACCGAGAGGCGAGGTTACGCTGCGTGGCCGGCCGCTGAGGCTGAAAGACTACCGTGACAGCATCCGCGAGGGGCTGGTCTATCTGTCCGAGGACCGCAAGGGGGACGGGCTGTTCCTCAATATGTCCATCGCCTCGAATGTCTCCGCGCTCGATATCGGCAGGGTATCGAACGGCATGGGCTTCATCGAACGGCGCAAGGAGATGAAGCGGGCCGATGAGCTGGGACGTCGGCTGAAATTGCGGGCGAACAGTGTTGGCGATGCGGTGTGGACCTTGAGCGGCGGCAACCAGCAGAAGGTAGCGCTGGCGAAGATGCTGTCGGTAGAGCCGGAGGTCATCTTTCTGGATGAGCCGACACGCGGGGTGGATGTGGGCGCGAAGGCGGAAATCCACCGCCAGATCCGGGAACTGGCGCGTGAGGGGGTCGGCGTGGTCGTCATTTCTTCGGAACTGCCGGAACTTATCGGCGTCAGCGATCGCGTGCTGGTGGTGCGCGAGGGACGGATCACGGGTGAGGTCGAGGGCGAAGACATGACGGAGGAAAAGATCATGCAGCTTGCATCGATCAATATTGTGCATAGCCCGGAAAGGGCCTGAGGGAGCGGGAAAATGGCAACATCGGAAACACCTTCAAGCCTTGCCGAAACGGCGGTTCGCCGCACCGCCTGGTGGGAGCCGGCGCTCAAGGCGCGGGAAACCGGGCTGATCGTCATCATCCTTGCGCTTTTTGCAGTGATGTCCTTCATATCTCCCTATTTCCTGACCGTGGACAATCTGCGGGCCATGGCCATGGTCTTCGCCATTGAAAGCATTGTCGTGGTTGGCATGACGATCCTCTTGATCTCGGGCGGCATCGATCTTTCGGTCGGCTCCGTCACCGCACTGGCGATGGTGGCGGCCGGCTGGCTTTTCCTTAACGGTGTCGATCCCTGGGTGGCGGCGGGGCTGGCGATCTGCCTGACGACATTGGTCGGCATGGCCATGGGATTCCTGACCACGGTCATCGGCCTGCATCATTTCATCGTATCGCTGGGCGTCATGGTGATTGCGCGCGGTGTTTGCCTGCTGGCAACGGGCGGGCGGCCGCTCGGGCTCTATTCCCTGCCGCCCGAATTCAAGTTCATCGGCCAGGGTGTGATTGGCGGCATTCCGCTGGTGCTGATCATATTTGCGGTGGTGGTCGTCTCTTTCGATCTGCTGCTGCGGCGCACGACCGCCTTCCGCAAGGTGTTCTATACCGGCAGCAATCCCAAGGCCGCAGCCTATTCCGGCATCCGCGTCGGCCGGGTCGTGTTTGCCACCACCACGCTTTGTTCGATGCTGTGCGGTGTTGCAGGCGTTATCTATATGGCCCGCTTCGGTTCTGCCCAGCCGAGCTTTGGCGTCGGCATGGAACTTAACGTGATTGCGGCGGCGGTCATCGGCGGCGCGAGCCTTTCGGGCGGCTCGGGCACCATTCTCGGTGCAATCCTTGGGGCGATCCTTCTCTCGGTCGTTTCCAGTTCGCTTGCCTTGCTCAATGTGTCTGTCTACTGGCAGGACATCATCAGGGGAAGCATATTGCTGACTGCGGTTCTGTTCGACCACTATCTGGTCAGGCGTCGCCGCTGAGCGCCCATTGAACGCCCAAGGGCAACTGGAGAAAGACGATCATGCTGGATATCAAGGACGATTTCGATCAACAGAGACAGATGTATTCCGTCCTGGTGCTGCATTTCATCGAGGGTGTGAAGCAGTCGGAGATCGCCGAGCGGCTCAATCTTTCCCATACCAAGGTGAACCGCATGATTGCGGCGGGCCGCAAGGCGGGCATGGTGAAGATCACCATTGCCAGCCCCTATCAGCGGTTGGTGGACCTCGAAAGCGAGATCACCCGTCGTTTCGGCCTCCGGCAGTCTGTGGTCACACCGACGGTATCCGATAATCCGGAAACCGCCTTGCAGATGGTGGGTCGGGTGGCCGCCAACCACTTGCTGGAGACGATCCGTGACGGTGACGTGATCGCGATTACGGGCGGCAAGGCGGTGAGCGCGGTTGTCGACAATCTGCAGGCGGAGCGTCGTTTCGATGTGCGGGTGGTGCCTTTGACGGGCGGCGTGCAGGGCAAGCACTATACGGATGTCAATCATCTCGCCACGCAGCTGGCGGAAAAGCTCGGCGGCAGCGCCTCGCTCGTGCATGCGCCGCTGTTTGCCGAGGATGAGGAACAGCGCGATTTGCTGATGAACGTCGCATCGATCCGCGAGGTCTTCGATCTGGCGCGGCAGGCGCAGGTGGCGCTGGTCGGCATCGGTTCGGTGGAGGCGCCGGGCTCCGGCTACTACGATCTTCTGCCGGATGCCGCCCGTGGCGGGCAGGCGCTGGTGGATGCGGGCATTGCCGGGGAATTTCTTGCCCACCTCACCATGGCGGACGGGCAGCTGGCGCGGATCGATCTCAACTCGCGCGTGGTGGCGCTGGACCCGGGGCAGCTTGCCCGGTGTCCGAATATCATCGGCGTGGCGGCAGGCGCCATCAAGGCCGGCCCGGTGGCTGCCACGCTTGCCGGCCGTTATCTGACCTCGCTCGTCGTGGACGAGGCAATAGCCGGCTATTTACTGGATCATGAAGGAGGGGAAACCTCGTGACAGACAATGCAATATTGACCCGGACAATCGGCGACAGCGCCATCAGCGCATCCGCCGTGGGGCTTGGCACCTGGGCCATCGGCGGCTGGATGTGGGGTGGCACCGACGAGCGGCAATCCATCGCCGCCATACAGGCCTCCATCGATGCGGGAATTTCCCTCATCGATACCGCACCGGCCTATGGCATGGGGCTTGCGGAAACCATCGTCGGCAAGGCAATTGCCGGCAGGCGTGACAAGGTGGTGCTGGTCACCAAATGCGGGCTTGTCTGGCATGTGAATGAGGGTGCCTATTTCTTCCATCAGGATGGCAAGCCGGTTCACCGTTATCTCGGCGCCGCGTCCATCCGGCATGAGGTCGAAGAGAGCCTGAAACGGCTCGGAACCGACTATATCGACCATTACGTCACCCATTGGCAGGACGCCACGACGCCGATTGCCGAGACGGTCGGGGCTTTGGTGCGGCTGAAGGAGGAGGGAAAGATCCGTTCCATCGGGGCAAGCAACGTTTCGCCGGACGATCTCGAAGCCTATATCGCAACCGGCGCGCTGGATGCCATTCAGGAAGAATATTCCATGGTGAAGCGCGGTATCGAGACGACGCTCCTGCCGCTTTGCCTGGAGAATGCCGTCTCGGTTCTCAGCTATTCGTCGCTGGCGCTCGGTCTCCTCTCGGGCAAGGTCGGGCCTGAACGGGTCTTTGCGGAAGACGACCAGCGTCACGGAAATCCGCGCTTCAGTCAGGCGAACCGCCAGAAAATCGCACGGTTGATGGGGGTGCTGGAACCGGTGGCGGCCACCCATGAGGCTTCGGTCGCGCAGGTGGTGATTGCCTGGACGATTGCGCAGCCCGGCATAACATTTTCGCTGTGTGGCGCGCGTGATCCGGCTCAGGCGGTTGAAAACGCCGCGGCGGCGCGTCTTCGCCTCACGGAGAGTGAACTGGCGCTCATCAGTGCCGGCGTCGCGGAGCATCTTGTGGGGCTCGATACCTGATTATGTAAGCTGAGATGGGACTTCAGGCGAACAGCGCATTATTTTCGTCCCGTCTCTCACGTCGCTTTAAACGGTCAACAACATTGGGACGCTGGTCATCAGCCAGCGAACGGTATTTCTATGCCCAGTTTTCGCGAGGACGCTCTGCGCCGCATCCGGCACGATGGTGATTTTGATGCCGTCGTTATCGGCGGCGGCATCAACGGAATTGCCGCCTATCGCGATCTCGCCCTGCAGGGGCTGCGGGTGCTGCTGGTCGAGCGCAACGATTTCTCCTCAGGCTGCAGCGCCGCACCCTCGCGCATGATCCATGGCGGCCTGCGTTATCTCGAAAACGGTGAATTCAGCCTCGTGGCAGAGTCTTTGCGGGAGCGGGACGCACTTCTGAGACTCGCCCCGCATATGGTTCGTCCGCTGCCGACCACGATCCCGATTTTCTCGACTTTCAGCGGCCTTTTCAACGCGGCAGCAACCTTTGCCGGCTCAGGCGGAAAACCCGCAAGCCGGGGCGCTCTCGCCATCAAGGCGGGTCTCATGCTCTATGATTTTGTCACCCGAAAAAACCGTATTCTGCCCCGTCACGCGTTTCGAGGCGCGCCCGGGACTTTGCAGCATTGGCCGGATCTGACGCCGGAAATCAGATACTCCGCCACTTACTACGATGCGTGGATAAGCCAGCCTGAACGGCTTGCGCTGGAGCTTCTGATCGACACCCGTACCGATGCGCCGCAAAGCATTGCGCTCAACTATGCCGAACTTGTCCGTCTTGGCGATGAGTACCGTCTTCGGGTGGAGGGCGCGGATGAAACTCTGCCCATCCGCCCAAGGATCATCGTCAATGCGACCGGCGCATGGATCGACGAGACGATTGGCACGCTGACCGCCGGACCAGTGGCGGAGAAAGCAAAACCGACCGTCTCCGGAACCAAGGGATCACATCTGATCATCGCCAACGACGCGCTTCTCAAGGCCCTGAACGGCCATATGATCTTTTTCGAGAATGCCGATAATCGCGTCTGTATCCTCTTTCCCTATCTCGGCCGGGTTCTCGCTGGCTCGACCGATATCAAGGTGGATCGTCCCGAGCGGGTGCGCTGCGAGCCCGAGGAGCGGGACTATATTCTGGACGCGATCCGGCAGGTCTTTCCGCAGATTGACATCGACCATTCCGACATCGTCTTCAGTTTCAGCGGCATACGCCCGTTGCCGCGCAGCGATGCCGCCTTTACCGGAAAAATATCCCGCAGCCATTTCATCCACCACGTTGCGGGCGATCCGCCACAGCTCTGCATGATCGGCGGCAAGTGGACCACCTTCAGAGCCTTTGGTGAGCAGGTGACCGACGAGGTTCTGGCCTTTCTTGGACGCAGACGACTGACAGGCACCATGGATCGCCCGATCGGCGGCGGCAGGAATTTTCCCGCCGGCGCAGGCAGCCTGCCGGCCCTGCTGTCGGAGGAGTTCTCGATCGCCGGAGACCGGGCGGAGCATCTGGCTCTGGCTTACGGCTCCCGCGCCTTCGATCTGATGGGCTTTTGTCGGGACCGCGCAGATGATGCACCGCTTTCAGAAAAATCGCCGATAACGGCCGCGGAGGTGATCTGGCTGATCCGCTGTGAACACGTGCGACACCTGACCGATCTCGTGTTGCGGCGTACGACGCTCGCCATCACCGGCGTCATCGATGCCGAACTGATCGACGCGATCTTGAACGTCGCGGCACGCGAGCTGGGCTGGCCGACCACCCAGGCGGCAGCGGAACGGCAGCGGCTTACCCATGAGCTGGAGACTTTTTACGGCGTCACGCCGGCAATGCTTCAACACAGATGCAAGGAGAATGCATGATGATGCGGATTTCGAAAAAGGCGCGCATGAACCGGCTGTTTCGCAATGGCGGCTGCCTCGATGTGGCCATCGATCACGGGGTTTGCAACGAGCCGAGCTTCCTTGTCGGGCTGGAGGATATGGCGCAGACCGTGGGCAGGCTGGTCGAGGCCGGTCCCGATGCTATCCAGATGGCCTATGGGCAGGCCGATCTGCTGCAGCAGCGGTCGGAGCGCGACAAGCCGGCCCTCGTCATGCGTATCGACATGGGCAATCCCTATAATTCCACGCGCCACAGAACGATGTGGTCGCAGCTACAGAACCATCACGATCCGATCATCGGTGCGCTGGAAATGGATGCCGCCTGCGTCGTCGTGAACCTGTTCATGCTGCCGGACGAGCCGGACCTGTTTCGTCAGTGCGTCGAAAACATCAGCCGCGTGCGGGCAGATTGCCATCGTTTCGGCATGCCGCTGATGATCGAGCCGCTGGTGATGCTGCCCAATGATATCAGGGGCGGTTATCAGGTGGATGGCGATGCGGAAAAGATCGTCACGCTGGTGCGTCTTGCCTCGGAAATGGGAGCCGATATCATCAAGGCCGATCCGACCAGCGATCCGCGCGATTTTCACAAGGTGATCGAAGCCGCGCGGTGCCCGGTGCTGGTGCGGGGCGGGGGACGTGAGGACTTGCGCAATGTACTGGCAAAATCGGCGGCTCTGGTGGCCGAAGGCGCGAACGGCATGGTCTATGGGCGCAATATCTATCAGCACGACAATCCCAAGGCCGTCGTTGCGGCGTTGATGGCCATCATCCATCAGGGTGCAGGTGGTGAGGAAGCATGGGATATCTATAATCGTGGCTGACAAAAATTACATATTGGGTCTCGATGTCGGCAACACGGTCATCAAGGCCGTGCTGTTCGACACGGCGGGCCGGCAGATCGCGCAACACGCCATCGATGGACATTCGACGTTCCCCCAGCCCGGCTATGTCGAGCGCGATCTCGAGGAATTATGGCGGAACGGCTGCGAGGCGATCCGCCAGCTTCTGGTAAAATCCTCTGTCGATCCCTCCAGCATCCTGGCGGTGGGCTGCGCCGGCCACGGCAATGGTCTTTACCTCCTGGACAAGAACCAGAAGCCCCTGATCGGCATTCAGTCGCTCGACAGCCGCGCCGCCGATGTGGCGGCCGAGCTTGACCGGAAAAGCGGAGCGCAGTTGCAGGCTCGTTGCCTGCAGCGGCCATGGCCTGCGCAAACACCCAGCCTGCTTGCCTGGGTCAAACGGCATGCGCCCGATCTATACGGGCAGATCGGCACGGTCCTGTTCTGCAAGGATTTCGTCAATTTCCGCCTGACGGGTTGCCTTGCCAATGATATTTCCGACCTCAGCGGCGCGGGGCTGCTGGCGTTGCCGGAAGCGCGGCTCGACCGCGAGCTTCTGTCACTTTACGATCTTGAGGACGCGTTCGCGTTTTTCCCCCGTCTCGTGGAATCGGCCGACATCGTCGGCCATGTGACGGGCGAGGCCGCGGCTATGACGGGGCTTTCCGAAGGCACACCCGTCATCGGCGGCTTCTTCGATGTGGTCTCCAGCGCCATGGGGTCGGGCGTCATCAATGCCGGGGAAGCTTCCATCATCGCTGGCACCTGGAGCATCAATCAGGTTTTCGCAGACAAGCCGGTCATCAGTCCCGATGTCTTCATGGTCACGACCTTTGGCCGTGACCGCTATGTCAATATCGAATCTAGCGCCACTTCCGCCGCCAATCTCGAATGGTACGTGCATCGTGTTCGCGGCGACCATGGTGACCATGCCTTCGAGCACTGCAACGAATTGGTAGGCTCGGTCACACCGCGCGCCGACGATCCGTTTTTTCATCCGTTCATTTTCGGATCGCGGCTGGGGGCGGAATTTCGGGGCGGCTTTTATGGCCTCGCCGGATGGCATGGCGAGGGCCATATGTTGCGTGCCCTGTTCGAAGGCGTGTGTTTCGAACATCGCCGCCATATCGGTGTCCTGCGCGAAGCGGGATTGCCGGTGGAAACCGCCGTGATGTCCGGCGGCGGTTCCCGCAGCCAGCATTGGCCGCAGATCATGGCTGATGTTCTGGAAATTCCGCTGCGTGTCGCGGAGGCGCGCGAGACGGGCGCACTCGGCGCGGCCATTGGCGCGGCCGTGGCGATTAGGCTTTATCCTGATTATGAGGAGGCGGTTGCGGCGATGACACGGGTCGCGAATGCTTATCAGCCGGATGCTGCGCAAGTCTCGCACTATGGGCGGCGCTATGGTCTCTATGCGGAATTGACCGCACAGTTGCGCGGCTTCTGGAGCGCCTTGAGGTTACCGCAATAGTCTCCGGCTTCGGCAGAGCGCAATTCCGCGCTGCATCAAACAGAGCCCCTGCGCAGAGAAGTATCTGTGCAGGAGGTAAAATATCGCGTAATAGCTTGTATATACTTCAATATTGCAACTTTATAAAGTATTGATGTTTTTTAATTGCGTGTGAAAAATAGAATTGAAAGTAAATCTTAAACTTAATTTCTTAAGCTCACTCTCCAGCCCGGTCGCCAACAGTTGCGCACGCACCCGTAACTCCCGCTACCGTCGCAGCATAGTTTTGAGGGATGGGACATGCTTTTTAAATCGACAACGGGCCGGAATATTTTTGCGGTCGCCGCATGTGGTGTCTTTGCGACGATCACGGCTTCGGCCGTGCTGTTTTATCGGTCCATGGAGGATACCAGGGCCAACAATCTCGAGCGTATGCGGCAGATCGCCCATGCCGAAGCGCTAGTGACCGAAAAGAATATCGGCGGTACCATTCACATCGTCAACAGCCTCGCCTCGGTTCTGGAATCGATGAAACAGTCAGGTGATGCCGACCGGGGCAAGGCCGATCAGATCATTCACCAGATGCTGGCCAATAACCCCGATATCCTTGGCCTCTGGACCGGATGGGAGCCCAATGCGTTTGACGGTAAGGACGCGGATTTCGCCAACAGGGAAGGCCATGACGCGACCGGCCGGTACATACCCTATTGGGTACGCAGCGGCGGCAAAATAAGCAATACCGCTTTGACCGACTATGCCACCGCAGGCCCGGGCGATTATTATCAATTGCCCTTCACCCTGAAGAAAACGGTCGTCATCGAACCCTATTCTTATGCAATCGACGGCAAGGAGGTTCTGATCACCTCTATCGCCAAGCCGGTTATGGTCGACGGCAAACCTCTGGGCGTTGCTGGCCTCGACCTGTCGCTTGATGAAACAGGCAAGGCGCTTTCGACCATGCGGCCCATGGGAACGGGTTTCGTCAGTCTCGTCAGCGGCGGCGGCAAGATCATCAGCCATCCGGATGCGGCGATCATGGGAAAAAGCCTTGCGGATGGCGGTGCGCAGACCGCTGGCTGGGATCAGCTGATTGCAAATCCCGGTGCGGAGCGGGAGATTACCACACAGGACGGAACGAAGTCCTTCGCCATCGCCTTGCCCGTCATGCTTACCCAGGACATGAAATGGTACGCAATCATCTCGGTGCCGGAAGAAACAGTGCTTGCGCAGCTGCATGCCATGATGCGTGACGCCGCTGTGACGATCGTGACGGCCACCGTGCTGCTGGCGCTGGCGGGATGGTTCATCGCGCGGCGGTTCATCGGGCGCATCGCCAACATCATCGATGAGACCGCCCAGATTGCGCAGGGAAATCTTCAGCTGACACTGAAGGATATCGAGACAAGGGACGAGATCGGCGATCTTGCCCGCTCGCTTGACGTTCTGCGCGAAAACAATCGACAAAAGGCCTCGCTGGAACAGCAGGCGGAGAGCAACCGCGCGCTTGGCGAAGAAGAGCGCACGGTCCGGGAACGCAGGGCCGCCGATGAGGCGAGCAGCATCCGCTTTGCCGTCGACAGCCTGGCCTATGCGCTGGCAAAGCTCGCCGACGGCGATGTGTCCTGTCGAATAGACGATCCCTTTGTCGAGCAGCTCGATGCGGTGCGGAGCGACTTCAACGGCTCGGCCGGGAAATTGCAGGACGCGCTTCTGCGGGTATCGGAAAATGCCTCTGGCATCGATGCCGGCGCCAATGAAATCAAGGCGGCGTCCGATGATCTGGCGCGGCGAACGGAGCAGCAGGCGGCGGCCGTTGAAGAAACCGCTGCCGCCCTTGAGGAGATCACGATAACGGTAAAGGACGCCGCGAACCGTGCACATGAGGCGGGCCGGCTCGTTTCCCGCACGCGCATCGGCGCGGAACGGTCGGGTGAGGTCGTACGGCAGGCCGTGCTGGCGATGGAGCGGATAGAGAAATCGTCAAACGAGATTTCCAGCATCATCGGCGTGATCGACGAGATCGCCTTCCAGACGAATTTGCTGGCGTTGAATGCCGGGGTGGAAGCGGCGCGTGCCGGAGAGGCGGGCAAGGGTTTTGCCGTGGTGGCGCAGGAAGTGCGTGAGCTTGCCCAACGCTCCGCCGCCGCGGCGAAGGAAATCAAGTCACTGATCACAAAGTCGAACCAGCAGGTCGAAGACGGCGTGCATCTTGTCGGCGACACCGGCAAGGCGCTCGATGTCATCGTTGCCGAAGTGCAGGAGATCAACCGGCACGTCGCCGCGATCGTGGAATCCGCGCAGGAACAGTCGTCCGGCCTCCAACAGATCAACGTTGCCGTCAACCAGATGGATCAGGACACGCAGAAAAATGCGGCAATGGTCGAGGAGATGACTGCCGCAAGCCACACCCTGGCAACAGAGGTCGATGCGCTGAACCGGCTGCTCGGCCAGTTCGAACTCGGTCAGGGAACGGGTGTCCATCGGGGTTCTCTCAGGGCGGCCTGATTGGACGCCTTCGCCATCGGCGCTGTTGGGGCCGGCGGGGAAATGGAAGATGGACTTTGTCTGCAAATTGAGCATCTTATTCCTGCAAGCAGTAATGGGATGATCAACAGCAGATGGATATCAGGCGCCTGAAATCGTTTATCACGATTGTCGACATGGGTAGCATAACCAGGGCGGCCGATGTGCTGCATATTGCCCAGCCGGCGCTTAGCCAGCAACTGGCGAGTATCGAGGAGCATTTCCGCCAGAAACTGCTGACACGAAGCCAGCAGGGCGTGGTCATGACCGATGCCGGCAAGGTCGTCTACAGGCATGCGCAGGTCATTCTGCGACAGATGGAGCAGGCGCAGGCGGAGGCGCTGGAAGCGGGCGCGGTGCTTTCCGGCAAGGTGTCGGTGGGGCTTGCGCCTTTCAGCAGCGCCGCCACGCTCTCGCTGCGTCTGATGGAAGAAACCAAGCGGCTTCATCCCGGCATTCTGCTGCACATCACGGAAAGCGTCAGCCAGCCCTATAGCCAGATGATCATGAATGGCCGTTTGGAAATGGGCCTGATTCACGGCACCGGGCCGATCAGGGGCGTCAAGTTCACGCCGCTGTTGCGTGAGGAATTCGTGCTGGTCGTGCATCGCAGCTTCGGCGTGGAACCGGGCGACGCGCCGATCACGGTGGCGGATCTGGCGTTTCTGCCCTTCCTTCTACCGCCGACCTATAATTTCGTACGCCGCGCCATCAATCTCGCTTTCACCCGCAGCCGCAAGGATCTGATCGTCATGGCGGAGCTGGAATCGGTAAGAACCATCGCGCGCGGCGTGGATGCCGGGCTTGGCGCGACCATAACGCCCAAGGCCATCGCCGATCGTATCGTGGCGGAATCCAATGAGGAAATCGTCGTCAGGCAGATCGCCAGCCCGATGATCGAGGAAACGCTGTCCTTCTGCGTATCGGACAATACGCCGCTCTCCGAGCCTGCGCTGGCCGTCAAGGAGATATTGCTGCAACTGGCGGAGACCCTGAAATAAAAGGGTCAGGCCGGTTTTAAAACTACGCGCGGCACAGTCATTCTGCACCGCGCAGAAAAGATTAAAGCATTGATTCCTTGCGGCAATTCACCAGCAATTCGGCCACCGAAAGGTTGTTCGGCAGGCAAAGCAGGGTTTGCACCATTTCAGCGAGATCCTCCGGCTGGGTCATATCCTCGCGGCTGACTTCCGTTTCGCCTGCTGTCATGTCGGTCGCGATGTAACCTGGGCAGAGGGCGGTAGCGCGCACGCCGCTGTCCCATAATTCCTGGCGGATGCCGTGGGTGAGGGCGACGACGGCGAATTTCGTCATTGCATAACCGACATTGGAGCCAACGCGGCGTCCCGCCAGCGAGGCGACATTTATGACCCTGCCCTTTCCGGACTTGACGAGATGGGGAATGGCGGCGCGTGTTACCCTCAGGGGCCCCTTGACGTTGATGCGCCACATCTGGTCGAGGCTTTCTTCGCCCGCATCCATGACCCGGACCTTCGGGTTGATGCCGGCGCAATTTACCAGACCGTCGATCCGGCCATATCTTGTTGCGACGGCTTCAACCCAGGCCTCGGCCGAGCCCGCCTCTTCCGCATCGTATCGATCAGCTGAAAGCCGGTCCTTTACCGCAACAGCGGCCGGATTTCGCGCTCCCGCCGCGACGGTGAAACCGGCTTCGTGAAGCCTCTTGGCGATCGCAAGGCCAAGGCCCCGCGATGCGCCGGAAACCATGATGACACGGCCACTTCCTCCCACCATGCTGCTCTCCCTATTTCATTCCATTGCAGAATTCGGCGATGCGGGCGCAGCCTTCGGCTAGGTTCTCCATGCTGGTGGCATAAGAAAGCCGGAAGAAGGGGCTCAAGCCATAGGCCGCACCCTGCACAGTCGCAACGTGATGTTCGGCGAGAAGCGCCATGACGAAATCGGTGTCGTTCTCGATCTTCTTGCCGCCCTTCGTCGTCTTGCCGATCAGCGCCCCAATGTTCGGGAAGATGTAGAAGGCGCCTTCCGGCTTGTGGCAGCGGATGCCGTCGATTTCGGCGAGCTTGTCGAGCACGAAATCGCGGCGCGTCTTGTAGATATCGGCGCGTTCCTTCAGCAGATCCTGCGGGCCGTCGAGAACCGCGACGGCGGCAGCCTGTACGATGGTTGCGACACCGCCGCTGTTCTGGGTGTTGACGTTGCTGATGGCCTTGATGAGGTCCTTCGGGCCGCCGCAGAAGCCGAGACGCCAGCCGGTCATGGCATAGGCTTTCGATGCGCCGTTGACGGTCAGAACCCGATCATAGAGCCGCGGTTCGACTTCGGCGATGGTGCAGAATTCGAAGTCGTCATAGATCAGATGCTCATACATGTCGTCGGTCATGATCCAGACATGCGGATGCCGCAGCATGACTTCGGCGATCTCTTTCATTTCCGCTCGCGAGCAGGCGGCGCCGGTGGGGTTGTTTGGGAAGTTGAAAAGCAGCCATTTGGTTTTCGGGGTGATGGCGGCTTCGAGATCTTCGGCCCGCAGGCGGAAACCGTTATTTTCGGGGCAAACCACCGGCACCGGCACGGCGCCCGAAAACTTGACGATATCGGCATAGCTGATCCAGGACGGCGCGGGGATGACGACTTCGTCGCCTGGGTCGCAGGTGGCCATGATGGCGTTGAAGATGATCTGCTTGCCGCCGCCCGCCACCAGAATCTGGCTTGGATCGTAGTCGAGATTGTTATCACGCTTGAACTTCCGCTGGATGGCGGCGCGCAGGGCAGGCGTTCCGTCGGCGGGCGGATATTTCGTATCGCCGGCAACGGCGGCCGCGTGCGCCGCTTCAACCGCGTGGGCAGGGGTCGGGAAATCCGGCTCGCCGGACGACAGGCTGATGACCTTGATGCCCTGAGCCGCGAGGTCGCGGGCTTTCTGGGTCATGGCAAGCGAGGCTGAAACGGTGACGTTGTTGAGGCGTTGGGCGATAGCGGGCATGGATCATTTCCGATTGTAACGGTGAAGGCAGGCATCTTCGTGGTGCCAGTGCATGACAAAGAGGTTACGGGAAATTTCCGCCGTTTCCCCAATACGACTTCGATGTGAGGTCATACGGGATTTTGATGCATCGCTCTGAGAGGGCGCAGGTCCATACTCGTATGCGATGACCTAAGAGCAATAAACTATTATGCAGCGCGTCGGCTTAGCCCCTAAGCTCCTGACAACAACAAGGGAACGACGCATCGGACAATATTACCCAAAGAGGTAACCGGCGCGAAAATGCAGAAACATGCGACAGGGGCCGGCAAAAGACCGGATACCTCGACAGGGAGCACACCCAGCAAATTCTAGTCATAGGGCCTGGACGATTTCGTTCGGCTCAACGCGATGCCTCGTGCCGTATTCAACGCGACGGGAGTATAGATGTCGGATATTGCGATCATGGAACCACATGCCCCGCCACGCCGTGGAGTTTCCGGCTGGAAAGCCATCGAGCGCCGGCTGTTTTCGCCCGGCATACTCATCCTGCCGCTTCTGATCTTTCTCACGATCTTTTTCTTCTGGCCGGCAATTCGGTTGATGACCTTCAGCGTCATGACGCAGAACTCGCAGGGGTTGATCGGTGCCCCCTTCACGTTTGCACACTATGTGAGGTTTTTCGAGGTCGATCTTTACCAGAAAGTGCTCTGGGCGACGATCCGCATCAGCCTGATCACTTCGGCTCTCGCGGCTATACTCGCCTATCCGGTCGCGACCGTTCTCGTGCGCGGCAATATCGTCACGACCCGCATCATCACGCTGATCGTCATCGCACCGCTGGCCGTCAGCGTCGTGGTTCGCGCTTACGGCTGGCAGCTCATTCTGGGCAATGGTCCGACCGGTCTCTTGAACTACATCCTGATGAATCTGGGCATCATAGATAGCCCGTTGACGCTGCTTTTTTCGGACGCCGCCGTCATCATCGGCTCTCTGCACATCTTCTTCCCGATGATGGTGCTGCCGCTGTCGTCCGCGCTTGGCAAGATTGATCCGAATCTGCAGCAGGCCGCCCGCACGCTCGGTGCGCCCGCGTGGAAAGTTTTCCTGCGGATCACTTTCCCGCTCAGCCTTCCCGGCCTCGTGGCGGGTTTCACGCTGGTGTTCTCGCTCGCCTCCGCATCCTATGTCATTCCCGCTTTGATCGGCGGTCCCGGCTCGCAAATGCTCGGCAACATGGTCGAACAGCAGGTTCTCGCGGTCTATGACTGGCCGTTCGGCGCCACCATCGCCACCATCCTCGTCTTCATCGTCATTCTGATCAACGCCGTCTCGATGAGGTTGCTCGGCGGGCGTCGTATCAAGGCAAGTGCATCATGAACAACAAGCTGACCGGCACACCCGCCATCGTCCTTTATGCGATCACCGCTGCCATGATGGTCTTCATTCTGGCTCCGATCGTCCTTGTCGTCGCCATCTCGTTTTCCGACAGCTATTTCGTCACCTTCCCGCCGCAGGGTTTCACCTTCCGCTGGTATGCGGCGGTAATGCAGAACGAGGAATTCACCGCCGGCCTCACCTTCAGTGCGGCGCTTGCGGTGGCGACCACCATTCTGTCGCTGGCACTTGGCGTTCCCGCAGCCTTCGCGCTCTCCCGGGGTAAATTCATCGGCCGCTCGCTGATGAAGGGGCTACTGCTTTCGCCGCTGATCTTTCCCGTGCTGGTGACCGGCCTTGCGCTGCTGCAGCTCTTTTCCGGCTACGGCTGGATGGATACCAAGCTGAAGCTTCTCATCGCCCATACCGTGGTGACGTCGCCCTATGTGATCCGCACGGTGCTGACCAGCCTCCAGCTCGTCAATGTCAGCCTCGAGGAAGCGGCGCGCACGCTTGGCGCCACCCGCTGGAAAACCTTCACGCGGGTGATCTTTCCGCAGATCGCGCCCGGTGTCGCCTCCGGCTCGATCTTCTGCTTCATGGTTTCTTTTGACAATTATCCCGTTTCGATGTGGCTGGCCGATTCCGCTAACCTGCCCGTGCCCATCGTTCTCTATCGCCAGATTGGTACGGTCTTTGATCCTTCGGTCGCGACCATGTCCACCATCATCATCGTTCTGGCGGTTACCGTCGTGCTCGTCCTCGACAGGCTGGTTGGTCTGCGCCGGGCAATGGCAATGTAAATCAACAACAAGAGGGGTACCGGAAATGACAGACAAGACCATCATCATGAAACGGCGCAGTTTCCTCACAGTCACCGCAGGCGCGCTCGCCACACCCTATTTTTATACCGCGGCTTCCGCGCAGGACCGCACCATGTATGTCGGCGTCTATAATTCGGCACAGGGCGGGCTGATCAAGAAGGAAGTGATCCCGGCCTTCGAAAAGGAATATAAGTGCCGGGTCCTGACGACTGAAGGCGCAACGCTTGCCAATATCGCCACGCTGCGCGCCACCCGCGAAAATCCGCAATATAGCGTGATGTCGATGGACGATGTCGGCGTTCCCCAGGCCAAGGAGGAAGGCCTGATCGAGCAATTGCCGATCGATGAAATCCCCAACCTCAAGAACGTCTATTCCCGTTATCTTTTCGAAGACAATTTCGGCGTCGGTTTTGCAATTTCGATTGCCGGCCTGTTCTACAATCCGACAACGGGCAAGCCGTTCGAAAGTTACGAACAGATGTTCGACAAGAAATATGCCCGCCGGATGCTTCTGAATACGCCGAAGAATACCCAGAGCGTTCTGATGCTGATGGTGGCGGCCGCACTTGCGACCGGCAAACCGCTGAAAGAAGCGCAATATGCCACCGATGCAGGCTGGGCGAAACTTGCCGACCTGAAGCCGAACGTCCTTTCCATCTATGATGCGGAAGCGCAGACCATGATGGTTGCGCAGGGCCAGGCGGATTTCGGCGGCATCGAATATTCCAAGGCCGTTTATCCACACACCAAAAAGGGCGTGCCGCTGGACATGACCTTCCCGAAGGAAGGCGCTTTCACCGGCATCAACTCCATCGCGCTGGTCAAGGGCGGGCCGCACCGCGATCTCGCTCTCGCCTATATCAACCGCATCCTCGACCCCGGCGTGCAGAAGATGCTGTCTGAAGCCACGCTCAGCGCCCCCTCCGTCAAGGGCATCGAGTTCGGCGCGGATACGGCGAAATTCCTTGCCTATCCGGAAGCGAAGATGGAATCGCTGAACCTCTTCACGCCGGACTGGAAATACATCATTCCGCGCCGCGCGCAGTGGCTCGAAAAATACAACCAGACCTTTAACGGCTGAGGAACGCAGATGAAATCCGTAGAAGTCCGCCTGGAAAGACTGACCAAGCATTACAGCGGTCAGGTCGTTGCCGTCGATGATGTTTCGCTTACCGTCAAGGCAGGGGAAATCCTGGCGCTTCTCGGTCCGAGCGGATGCGGGAAAACGACCTGCCTTCGCATGATTGCGGGGCTTGTCGATCCCACCTCGGGTGAAATCGTGGTCGGCGGCAAGCCGACCACGCGCACCCCGGTTCATCGCCGCAATGTCGGCATGCTGTTTCAGAACTACGCCCTGTTTCCCCATATGACCGTTGCCGAAAACGTCGCCTTCGGTCTGGAGATGCGGGGTGTTTCCAAGGCGGATCGGGAAGGGCGCGTGAAGCAGGCGCTCGATCTCGTTCAGCTGCACGCCTTCGGCGACCGGCTGCCCGCGCAGCTTTCCGGCGGTCAGCAACAGCGTGTAGCGCTGGCGCGCGCGCTGGTGATCGAGCCTTCGATGCTGCTGCTGGACGAGCCGCTTGGCGCACTCGACAAGGGCCTTCGGGAAAGCATGCAGGTTGAAATCCGCAGCCTGCAGCAGCGGCTTGGCCTCACCACCATCATGGTGACGCATGATCAGGACGAGGCCCTGACCATGGCGGACCAGATCGCCGTGATGCGGGACGGCAATCTCGAGCAGATCGCGCCGGCCGGCGAAATCTACCAGAAGCCGCTGACGCGCTTCGTTGCCGGCTTCATCGGCGCCTCGAACTTCTTCGAGGCGAGTGTGGTGGAACGCAACGGTCGCGCCGCACGGCTTGTGACCGGTGCCGGGGTGCGGCTGGATGTGGATGACATGGGTACGGTCCAGGGCGACAAGGTTGTTGTCACGGTTCGCCCGGAGGCGATCTCGGTTTCGCCGCTTGCGGCCGACGCGGGTGAAAACGCCAGCAATTCCACGACGGCAAAAGTGGAGCAGGTCGTCTATCGCGGTTTTATGCTGCACTACTACCTGCGGCTGGATAGTGGCGAGCCGATGATCGCCTACAGGCAGACCCAGACGGAAGGGTTCACCAATGCCGTCAGCGTGGCCGGCGACCGGGTGAAACTGAGCTGGACAAACGACAGCAATCACGTGATCCAGCTGAATTGATACTTCCTCTGCCGGATCGGTTCACCGGTTCGGCCGACGAAAAATACCTGAAAATGTAATGGCACCGTGCTCCAGAAATGATGCACGGTGCCGCAATTGTTTGATTGTCAATGATAAGAGGAAAGCGGGCCGCCCTCAGACGACTACTTCGCGGGCCGGAACGACGCTGCCCCCGCAGGCTTCCACTTCGCTGCGCACCGTGCGAGCAAGCTCCAGCGAACCGGGTGTATCGCTGTGAACGAGGATCGATCTGGCGCGAACGGGGATGATCTCGCCCTCGATTGTCGTGACGGTGCCTTTTTCCAGAAACTGGCGCACGCGCGCGCGCACTTTCGTCTCTTCCTTGATGACGGAATTGGGCAGCTTGCGCGGCACGAGCTGCCCCTTCACATCATAGGCCCGGTCGGCGAGGAAAAGATTGAGCACCTTCAGCCCGCAATCCAGCGCGGCCTTTTCGATCAGCATGTCCGGCATCGAAAAGACGATGAGATTGGGATCAACCGCTTTGATCTTTTTCATGATCCGTTCGGCAAGGGCCGCGTCGCGGTTGATCATGTTGCCCATGGCAGCATGGAAGCTGATGTGAGAAAGCGCGACATCCTGCGCCCTCGCAATCGCCGATAGCGCGCCGAGCTGGTAGAGAACCTGCTGTTCCATTTCTTCCGCGTCGACGGGAATTTCGCGGCGGCCAAAGCCGAGACGGTCGGCAAGGCCCGGATGAGCGCCGACGCCGACGCCGTTCTGTTTGGCCAGACGCACCATGCGCGCCATCATTTCCGGATCGCCCGCATGGAATCCGCAGGCGATATTTGCCGAAGAGACGACTTCCATAAGTTTCTCGTCGTCGCAGACCTTATAGACGCCGAAACCTTCGCCCATATCGGAATTAACATCGATCTTCATGGTCCCTCTCCTTGTTTTTCAGGATTATCGTTTTGCGAGCGTGCCGAGTGCGGCAGTGACCAGCGGCAGGGTCTTGCGGATATCCGCGAAATAGGCGTCGATCGCCTGTTCGACTTCCAGCGCCTCACGCACCGTCGCCTGCACGAAGCGGATGCGGCTGCCGATGCGCGCCTGTCCGAGCCGCCACAGATCGCTGTCGATGATGCCGGCCATCTTGGGATAACCGCCGGCCGTATTGGCGTCGCTCATCTGGATGATCGGCTCGCCGCTTGGCGGCACCTGAACCACCCCGGGAATGACGCCGTAAGAACGCAGCTCCACCGGGGCCGAAAGTGTCATCGGCGTTCCGGCAAGCCGGTAACCGGTGCGGTCGCTCTGTGAGGTGATTTTCCAGGCCTCCGACCAGAAACGTTCGGCGCCTTCGCCGAAAAGATCGTGTTCGGCGGCCGGAATGGCTCTCAGCAGCAATTCGCCATTGTCGGACACCGGAAACATGTCCGGCATCGCATCGGCAAGCGCCATGACACCAAGACCGTTTGAGGGCAGTGGCGAGGCCTCGGATGGCAGAACGGCAAGCCTGTCGCCGGTCGCGAGATGGCGTCCTTCGTGGCCGCCGAAGGAACCGCGAAGCGAGGTGCTGCGCGATCCCATCACCACCGGAACGTCGATGCCGCCCTGAAGGCAGAGATAGGCACGCGCATTCTTCTGCGGTGTCGAAAGCTCGAGTATTTGACCTTTTTCAGCCCGAGTGCACCAGTAGGGTGGCAGGTCCGCACCATCAAGCCGTGCCGCGCAATCTGCGCCGGTCACGGCGAAGGTCAGTGCCTCTTCGAACTCGATGCGGAAAGGGAAGGTCTGGATTTCAATCGCGGCGGCGTCTTCGCCGTTGCCGACGAGGATATTGCCGACCCTGAGCGCAATGGGATCCATCGCGCCCGTGGCGGTGATGCCGATATTGCGGTAACCCGCGCGGCCAAGATCCTGGACGGTGTTCAGCGGTCCGCAGGCAAGAATATGGATCATAGTTCGATCCTTTCAGGAAGGAAACGAACCCGGTCGCCGGGCGCAAGCACCGCCGGCTGCTCGGCCGCGGCGTCGAACATGGTGATTTCGGTGAAACCCAGCGAATTCCAGCCATTAGGCCCGGTCAGGACCGAGATGCCAGACTGCATACCGCCGATCGTCACCATGCCTTTCAGCATGCGCAGCGACGGGACTTTTTTGCGTGGCATGAAAATGCGTGGATCGAGACCGCCGAGATAACCAAAGCCCGGCGCGCTGCCGACGGCGAAAACCGTATAGGTCTGCTCGAAGTGCAGGCGCACGACTTCCTTGTCCGATAGGCCTGAATAATCGCAGATCGCGGCAAGATCGATGGCGTGCTCGCCGCCATAGGTCGTCGGCACCTCGATGGTCTTGCCGAGAAGATCGAGTTCCGCGGTTCTTTGCCAGATATCGAGAAGTTCATCCTGCAAACACCCGGCATCATCGGGCGTGCCGCGCAGCACGATCAGGAGGTTGGTCATGCCGGGTATCAGTTCCAGCACATCGGGGCGGTCCTTCAGCGCGCGTGTCAGCGCCCAGATGCGCCGCTGTGCAGGCAGGTCCAGCTCGCCGGGCGCTTCGATCAGAAAGGTCTTGTTGCCGATCATCGAGATTTTCGGCAGGCCCAGATGAGCGGGGGAAAGGTGGGGCGTTTTCAGCGGGAGGTTGCTCATTGACGTCACCATCATGCTTCGGTCCTGAGAAGGGTGGAGCCATATCCGACAAGCGCACGGGCTTCTGCCACCACTTCGGTGACGGTGCCGGCTTTGTCGGCGATCACCGGAACGATCACGGGTCCGACTGTCACGAATGCAACGATTTCGCCCTTCACTACCGATTTTCCTGTCTGGATCGGGCGGTCGCGGCGCTGCGGATGTGCTGGGGTGAAGATGCCGGCAATCGGTGCGCGGGCAAGGATGTCTCCGGTCTTTGCCGGCGCCTTGGCCGTCTCGGCGGGGTGCGGTGCGGCAGGAGCCTGGCCCCCTGCCATGGCGACGATCTTCAGTGACCCATCCGGCGTCTCTATTTCGATGGCGGATACGTTGTTGCGCTCAAGGTAAGCGGCAAGATCGGCAATGATGCCAGGCTCGCTGTAGCGGGATATCGAAACAGACTGTCGCTTCATTTTGAACTCCGCGCTGCAAGCCAGTGTTCGAGGTAATGGATGTCAGTGCCGCCTTCGGAGAAGGCCGGGTCTTCCAATATTTCCCGATGCAGCGGCAGGTTGGTGGAGACGCCTTCGATGCGTATTTCGCCAAGCACGCGGCGCATGCGCATGATCGCCTGTTCGCGCGTTGGCGCATGGACGATGAGCTTGGCGATCAGGGAATCGTAATGGGCGGAAACGCGATAGCCCGCTGTTACATGGGTATCGACCCGCACGCCGGGGCCGCCCGGCAAGTGGAGAGCCGTGATCAGACCGGGGCAGGGAATGAAGCTGTAGGGATCTTCGGCATTGATGCGGCACTCGATCGAGTGTCCCTCGCAGACGATGTCCTCCTGCGAAATTTCCAGCGGATGGCCGAGAGCGACGAGAAGCTGCTGGCGCACCAGATCCACGCCCGAGGTCATTTCTGTGACCGGATGTTCGACCTGCAGACGGGTGTTCATCTCGATGAAGTAGAATTCACCGTTTTCGTAGAGAAACTCGAAGGTGCCGACGCCGCGATAACCGATCTGGCGGCAGGCTTCCACGCAGCGATTGCCGACAAAGGCGGCAACATCAGGCGGGATGCCGATGGCCGGACCTTCCTCGACGACTTTCTGGTGCCGGCGCTGCATCGAGCAATCGCGCAGGCCAACCCAGACGCCGCCGCCCTGACCATCGCAGAGAACCTGAATTTCGACATGGCGCGGATGTTCGAGGAATTTTTCGATATAGAGTTCCGGCGTTCCGAAGGCACGACTTGCCTCTTCGCGCGTAACGAGAACGGCGTCGTGAAGGGTGGAGGCATCATGAACGACGCGCATGCCACGTCCACCGCCGCCGCCGGCTGCCTTGACGATGACGGGATAGCCGATCTCAGTGGCGATTTTCGAAACCTCCGCCATGTCATCCGGCAGGGCGGAATCGGGGCCGGGAACGCAGGGCACGCCGGCCTCCATCATCGCCCGTTTTGCCGCGATCTTGTCGCCCATGGTGCGGATGGCGTCGGCACGTGGGCCGATGAAAACCGCACCCGCTTCCTCAACCGCTTCCGAAAACGATGCCCTTTCGGAGAGAAAACCATAACCGGGATGAACAGCGCCTGCGCCCGTCAGCTTCATGGCAAGCAGGATAGCCGGCACGTTGAGATAGCTCTGGCCGGGAGAAGCCGGGCCGATGCAGATGGCGGTATCGGCCGCCTTCAGATAATCCGCATCCCTGTCCGCTTCCGAATAGACCATGATGGTCTTCAGGCCGAGTTCACGGCAGGCGCGCTGCACGCGGAGTGCGATTTCGCCGCGATTGGCGATGAGGACGCTGTCGAATGCCCTTTGCCCGGCTGCTTCCTTTGGAAGTGTTGCATCCATCATTCGAACTCCAGCACTGGCTGTCCAAGTTCGACGTCTTCGCCGTCATTGGCGATGAATCTGGCGATCCTGCCGCTTCGTTCGGCTCTCACGGTGTTGAACACTTTCATCGCTTCGATGATGAAGAGTTCCTGCCCTTCCCTAACCTCGTCTCCGGCTTCAGCGAAGGGTGCCGAGCCCGGGCTCGGAGCGCGGTGGAAAAGACCGAATGAGGGTGCCGCGACGATGCCGGAGGGCGCCGGTGCCGCTGTGGCGGATGCCGGTGCCTGTTCTTCGGCGCGGGGTGCCTCGTCGGGTGCCGCTTCCGCCAACGGAATGGTGCGGGGCTGCGATGATGTCGCGTGCTGTGAAACGGCATTGTTTTCGCGAATGATCCGGACCGTGGTTCCCTCCTGGCTCACGGTCAATTCGGACACTCGCGAAGAGCCGACAAACTCGATCAGTTTCTTGATCTTTTCCAGATCCATATTGGTTTCCAACGTCTTTTTTGTCCCCACGGCGGCGGGCAAGCGGAGCGGAATCCGCACCCTGTCCATCAGCAACAGCTACCATGGAGGCGGGATTGATGGGGTCAGACGAAGTTTCTATGGACACGGGTTTGAGGTTTGATATCCCGCCGCTGCGTGGTGAAACGGTTCGAAGACGTCCGAAGGAACGAACCATGGATTCCCGCAAAGGCATTCTCCTCAAAATCTCTGCAGCGCTCGCTCTTGTGCTGATGGGCGCCTGCATCAGCGGTCTCAGGGGTGAAATACCCATCGGGCAGGTCGTTTTTTTCAGGTCGGCGGTGGCCATGCTACCGCTCTGTCTGTGGATGGCCGTGCAGGGAGGATTTCGGAAACAGGTGGCGACCAGCCACATTGGCGGGCATCTGGTGAGGAGTTTTTCCGGAACCGGCGGCATGGTCTTCAGCTATCTGGCGCTGGCTTACATTCCGCTCGCTGATGCGACGGCCATCAGCTATGCCACGCCGCTTTTTACCGTCATTCTGGCGGTCTTTCTTCTGAAGGAGGTCGTGAGGATTTATCGCTGGACGGCGGTGGTCTTCGGGCTGTGCGGCATCGTGCTTATCCTGTCGCCGCATTTTTCCTTCGATGTTTCGGATGTCGCCTCCGGGTCGGGTGTTGCCATGCTCGGTGGTCTGTTCGGTCTGGCAGCGGCTTTTTTCTCCGCCATATCGATGATCCAGATCCGGCATCTGACGCAGACGGAAAATACCGGTGCGATCATTTTCTATTTCACACTGCTCACAACGGTCATCGGTTTTGCCAGTATCGGCATGGGCTGGACAATGCCGACCGCGTGGCAATGGACCCTGCTGATCGGCACCGGTCTCATTGGTGGGATCGCGCAGATACTGGTGACGCTGAGCCTGCGTTATGCCGAGGCCTCCCTGCTGGCTCCGTTCGATTACACGACGATGATCTGGGCGCTATTGATTGGTTATGCCTTCATGGATCAGGTGCCCGCACTGACGACCATTCTCGGAGCCTCGATCGTGGTTGCCGCCGGCTTGTTCACGTTGTGGCGGGAAAGGCGGCTGCACAAAAAGCGCCTTACCGATGAGCTTACCTTGTCGGCTCCCTGACGGCCTGTTTCGTCAGCCGGTTTTCGCGCCACATGGCGAACAGCCCGGCGGCGATGACCGTCAAAGCGCCTATGATAGTCGCACCTGTCGGCACTTCGGCCATGAAGAGATAACCGAGGGCGATCGCCCAGATCATCGTCGTGTAATCGAACGGAGCCAGCAGGGAGGCCTGGGCATGGCGCAGGCTGAGCGTCATGGTGATCTGGCCGATGCCGCCGGCAAGCCCGCCGCCGGCGAGCAGCAGAAACTGGTTGAAATCCGGCATCTTCCATCCAAATCCAAGCGTGGCGAAGCCGGCGACGACACCCGTCAGCGTATAGATGAGCACGATGCGCGACGGCTTTTCGATGCTGTTCAGGTGGCGGACGGCGATGGAGGAAAAGGCCGCGCAAAGCGCGCCGGTCAGCGCCAGCGCCGTTCCGATCATCGCAATGCTGTCGATCTGCGCGGGGCCTGACACGGCGTCAAACACCAGGTTGGGCGAGAGCGTTATGAAGACGCCGATGAAGCCCGTCAGTACGGCGGACCAGCGATATATCCGCACTTTTTCGCGCAAAAGCAGCGCGGCCAGCATGATGGTGAAAAGCGGTGTCGTGTAGCTCAGCACCGTGACATTCACCAGCGGCAGATAGGCGAGCGCCAGAAAACCGAAGAACATGCCGCCCAATCCAGCCGAGCTGCCCGCAAGCAGGCGGCCGATATTTTTCGCGGCCGGCACGGTTATTCGCTCGGAGGAGGCGATGAACCAGAGACAGAGGGGAATGAGGGCAAAAAATCCCCGGCAGAAGACGACTTCGCCGACCGGAATCGCCCCCTCCAAACCCTTCACGCAGGCGGACATGACTGTGAATGCCAGCATGGCCGCCAGCTTGAGCAAAATACCGGTCTTAGGATCCATCCCGCTCCCCATCGCAGCAAAGACCGTGTCATGGGGAAGAGGCGGAGAAAAGCGATGGTCGCTGGCCATAAGAATCTTGTCTTACCCCATCATGCGCAGTCGGGTCCTTTGAAAACCGGTGGAACCACTTGACGGTGCTTTTGCTCTAGGCCCCGGCGGCGATTTGGTGTCATGATCGCATCTCGAACCGGTGGGAGGTTTAAGCCGACATGTTGGATTTGCGCAGGCTGCGATATCTGGTCGCGATTGCTGATTGCGGCTCCATGTCGGCGGCGGCGCGGCAATTGGGGATCGCCCAGCCGGCGCTCAGTCACCACATCACGGAACTGGAGCGGTTGGTGGGTTTCCCCGTGCTGCACAGGCTGGCGCGCGGCGTGAAGGCGACGGAGAAGGGTGAAATACTCCTTATTCATGCCCGGGAGATTACCGAGAAGGTCCGGCAGGCGGAGGCGGAAATCCGGGCCATGGCCTATCTGGATGAGCGGGTGATCCGGCTGAGCCTTATTCCTTCCTGGGCCACGGCCTTTGCACCGAACATCATCAGTGAGGTTGCCGCTTCTATGCCAAAGGTTTCGCTGCGGCTGATAGAGGCGCGCAATGACGAATCTCTGCGCCTCATTCGTCTCGGCAAGGTGGATATGGCTGTCGCGCTGGTCGGCGCGGAGGACAAGGCCGATGATCTTATCATCAAGGAGAGCCTTTTTGCGGTGTCTTCCCGACCCATCGGTCGGTCGATGCCGCTCGAGGCTGTGGCGGGGCTCAACCTTATCCTGCCGCCGAAGGACAACCCGCTGCGCGTATCGATCGACGAGGCCGCCGCCCGCGCCGGCATCACGCTGAACGTGACCATGGAGATCGACGGGCAGGATACAATCAAACGCGCCGTCAGCGCCGGTATTGGCGCGACGATTCTGTCATGGAATTCGGTGCAGCAGGAACAGGAGGCCGGTCAGCTTCAGGCCGCTCATATTACCGATCCCGTCATTTATCGCTCCATCCATTTGCTGAGGAACAGGGAGGTGGACGAGCGGACGTTCAGGCTGTTCCGAGACCTGTTGCGGGCCGTCGCAAGACGCGAGTCGGCATTCAGCCCATAAACGATTTGTATGGGTAAGTTGAAAACTCGGTATTTGTATTGTTGATGGCTTCTTCCTAGCCTCCCCGGTGAAAGTATATCGGGGAGGAAAAGATATGCGTTTGAAGACATCTCTGTTCGGCATGTTGGCGGCTGCGGGAGTTCTGGCTGCCGGAGGGGCGGCGGCGGAATATCCGGAGCGGCCGGTGACGCTCGTCATCGGTTATCCGGCCGGCGGCGGCACCGATATACAGTCGCGGGCGCTGGTGCCCTATCTCGAAAAATATCTCGGCACATCGGTCGTGGTGGAAAACCGCGAAGGTGCTGGCGGGCTGATCGGCGCGACCTATATCGCCAATGCGAAACCTGACGGATACACGATCGGGGCGTTGAATTTCCCCTCCATGTATTCGCCGATCGTGCAGGGCAATGCCAGCTATAAGCAGGACGCCTTCACGCCGCTCGCCAACCAGATCGGCGGCGATCTGGCGTTGACGGTCAACAAGGTATCGCCGATCAAGACAGCCAAGGAATTCGTTGAAGCGGCCAAGGCGAACCCGGTCGTCGTTGGCGTGACGGGTATCGGTCATCCAAGCCAGATCACCGCCCTGCTGTTCGAGGAAGCGGCGGGCGTGAAGCTCAATTTCGTCCCCTTCAATGGGGGCGGACCGGCACGGCTCGCCATGCTCGGTAACCACGTCACACTCGGTTTCATGAACTTGAACGAGGTTTTTGCAGACAATCGTTCGGGTGCACTTCGTGTTCTGGCGACATCAGGCACTGAGCGTTCGCCGCTCTCGCCAGATGTGCCGACCTTCAAGGAAGCCGGTTACGACGTTCAGTTCAGCCTGCTTGCAGGTTTTGGTGCACCGAAAGGCCTGCCGGCGGATGTCGAGGCCAAGCTGGTCGATGCATTCCAGAAGGCGCTGAAGGACCCGGATTATCTTGCCGAGGCCAAAAAGCGCGAACTGACCATGCTGCCGCTGACCCAGGCGGAATTTGCCGAGGCGCTCAAGAAGGGCAACGCCAATCTGGCCGAGCTCTGGAAAAGCAAGCCCTGGACGAAATAAGCGGCGCTTCTCTCACCACTAACCGAAATGACGCTTGGGCCTGTGCGTGGCCCGGGCATGACCCACTGTTGAAAGGAATCCGGCCAATGGCCCATGTCATCCGCAATTTCCAGCGCCCCTCAAGGGCTGATATTGAGGCGATCAGCAAGTTCAGCCCTGCAACCATTCACGAGGCGCAGGGCAAGCTTGGCGCTCTCGATTATCGCATCAAGCCGATCAAGCCCGGCCTGAAAATCTGCGGCCCGGCAATCACCGCAAAATGCCATATCGGCGATAATCTGATGATTTTCGAAGCTATTAATCTGGCAAAGCCCGGCGACGTGCTGGTCATCGATGGCGGTGACAATCCAAATCAGGGCGGCTTTGGCGATGTGCTGGCCGCCGCCTGTATCGGCAAGGGCATTGTCGGCTTCGTGGTCAGCGCCGCGGTGCGTGACGGCAAGGGGCTGCGCGAAATCGGTTTTCCGGTTTTCTCGCTCGGGCTTTGCATGAAGGGCACGTCCAAGGACACGCTCGGCACCATCAACCATCCGGTCGTGGTGGGCGGTGAACTGATCAGCCCCGGCGATATCGTCTGTGGCGACGATGACGGCGTTGTCGTCGTGCGTGAGAAGGATATCGCGAAACTCGTCAAGGCCTGCCAGGAGCGCGACGACCACGAGAACCACATGATGGAACTGCACCGTCAGGGCAACATGAATATCGAGGATCGTTACGACATGATGCGCTCGAAGGGGTGCGTCTGGGCGGATTGAGCCGGATATTCGATATTTGGATACGCCGTGTCGGGAGGCACGGCGTATTCCTCAATGAGGAGGGGAGAAAAACATGGCCGAACACAAAAACGGCTCGAAACTGACGGCGAATATTCTGTCCGGGGTCTTCTTTCTGGTGGCCGCCGCCGGGCTTTATTACGGCGCGCGGCCGCTGAGCATGGGCACCAATTTCCAGCCCGGGCCGGGCTACATGCCAACTGTCGTCGCGGCATTGATGTTCGCGCTCGGTATCGCACTGCTCTCGCAGGATCTGTTGGGAAAGACGCCGTCCGAAGCCTGGGTGGCCCCGAAGATGCGTCCGTTTCTGGCAGTGGCCGGCATTGCCGGTTTTGCGCTGCTGATCGAGCCATTGGGCTTCATCGCCGCCGCTTTTGTGCTGATCCTGCTCGCCTGCATCGCCTATGGCAGAATCCGGCCGGTTGAGGTGCTGCTGCTTTCCGCGGTGCTCATCCTCGCCTGCATCCTCATTTTCGTCGTCGGCCTCGGACAGAGGATACCCCTGCTGCCATGACCGATCTTCTTGCCAATATCGCCCTCGGTTTCGGTGTTGCTGTCACGCCGGTCAACCTTTTCTATTGCCTGCTGGGTGTCACACTCGGCACGATGATCGGCATCCTGCCGGGCATCGGCCCTTCCGCGACCGTCGCGCTGCTTTTGCCCATCACCTATACGATGCCGGACACGGCGGCGTTGATCATGCTTGCGGGCATTTTCTATGGTGCACAATATGGCGGTTCGACTACGGCGATCCTCGTCAATCTGCCGGGCGAATCCTCATCCGTCGTCACCTGCATCGATGGTTATGCCATGGCCCGGCAGGGCAGGGCGGGGGTGGCGCTGGCCACTGCGGCGCTCGGGTCGTTTTTTGCCGGCACGGTGGCGACCATTCTGATCGTCGTGGTCGCAAAGCCACTCTCCGCCATTGCGCTTGCCTTCGGGCCGGCTGACTATTTCAGTCTGGTGATCTTCGGGCTTCTGTTTGCCGTGTTCCTGTCCAGCGGATCGCCGGTCAAGGCGATCGGCATGGTCGCCTTCGGCATTGCACTGAGCCTCGTCGGCATCGATCCGACATCGGGTGAGCAGCGTTTCACCTTCGGCATGGCGGAACTGTTCGACGGCATCGATTTCGTCGTGCTGGCCATCGGGCTGCTAGGTGTCAGCGAAATCCTTTTTAACCTGCAGCAGGGTGTGGAGCGTGATGCAGGAACGACAAAGACCGGATCGCTGATGCCGACCCGACAGGATTTCAAACAGGCATTTCCGGCCGTCCTGCGCGGCACGGCGCTCGGCTCCTTCCTCGGCGTATTGCCCGGCGGCGGTGCGATCATGAGTTCTTTCGCCAGCTACGCGCTGGAGCGCAAGATCGCCAAGGATCCATCCCGGTTCGGCAAGGGTGCGATCGAAGGGCTGGCGGGGCCGGAAAGCGCCAATAATGCCGGCGCGCAGACCTCTTTCATTCCGCTCCTGACGCTTGGCATTCCCGCCAACGGCCTGATGGCGCTGATGGTCGGGGCGATGATGATCCAGGGCATCACCCCGGGACCGGAGGTCATGCAGTCGCGGCCCGATCTCTTCTGGGGGCTGATCGCCAGCATGTGGGTGGGCAATCTGTTGCTCCTGGTCCTGAACCTGCCGCTGATCGGCATCTGGGTTCGGCTTCTCGGCATTCCCTACCGCTTCTTGTGCCCCGCCATTCTGATGTTCTGCGCCATCGGGGCCTATGGGCTTTCCTACAGCGTTGTGGACGTTCTGTTCTGTGCGGTCTTCGGCATCGTCGGTTTCTTTCTGCGCAAGATCGGCTGCGAGCCGGCGCCTCTGGTTTTGGGCTTCGTTCTCGGTCCGCTTCTGGAACAGAACATGCGCCTCGGGTTGCTGCTTTCGCAGGGCAGTTTCTCAACATTCGTCACCCATCCGATCAGCGCCACGCTGCTCGCTTTGTCCGGCATGGTCGTCATCATGATGGCGATGCCGGCGATCATGCGCCGCCGCGAGGTGGTGTTTCAGGGTGATGACGATTGACAATCAATCGAGCCGGTGCCGCCGGCCAAGCAAAGGTGAAATAATGCATATTCTGATAGTCGGCGCGGCCGGAATGATCGGCCGCAAATTGACACAACGTCTCGCTTCCGACGGAACGCTTGATGGTGCGAAGATTACCGAAATGACGCTGACGGATGTTTTCGAACCGGCCGCGCCGAAAGGCTTCGGCGGTGCACTGACCATCGAGCGCAGTGATCTGTCGAATGCCGGCGTGGCCGAAAAGCTGGTCGCAAAACGGCCGGATGTGATCTTCAACCTCGCCGCCGTGGTTTCGGGCGAGGCGGAAGCGGATTTCGAGAAAGGTTATCGCATCAATCTCGATGGCGGGCGCTCGCTGTTCGAAGCCATTCGTCTGGAGCACGAAAAGGACGGATATCGGCCGCGCATGGTCTTCTGCTCATCGCTTGCCGTGTTCGGTTCGCCATTCCCCAAGGTGATCGGCGACGAGTTCCTGACGGCGCCGTTGACCAGCTATGGCACGCAGAAGGCGATCGTGGAGCTGTTGCTTTCGGACTATAGTCGCCGCGGTTTCTTTGATGGCGTCAGCATCCGTCTGCCCACCATCTGCATCCGCCCCGGCAAACCGAATGCGGCCGCCTCCGGCTTCTTCTCCAATATCCTGCGCGAACCGCTGGTGGGTCAGGAAGCGGTGCTGCCCGTTGCCGATACCGTGCGCCACTGGTTCGCCAGCCCGCGCTCGGCGGTCGCCTTCCTGCTGCGCGCCGCGACGGTGGATCTCTCCGGGCTTGGCGTTCGCCGCAATCTCATCATGCCGGGGCTGTCGGCCACGGTTGCGGATGAAATCGAGGCGCTGCGCGCCTTTGCCGGGCAAAAGGCTGTAGCGCTTATCAAACGCGTTCCCGACGAGCGGATCATCCGGATCGTCGACGGCTGGGCCGAGGATTACGATCCGCAACTAGCGCTGTCGCTCGGCTTCAGGGCGGAAACCTCCTTTGCCGAAATCATTCAAGCGCATGTGGAAGATGAGCTGGAGGGGAAAGCAGCATGAGTGATGGAAAGATCGCGCTCGTCACGGGTGGAGGAACAGGGGTCGGCAAGGCGATTGCCAAAGCGCTTCTGGAAGATGGTTACAAGGTCGCGATAACGGGCCGGCGGCGGGAGGTTCTCGACACTGCCGCCGCCGAATGGAGCGAACATAAAGACTGTGTTCTGGCCGTCGCGGCTGATATTTCCGCTCCGGCCGATGTCGAGCGGCTGTTTGCGGAAATCATCGGGCGTTTCGGTCGCCTCGATCTTCTGGTCAATAATGCCGGCATGTCCGCACCGGCGGTGCATATCGAAGATGTGCCGTTCGAAACCTGGAATGCCGTGGTCGGGGCTAACCTCACAGGGGCTTTTCTCTGCACCCAGGCGGCGTTTCGCCAGATGAAGACGCAGTCGCCGCAGGGTGGCCGCATCATCAACAATGGCTCGATTTCCGCCACCACGCCGCGGCCGCGGTCTGCGCCATATACCGCGACCAAACATGCGATCACCGGACTTACAAAATCGGCCGCGCTGGATGGCCGGCGGTTCAACATCGCCTGCGGACAGATCGATATCGGCAATGCCAGCACCGAAATGACGCGCGCCATGGCAACCGGCGTGCTGCAGGCGGATGGCAGCACCGCCATCGAACCGACCATCGATGCCGGCATCGTTGCCAAGGCCGTGGTGCATATGGCCTCGCTGCCGCTCGAGGCGAACGTGCTGACCATGACGGTGATGGCGAGCGGCATGCCTTTCGTCGGTCGCGGGTAAGGAGCGCGCATGAAGCCCGATCTTCTGCAAACCTATCCGCTTCAGCCGCAGATCGAAGCCGAACTGCAAAAGCGCTTCAGGGTCCATCGCTGGCACGAAATATCCGACAAGCAGGCGTTTCTCCAGGCGGAGGCGGCGTCGATAAAGGCTGTCGTCACCGGCGGCCATATCGGGGTTGCTCCTGAACTCGCTGCCGGTCTGCCCGCTCTCGAAATCGTTGCCATCAATGGCGTCGGCTTCGACAAGGTCGATCTCGACCAGGCCCGCGCGCGCGGTTTCAGGGTGACGAACACGCCTGACGTGCTGACCGAGGATGTGGCCGATCTTGCCATCGGTCTCTCTGTCATGCTGCTGCGCCAGCTTGTGCGCGCCGATCATCATGTCCGCTCCGGGGAGTGGAAAAGAGGCGAAATGCCGCTGGGTAACAAGGCCTCGCGGCGGCGTTACGGCATTTACGGGCTTGGCCGCATAGGCCGCGCCATTGCGGTGCGGCTGGAAGCTTTCGATGCGGAGATTTCCTATTTCAGCCGGCAGAAACAGGACGTGGTCTATGAGTATCATTCGACGGCCATGTCGCTCGCGAGGGACTGCGACGTCCTGATTGTCGCGGCGGCGGCAACGCCGGAGACAAAACACGCGATCAACCGCGAGGTGCTGGAGGCGCTGGGACCGGACGGTGTTCTCGTCAACGTCGCCAGAGGGTCTCTGGTGGATGAAAAGGCGCTGGTTGATGTTCTTGTGGCAGGCGGGCTGAAGGGTGCAGCGCTCGATGTCTTCGAGAACGAACCGCATGTTCCCGAGGCGCTGATCGGCATGCGCAATGTCGTTCTCGCTCCGCATATCGGCGCTGCGACGCATGAGACGCGGCTTGAGATGGGCGCTCTGGTTCTCGCCAATCTGGATGCACATTTCGCGGGACGGGACCTGCCGACCGCAGTGGTCTAGAATGTGCTGGTGGCTGGCATCGGCAACGTACGCCCCATCGGCCGGGTTGCCGCATCGCCGAATTTGGCGCATTCGCCATCCATACAAGTTGCTTATTACTCCAAAAAAAATCGGTCTTAGGCAAGCGATGAAAGCTTCACTACTGTTTGCTCAACGATAGGGGACAAACATGCCATTCTCAGACTACAAGACCGCACTCGTAACCGGCGCATCTTCCGGAATTGGCGCCGCTGTCGTCGAGCGACTTTGCCGTGAAGGGCTGGAAGTGCATGCGGTTGCCAGAAGTGTGGACGCCCTCAACCAGCTGGCGAAGCGCACGGGCTGTTTCGCACATGCCATAGATGTGACAGACCGGGCGGCGCTCGCGAAGCTCACCAGTGAGGTGGCGTTCGATGTTCTCGTGAACAATGCCGGTGTCGACCGCCCGAAGAAATTTCTGGAAGCGGATGAGAGTGATATCGATCTCCTGATCGACGTCAACCTGCGCGCCGTGCTGCATCTCTGCCGCATGGTGGTGCCGGGCATGGTGGCGCGCGATCGCGGCCATGTCATCAACATCTCCTCGATTGCCGGCAATTATAATTTCGGTGGCAATTCCACCTATCACGCCAGCAAGGCAGGCGTGGCGATGCTGTCCAACCAGCTGCGCATCGATGCTTTCGGTAAACGCGTGCGGGTGACGGAAATCTGCCCTGGCCGCGTCGCAACCGACATCTTCAACCATGTTCATGGCGATGATCCGAGCATTCGCGAACGTTTCATCGATGGTTTCGAGCTGCCGCAGGCCTCCGATATCGCCGATGCGATCGCGTTTGCCATCGCTGCGCCCGTGGCCATGAATATTGGCCACATGGAAATTACCCCGACGCTTCAGGTCATGGGCGGTCTGCAGACGGCCAAGCCCCAAACGGTTGAAAATCGACCAACTGAAAATAAGGCTGCGGCGGGTGGAGCCGGAGGAAGAGTCGCGTGAGCGGTTTTGACCTCTGGGCAATTCTGAACAATGCGGACTACGTCTCGATGTTTTTGCATGGCATCCAGATGACGTTCATCATCTATGCCGGCTCATGGCTGCTTGCCATGTCGCTCGCCATCGTGCTGCTTGCCATCCGCCTGTCACCTTTCCGCTTCGGTGATCCGCTGGTGGCGGCCTATGTGTCCTATCACCGCAACGTGCCGACGCTGGTGCAGCTGATGCTGTGGTATTTCGGCGTGTTCACGCTGCTGCCGAGCGGACTGGCCAGCTGGCTTTCGAGCCATAATGCCGAAGCGATCTTCGCCATTGTCGGTCTCGGTCTTTGTCAGGCGGCATATTTCAGCGAGGATCTGCGCTCCGGCGTTCGTTCGATCAATCCCGGCCAGATCGAGGCCGCACGTGCGCTCGGGCATAGCTATGTCTCGGCCATGCGTTTCGTCATCATGCCGCAGGGCGTTCGCAATGCGCTGCCGCCGCTGATCAATCACAGCACTTCCCTCTTCAAGAACAGCAGTCTCGGCGTTCTGATCGGTGCACCGGAACTGACCCATGCCGTCAAGGAAGTAGAGAATCTGAGTTTCCGGACATTTGAGGTCTATCTGGTCGCCACCGTGCTTTATCTGTTCTTCTCGCTGCTGATCATGGGTCTTGGAGCCTATATCTCCATGCGCGCCGATCCTCTCCGGAGGGCACGGGCATGATCCACGACATGATCGCAATCATCCAGGATTACTGGCTGCTGCTCCTCATCGGCCAATATCCCAACGGGCCGCTCGGCGGGCTTGCCAACACGCTTATCCTGTCGGCGCTCAGCATCGCGCTCGCCTTTCCCGTCAGCATCCTGATGGCGCTGGCACGGCTGTCGAAATGGCGGCTCCTGCGCTGGCCGGTCACCGCCTTGGTCTATTTCACCCGCGGCGTGCCGCTGCTGATGCTCATTCTCTGGAGCTATTTTCTCGTTCCGCTCTGGACCGGCGCCGACGTGCCGAGCTTTGTCACCATGCTGACCACGCTCGTCATTTATCAGGGCGCTTTCATGAGCGAAGTCGTGCGCGCCGGCATCGTATCGCTGGGCACGGGGCAGATGGATGCGGCGCGGGCGCTCGGCCACGGCTATTTCAGCGCGATGCGTTACATCATCCTGCCGCAGGCGCTCTACAACATGATCCCGAGCCTGATATCGACCTTCGTATCCACCATCAAGGACACGACCCTCGGCTACGTCATCAATGTGCCTGACCTGACCTTTGCGGCGAACCAGGTGAACAACCAGCTCCTGACCCAGCCCTTCCAGGTCTTCCTCATTCTGGCGCTGGTCTATTACATCATCTGCTGGTCGCTCACCCAAGTCGCCAATCTTCTCGAGCGCCGCATCGCCCGCCGGCGCGCCGGCCCGCGCGGCAAGCTTGCCGTTGACACCGCACCGGCCCCCGCCAATATCGTTACGGAGCAGCTATGACCGCGCCAGTTTCCGCCACTCAGGACTACACCATCACGCTTTCGCAAGTCTGCAAAAGCTATGGCGATTATCAGGTGCTCAAGGATGTCAACGAAAACGTCACCCGTGGCGAGGTCGTGGTCATCTGTGGGCCGTCGGGTTCCGGCAAGTCCACCCTCATCCGCACGATCAACCGTCTGGAGGAGATCAGCAGCGGCTCGATCATGCTGGATGGCAGGAACATCCATGCCCAGATGCGCGCCAAGGAGCTGAATGCGCTGCGCAGCCGTGTGGGTTTCGTCTTCCAGAGCTTCAACCTCTTCCCGCATCTTTCCGTGGTGGAAAATGTCTCCATGTCGCCGATCCGGGTGAAGGGTGTTTCCCCGGCGGTTGCGCATGAAAAGGCGCTGAAGCTTCTCGATCGCGTCGGCCTTGCCGACAAGGCCGGTTCCTATCCCGCCCAGCTTTCCGGCGGCCAGCAGCAGCGCGTCGCTATTGCGCGGGCGCTCGCCATGGAGCCGCCGGTCATGCTGTTCGATGAGCCGACCTCAGCGCTCGATCCGGAAATGGTCGGTGAGGTGCTCGCCGTCATGAAGAGCCTCGCTGCCGAAGGCATGACCATGCTCTGCGTCACCCATGAAATGGGCTTTGCCCGTGAAGTGGCCGACCGCATCTGGTTCATCGATGCCGGGCGCATTCTCGAAACCGCGAAACCGGACGAGTTTTTCAAAAATCCGCAACATCCGCGTGCCCAGCGGTTTCTTGCCGATCTGAGACACTAGGACCCAACCTCTATAATAACAGGGAGAACTGAAATGAACTGGAAGTGCATTACTCTTACCGCCATATTGGCGACCTCGGCTGCGGTCATTCCGGCCAAGGCGGATCAACTCGATACGATCATTGCAAACAAGACGCTGCGTTGCGCGACATTCGCCGACGTCCCGCCTTTCGCCTCGCCGGACCCGAAGACGCGTGAAATGGCAGGCTTCGACGTCGATTTGTGCGGCGCTATCGCCAAGGAACTGGGCGTCAAGGCTGAGATCAAGCCGGTGTCGGTCGAAGCGCGCGTTCCCGAAGTCAAGCTCGGCCGCGTCGATCTCTCGGTAGCGAACCTTGCCTATACCCAGAGCCGCGCCGAACAGATCCAGTTCAGCGATCCATATTATCTGGCTAAGGAAATGCTGATCGTTCCGGTCGACGACCCCGGCACCAAGAAGTCCGATTTCGTCGGCCAGCGCATCGCTTCCAGCAAGGGCTCGACGTCGGAACTCTCCGTCAAGCTCAACAAGTCCGAGCCGCTGACGTTCCAGGATACGGCGTCCGCCTATCTCGCCGTGCAGCAGGGCAAGGCGCGCGGCATCGTTGGCAACACCATGACGATGACCAAGTTCGTCAACGAATCCAAGACCAAGGGCAAGCAGATGCGCATGATCGAAGAGCCGATGCTCTTCCAGCCCATCGGCATTGGCATGGCCAAGGACAATCCGGCATTGACCGCCAAGATCAACGAGATTCTCCGCAAGCTCGATGCGGATGGCGAGATCAACCGCATCTGGGACAAGTGGCTTGGCCCGAACACCGAATACAAGATGACGCGCACCGACAAGGTCGTGCCTCTTTCCGAATTGAAGTTCGATCCGATCCCCTGAGCTTCGGCTCAGCCTCGGCCATCATTCCATCCATTCAACACCATCATCGGTCGGCGAGACGTTCTCGCCGACGGTTTCAACGTGGGAGGTTTTCATGATCCACATTAAAGATATCGCGCAGCGTCCGGCCAAGGCGGATGTCGAAGCCCTAGCCAAATTCTCTCCCGCCACGATTCATGAGGCGCAGGGACGTCGCGGCGCATTGTCATCCCGGCTGAAGCCGGTCGATTATCGCATGAAGCTCTGCGGTCCGGCCTTCACGGTCAAATGTGCGCCGCGCGACAACATCATGCTGCAGCTTGCCATCAACTATGCCAAGCCGGGCGACATCATCGTCGTTTCCGCCGGCGAATATGAAGAAGCCGGTTCGTTCGGCGACGTTCTCGCCAATGCCTGCCTCGCAAAGGGTATTGGCGGCCTGGTGACCGATACCGGCGTGCGCGACACGCTGCAGCTGCGAGACCTCGGTTTCCCGGTCTTCTCGCTCAGCGTCTGCATCAAGGGCACGGTTAAGGAGACCATTGCCGCGGTCAATGATCAGGTGATCGTCGGCGGTGAGATCATCAATCCGGGCGATATTATCGTCGGTGATGCCGATGGTCTCGTCGTTGTCAGACGCGATGAAGCGCAGGAAGCGGCCAAGCTTTCGCAGGCCCGCGAAGATGCCGAGGCCGGTTACATCGAAGCCTACAAGCAGGGCAAGTCGGTGATCGAGGTCAGCAAGCTCGAGGCTGTGCTGAAAGCCAAGGGCCTCGTGGTCGATATCTGAGAAATCCGGGGAATGGCCTGGCGGCATTAGCCGCCATGCCGAACCCTCATGGGAGGAGAGACTATGAAAGCGGTTGTCATCCACGCGGCGAAGGATCTGCGGATCGAGGAACGGCCGGACGAACAGCCCGGCCCGGGACAGGTCGAGGTCGCCATCGAGGCGGGCGGCATCTGCGGCTCCGACCTGCATTATTACAATCACGGCGGTTTCGGCACCGTGCGCGTGCGTGAGCCGATGATCCTTGGCCATGAGGTGGCCGGTACCATCAAGGCTTTGGGAGAGGGGGTTTCCGGTCTGGCTGTTGGCGACCGTGTTGCCGTATCGCCGAGCCGGCCCTGCAACCATTGCGAATTCTGCCTGAAGGGTCAGCAGAACCAGTGCCTGAACATGCGCTTTTATGGCTCCGCCATGCCCATGCCGCATATTCAGGGTGCATTCCGCCAGCGCCTCGTCGCCGAAGCATACCAGTGCCACAAGGTGCGGGATGGCGTCTCCATCCATGAAGCGGCCATGGCCGAACCCTTCGCGGTAACGCTGCACGGCGTCAACCGCGCTGGCGCATTGACCGACAAACGTGTTCTGGTCACCGGCTGTGGGCCGATCGGTGCGTTGGCGATCATTGCCGCCCGTGCTCATGGCGCCCGGGAAATCGTCGCGACCGACATCATGGATGCGGTTCTGCAAAAGGCGCTCGCCATCGGCGCCGACCGCGTCATCAATGTCGCCAGCGACCCGGATGGGCTCTCCGCCTATTCGGCGAACAAGGGTTATTTCGACGTTCAGTTCGAGGCGTCCGGAAATGAAAGAGCCGTCCGTTCGGGTCTCGAAGCGCTGAAACCCCGCTCTACCGTGGTTCAGCTTGGCCTCGGCGGCGATGTGTCCATTCCGCAGAATATGGTGGTTGCCAAGGAAATCGAGATGAAGGGCACGTTCCGGTTCCATGAGGAATTCGGACTTGCCGTCGATTTCATCAATCAGCGCCGTGTCGACCTGAAGCCCCTGCTGACCGGAACCTTTCCACTAGAAGAAGCGGTTGCGGCATTTGAAGCCGCCGGTGACAGAAGCAGGTCGATGAAGGTTCAACTCGCCTTTTAACGGGCGCCGTTCCCTGGTTTCGAAACGGTCGCAGGAAGATTTCGATTGCGGCCGTTTACGCGCGGTTGAAAGATCATTCGGGCCGTGGCCGGACGAAGCGCTGTTCTAGCACCTCGCTTCCCCATTGGCTGCCCGGATGTTCCTCAACACATGCGAAACCATGGGCTTCGTAAAGGTGTCGCGCGGCCAAAAGGCCGTTGAATGTCCAGAGGTGGGTCTCGGCAAACCCTCTTTCATCAACGAAGGCCAACGCAGTCTCCAGCAGCCTGCGTCCCACACCGCCACCGCGTACGCCGTCATCAACGATGAACCAGCGCAGATGCGCAATATCCGCTCCGAGATCTTCACCATCGATAGCGACGGAGCCGATGACCTCCTGTCCACGCATTGCGACCCAGATCGCATCCTTCGGGCTTTCGAGCCGGTTGCAGAAAGCCGCGAGGCCTTCGGCCACGACGGATTCGAAACGCTGGCCGAAACCGGATGTCCGGGCGTAATAAAGCGCATGCATCTGCGTGATACGGGCAATGATACCCGGCCTGTACCCCTCCTGGATCTCTGTGGAGGGAGCAACGGTATCGGTCCGGTCTCCCAGCGCATCGGCGTAAAGACGGAGCCCTTGGAGGATCGTGTGGGCATCCGCCGACGTAAGCTGCGTCAGGGCGTCAGAGACCTGCCGGTTCGCAAAGCCGTGAATGGCGCCCACCTTCTCCTGCCCTTTCCCCGTCAGACGCAACCGCTTGATACGGCTATCCTCCTCATCCGTTTCTTCGCGAACATCGCCGGAAAGCACGAGCTTGCGCAGCATGCGGCTGACACTCGATTTTTCAAGCCGCAGCAGCTTTCCCAGATCCCGCGCCGTGATGTTGGGGCATGTCTCGATCTCGATCAGTGCATGCACGGCGGAGGGCGGCAGATCGGTGCCGGCAAAATCTCCGCCCATGAAGCCGAGTTCGCGGACGAGCCGGCGCGAGGTGGAGCGGATATCGCTTACGGGGACAGGTTGCTGGGACACGGTTGATCCATTATGGTTGCATCATGCAACCATAATCACATTCTGCTTCGCTTGCCAAGATTGCTGCCAACGTAAAAGGCTGGCTTTCTCAGCAAAAGCGGGCAATCTGCTCTCCCGGTCGCCGACAATGGTGGCTAAACCGATATCATCGGCAAGATGGATGGTCGCTGAGACCGTACGGTGGAATTTCCCGGCCGCGTTCGCGGCAGTTGATTATCCGGCTATGGAGCAGGCATGCCCGACACGCCCCGATTTTTCCGTTATGCGGTTTTAGCCGCCATGTTTCCCGTGGCCGTCCTCGGCCTGGTGGCGACTCCGAACGAATATCGCGCCATCGGCATGAAGGCTGTCGATTGCGATGGCCCCATATCCGTTCTGATTGCCGCCGTGCCGGCGCTTGCGGTCTATGCAATTATCGGCTGGATGTTTCTCTCCGGAGCCAAACGCCATCGGTCGCTGATTTCAGCCTGTTTTTGTGGACTTGTGTGCCTGGCGCTCGTCTGGAATATCGGCATGGCGCTTCAGGAGCAGCGACGAAACGCGGCTGAAATGGCATGCGGTTTCAGTGGTCGATAGTGACCGCGCTCCGCGCAAGTCCTTCTGTAACCGTCCTGCCTGCTCAACGGAACCGAAGGTTTCGGCGTGTAAGCTGATCGACGGAGGTGCAGCCCATCAGCTTCATGCCGCGCTCGATTTCGATACGCATCAGCTCAAGCGCCCGTTCCACGCCCGGTTGCCCGGCGGCGGCAAGGGGGAAAAGGTAATAGCGGCCGAGCCCCACGGCTTTCGCGCCGAGAGACAGTGCTTTCAGAACATGGGTGCCGCGCTGCACGCCGCCATCCATCATCACGTCGATCTGGTCGCCGACCGCATCGACGATCTCGGCCAGTTGATCGAAGGCGCTGCGGGAGCCATCGAGCTGGCGCCCGCCGTGATTGGAAAGCACAATGCCGCTGCAGCCGATTTCCACGGCGCGTCTGGCGTCATCCACCGACATGATGCCTTTAAGGCAGAACGGCCCGCCCCATTCGCGCACCATCTGCGCCACATCGTCCCAGTTCATCGAAGGGTCGAGCATGTCGGTGAAATAGCGGCTGATGGAAAGAGCGCCGCCGTCCATTTTGATGTGGTCATCGAGCTGCGGCAGGCTGAAGCGCTCATGTGTAAGGTAATTGATGCCCCAGGCCGGCTTGATGGCGAATTGCGCGATGCCGGAAAGATTGAGCTTGAACGGAATGGCAAAGCCGGTACGCTTGTCGCGCTCGCGGTTGCCGCCCGTGATGCTGTCGACGGTCAGCATCATCGTCTCGACACCGGCGCTCTTGGCACGCGCCATCATATCGCGGTTGAGGCCTCGGTCCTTGTGGAAATAGAACTGATAGACCTGTGGGCCGCCGCTGATCCGGCGCGCTTCTTCCAGGCTCGTGGTGCCGAGCGAAGAGACGCCGAACATCGTGCCGTATTTCCCCGCCGCTGCCGCAACCGCCCGTTCCCCTTGATGATGGAAAAGGCGTTGCAGCGCCGTCGGGGAACAATAGACCGGCATGGACAGCTTCTGCCCCATGACGGTGACCGACATATCCACATCGGCCACGCCCCGCAGCACATCGGGAACGAGATCGCATTTTTCGAAGGCGGCCGTGTTTCGCCGATACGTCACCTCGTCATCGGCAGCGCCGTCTATGTAGTTGAAGATCGGTCCGGGAAGACGCTGTTTGGCCATGCGGCGAAAATCGTGGAAATTATAGCAGTCGCTGAGTTGCATCTGTTACCCGACCGGTCCGGTTTGAAAGCTTTCAAAAGAGTATCGGAAACCTATACCGGAGATTTAGGGCGGGCAATCATGCCATGGACGATTTCCGCAGGCTCAAAGCGATGGATGCCGCGAGGTCGGAACGGCAAGAGCTGTTCTGCACCGAGAAGCTTCGCTGAAAGCCAGAGAACCGACATCCACATTTCCGTGCCCTGCAGCCCGGCCGGGTGCCCCTCGGCGAAGGCAAAGCCCTTGCCTCTTTGCCAGCGCCCCTCATTTCGGCGCAGAATTTCCCGGGCTATCTCCTTTGCCTCATCTTGCCGGTGATCCGTCTGTTTCAGGCAGAGAAGAAGGGGATGGATCGTATCGAGCAGGTTGCAGGCATTAAAATTCTCGCCATGAAAACCGCCATAGGCATGATAATTGGCGATGACGGAGTCTATTGCTGCTGCCGGATAGGGAACGGGCAGGCCGAACTGGGCATGGGAGCCGCGGGTAAGCCGGTAAAAGCCGTTGACCGGTTGCAGTAGGCCCTGTGTGGAGGTCGGCTCACCCCAAAGCCCGGTGGTTTTCTCCACGTTCATGGCCAGCCAGCCGAAGAGAACGGTGAGATTGTCGCCGGATGTGAAATAGCGCCTGTTGACATAAAGCGCGGTGGCGATGGCGTCTATGGTGGCGCCGCAATGCCATGCCCGGCTTTGCCACGGCAGTTTTTCCAGCAACAGGATGAGTTCGTCGGCGCGAAGATGCTCCACGAAAGCGACCGGCTGTTTCGGCGCGGCGCCGAAACATTCAAGCGCATATCCGACCGCCAGAATATTGTAGAGGACGGCAGGGTCCTTCTCGGGCGGCGTTAAGGGGCGGCGGTCACCGGCGAAAAATAGTCCGGTTTCCTGATCCTGCAGGGCCTGAAGGCTGGCCACGGTTTTTCCGGCATCGAAAGCGATATCCTCCTGTCCGAAGGCCGCCGCGATCTCGATCGCATCGCACAGATGCCTGACGCTTTCGACCTCATGTCCGGATGCATCGGCGGAACGATAGATGCCATCTTCGCCATAGGAGCGGATGGCGGCAAGCCAGTCGCCGGCAATCTCCTTGCCGAGTTCCTGCAGCAGATGATCGGGCAGCTTCGGTGCGGCCGCTTTTCCTCCGCGGTATCGCAGAACCCGGGCGGGAACGCCGCCTGCAATGGCCATGGCGGGAATGTTTTTCGCCACCACCGCGCCTGCGGCGATAACAGCGCCGCGTCCTATCTTCACGCCATCAAGCACAACCGCATTGGCGCCGATCCAGACGTCGTCACCAATCTCTATCCCGAGCGAGGTCAGCGGTTGGCGATAGATCGGAGTTTCAATGTCGTCGAAACCATGGTTGAAGCCGACGATGCTGACATGTGAGGCGATACGCACGCCGTTGCCGATCGTCACCTTGCCGGAAAGACAGGCATAGGGATTGATCGATACATTTTCACCCAGTTCGATATTGCCGCGCACGATTGCATAACCGGCGACCCACGACTGCGCACCCATCAATAACCTGTCCGTATGCACCTCGGCCTTGTCGGCAATGTAAACGCCCTGCCCGAAAACGGCGTTGGCGGAGCGCTCAAGGCCGCGCAGCCGCGCCTGATGGTCGGGGCTGTCGATATCCTCCTGCTTCCGCTCCCAGGTCAGGATGTTCAGCCGATCCGGCCTCTGGGAGACACCCGGTGTGTCGTGGGTCATCTCCGTCAGCCTGCGCGGTTTTCATCGAGAGCATGGGCGGGAACGCGCCGTCCTTTCCGCTTGAACATCTTTTCCAGCCCTGCGAGATCAGGAATATCGGGAAGGGCAGCCAATGCGGCCTCGGCCTCTTTGCCAGCCGGCAGTGCCATGGCCGCCGTCACCAGCAGCGTTTCGCCGGAGGCGATGGTGCCGCGCAATTGCGGAACAAGGGTTCTTGCGTGGATAAGGTTGGTATTGGCGATTGCCTGATGGCATAGGCCTTCGCGCCGAATACCGGCCGAAAGATCGGCGATGATGCTGGTGTCAGTCTGTCCGTAACAGACGGCGCGACCTTCGCCCGCCTCGGTGCGGTCGCTATTGAAATCGGCCCGCTCTATGGCAAATCCGCCTTCTGATGTTTGCAAGGGGCGTGGGGTGCGGATGCGGTGCAGCCTTATGTGCCAGGGGTTTTGCGGCACGAGCCAGGTCTCGATCTCGACATCCGCCCATGGCCGCCAGCGGGAATAGAGGCAGTCTTTGGCAATCAACGCCTCTTCCATCGTCTCGCGGGTGCGGAAGTGCACCCCATCGTCGGAAAGGCCGAGCATGCCGTCAAAACTCGCGGCGGCAAAATGCCGGTCATCCGCCTCGATATTGAAGGCATAACGGGTGGAATAGACGAATTTTGAATATTTTTCCTGCGCGCCGCGCATCCTGTCGTGCTGCTGTCCGGAGGATAGAACCACGATATTGCCGGGTGTATGAAAGGCCACCATGCCCGGCTCCGGTAAGGCAACCGGTTCGCTAAACGCCTGCGGTTCGGCTTCTTCCGCATCCCAGAAGGGATGATCGGCGGGCAGAGCCAGCGGCAGGAAAAATTTGAGCGCCCAATAGGGCGAACAGGGAGAATTATAGCTCTCGCTCATCAGAAGGTTCGGATAGGCGTATCCAACTGACAGGACGCCATCGTGATCGGCGATAGGCCGCTTCGACCACCAGCGGATATGGCGCATGTAGTAGCCCTTGATCTCCGGCCACGGCAGCGCTTCCAAACCTGAAAAGGCGAGAGCGCCCCAGAAACCGCCTGCAGCAAAACGATAGGTCTGGCTGCGCCCGAAGGCGAGCGAGGCTCCGTCCGGCCCGAACCAGTGGCGCATGTCGCGGGCGAAGATGTGCGAGCGTTCCAGCAACCGTGTTTTTCGCGCGTCGTCCCCTTTCGCCAGCACGGTATAGATCAGACCGTAAAAATGCATGGCGAAGGGAATATAATGATCGACCCGGCGCACGGGCCCGTCTCGATACCAGCCATTGCCGATATCGAAAGCCTCGAGCTCATCGAGATAGGTCTGGGTCTTAGCGCGGTCGAATTCCACACCCACCTTTTCCAGTCCGAGATCGATCAGGACGCGGAAGAATTTCCAGTTATTGTCGACGAATTCCCGCTCGCGGGCGGCCAGCAGATAGGCGACGACAGCCTGTTTGTCCGTTTCGGCGAGTGGCTCCCAGATATGCTCGGGAACCATGGCGAGCGCAAATCCTATGGCCGCCAGTTCGACCAGCCGCTGGTGCCGGTCGGCGGTATCGCCCCAATATTCGGGGTGAGCCGGGTCGGTGCCATTGGCCAGTCCACGCCGATAGAGATCCCAGTGCGGAAAGTCATAACCACCGGCGGCAAGCGGGACGATGCCCCACAGTGGGCGGGCAAAACCCTCCAGTTCCGCCGCAGGAAAATCGAAAATCGCCCCGGTTGCACCGAGCCGTACACGCGCGCCGCCGGGCGAAAAATAGGCAAGCAGCGGGTTGAAGAGATCGATCACCGCCTTTGCGAGATCGTCCCTGCTGAGCAGCGGATTGTGAAAGAGCGGATTGGCTGTGGCGGTCTCGTGAGGCACGGTTATGAATGTCCGGAATTCATGATCAAAGGAAGGGCCGCGGGCTTATCGCCCACGGCCCCCGTGGTAATTATTTGATGGCTTTGACGCCGTCATTCATGTCCTTGATGCCGTCATCGATGGAGATATTGTCGGTCATCAGCGCATCATGCACGCGGTTCAAAACGACCTCGATCTTGGCCGCATTCGGGTTGACCGCCATTTCCAGATAGGCCTTGCCCGCCTGCAACGCGTCCTTGCTGCCCTGATCCTGCGGGAAGCCCGGCAGCGCTGCGATCTTCTCGGCAACATCGTCGGTTCTGAGTGCAGGGAAAGTGCCGGTGGAGGCAATGATCGCCGCACCCTCAGGTCCGGTGACGAAGTGGATGAAATCCAGCGCCGCTTCCTTGTGGCCGGAATTGGCATTCACCGACAATCCGGCAATCTGCGCGGCCGTCGCGCCTGCCGCGACCCCATCCGGATGGGGGAATTTCACGATGCCCCAGTTGGCGCTTTTCGACTCGCCCGATTTTACCTTGGCGATCTGGGTTCCGACGAACCATGTGCCCATGGGCAACATGCCGATCGTTCCGTTGAAGAACAGGGCGGAATAGTGGGTGTTGGATGTTTTCAGCGAGGCATAGGACGGTATCGCGCCGCTTTTCTGCAGGGCAAGCGCACGCTCATACCAGGGTTTCAGGAATTCATAATTGCCGTCCACCAGCGTGTGTTTGCCATCCTGAATGCCCGGCAGCTGCACCGTCGAACGCCAGGTGTGCAGCAGCGCGCCATAGGTGCGGTTGGCACCCATGCCGCTCTTCAGCTTGCCGGCGATTTCATCGAATTGCGCCCAGCTCATGTCATTGCTGGGGTAAGGCACGCCCGCCTTGTCGAAAATATCCTTGTTGTAATAGACCACCCAGAAATCCGAGCGGAACGGCAAAGCATAAATCTTGCCATCGATGGTCAGTTCCTCGATCAGGCCGCCATAGGGGGCCGTCTCGATCTTCTGGTCCTTGATGAAGCCGCTGAGATCGGTGATGTTGCCGGCGCGCACCAGATTGGCGTAGCCGGGCACATCCTTGATGGTGACGACATCAATATCCTTGGAGCCGCCGGTCAGCTGCGTGGATATCATCTGCGTATAGTCCTGCGAGCCGAGGTCCACCACCTCGAACGTCACATTCGGATGCTTCTGCTTGTAGGCCTCCATCAAGGGCTTGAAATAAGCGCCCTTATCCAGATCCCACAACGCCCATTTAAGCGTGACGGGTGCATCACCCGCAGCAAGCGCGGTTCCTCCCATGCCGATCGCAATGCCGAGACCGGCGGTTGCGAGAGCAAATGCACGTCTGGTTGTCGTAAACTCCATAGCCCGTTTCTCCTTCCCTGACTGATGTCGTTTTGATTTTGGTCTGCCTTAAGTGCCGCTCCCCGCCGGTTCGGGCATCCGCACACGCGTTTTCGCGGCGGCGTTTCTCGCCGCGAAACACAGGGCGAACATGCCGAGCGAAAAATTGATGGTTGCCGGCATGAACACGGACACCGGATAAAAAAGGATATGTGCGAGCCAGAGCGCTGCGACGAACCCGAGCGCCGCCAACATCGGCAACGGTTTCGTGAGTGCAAGAAATGCCGCCTGCCGCAGGGTTTCCGAAAGTGGCAGGTCCTGCTGCCTGGCCAGAACAACACTGGCATAGGCACTGAGGAGGATGAGGAATAGCGTTACCGCCAGGCTGATCGCAAAAGGCAGGCTGTAAGCGAGCTGAAGCCGGGCGGCCCCGGCATAACTGACAGTCGCATAAGTACCGGCGCTCACCAGCAATGCGCTTAACACCACAAGCGCGGTGCCGCGCAGGGCGAGTTTTCGCAGGGCTTCGAGAAAGTCACGTAGCAGATAGGTATTTTTATCGTCCGCGAAGGACACACAGATGCGGGCCATGGCGAACATCGCCGCCGGCATCGTCACCACCGGCAGACTGGCGATGATGAAGAGGATGTTGAGCTTCACCATCTCCCACCATTCGCGTTTGAGGATATCCAGGAAGAGCGCAAGGCCGGTCAGTGGCGGGGCGTTCTTGTCGATCCCGGCTCCTTCCTTCGTCCATAACCCTTCCAGCCATTGCATCGCGTTTCTCCCGGCCGCGTCAGTAAAGGATCGATCGTTCGGTGACAGGATCGAAAAGCTGCGCATTCGTCAGATCGGCCACCAGTTCGACGGGATCGCCGATCTTTGCCCTGAAACGTGGTGAGACGCGCGCAACAAGGTTTCTGCCGCCGGAGACGAGGTTGAGATGCACTTCCGATCCCATTGGCTCCGCCAGTTCCACGGCGGCCGCGAAGGGAGAAACATTGCCGGCATCGATATCCGCGGGGGCGAATTCGTGGAAATTTTCCGGTCGGATGCCGAGAATGATGTCCTTTTCCTCGTAAGGTCGCAGACGCCCGGCATCGATTTCGGCTGGCAGCGGCAGGGAAGTGCCGTCGAACAGGGCGGTGAAACGGTCCCCGTCACGGCGTAGCGTCACGGGGAGCATGTTCATCTGTGGTGCGCCGATGAAACCCGCGACGAACATGTTGATCGGCCGGTCGTAGAGGTTTTGCGGCGTATCCACCTGCTGGATATGGCCGTCCTTCATCACCACGATACGATCCGCCATGGTCATGGCTTCCACCTGATCATGGGTCACGTAAATGAAGGTGGCGTCCAGCCGCTTGTGCAGCTTGGAAATTTCCGACCGCATGGTGCCGCGCAGCTTGGCGTCCAGATTGGAAAGCGGTTCGTCGAGCAGGAAAACTTCCGGATTGCGCACCATCGCCCGGCCGAGAGCGACACGCTGGCGCTGGCCGCCGGACAGCGCCTTGGGCTTGCGGTTCAGCAGATGGGTGATGTCGAGAATTTTCGCCGCTTCCTTGACCTTGGTATCGATGAGATCGCGCGGCGCTTTCCTAAGTTCCAGGCCGAAGGCCATGTTCTTGTAGACGGTCATATGCGGATAAAGCGCATAATTCTGGAACACCATGGCGATATCGCGATCCTTGGATGGCACGTCATTCATCACGTCTTCGCCGATGCGCAACTCGCCGCCGGAAATTTCCTCCAGCCCGGCGATCATCCTGAGCGTGGTGGATTTTCCACATCCGGAAGGGCCGACCAGAATAATGAATTCCTTGTCGGCAATATCCAGATCGATATCGTGAACGACCTTGAGTGCGCCGAAGGTTTTGTTGAGTTTTTTCAGGGAAATGCTAGCCATCTGTTCCTCGCGCTCACCAATAGGAAGACCAGTTGCGCGAAAGCCGGATCAGCGCTTCCAGATAATAATAATCACCCCATGAGACGCACTCATCGACGCCTTCGCCCCGGCAGGTATTATGGGGCGTTTTCTTGGAATAGGTGCCGTGCAGAAGCTGCCCGTTGGAGATCGCGGGATCGCGAACCGAATAGATATCGGCGAGGCTTTTCACCATGCGCCTCGCCAGATCGCGGTATTCTCCCGCCTTTTCCGGCGTCTCCAGCTCCGCCATTTCCAGGAGGCCGCAGGCGACGATGGCGGCTGCCGAGCTGTCGCGCGGTTCACCGTCGCCATCGACAAAGATCAGGTCCCAATAGGGCACGAGATCGTCGGGCAGATGTTTGAGATAGAAGGCCAGAAGCCGCTCGAACGTGTCGCGATACGCGGGCAGCCGCTCGTAACGATAGGAGATGGCCATGCCGGCGATGCCCCAGGCCTGTCCACGGGCCCAGTAGCTCTCGTCGCTATAACCCTGCTTCGTGACGCCGCGCACCGGCGCGCCGGTTTCCGGGTCCATGTAAAATGTATGATAGGTGGAATCGTCAGGCCGGACGGAATGGGCAAGTGTGGTGCGGGCATGGGCGAGTGCGACGGTCCGGTAGTCTTCCCGGCCCGTTTCGCGGCTAGCCCAATAAAGCAGCGGCAGGTTCAAAAGGCAGTCGATGATGTAGCGATATTCGTTGGGGTTGTCCCTGCGGCCCCAGGCCTGAATGAATTGCCCGACGGGCTGGAACCGCTCCATCAGCTGATCGGCCGCCATAAGTGCCGCGCGCCTGCCGTCTTCGTCTCCCACCAGTTTCCATGCGGCGATGCAGGAGGGCGAATAGAGAAAACCCATATCGTGATGGTCGGTCTCGATGCGGTTTTCGATACGGTGCAGGAAGCTCTGCACCTGTATTTGCGCCGCATGCTGAAAGGTCCTGTCGCCGGTATGTTCGAAGGCGAGCCATATCTGGCCCGGCCAGAAACCGGCGGTCCATTGGTCGTTGGCGACTGCCGGGTAAAAATTCTTCACGCTCGAATGGTTCTGCGCCGCGTAGGTGAATTGCGGCAGATTGCGCCTGACCTGCGCGATGGCGGCCGTCAGCGCAGCATCGATTTCCGCTATGGTGATCGGGGTTGGAAGGGACGTGGTCAAATCGAGCATGAAATCAACCCTTGAGGCCAGTGGAAGCGACGCCTTCGACGAAGAAGCGCTGCAATGCCAGGAAAACGACGAGAACCGGGATAAGCGCCACGACCGACGCGGCCATGATCAACCCGTATTCGGCCGAATATTGCGAAATGAACATGCGAAGACCGATCTGAATGGTCTTCAGCTCGGTCTTGGTGAGATAGATCATCGGCCCGAGAAAATCGTTCCAGGTTGTGACGAAGGTGAAGATCGTCAATGTGGAAAGCGCCGGTTTGGAAAGCGGCAGCATGATCTTCGCCCAGATCTGGTACTCGTTCATGCCGTCGATGCGGGCCGCTTCGCATAGCTCGTTCGGGATCGACATGTAGAACTGCCGCATCAGGAAAACGCCGAAGGCGGTGAAGGCTTGCAGGAAAATCAGGGCGAGATGGGTGTTGTTGAGCCCGAATTCTCGCATCAGCAGGAATTGCGGCACCATATAGACCTGCCAGGGCATGGCGATGGTGGCGATATAGCCGAGAAACAACGTGTTCTTGTAGGGAAAATGCAGCTTGGCAAAGGCATAGGCCGCAAAGCTCGATGTCAGCAATTGCAGCAGCGTGACGATGATCGTCAGCTTCGACGTGTTGTAGATGAACAGCGCCAGCGGGATCTTCGTCCAGATTTCCACGTAGTTCTCCCAGCGCGGCTGAGAGGGTATCCATTCGATCGGGAAGGCGAAGACATCACGGCTGAGCTTCAGCGATGCCGACAGCATCCATGCGAAGGGCAAAAGCATGACGATGGTGACGACGATGACGGTCAGATAGATACCGATCGTCGCGGTGGGGATTTTACGGCCCATGATGCGCATGGATCAATCCTCCCGCTGCCGTTTGAACTGGACGATGGTGACGACAAGGACCAGGAAAAACAGGACGAGCGCGATCATGCTGGAATAGCCGAGATCCCAAGAAATGAAGGCCTCATTGTATATGTGATAGACGAGAACCAGCGTCGAGGTGCCCGGCCCGCCCTGCGTGATCATATAGACCTGATCGAAAACCTTGAAGGACTGGATCGTCAGCATGACGGTGACGAAGAAGGTGGTCGGTGCAAGCTGCGGCAGGGTGACGTGGATGAATTTCTGCCAGGCATTGGCGCCATCCAGCCCCGCCGCTTCGTAAAGCTCCGAATTGATGCCCTGCAGCCCGGCGAGATAGATGACCATGTAATAGCCCATGCTCTTCCACACGCCGAAGAGAATGACCGTGACCATGGCCCAGTGCCGGTCCGCCGCCCATCCCGGCATATCGGCGGGATCAAGGCCGAGCGTATAAAGCAGCATGTTGACCGGACCCATTTCCGGATTGAAAATCATGTTCCAGACGACGGCCACGGCGACCAGCGATGCGACATAGGGAAAGAACATCGCGGTACGAAAGAAATTGCGGCCGCGGATTTTCTGGTTGAGCAGGATCGCAAGCCCCAGCGCGCAGGCGAGCGTCGCCGGCACCGATGCGACCGTGTAGATGACCGTGTTCCAGAAGGCAGCGATGAAGGCCCTGTCTTCGAAAAGCCGCCAGAAGTTATCGAGGCCGGCGAAACGCATTGCATTGGAGCCATCCCAATGCATGAAGGCCAGCGCAAAGGCGAAGAGGATCGGCCCGAGCGTGAAAATCGCAAAGCCGATAAAATTGGGTGCAATGAAGGAATAGGCGACGAGCGCATTTTCGATCCTGCGCCGCCGTTTGGAGACGACCCGGACTTTCTTCTTCCCATACGGAACCGCCTGCTTGTCGGACATGGTCGCGGTTGCGATTGCCACAGCCTACCTCCCATTGCTGCCGTTTCACCGCGTCATCGGTGTCGGCTGCTGCGTTTTCCATTACGACCGGGGTCTTCACCCTGCCGCCTCCCGCGCTCTGGATAACACAATATCAATATTGGTCAAACAACTTTGCATAAAGTCAGACAAATTTTCTGGTTTTCTAGAAATACGTATGATAGGAGCCGCATATCGGATTGCGGAACGCGCGGGAGGTTTGAGGGCGTGTTTGTCGAAATGATGCGGCTCCTGCCCGAACGGTTCGCCGATTTCGGTGTGGAACTGACGGTGGAAAAAATACGGTCTTCAGCGCCGGATACGGTTTGCCGCAGCCTCGTCGAGGCGGCGGAAAAGGCGCTTGGCGAGCCGTGGTCCGTCATTTTGGCGGGCGATTACCGGGAATATAGCCGTACTGGCAATCGCGATCGTTTCGAGGCGCTTTATTTTTCCCGGCGACTGAAGCTGAACGCGCTGGTTCTGGGGGAATGCGCCGAAGGGCAGGGCCGTTTTCTCGATGCCATCATCGATGGTCTCTGGCTGATATGCGAAGAGAGCGGCTGGCAATTGCCCGCCCATAACTCCCATATTCGCGGCGGCCCACGAGATCCTCTGCCCGATCCGCAAAATCCGGTGATAGACCTGTTTGCTGCTGAAACGGGCGCCAACCTCGCTGTGTGCCTGCATTTGCTCGCACCGGAGCTGGAGCGGGCAAATACAAATCTCGTTTCGCGGGTCCGCGCCGGGATCGATCAGCGTATAACAAAACCCTATCTAGCCCGGCATTTCTGGTGGATGGGGAATGGCGACGAGCGAATGAACAACTGGACGGCCTGGATCACCCAGAATGTTCTTCTCTCGACCATGCTATCTCCCACTGACCAGCCGACGAGACGTTCGGTCGTCGAAAAGGCGCTCAAGAGTCTAGATGCCTTTCAGAAGGATTATGCAGAAGACGGCGCCTGCGAAGAGGGTGTTCTTTATTACGGTCATGCGGCACTTTGTATGTTCGGGGCGATGAGCATTCTCGAAACCTCCGCGCCCGGCTCCATGGCACCGCTCTTTCATGCGCCGAAGCTTCGCAACATGGCCGAATTCATCGTCAACATGCATGTGGCGGGGGACAAGTTTTTCAACTTCGCCGATGCGCCGGCGAAGATCGAGACATCCGGCGTGCGGGAATATCTTTTCGGCAAGGCCGTTTCTTCGCCGTCACTCCAGACTTTCGCTACCGCCTGCTGGAACCGCTCGCCGGACCGGCTTATGCACAAGGAGTGGAACCTCTGGTATCGTGTCCAGGCGGTTCTGGCCACACAGGAATTGTCTGCGCTCACTGCCGCCGACCCCGCAAAGACCGACATCGTCTATCCCGGCATCGGTCTGGCGATTGCCCGCGACGGAGTTTTCGATCTTGCCGTGAAGGCGGACAATAATGGCGAGAGCCATAACCACAACGATGTCGGCAGCTTCACGCTTTATAAGAACGGCAGGCCGTTCATCATCGATGTCGGGGTGGAAACCTACACTGCAAAAACCTTCTCGCCGCAGCGCTATGACATCTGGACGATGCAGTCGGCCTTTCACAATCTGCCGACTTTCGGCGGCGTCATGCAGGTCGCCGGGGCAGAGTTTGCAGCTGCAGATTTTGTGACCAGGTTTTCTGAAGAAGAGGCGGAATTTTCTCTCGATATGGCCGGGGCTTATCCCAGCGTCGCGGGTGTTGAACACTATCGTCGCCGCGTCCGACTGCTGCGTGGCAGCCATGTGGAGGTCGTTGACGACTATCTGGGCGGCCGGGAGGCGGTTCTGTCGCTCATGGTCGCCGAAAAACCTGCCCTCATGCCGGGTGGCCTGGTCTTTGCGGGGCTGGGAGAGATAGCCTGCGAAGGCGCAGGAGAGCCTGTCATCGAAGCCATAACAATCAACGATGCCCGCCTTCGCCAGTCCTGGCCGCCGGAAATCTATCGCGTTCTCATTCCCATCAAAGCCGGACGTCTGTGCCTGACGATCAGTTAAGGAAGTGCCGATGAAGCTCACACTCAAGGTCGTCAATGCGGCGGGAGATGTTCTGGCGGAAGCCGGAGCGGAGGATGAAGCTTTGCTAGTCTATCGCGCAGAATATTGCGAGGGAGACAGGCTTGTCGTCGCGGTTTCGCAGCCAGGCCACATCTGGCTCGCGCTCGATGCCGGCATGCCGCCGACGCTGGTTTTCTTGCACGGGAACGAGTTCATCCTGCCTGTTCCTTCCGCTGCAAAGCGCAAATCCTATCCGCCGCAGGCCTTCAGCGGTAACCTTCACCGGATCGCTGCCCGCCGCACACTTGCCGGCGAGATTGGAGTTCGCAGGAATCTGGCCCTGAACCCGTTTGATGATCATGAAAACACCTCGCTGTTTCCGCATGTCTATGCGAGCACCGAAACGCGCGGGGAGGCGGCCTTTGCGGCCCGCAATGTCATTGATGGCGAAAAGGCAAGCGCTGGTCATGGTTTCTGGCCCTATACCAGCTGGGGCATCAACCGCGATCCCGAAGCCTCGTTGACGCTCGTATTCGGCCGCGCAGTCCTCATCGACCAGTTGACCTTTTATCTGAGGGCGGATTTCCCCCATGATGCCTGGTGGGAAAAAGCGAGCGTCACTTTTTCTGACGGTGAAAGCGCGAGCTTTTCCCTGCAAAAAACCGGGGCTGCCCAGAGTTTTCCGGTCGTGCCGCGCCGGGTGGAGTGGATCCGTCTGCACGATCTCAAGAAAGCGGACGATCCTTCGCCCTTTCCCGCACTGACGCAGATCGAGGTCTGGGGTGCGGATCTGCGGGAAGCGCCGTAGTTCCTGATCGCGCCCTTCAGAGCATAGAGCGACGACGCAGTTTACCGGAAATCCCTTAGCTGTGCGCGATGCCGCGCAGGTCTCGCATCATGTCGCGGTAGCGGTGCTGGCTGCCCCGCAGATGCGCCTGCATCGCCAGCTTCGCGGCCTGTTCGTTTCGGTCGGATATGGCGATGACGATGGCTTCATGCTCCTTGTGGATCAATCGCCGGTAAGCTGTCTGGTCGTTCTCCGCGGTTTCGGAAACCACGCGCGATTGTGGAATCACGGCCTGGCCGTGCAGTTCGAGAAACTGTGTGAAGAGCGGATTGTTGGTGGCGGCCGCAATGGCCAGATGCAGCGCGAGATCGGCTTCGCGAATGGAGCGGTTTTCTTCGATACATTGCAGAAGCCGGGCGTGACAGTCGAAAATCGCCTCCTCCTGCGATGGCGAGCGGCGAAGGGCGGCGAGCCCCGCCGCTTCGATTTCGAGCGGCGTCCTGATTTCCAGCACTTCCAGATCGGAAGAGAGGCGGGCGCGGTCGATACCGGGCGTGGGTGACGCTTCCTTTTCACGCTTCAGCACGAAAATGCCTGCCCCCTGGCGAACTTCTACCAGCCCGTCGCAGCGTAGCGCCGTGACCGCCTCGCGCACGACGGTGCGGCTGACACCATGGGTTTCCGTCATCTCGATTTCGCTGGGCAAGCGGTCACCGGGTCCGTATTGCCCTGAGGCAATCGCGTTTCTCAGGCTGAGGCTAACTCTGCTGACCAGAGAACCGGAGGATTTGCTGCGCTGTTTTTGCTGTTCAGGCACGTCGGTCACCATGCATTAAAATCGAGGCAGGCGTGGAGCCTGTCAAATATGTATGATGAATTTCAATAAAACTCAATGATCATACCAATTTTACCCGCTTTCCTGCAGAAGTCGGGCAGGATGGCATTAAAATCTTCCCGACTCTGGCAGGAGATACTAGGCTGGGCCGGCAAACTGTTCCGTGGAAACGGCATGCAACGCCCTGCCGGTTCTGAAAAAGCTCTCGATATTGCCGATCGTGGTGTCCGCGATGTTCGTGAGGGCTTCCTGCGTGAAGAAGCCCTGATGGCCGGTCACCAGGACATTGGGGAAGGTCAGCAATCGGGCGAAAACGTCATCGCGCAGCACGTCATTGGAAAGGTCCTCGAAAAAGAGATCGGCTTCTTCTTCATAGACATCGATGCCGAGGCTGCCGATCGTGCCGTCTTTCAGACCCGCAATCGCGGCCTGCGTGTTGATGATGGCGCCGCGGCTGGTATTGACGAGCATCACGCCCTTTTTTAGCAGCGGCAGTGTCTCCCTGCGAATGAGGTGACGGGTCTCCGGTGTGAGTGGGCACATCAGCGCCAGAATGTCCGATGTCTGGAACAGTTCCTCGCGCGTGACATATTCCATGCCCAGCGCCTCGCAATCGGGATTTGGCCGGAGATCGTGGCCGACGAGACGGCAGCCGAAACCGGCCACAATGCGCGCGAAAATCGCCCCAATCTTCCCCGTACCCACAATGCCGACGGTCTTGCCGTGAAGATCGAAGCCAAGCAGCCCATCAAGGGCGAAGTTTCCTTCACGGACACGGTTATAGGCGCGGTGAATCTTGCGGTTGAGCGACAGGATGAGCGCCATGGTGTGTTCGGCAACCGCATAGGGCGAATAGGCCGGGACGCGCGCAACGGTCAGGCCGAGCTTTTCGGCAGTGGCGAGGTCGACCTGATTGAAACCGGCGCAACGTAGAGCAATGAGCCGAACACCCATTTCCGCCAGCTTCTCAAGCACCGGTCGCGACAGGTCGTCATTCACGAAGGCGCAGATCGCCGTCGCTCCCTCCGCCAGCGCCACGGTCTCGGGAGACAGGCGTGCTTCGCAATATTGCATCCGCATGCCAGGGCGGGCGGCGGCGTCAAGGAACTGCCTGTCATAGGGTTTGGCGCTGTAGACCACGATCCGCATCTGTTTCTCCAGTCTCCAAACGAAAGCTGCCGTTACAGGGCGGTGGGTCCGGCAGGTGGCTTAGCTGCGAAGGCCCGGCGCTTCCTGTCCCGTGCTTTCGACATATTCGGTATAGCCGCCGCCATATTGGTGGATACCATCAGGCGTCAGTTCTAGCACCCTGTTCGAGAGCGCGGCCAGGAAATGGCGATCGTGCGAAACGAAGAGCATCGTGCCTTCATAACCCGACAGGGCCTTGATCAGCATTTCCTTGGTGTCGAGATCAAGGTGGTTCGTCGGCTCGTCCAGCACGAGGAAGTTCGGCGGATCGAACAGCATGGCGGCCATGACGAGACGGGCTTTTTCACCGCCGGAAAGAACACGGCAGCGTTTTTCCACGTCGTCGCCGGAAAAGCCGAAACAGCCAGCAAGGGCGCGCAACGGCGCTTGACCCGCCTTCGGAAAACGCTCCTCCAGCCATTCGAGAATGGTGCTGTCGCCATCCAGCACATCCATGGCATGCTGGGCGAAATAGCCAAGCTTGACGCTGGCGCCGAGGGTGACATTGCCGGAATCCGGTTCCGCCGTGCCGGTCACCAGTTTCAGCAGCGTCGACTTTCCAGCGCCGTTGACGCCCATGATGCACCAGCGCTCCTTGCGCCGCACCATGAAGTCCAGCTCACCATAGATCGTGCGGCTGCCATAGGCCTTGTTGACCTTCTTCAGCGCCACGACATCCTCGCCGGAGCGAGGCGCCGGCGCGAATTCGAAAGCAACTGTCTGACGCCGTTTTGGCGGCTCGACGCGGTCGATCTTCTCGAGTTTCTTCACACGGCTCTGCACCTGCGAAGCGTGAGAAGCGCGGGCCTTGAAGCGTTCGATGAACTTGATTTCCTTGGCGAGCATGGCCTGCTGGCGTTCGAACTGCGCCTGCTGCTGCTTTTCGTTCTGCGCGCGCTGCTGTTCGTAAAAGCCGTAATCACCGGAATAGGTGGTGAGGTTGCCGGCATCGATTTCGATGATCTTGGTGACGATGCGGTTCATGAATTCGCGGTCATGCGAGGTCATCAGCAGCGCGCCGTCATAATTCTTCAGGAAGTCCTCGAGCCAGATCAGGCTTTCAAGATCGAGATGGTTCGAGGGTTCGTCGAGCAGCATCACATCCGGGCGCATCAGAAGAATGCGGGCAAGCGCCACGCGCATCTTCCAGCCGCCGGAAAGCTTGGAAACATCGCCGTCCATCATCTCCTGGCTGAAGCTCAGCCCGTCCAGCACCTCGCGGGCGCGGCCTTCCAGTGCGTAGCCGTCCAGCTCCTCATAACGCGCCTGCACTTCGCCGTAGCGTTCGATGATGGCGTCCATCTCGTCCATCCGGTCGGGATCGGACATGGCTGCTTCCAATTCGCGAAGTTCGGCTGCCACTTCACTGACCGGGCCTGCGCCTTCCATGACTTCGGCGACGGCAGAGCGGCCGGACATTTCACCGACATCCTGATCGAAATAACCGACCGTCATGCCCTTCTCGACAACGACCTGGCCCTCATCGGGCTGCTCTTCACCCGTTATCATCCGGAACAGCGTGGTCTTTCCGGCGCCGTTCGGACCGACAAGACCGATCTTCTCGCCGCGATTGAGCGCGGCGGAGGCCTCGATGTAGAGAATGCGGTGACTGTTCGACTTGCTGATATTTTCGATGCGGATCATGACAGGGCCTGTGAATGGGAGCGGCCCTCCTATGCCACGGGCCGCCGCCGCTGTCACCTGCCGTGCGTGTCTTGCCAGCCATGCAGTCTGGCAACATCAGCCCCGAAGCAATATCGCCCCGGGGATTTCCTTGTGCGCTTGTCAGTTGGTCAGCGTGGCCATGCTGCCGGCTGCCTTGCGGGCGATTTCACCAAATGCGGTGACGATCTGCTCCATGTTTTCAGGGGCGTAATAATTGTCGATGCTGGATGCGCAATATTGCAGCAGCGACTTACCCTTGTCCGGCGCCATGAAAGCGACGCTGAAAATCTTGATCCCATCTTTCTTGGCAGTCTCGCAGGTGGTGCGTACCGACTGGTCGATGCTCGAATTCCACGCGGCGCTGTTTCCCGTCATTTCACCGTCGGTCATGAGAACGATATAGCGCTCGAAGGATTCACTCCCCTTCGTTTTATGTGCTTTCGCTTCATCCGGGTTGGCTTTTTTAAGGGCGTTATATGCGGCGTTCAGGCTGCTGCGGGCGTCGGTGCCGCCGGACGGAAATTCCGGGATTTGTTTGTCGACATAGCTGGCAACGCTGCTGGTGCCCCAGCTGATGGTCTGCGCGGCATAGGTCTCATGTGTATAGACCGACGCACCCGTGCGAACGAGCTCGGAACCGCCGTTGGCGGTATAGGTCGGATCGGCCTTGTTCAACGTCGCGACCAGAAACCCGACGGCGGTTTTGAGCGACGTGGCCTTGTTGACATAGCAGGGCGATGTCTTGCCCAGATTGGGATATTTATTCCAGTTGTCAGCCGTATAGTTCTGGCATGACGTTTTTTTCGTATCGATGGTATCCGTCTTGAATGACATCGAACCGGAACGGTCAAGTGCCAGATACATGGAGATCGGTGCGCCCTTGTTGACGGTGCTCTTTGCGGTACCGGTTACCGAAAGATCGAGTGTTTTGGCGCCAATGAACCCCAGCAGTGGGTTGAGCTGTACCCGGTGGTTGATCGTCGTCTCGACGGTGTAGGTCTTGCCGCGGGCATTTTCCGTCGTCGTGATAGCGGTTGGAGAGTTCTGCTCCAGTTCCTTTTTCTCTTCCACGGTCAGGTTCTTTTCCATCTGGGCCGCAATGAAGTTCTTGGCGATTGCCCTGATCTGCTCGTCCGTCAGGTCGCCCATTTTCAAACGGGCCTCGGTCGCCGCCGCAAGGGCTGCAGAATCCGCGGTATTCTGCAGATCGGCTTTCACCTGCATCACATTCGCCAACTCCATGCCGGCGCCGGCAAAACCCAGCAGGACCGGCAGCAGAATGGCCGTCATCATGCCGAAATTGCCGCTCTTATCGGCAAGGAAACGGCGCTTCAATTTGTGAGGTGCGGAGGCGGTCATAGTGGTGCTCACCGATTAGAATATTCGATTGAGCGCAGGAAACCCGCAAACGATGTAGAATCCGCTAACGTGATCGGTTCAATTTTACGCAGCGTTCAATTTGGTGCAGTTTTCAAAGTATTTTCAAGAATTGTTTCGCGCGATGGCCGCAATAATACACGTCGTATCATTACTGGACGGGGATGACGTCGACGGCCTGTTTTATCTGCTGGTTGCCATAGCTCTTCAAGACGCCGATGACCGGGGCGACATCGGAATAATCCCGGCCATAACCGACGACGATGTGGTCGCTTCCCGCGACGATATCATTGGTGGGATCGAGCTCCAGATAACCGGCTGCCTCGCCGCACCAGATGCGAACCCAGGCATGCATGGCATCGGCGCCTTCCAGCCGTTCCTTGCCCGGTGGGGGAATGGTACGCAGGAAGCCGCTGACATATCCGGCGGGAATGCCGAGGCTGCGCAGCGCCATGATCATGATATGCGAAAAATCCTGACACACGCCGCGCTTCAGCTTGAAGGCTTCCGATGGCGTCGTATCCACCGTCGTCGCCTCGCCATCATAGGTGAAATCCCTGTGGATGCGTTTGCACAGAGAGCGCGCGATTTCGCGAATGGTCATTCCGGGTTTCAGCAACTCCCGGGCATAGGCGGATATCGCCGCGTCCATTCCAATCCTCGGGCTTGCGCCAATGAAATGGTGCGGCGACTGGGAATCGAGCGACCAGACATCGGCAAGCTCCTGCGGCAGGCGGTAAAGCTCCGGAGAGAAATCCGCCGTCAGCGCCGGTGCCTCCACCATCACGCGGGCCTGCATGCGGATGTCGAGTTTTTCATGCGGCGCGCGCAGATGCACCGAGGTCGCCGATTGATGAAAGAAATCATCGAAGGCGACACGTTCTTCCGGCGTCGGCGAAACATCGATGGAACCGGCGACAAGCCGCTGCCGGCCGGGAATGGAGAGCGGCAGAACGCGGATGATGTGGCGCGCGCCGTGGGCCGGTGTGTCGTAGGTGTAACCCATATGCAGGGAAAGGTCGTAGAGCATAGGATTATCCGAGATAGGTTCGGGCAAGAACATCGGAGAGATGTTCCATATCGGTTTCGAGCTGACGATAGATCGCGCCGTTCATGTTTTCAGGCGTCATGACCGCCAGCCCGGAATGCAGGCGCATCGCCTCGCGGTAGAAGGGCGACATCTGGCCATTGACGAAGGCGTTCGGAAGCTGCTCCACCTCGGTGCGGATCTCGTTCAGCTGGAACAGGATCGAACGGGGATTGAGCGGGTCGAGCGCCAGAAGATCGGTCACGGTCAGGCCGGCCGTGCTGACATTGTAGCGGCGGCGATGGGTCATGACGCTGTCACCGATTTCGAGCAGCATGTCATAGGAACCGTCAGGCGCATCCGGGCCGGTCATATGGCCGAGAAGACGTGTCATATGCAGGCCACGTTCGAGATAACGGCCGATCGACAGGAAACGCCAGCCGGTAAAGCGATACATGTTTTCGTGCACGAGACCGGCAAAGCCCGCAAGTTTGCGCAAGAGGATCGTCATGGCATGGGTGGCATCATCGCCGGGGGCCACTTTCGCGTGGAAGCGGCGGGCAGTCTTGGCAAGATCGTTCAGCGCCAGCCATCCGTCAGGCGAAAAGCGGTCGCGGATATTGCTGGCGGAATAAAGCGCGCTGTTGATGTTGTTCAACAGGCTTTCCGGCACGGCGTCGTTCATCTCCACGTCCAGCGCTTCGAGATAATGCGTCACATGGGCGAGCAGCGGCTGGCGTGGATCAGCGGATTCGGCATAACGTCCATGCCAGGCGCGCAGGATGCGCAAGGCGCCTTCCGAACGCTCGATATAGCGGCCAAGCCAGAAGAGATTGTCGGCCGCACGGCTCGGCAGGCTTCCGGGCATGTTGCGGGTGAAGCTCTCCTCTGCGGGCAAAAGGGTGGTGCGTTCCACCGGCTTGTCGCTGACGATCCAGACATCCGCCGCACTCCCGCCAGATTGCATGGCGATTGCGGAAACGTCGTCGCCGCTTCCAATCCGTGCGAAGCCACCCGGCATGATCTGCCAGCCATCCTGGGTGCGGGCGGCAAAAACGCGTAGGCTCATTGGGCGCGGCACGAGCTTGTTGTCGATATAGGCCGGGGTGGTTGAAAGCTTCACCACTTCCTGACCCACCAGCCTGTGGCCGTCGGAGGCAAGCCAGTCGCTGATCGATTCCTTTGCCGTTTCCCGCAGCGAAGAGCCGAGCACGGATTGGCCGTTATCGTCAAAGAAAGGCATCCGCGAATAGGCCGGGCCGATGACCATACCTTCGATATTGCCGGCAACATGGCGGCGCTCGGCCTCCTGCCCGCACCACCAGGTGGCGATGGAGGGCAGCTTCAGTTCCTCGCCCAGAATGTGGCGGCAGATGCGCGGCATGAAGGCGAGCAGCGCCCGCGTTTCGAGAATGCCGCTGCCAAGTGCGTTGACGATGGTCAGCGCTTCATTGCGCAGCGCCTGCACCATGCCCGGCGTGCCGATATGGGATTGCTGGTTGAGTTCCAGCGGATCGGAATAGGAAGCGTCCAGACGCCGCCAGAGAACGCCGACGGGTTTGAGCCCCGCCACGGTTCTGACCATGACGCGGCCGTTGACGACGGTGAGGTCCTCGCCCTCCAGCAGCATGAAGCCGAGATAACGGGCGATATAGGCGTGTTCGAAATAGGTCTCGTTGGCGGGGCCGGGCGTCAGCACCGCGATGCGGTCGTCAGGGTGTTTCCGGTGCGCCTGCAGCGTATCGCGGAAAGCGCCGAAAAACGACGCCAGACGGTGCACATGGGTTTCCGCGTAGATGTCGGACAGTGCGCGGGTGGTCGCCACCCGGTTTTCAAGCGCGAAACCCGCACCGGAAGGCGCCTGCGTCCGGTCGGCCAGCACCCACCAGTTTCCATCGGGGCCGCGGCCGATTTCAAACGAGCAGAAATGCAGATAATGGCCGCTTGCCGGTTTTACGCCGACCATGGGCCGCAGATATTCCGGATTGGAAGCGATCAGTGCCGGCGGCACGTAACCTTCCTTCACCAACCGGTTTTCGCCGTAGAAATCGGCGACCATGGCTTCCAGAAGATCGGCGCGTTGTTTCAGCCCTTCGGAAAGGACGGCCCATTCCCTGTCGTCGATCAGCACGGGAATATGGGAGATCGGCCAGTTTCTTTCGCTGCTGCCCTTGCCGTAATCGCGGTAGAACACGCCGGCATCGCGCAGATAACGGTCTGTGCGGGCAAAACGCTCGTGCAGTTCCCGTTCAGACATGCGCGACAGGGCATCGAGCAGGTTTTTCCAGACCGGCCTCACCTTGCCGTTGGTATCGAGCATTTCGTCAGCGACGCCCGGCAAGGGGGAATATTCAAGCCCGCGCGGTTGCGCGCTCGTTTCCGTTTTGCGTTCCGTTGCCGGGGCTTTGGACAATTTACACTCCGTAAGGCCGACGCAGATCGAGCGTCAGCGGAAATTCTGGCGACACGGTTTCCGCCTGTAGCGGATATTGCCCTGCCGTATGCCCCCATGGTTCGAAACGGGCGAGGCGGCGTGCCTCGGCCTCATTGCCGTTGACGGGAAAGGTCTCGTAATTGCGCCCGCCCGGATGAGCAACATGGTAGATGCATCCGCCGATCGATCGCCTCGACCATGTATCATAAATGTCAAAGGTCAAGGGTGAATTGACGGGCAGAACGGGATGCAGGCCGGAGGCGGGCTGCCATGCCTTGAAGCGGACGCCGGCCACCGCAACGCTGCGGTTTTCCGTCGGCGTCAGCGGAACGGCGCGGCCGTTGCACGCCACGGTGTAGCGGGCGGGATTGGAGGTCTCCAGCCGCACCTGCAGGCGCTCGACGGAGCTGTCGACAAAACGCACGGTGCCGCCAATGGCGCCCTGTTCGCCCATCACATGCCAGGGTTCCAGCGCCTGGCGCAGTTCCAGCTTCGCGCCCTCATATTCCACCTCGCCGAAGAAGGGGAAACGGAACTCCTGCTGGGCGGTGAACCATTCCGGTTTCACGTCGAAGCCGTTTTCCCTGAGATCGGCGAGCACATCCAGAAAATCCGCCCAGATATGATGCGGCAGCATGAAACGATCGGCGAGCGCTGTGCCCCAGCGCACGAATTTGCCGGCGACCGGGTTTTTCCAGAAGCGGGCAATGAGGGCACGCACCAGCAATTGCTGGGCAAGCGACATGCGTGCGTTCGGCGGCATTTCAAAGCCGCGGAATTCCACAAGGCCGAGGCGGCCGGTCGGCCCGTCAGGCGAAAACAGCTTGTCGATGCAGATTTCGGCGCGGTGAGTATTGCCCGTCACGTCTGTCAGCAGGTTGCGGAACAGGCGGTCGACCAGCCACGGCAGCGGCGGCACGCCCTCGCCGGGTGCGGGCACCTGCGCAATCGCGATTTCCAGCTCGTAGAGACTGTCATGGCGCGCCTCGTCGATGCGCGGCGCCTGGCTTGTAGGGCCGATGAACAGGCCGGAAAAGAGGTAGGAGAGCGACGGATGTCGCTGCCAGTGCAGGACGAGACTCTTCAGAAGGTCAGGACGGCGCAGGAAGGGGCTGTCATTGGGGTTCGCCCCACCCACGACCACATGGTTGCCACCGCCGGTGCCGGTGTGGCGGCCGTCGATCATGAACTTGTCGGCGCCGAGACGCGACTGACGCGCTTCTTCATAAACGGCGGTGGTGATATCGACACAGTCCTTCCAGCCCGCGGCGGGGTGGATGTTGACTTCGATGACACCGGGATCGGGCGCGACGCGGATGACATTGATACGCTCGTCATGGGGCGGCGCATAACCTTCGATATGGACGGGTAATCCAAGATTGGCTGCTGCCGCTTCCGCAGCGGCGATCAGTTCCAGATAATCCTCGATGCGCTCGACCGGTGGCATGAAGACGCAGAGCCGGCCATCGCGCGGCTCGACGGAGAGTGCGGTGCGCACCGCGCCGCCGATTTCGCCGAGCGTCTGCTCGATGCGCTCCTGCCCCGCCCCTTCACTCGCCTGGAAGGAAGCCTCAGGCATGGCGCGGCCAGATGGCGTCAGGACATCGGGAAGCGGACCTCTCGGGATCGAAGGGTCGGCCTCATGAATATAGGGATAGGCGGATGGCGGCACATGAGGCAGGGTGCCGAGCGGCAGGCGGTAACCCACCGGGCTATCACCGGGAACGAGGAATATTTTACCGCGTCGCGTTTTCCATTTTTCGCTGATCCAGCGCTTGCCGGCGGCGCGTGCATTCCACGCCTGAACGGGAAGAATATAGCCGGTCGGTGTCGTCAGTCCACGCTCGAAGACGCGGGCAATGCGATTTCGCTCTTCCGGGTCTTTCAGTTTGGAATTGGACGGGTCGACATTGTCGGGAAGGCTGCCTTCCTTGATGATCCATTCGGCCGGATCCTCATAGGCCGGCAGCACCAGCTCCGGCTCGATGCCGAGGTGGTTGGCTATGCCGTCCAGCAATTTCTGCGCATCCTCCGCCCTGACGCCTGTATTGGCGCCCTCTTCGGCGATCAGCGCCGGGTTCTGCCAGATCGGCAGGCCGTCCTTTCGCCAATAGAGCGAGAAGGTCCAGCGGGGCAGGCTTTCGCCCGGATACCATTTTCCCTGTCCGTAATGCAAAAAGCCGCCCGGTGCGAAACGCTCACGCAGGCGGCGGATCAGGGCGTCGGCCTTTTCACGCTTCGTCGGCCCGACCGCGCCGGTGTTCCACTCGTCGGATTCGAAATCGTCGATGGAAACAAAGGTCGGCTCGCCGCCCATCGTCAGCCGGACATCATGGCTATTCAGAACCTCGTCGACCTCCTGGCCGAGCGCATTGAGTTCCTCCCAGCTTTCATCCGAAAAAGGTTTGGTGATGCGCGGCGTTTCGGCAACCCGGCGGACCTGCATGTCGAAGGCGAATTCCGTGTTGGCATGGCCGTAATAGCCGCCGGAAATCGGTGCGGCATTGCGATAATGTGGCGTTGCCGCCAGCGGAATATGGCTTTCGCCGGTCAGAAGACCTGAGGTGGGGTCGAGGCCGATCCAGCCTGCGCCGGGCATATAGACTTCCGCCCAGGCGTGAAGATCGGTGAAATCCACCTCGGTGCCGGATGGGCCGTCCAGCGCCTTGAGGTCTGGCGTCAGCTGGATGAGGTATCCCGACACGAAGCGGGCGGCGAGGCCAAGGTGCCTCAGAACCTGCACGAGCAGCCAGCTGGTATCGCGGCACGACCCCTTGCCGGAGGCAAGCGTTTCCTCAGGCGTCTGCACGCCTGGTTCCATGCGGATGACGTAGCCGATCTCCTGTTGCAGGCGGGCATTGAGGCCAACGACCATGTCCACAGTCGGTTGCCCCGGTGTGCGGTCGACGGTGGCCATGAAGGCGGCGAGCAGCGGGCCGGTCGGTTCCGGCTTCATGTAGATGGAGAGATCGTCACGCAATTCCTGCGGATAATCGAAGGGCCACTTTGTCGCTTCTTCCTCCACGAAGAAATCAAACGGATTGTAAACCGTCATATCGGCGACAAGATCGACCTCGATCTTAAACTCCGTGGCCGGTTCGGGAAAAACGAAACGGGCGAGGTAATTGCCGTAGGGGTCCTGCTGAAGGTTCACGAAGTGATTGGAGGGTGAAACCTTGAGCGAATGGCTGATGACGCGGGTTCTGGAGTGCGAGGCGGGCTTTAGTCTTATGATCTGTGGTCCAAGGCGAACCGGGTTGTCGTATTTATAATGCGTCAGATGATAAATGCTCGCTTTGATCGCCATTAATCTGCCTTGCCCGGTTTTTCCGGTTTATGCGGTTTGTCCGCCCCTCTGAAATTATTCGGATTTTGTGCAATGCAGGAAAAGAAAGCAAGGATCATTTCCGGGGGCAATCGCATTGTTGGTTGAGACCACGATGTTTGCCCGAACGAAGAATTGCCCGGGCTTTTCAATCACCGTCGCGGAGATTTCGCCGGGATTGTGGACAAGGTTAAACAGCATGTTATTGCTTGGCATCGCAAGGCGCAGAATCGCGACCCGCTTTCTTTGCCGACTGACGTTTCGGAATGGAATGAATGGCAACAACCGTGACCGACGATCAGCGCAAGAGCGCGGCTAATCTTTCGGGTTTCGATCTCGATTTTCCCGCCCAGCTGCGGATGATGGGGCGCGCCTTCTGGACATCGCCGGTGCGCACCCGGCTGATATTGCTGTCGATCGCGCTGCTCACGGTGATATTGCTCACCGCCTATGGGCAGATCAGGCTCAATGAATGGAATGCGCCGTTTTACAATGCCCTGGAACGGCGCGATCTTGATGCATTCATTCATCAGCTCGAGGTCTTCGCCATCATCGCGGGACTGCTGCTGCTGCTCAACGTCATCCAGACCTGGCTGAACCAGATGACGGCGCTGAACATGCGCGAAGGTCTTGCCAAGGATATGGTGGATCAATGGCTGAAACCGGGTCGCGCCGCCCGTCTTGCAGGTTTCGGCACGATCGCCATCAACCCCGACCAGCGCCTGCATGACGATGTCCGCAACCTTGCGGAAAGCAGTACGGCGCTTTCTATCGGTCTCGTGAACGCGACGATCCTGCTCGTCAGCTTTATCGGCGTCCTCTGGTCGCTCTCGGCCGGTTTTACCATCACCATCAGCGGCGATACCTATGCTATCCCCGGCTATATGGTCTGGGCGGCGATCTTTTATGCCGGTTCCGCCTCGCTTCTCAGCAATCTCGTCGGTTATCGGCTGGTCGGGCTGAATGCCGAACGTTATTCCAAAGAAGCGGAACTGCGTTTTTCATTGATGCGGGCGAGCGAAAATCTTGCCGCCATTGCCCTTGCGCGCGGTGAGAAGAACGAAAGGCGTCGGATCGGTATCGATATTGACGCGGTGCTCGGCGTCATCCGGGGCCTTGCCATGGCGCTGACGCATCTCACATGGGTCTCGGCAGGGTATGGCTGGCTGGCGGTGGTGGCGCCGATCCTGATCGCGGCGCCGGTTTATTTTTCCGGCAACCTCACCTTCGGTGGGCTGATGATGGCCGTCGGCGCCTTCAACCAGGTCAATACGGCGCTGCGCTGGTATATCGACAATTTCGGCCCTATCGCCAGCTGGAAGGCGACATTGCAGCGCGTTTCCGTCTTCCGGAATGCCCTTATCCAGATGGACAGCGTTGAACAGCACGGCCTGACGATTGATCTGCAACGCAGCGCGGAGAATGAGAGGGTTCGTTTGCAGTCGGTCACGATCTGCCGTGATGCGGGCGGACAGGATATGGAGCGTGGGTTCAGGTTGCGCGAGGCCGAGATCGAGGTCGGGCCGGGCGGACGGCTGATGATAAACGGCGAGCAGGGCGTGAACAGGCGGCTGCTGTTTGCGGCCATGGCGGGGCTCTGGCCCTGGGGGCAGGGCAGGATCGAGATGCCCGAACAATCCGACACGCTTTTCATCGCCCAGCACGGCTATCTACCGTCGGGTTCACTGCGCGAAATCCTCGCCTATCCGCGCGCGCCGCAGCGGTTTACGGATGCGGATTATCTCGCGGTGCTCACCGCATGCGGGCTTGGAGAAATGGCCTCGCGTCTCGATGAAAATATCCGTTGGGACAAGAAACTCGATTCGGATGAGCAGGCCAGCATCCGTGTTGCCAATGCCCTGCTTTTGAAGCCGAAATTCCTCGTGATCGACGATTTGCTGGAAGGGCTGGAAAAACAGACGCAGGATACGCTGGCGGAGGTTTTGAACGGGATCGACGGCGCGGCGATCATCTATATCGGCCGGTCGGAAACATTCCTGTCGATCCTCACGCCTCAAGTGGCCCATCTCGACCACACCTTTCCGAAGGAAAATACTTCCAGGCCCGATAGTGCTCCGCAGTAAATCGTCGGGCCCTGAGCCTGATGGGAGCGGATCAGAGCCGCAAATGCCAGCTGTCTGAAGCGAGCCGTTGCTGTTTGACGAGGCTTATCGCGGATTCCGGCTCCACCTGCGAGCGCAGGGCAAGTGTGCCTGTCGCCAGGCTGATGGCGACGACGCTTGCGACCGCCAGGACAATACGGTCGTAGCGCTGCTGTATTGTGTTGTTTCCACTCCAGTCATAGGCCATTCGCACGCCCTCGCGTTTTTTGGAATCGTGCCCCATCATGGTTAACCGAAGCTTACGACGGCCCTGTGATTCCTTGCTGTTTTGGAAGGGCTGCCGCGAAAAATCGGCTATTGGCGGATAGGGCGCGGTTGTTTAAGTCCGGCAGCGGGAGGTTTGTGAAAGGATTTTGAGACATGGACCAGCAACCGCCCGCCGACATGGAACTCACGCTCAGAACGCTTGCAATGCCCGCCGACGCCAACCCGGCCGGTGATATTTTCGGCGGCTGGGTCATGTCGCAGATGGACCTTGCCGCTTTCGTTCGCGCCAATGATGTGGCCGGCGGCCGCACCGTCACCGTGGCAGTCAATGAGATCGTCTTCAAGAAGCCGGTCAAGATCGGCGATACATTGTGCGTCTATACCAGGATCGAAAAGATCGGCCGCACCTCCGTCACGCTCAAGATCGAAGCCTGGACCCGCAGGCATTATCAGGATTCACGCGAAAAGGTGACGGAGGCCGTCTTCATCATGGTCGCGGTGGATGACAATGGTGAGCCGCGCCCCGTCCGCAAAGAGGCTTGAAGGTCGCCGTCTTTTCAAAGCAACGACAAAGCGCCTGCCAAAGGAATAAAGAGCACAGGCGCTTTGGCCTTCCGCGCCATTCGATATCTCTCCGCTCAATACTTTCGAAATATCGAATTTATTTATCAATTTTTGCGATCAAGATATGGAATAGGACGGGGATCAGGCTTTGACCATTCCAGGTGTTGTTATTGTCGGCGGCGCTCACGGCACGCTAGCCCTTGCGCGCAGCCTCGGCGTCCTGAATGTGCCCGTCTATTATCTCACCCACGATTCCCCCTTGCCGGGCTGGTCGCGCTTCGTGCGGGAAACAATTCGCTGGGCTGGCCCGCATGATGCCGGGGCGATCGTGTTCCTGCGTCAAATGGCCGAGAAGCACGGTTTGAAGGGCTGTCTGCTGGTGCCGTCCGGCGATGGCGAGGTCCAGCTCATTTCGCAGCACCGTGAGGAGCTTTCCGCTCTTTATAAAATCGTTCTGCCGGATTGGGCGGCTCTGCAATGGCTGTGTGAAAAACCGCTGCTTTACAAGCGCGCGGCGGAGCTTGGCGTCAACATTCCCCGGACCTATGCATTGACATCGGACGCCGACATCGATGCGCTGGATGTGATGTTTCCCGTCATTCTCAAGCCCAACATGGGGGGCGGTGATACCACGATTGCCCGGGCGAAGGTGATCCGGGCGGATGATCGCCAGGCGCTGAAGACCGCTTTCGCCGATGCGAGTGGAGAGATCGGCGCTGGCAATGTCGTTGTGCAGGAACGCATTCCCGGCTGCGGAGAAAGCCAGTTTTCCTACGCGGCACTGTGGCTCAATGGAGAGCCGGTGGCCGAATTCACGGCCCGGCGCGCCCGGCAATACCCCGTCGATTTCGGTTATACCAGCACTCGTGTCGAGGTTGTCGATAACGGGCAAGCGATCGATGCGGCCCGAAAAATGCTGAAATCCGCGGGCCATAGCGGGCTTGTCGAGGTCGAGTTCAAGCTCGACGGCCGGGATGGCGAGTTGAAACTTCTCGATGTCAATCCGCGCCCATGGTCGTGGTTCGGCCTCTGTTCGGCCGCAGGCGTCGATCTTGGTGCTTTGCTGTGGCGGGTCGCGAATGACGAACAGACTGGCCAGCCCGTCAGCGCGCGGCAGGGCGTTTCCTGGTCTTATCTTGTCCGCGATACCGTTGCGGCTTTCACTCTGGCCCGGAGGGGTGAGACGAGGATTGGAGACTATTTCGCCTCTTTGGGCAAAATCCGCAGCTGGGCCTCTTTTGCGCTGAACGATCCCTTGCCGGGCCTGATCGATCTGCCATTGACGGTCTGGCGGGTCATAAAAAAACGCATCCTTCCCGGTCTGGCGTCAGGGCAATCGAAAACGGGATTTTTACCGCCGCTCAAACGCCTCGCAAAATATGGGGCCATAAGGGCGGGGCTGGAAGTGAGTTCTTTCCCGCCTGTCCGGTCGGCGTTTCCGTCCTTTGCCGGGCGTGGTGTGATTTTTACACTTCACCATGTGCGCCCGGGCAGGGCTGTTTCGGCCTTTGTACCGAACGTTCAATTGTCTGTTACGCCGCAATTTCTGGAAGAGGCGATACAGGCTGCGCTCGAATGCGGCCTCGTTCCGGTCCATCTGCACGATCTGCCGGCTCTGCTAGCCGATAACCACGAAGGTCGGTCGTTCTGCGCCTTCACGCTTGATGATGGCTATCGCAACAATGCCGATCATGCAGCGCCGATCTTCCGCAAATATGCCGTGCCTTACACTATTTTCATCACGCCGGGCTTTGTCGAGCGAACACGCAGCCTTTGGTGGGAAACCGCCGCTGCCCTGACGCAGAAGGCCGCGTCTTTCGAATTCGATTTCGGGGCGGGGCCGGAGCAGGTGGCATGCGCCAACCCTTCGCAGAAAGCGGAGGCATTCACGCGGCTTGAAGATTTCGTCCAGAACTTTTCGGAAGACGAGGCGGTGGAAAGAATCGACCGTGCCGCGAGGCAACATGGCGTCGATCCCATCGCGATCGTGGACGAACTCGTCATGGATACGGATGAGCTCAGGACGCTGTCGGAAGATCCTCTGGTTCATTTTGGTGCCCATACCATGACGCATGTGAATATGCGCAAGGTCGATGCGGCGCGCCTGGCTTATGAGATCGCAGAATCGGCACGTCGGGTGGAAGCCTATGTCGGCCATCGGCCACGGTCCTTTTCCTATCCCTATGGCTGGGTAAGGGCGGTGGGAGAACGCGAAGCGAAAGCTGTTCACGACGCGGGATTTTCCGCGGCCGTGACCACGCAGGCCGGCGTTATTGGTCCCCACAGCCTCGAAAAGCCGACGCAGCTGCCGCGGGTATCGCTGAACGGGCGCTTTCAAAAAAAACGTTTTGTCAAAGCGCTCATCTCGGGCCTGCCCTTCCGGTTCATCTAGCAACCTCGGCGGTTTGTCATCTTTGCCCCGTCCAGCCATGTGTGGCTGCGGTCCGCATTTGACATCCCCTGCCACTATTTCCGAATTCTGCCGTCGCTCTGCGGGTCTCTTCGCAGCCGTTTGGTCAATTCGAAATAGCGTGTTACAATTTTTGTTATTCACATCCCATTATCTATTGATTATAAATCAATTTATCGACGTAAAACATTACAACTTTTATGAAGGCTTCGTTCGTGCTGCTGATTTTTGCCGATGATCTGACCGGAGCGCTCGACGCCGCCGCCCCCTTTGCCGGGCGCGGGCTGGCGACCGAGGTTGCGATCGGGCTTGACGGTGTGCGTGCAGCGCTCGCGGATGCGCCTGCCGTCCTCAGCGTCAATCTCGGCTGTCGCGATGGCGAGGCAGATGAAGCCCGCCGCCGCACGCAGGAACTGTTGGCGCTGGTTCCGGCCGGTACAATTTTGTTCAAGAAGATCGATTCCCGCCTGAAGGGGCATATTGCAGCGGAAATGGATGCGATTTCCTATCGCCACGCGCTTGTCGCGCCCGCCATTCCGGACTTTGACCGTGTCGTTGTTGACGGAGCCGTTTCCGGCTTTGGCGTCGAAATTGCCATTCCTGTTCATGACAGACTGGGCGGACACGCCGGCCGCTGCACGGTACCCGATACGCGATCGAAGGGCGATATCAGGGAAGCTCTCGCCGCCGCGCAGGCGGAGGGGGCAGATCTTCTGGTCGGCGCGCGTGGGCTTGCCGAGGCGCTGGCTGAGGCGATGACGGGCCAGACTGTCCCTGAGGCGGCGGCCGTTCCAGCCGGCAAGGGGCTTTTTGTCATCGGGTCCCGCGATCCGATCACGGTGGAGCAGATTGACGTACTTGGGAGTGTTGGGCCTGTCTCGATCGTTGAGGCGCCGAATGGTATCGTGCCCAGTCATGCAGATGGGGGTGCCGGCCTGACGCTGGTTCAAGCAACGCAGGGTGCGGAAAATCTGTCGCCGCTTGCGGTTTCAGACCGGCTGGCGGAAGGCGTCGTGCCGCATTTTACCGCCAGGGCGGCAAGACTGCTGTTATCGGGTGGAGCCACGGCCGAAGCCGTGCTGCGGGCCATGGGCATTTCGCGCTTGCGTCTTGCCGGCGAATGCCTGCCGGGTCTCGGCGTCGGCTGGTCCGGAGACCAATGCATCATTGCGAAGTCCGGCGGTTTTGGGCAAGCTGACACGCTGAAACGGATCGCGAAAATGATGCTTGGCGACAATGACGCTGGAGAGAGCTGACCAGATGGGGCTGATGAAAGAAACGGCGCGCAAGGCACTTCCGGACATTATTTTCGAGAGAATGCACCGGGCGATCAAATCCGGCGCCTACAAGCCGGATGAGCGGCTGCCGACCGAACACGAACTCGCCATGGAATTCGAAGTATCGCGGCCGGTGGTGCGTGAAGCACTCCGGCGGCTGCGCGAGCAGGGTTTCATCTATTCCCGCAGAGGCTCCGGCAGCTATGTCAGGGCCTTTGGTCTGCGTGAACCGCTCGGCTTCGGGCAGCTCGAAAACGTTGCTGATCTTCTCAACTGTTACGAATTCAGGCTGACGCTGGAGCCGGCGGCGGCCGCAGCAGCGGCATTGCGGCACGATGGCGAAAGGCTTGCGGCGATCAGGAAGGCGCTCGAACTGATGCGGGACGCGACCAATCGCCAGTCTCACCGCGAGGATGCCGATTATCAGTTCCACCTTGCCATCGCGCGGGCGGCGCGAAACAGTTATTTCTCCACCGCGATGGAAGCGCTGAAAGACCATATTGCAGTGGGAATGAAGTTCCACGGCATGTCGGTGAAGCGGGAGGCATCCGGTCTGACGCGTGTTTTTGCCGAGCATGAGGCAATCGCTAAGGCGATCGCCGATGGGGATGCAGAGGCGGCACGCCAGCTTATGCTCCAGCACCTGACCGGATCGCGCGACCGCCTGTTTGAGTCTTCGCATACGGATTAAGCGGAAGGCCGATGCGCGTGTCCGCGTACCGGATTTTTGCTCAGAAGGCGTGGCGGTAAATCCCGAGCACGTCTTCGACGCTCATATCGACGGGGTTATTGTCCATCAGCCGGCGGATGGCGTGCGCATCCTCAGCGTAGCGGGGAAGATCGGCTTCAGTCGCGCCGTGCCGTGCGAGCGACATTTCGATGCCGAGCCCGGCACAGAAATCCGTCGCCGCCTTGCGCAGATCATCAGGCGAAAGGTGTTCGCGGAGCCCGAGCGCTCCCGCTACTTCTGCGGTTTTCGCCGAAACCGCAGGCTGGTTGAAGGCCAGAACATGCGGGAAGACGATGGCGTTCGCCAGCCCGTGCGGCAGGTTGAGAAGCGTGCCGAGCGGATAGGCAATGGCGTGACCGGCCGCCGTATTGACCGGGCCGAGACAGATGCCGCCATAATAGGAAGCGAGCATCATGCCTTCTCGCGCTTCGGTATCCGCGCCATCGCGGACGGCGCGCGCCAGATATTTGCCCACCAGCGCAAAGCCCATGCGGGCGAAACCGTCGATCATCGGATGGGCCTTGCGGTTGGTGAAGGCTTCAACGCAATGGGCCATGGCATCCACCCCCGTTGCCGCCGTAACGGCTGAAGGCACGGAATAGGTGAGTTCCGGATCGAGTACGGCGAAATCCGCAATCAGATAAGGGCTTTCGACCGCGATCTTGTTGCCTTTGACGGGATCTGTGATGAGCGAACGGATGCCAGCCTCCGAACCGGTGCCGGCGGTGGTGGCGATCTGCACCAACCGCGTGTCGCGCCCGACAACCCTGTTCGGCCCCGCCACATCCTCAAGCGTCTGACCGGAATTCCAGAGCGCCGCGACCAGTTTTGCCACATCCATCACCGAACCGCCGCCGAGGCCGATGACCAGATCCGGTTTGGCGGCGCGGGCCGCGGCAAGGGCGGCATCGAGCGTTGTGGTGTCCGGCTCGCCGGGAATGGCATCGAATATGGTGAAAGGACCTTGCAATTGCAGCCGGTCGGCAAATTTCGCCGTCAGCGGTGTGGCGATAATAAGGGTCGAGGTGGTTTTTCCCGCCCAGGCGCCGACCTGTGAAATGGTGCCTGCGCCAACGGCGAGCCGGCGTGGCTGGTGGATGAGAATGGGAGCTGTAGACATGGTACTCATCCCTTCGGTTCTTTGCCCGCCACGAGCTTGCGCGCATAGGCAATGGCCGCATTCATGTTGCCGTGATTGGCGATGCCTTTGCCGGCGATATCGAAAGCCGTGCCGTGATCGACGGAGGTGCGGTCTATCGGCAGATCGACGGAAACGTTGACGGCGGTATCGAAAGCAACAAGCTTGATCGGGATATGGCCCTGATCGTGATATTGGGCGACGACAAGATCGAAAGCGCCGGAATAAGCCCGGTGGAATACGGTGTCGGCGGAAATAGGCCCCTGCACCTCGATGCCTTCGGCGCGGGCGGCGGCGACCGCCGGTGCGATCTGGTCGTCATCCTCAGTGCCGAACAGCCCGTTTTCACCACAATGCGGATTGATGCCGGCAACCGCGATGCGCGGCCGCTCGTAACCGATGCGCTTCAGATGCGCGTTGCCGGCGCGGATGGTCGCCAGTACCCGCTCCGTCGTTGCCCGGCGAATGGCCTCCTGCAGGGAAACATGGGTCGAGACGTGAATGACTTTCAGCCGTTCCGAGGCGAGGAGCATATAGGCGGCCGAGGAACCGGTGAGGCTGCGCAACATGCCGGTGTGCCCATCATAATGGTGGCCGGCGAGATTCAAGGCTTCCTTGTTGATCGGCGCGGTGACGATGCAGCCGATTGCGCCCGCTTCGGCATCGCGAACCGCCTTTTCGATGAAACGGAAAGCGGCGTCTCCAGCCACCGGCGACAATGTACCCCAGGGCAGCGGCGCGCCTTCCACGGCCAAGTCGACGACATGCTGAGAGAGATCGATATCAACGCCAAGCGCATCCCGCGCCGCTTCCAGCGTGGCGAGATTTCCGTAAATCCGCGTCGCCGCGCGATCCGGCGCGGACATGTCCGCCAGCGACCGCACCGTGATTTCTGGGCCGACGCCGCAGGGGTCGCCCATGGTGATGCCAATGATATTGCTCATCTTTGTCTCCCGTCGTTCTCGTCAGCCCAGCCGGGCGCCAGCCGGACATATTTGATTGCGCGGCGATGATAGGTGTAGCTCGCATGCAGCGTACCGTCCGGCGCTTCCAGAAGCCATGGATAGGACATTTCCTGATTGCGGCCATCCGTCGAATCGTTCGACAGGCAGGTGCCCGGCCCGTCTTCGATCAGAATCCGGGTGGCAAAACTGCGCCCGTCATCATTGGAGAGGCAGATCGAAACCGGCGCGCGCGGCACGCCCCAGACCGGCACACAGCCACCGCTCGGATCGGCATCCGGCCTGTCGTCTTCCTCTCCCAGCTCGTCATAAAGCGAGGCGCGGCGATCGCTCGACTGCGCGGCGTTGATGGGGTTGCAGATCATTGCCAGCCTGCCATCGCCGAGCCTGATCACGGCAATGGAGGAATTATTGTTTGGCACATCGGTCGGCTGCGGCTTTGACCATGAGCGGCCGCCATCGGCGCTTTCCGTGCGGTAAACGAAATCGGCCTGACGACGGCGGAAGAAGGCGGCGTAGTGGCCATTCGTCACCGCGACCGGGCTCATATGCACGCAGCCGGTCGATTTCTGTAATTCCTGCAATTGCCAAGTCGCGCCATTGTCTGTGGATATGCCGAGCGCCGCCGTATCGTGGCTGCCGTTCCATTTCTGGCCGGGACGCTGGACGCAGCGGAAGATCGGCAGCAGCCAAGCGCCGTCATCGCGGATGCGCAGCGGCGCGCGGATGAAGCAGCCCTGCGGGAGATCGAGAAACCGTCCTTCCTCGGAGACGAGCTTTTCCGGTGCTGTCGGGTCGCGTGTGACCCGCGCCATGCGAATGCGGCACTCATCTTGGTTGCCGGAGGGCTGGGCTGTGTGAAACAGCCAGAGAACGCCATCCGGCGCGGTGAAGAGAACCGGGTTCTGTTCGGAATGGGCGGGGTCATGGCTCAGGCGCTGCGGCGGCCCCCAGCGGGTTGAACCATGTGTCAGCACGGATGCGAAGATCGAAATATCCGATTTTCCCTCCAATGTGCCGCCAAACCAGACGCAGATCAGGGTGCCGTCATCCAGAAGGTGCAGGAAGCTCGCATGGTTCTGGATCATGGGTGATGGCAGGAATGCTTCCTGCCGGTTTTCCGACGCGGCGTGCATGGCTCCGGTCATGGCGTGAGCAATGTCATCAGGGGTCATCGTGGTCTCCTCTTGTCCTGATGAAAATGGCATATTCAAAAAGTTGTCAAGTTTATTTGATGAAAAAAAAGGATCTAATATTTTTGATTTTCTGAATTAAATATTTGTTTTTAAATAATAAAATTAATAGATTTGGCTTGAATAAAAATTGCATTCGAAAAATAATTTGACAAAAAATGCGATAACGTCGATGCTCTGCTTACGGGTGGAGGAGACGATCATCCGCACGCCATGCTCCTCAATGCAGGAGATGGGGCTTTTAGAACGTCCCTTGCGGTGCGCCGCCATGTTGCTGAATTTCTGATCTGGGAGGAGAACGGAATGAAGAAGTCATTGATTGCGGGCGCCCTTGTCTTGGGTTCCCTCAGCGCCGCGGTTTCGCCGGCGCTTGCGGCATCGGGGCCGATCAAGATCGTGCTGGCGGAAGAAGCTGATCTGCTTGAGCCCTGCATGGCGACCCGCTCCAATATCGGCCGCATCATCATGGAAAATGTCAGCGAGACGCTGACCGAGCTCGATGTGCGCGGCAAGAAGGGTGTTCAGCCGCGCCTTGCCGAGAAGTGGGAGCAGAATGCCGATGGCAGCTGGCGTTTCCACCTGCGTGAAGGCGTGAAGTTTTCCGACGGCACGGCATTCGATGCCAAGGACGTCAAGCACAGCTTCGAACGCATCATGAGCGACAAGAACGCCTGCGAGTCCCGCCGATATTTCGGTGGCATGACCGTGACCCCGTCGATCGTCGACGACCACACGATCGACTTCAAGACCGAACCGGCACAGCCCATTCTGCCGTTGTTGATGTCGCTCGTCACCATCGTTCCCGAAGAAACCAAGATGGAGTTCATTCGCGAACCTGTGGGCACCGGGCCCTACAAGCTGACCAACTGGACGCCGGGCCAGCAGATTGTTCTCACCGCGCGCGACGATTATTGGGGCTCTAAGCCGCAGGTGACGGAAGCGACCTATCTTTTCCGCGCTGATCCTTCGGTTCGCGCCGCCATGGTGCAAACCGGCGAAGCCGATCTTTCGCCTTCCATTTCCCAGCTCGACGCCACCAATGCGAAGACCGACTTTTCCTATCTCGACAGCGAGACGGTCTATATGCGTCTCGATCACAATATAGCGCCGCTGAACGATGTGCGGGTGCGCCGCGCGCTCAACCTTGCCATCGACCGGCAGGCCTTCCTCGGTACACTGGTTCCGGAAGGTGCCGTGCTGGCCACCGCGCTCGTTCCGCCGACCACGCTTGGCTGGAACCCTGACGTCAAGGTCTTCCCCTATGACCCCGAGGGCGCAAAGAAGCTGCTGGAGGAAGCCAAGGCTGCCGGCGTTAAGGTGGATACGCCGATCACCATCATCGCGCGCACCGCGAATTTCCCCAACGTCACCGAGATCATGGAGGCGATCCAGCAGCAATTGCAGGAAGTCGGCTTCAAGATAGACCTGAAATTCGTGGAAGTGGCCGAGCACGAAAGCTATTATTCCAAGCCGTTCAAGGAAGGCCGCGGTCCGCAGATTGTCGCCGCCATGCACGACAATTCAAAGGGCGACCCGTCCTTCACCATGTTCTTCAAATATGCCACCAAGGGCACGCAGTCTGGCTTCTCGGACAAGAAGGTGGATGATCTGATCGAACGTGCATCCGCAGCCGTGGGTGACGAACGCGCCAAGCTCTGGTCGGAACTCATCGCTTATCTGCATGACGACGTGGTGGCTGATGTGCTGCTGTTCCACATGGTCGGCTTCTCCCGTGTCTCGGAACGGCTGGACTTCAAGCCCACCATTGCAACGAACTCGATGCTGCAGCTTTCGGAAATTGGCATCAAATAAGACCCCGCGTCTTGTCAACTGAGAAGCGGCGGCGCAGCGAAAGCTTCGCCGCCGCATTGAAAAACCGGAGGCAACCATGCTGAGCTTCATCCGAAAACGTTCCGTTGCAAGCCTGATCTCCCTGGTCGGCCTCATCGTTATGGTTTTCTTCCTGTCCCGCCTGACGGGGGACCCGGCCGCGCTGTTTCTGCCGGTGGAGGCTTCGGAGGAGTTGAAGCAGCAGTTTCGGGCGCTGCACGGGCTGAATGATCCGCTGATGGTGCAGTTTCTGCGTTATGCGGGCGATGTGATGACGGGGGATCTGGGCGAATCGCTCAGAAAAGCCCGCCCGGCACTGGATGTTGTGCTGGAGGCTTTCGTCTGGACGCTGTGGCTTGCGGTCATCACCATGTCGCTGGTCACAACCGCCGCAATCGTCGTGGGTTCGCTTGCGGCTTTCCGCTCCGGCGGCTTTTTCGACCGCATGGCCTCGAGCATCTCGCTCATCGGTGCATCCGTGCCGGATTTCTGGCTGGCGATCGTTGCCATCGTCGTCTTCTCCGTTAATCTTGCCTGGCTGCCCACGTCAGGCACGGGCTCCGTGCTGCACTGGATATTGCCGATCGCGGTCCTGTTCGTGCGCCCCTTCGGTATTATCGTGCAGGTGGTGCGCGGCTCGATGATCGGCGCTTTGTCCTCGGCCTATGTCAAAACGGCGCGCGCCAAGGGCGTGAAGTCGGGTCCGATCATTTTCATCCATGCCTTGCGAAACGCCATGCTGCCGGTCATCACCGTCATTGGCGACCAGGCGGCAAGCCTTCTCAACGGTGCGGTCATCGTCGAAACCATCTTCGGCTTTCCCGGTGTCGGCAAGCTGATGATCGATTCCATTCTTCAACGCGATTTCAACGTCGTTTTGGCCGCCATTCTCGTGACCGCGCTGGCGATCTTCCTGATGAATCTTCTGATCGATATCGCCTATGCGCTCCTCGATCCGCGTATCCGGCACTGAGGAGGCCCTTCAGCCATGAGCCTTTCCAACGCCGACACCGAGATCATAGCCGAACCCTCCTTCGCAACGCGCATGCTGCGCATGTTGTGGGCGGATAAATTCGCGCTCTGTGCCGCGGTCTTCCTTATCATCGTCGTTATCCTCGCTTTTGTCGGCCCGGCATGGCTCGGTGATCTCGCGACGAAACAGAACCTGCGCGGACGCAATCTCGCCCCGTTCGACTGGCAGCGCGAGTGGTATTTCTGGCTGGGGGCGGATGCGCTCGGCCGTTCGCTTCTCGCGCGCATCGTCGCCGCCACGCAAAATACGATGATGATTGCGGCCGGCGCAGTGCTTCTTTCCGCCATAACCGGCACCGTGCTCGGCCTGATTGCCGGTTTTTCCTCAAACCGTGTCGGCCAGATCATCATGCGGCTCGCGGATGTGATCATGTCGTTCCCGTCGCTCTTGATCGCGGTCATCGTGCTTTATCTGCTCGGCTCCTCCATCCTCAATCTGATGCTGGTTCTCGCCATCACCCGCATTCCCGTTTACATCCGCACCACAAGGGCCGAGGTGCTGGAGGTGCGCGAACGCATGTTCGTGCAGGCAGCGCGCGTGATGGGCGCATCCGGCAAACGCATTCTGTTCCGCCACATCCTGCCCGTCGTGCTGCCAACACTGACGACGCTCGCAACGCTGGATTTCGCCTATGTGATGCTGGCGGAAAGTGCTCTCTCCTTCCTCGGAATTGGCATTCAGCCGCCGGAAATCACCTGGGGCCTGATGATTTCGCAGGGGCGGCAATATCTCACCAATGCCTGGTGGCTGTCGTTCTGGCCGGGGCTCGCCATCATCCTCACCACCCTGTCGCTCAACCTGCTTTCCAACTGGCTGCGTATCGCGCTTGATCCCGTGCAGCGCTGGCGGCTGGAAATGAAAGGCCGCAAGCATGGCTGACCATCTTCTCGACGTGCGCAACCTTTCCGTGGAGTTCCACACCGCAAGCGGTATCGTCCATGCGGTGAAGGATGTCTCCTACCATATCGACCGCGGCGAAACGCTGGCTATCCTCGGCGAAAGCGGTTCGGGCAAGTCGGTATCATCGTCAGCCATCATGAACCTCATCGACATGCCGCCCGGGCATATCAGCAGCGGCCAGATACTGCTCGACGGTCAGGACCTTCTGACAATGCCGGTTGAAGCGCGCCGCGAGATTAACGGCCGGCGTATCGCCATGATCTTTCAGGACCCGCTCAGCCATCTCAATCCCGTCTATACCGTCGGCTGGCAGATCCGCGAGGCGATGACCACCCATGGCATGGACAAGGCAAAGGCCGAAGCGGAAGCGAGGCGGCTGGTCGCGCGCGTCGGCATTCCCGATCCCGACCGGGCGCTCAAGAAATATCCGCACGAATTTTCCGGCGGCCAGCGCCAGCGTGTGATGATCGCCATGGCGCTTGCGCTTCGGCCTGATCTCCTGATCGCCGACGAGCCGACCACCGCGCTTGACGTGACGGTGCAGGCAGAAGTGCTTTCGCTGCTCAAGGAATTGCAGCGGGAGACCGGCATGGCCGTGCTCATCATCACCCATGATCTCGGCGTTGTCGCCGAAATTGCTGATCGGGTGGTAGTGATGGAAAAGGGCGTTCTGGTTGAGGCCGGCACGGTTCGTGAGGTCTATCGCAATCCGCAGCACCCCTATACCCGCAAGCTCATCAGCGCCGCACCCGGCAGAGGCGAAATGCACGAGCCGCAGGCGGCGGGCGAAGCGCTGCTCAGCGTGCGCGACGTGCGCAAGCGTTACGGCGCCTTCGAGGCGCTGAAGGGTGTTTCCTTCGATCTCATGGCCGGGGAAACCATTGCCGTTGTCGGCGAAAGCGGCTCCGGCAAATCGACGCTCGCGCGCATTCTCCTTCGGCTCGACGAGCCGGATGCGGGCAGCGCCTCGTGGAAAGGTCGCGATCTCTTCAAGCTTTCGCCTGCGGAACTCTTTGCGCTCCGGCGTGATCTGCAGATGGTGTTTCAGGACCCCACCCAGTCGCTCAATCCCCGAATGACGGTGTTCCAGCTTATTTCCGAAGCCTGGGTCATCCATCCCGATATATTGCCCAAAGCGAAATGGCGCGAACGGGTCGCGGAATTGCTGCATCAGGTCGGCCTTTCGCCGGAACATATGCGCCGCTATCCGCATCAGTTCTCCGGCGGCCAGCGGCAGAGGATTGCCATTGCCCGTGCGCTGGCGCTGGAGCCGAAGCTCATCATCTGCGACGAGGCGGTCTCGGCGCTCGACGTTTCGGTTCAGGCGCAGGTTATTGCGCTTCTGGACAAGCTTCGCCGCGAGATGGGCCTTTCTTTCATCTTCATCGCTCATGACCTGCCCGTGGTCCGGGATTTTGCCGATCACGTCATGGTCATGCAGCGGGGAGAGGTGGTGGAGTTCGGCACGGTTCGGCAGGTTTTCGAGGCGCCGCGCGAAGCCTATACGCGTGCGCTCCTTTCGGCCAGCCTCGATCCCGACCCCGATATGCAGCCTACGCGTCGTCCGGCCGGCGCCGATCACACTATTGGAAATCCAAGCGGAGTTCTTTCATGACCAAACAAGCCTTCGTCGCGCTCGTCACCTGTTTCAACGAAGACGAAACCATCAATTACGAGGCGACACGCGCGCAGGTGCGCCGCCAGGTGGCGGCCGGCAACAACATCATGTGCGCCGGTACCAATGGCGATTTCACCGCGCTGACGCACGAGGAGAAGGTCCGGCTGACCGAAGAGGTGGTGGACGAAGTGGCAGGCCGCGCCCGGGTTATTGTCAATGCCGGCATGCCCGCCACTTACGAAACCCTGCAGCTCGCCGAGGCCTTCGACCGCATCGGCGTCGATGGCATCGCCGTCATCACACCCTTCTTCATCGCCTGTACGCAGGACGGGCTGATCCGCCATTTTTCGACGGTGGCCGACGCCGTTGAAACGCCGATCTATCTCTACGACATTCCCGCCCGAACCCAGAACCACATAGAGCCGGAAACCGCCCGCAAACTCGCGGCCCATGGCAATATCGCCGGTATCAAGGATTCCGGCGGTGCACAGCAGACGCTGGAGGCCTATCTTCAGGTGGCAAAGGAGATGCCCGGTTTCGAGGTCTATTCCGGCCCGGACCACCTCGTTCTCTGGTCGTTGCAGAACGGTGCCGCAGGCTGCATTTCCGGCCTCGGCAACGCATTGCCGGATGTGCTCGCCGGCATTCTCAGTGCTTTCAACGCCGGTGACATCGCTGAGGCCGAACGCCAGCAGGCAATCTACGCCGACTTCCGCACTGATCTCTACGCACTCGGTTTCGCACCGGCCATGGTCAAACGCTCGCTTTATCTTCAGGACTCTTCCGTCGGCGCCAGCCGCCAACCGGCTCTTCTGCCGGATAAAGAGCAGGATGACAGAATCGTGGAAATCTTGCGGCGTTATCAACGGCTCTAACGCCGCTGCCGAATATGACGCGCACCGTCGCGGTTCGTGCGCGTCACGTCAAAATATCCGCCAAAAACAGCCAGAAGCCGAAGCATTTCCCCAGCCTCATCCATGACGAATAATTTGTGACACAAACACGAAATTCCCCTTGTCAGTCACGCCATTGATGTTTAAGAGGAGCGCGCAACGCAAGCGTTCGCGCATGCGGAGAGGTGGCAGAGTGGTCGAATGCACCGCACTCGAAATGCGGCATACCTGCAAGGGTATCGTGGGTTCGAATCCCACCCTCTCCGCCATAGGACGCTTCGTTTCGAAGGTCTTTCACTGAGAAAACAAGCTCGCCAGTTATTGCTGGCTCGCCGCACCGGGATAATCATTGGGACAGCTCAACGGTCTATCTTGTGTCCGTTTCAGAACCCATTCTCAGCGAGAAACGCCCTGCTGGCCGCCAGATCATCCAGAACGCCGCCGGCATTGCGCGGATCGCGCTCCTGTTCGATGGTGATATAGCCGCCATAGCCGAGTTCCGTCAAAAGGCTGCGGATGGCCGGATAATCGATTGAGCCGCGACCGATCGGGCACATGACGCCTTTGGCGCAGGCGTCGAAGAAGCGGATACGTTCTCCCATAACCGCATCAAAAACCGTGGCGTCGATATCCTTGAAATGAATATAGTCGACACGATCCCAATAGCGGCGAAGCGTGGCGACGGGATCCATGCCGGAATAGGCCATATGGCCGGTATCGAGGCAGAGGCCAGCCAGATCTGCGGGAATGTCCTCAACGATCTGCTGCAACTCATCGGCAAATTCGATGTAGCCGCCGGCATGGGGATGGATGGTGGCGCGCACGCCGTATTTTTCACGGGCGAGCGTTGCGATGGCGCGGATGTTTTCCACCATGCCGTTCCAGGCGTTTCCATCGAGGCGCGGCGCGCGGTCGGAATGGCCGGCGGCATAGTCCCGCTCGTCATGTCCCCAGTCCATCACCGTCAGATAGGGGGCGGGAAAACGCTGGCCGGCATGGGTTTCGGGTTTTGGCAGGCGGGTGATCAACGCACAGATCTCGTCGGTCTGGCGCAACAGGTTGCGGCGGTTTTCCGGTGAGACCAGATCGTCGAAGATCGTACCGGCGACGATCTTCAGGCCGCGCTCATTGAGCGCCTGTGAAACCCGCTTGAGATCGAGCGGCAGATAACCGTAGGGGCCGAGTTCCAGACCGCCGAAACCGGCGGCCTTCGCCTCGCCCAGCACCTTTTCCCAATGGGGTAGATGGGGATTTTTGACGTCGTCGACGCCCCAGCAGCAGGGAGCGGTGGTGATGGTGATCTGGTTGGTCATGGCATCCTCGTGGCGCAATTGACGCCGGGCCGCCTTCTGCGGCCCGGAGCAGGTTTCAGCGGCTGATGGTGGCTTGCAGGGCGTCGATGGAGGACTGGATGCCCGCCTCGGTGGACATGGTGAAATCTTCCATTTCGAGGCTCACCCAGCTATTGTAACCGGCCATGCGCACGACGGAGAAGAACTCCTTCCACCATTGCAGGTCGCGGCCGGCGCCTACCGCCACATAGTTCCAGCTGCGATTGGCGACGTCAGTCACCTCCTTCAGCTCCAGCAGACCGTTCACATCCGCCAGTCCGCGTTCGATGCGGGTGTCCTTGCCATGGCAATGGTGGATTGCGCCGCCCAGTGCGCGGGCCGACGCGATGGGATCGGCCCCCATCCACATCAGATGCGACGGATCGAGATTCATGCCCACCGTCGGGCCGACTTCGTTGCGCAGGCGGAACAGGGTTCCCGGGTTCCAGACGAGCATGGCCGAAAAATTCTCGAGCGCATATTTTTCGACGCCCGCTTCTTTCGCGAGCTTCACGAGCCCATGCCAGAGGGGGAAAGCGCGATCTTCCCACTGGTAACGGTCGCGCTCTGGCATCTCGTTCGGCCAGCTCTTGGTGTAGACGAGCCAGTTCGGCACGGTATCGCCGGGCGCCGCCTCCGGCAGGCCGGACATGGTGACGATCTTCGTCACGCCGATTTCACCGGCGAGCCGAACGGTGTCCTGCATTTCCTTCAGGTGGCGCTTGCCCATATCGCCGGGATCGAGCGGGTTGGCGGAGCAATTGAGGGCGGCGATTTCGAGGCCGCGGGCCTCGATTTCCTTGAGCTTGGATTTGAGGAGCCCCTTGTTCGCCAGAAGTTCGTCCGCCCGGAAATGCGGGCCACTGGACCAGCCGCCTCCGGTCATCTCGATGCCTTCGACGCCAAGCGCGACGCATTTGTCGAGCATATCTGTGAAGGACAAGTTCGCCATGACATCAGTACAAATCGCGAGTTTCATCGTGTTGTCTTTCCGAAAAATATGGGGACGCGCGTGAGGAGGAGGACGGGAGAGTGGTCCGGCGCGCCCCCGAACTGGTTATGCGAAGTCGACCCAGGCGGCGCCGGCATCGGCCGAGCGGACGCAGTTTTCCAGCCAGCGAACCCCTTCGGTGCCGGCCGTGATGCCGGGATAATGGTGGGTTTTCAGAAAGGCCCTGTCACCGCGATTTGCTGCGTCGATCGCCTGGGCGATCCAGAGGTAGATGTTCGACCAGCTGTCACCGAGGCCTTCGGTATGCAGCGCCCCCATACGATCGATGGCGAGGCTTTCCTGTTCCAGATAAGGCATGCCGTGGTGTAGGATGCGGCCGGGTTCGCCCTGAACCTCGTAGATCAGTTGGTCGGGGTGGGAATCAGACCATTCAAGCGAGGCCTTGGAGCCAACGAAGCGGTAACGCTGCGATCCCATATTGCCGGCATTGACGGAGGAGACCCAGAGGCGGCCGCGTGCGCCATTGTCATAGTGCATCAGAACGGTGGCGTGGTCTTCCAGCGGGGCGCGGGTGGGGATGAAGGCCTTACGGTCGCAGAGCAGCCGTTCCACCTTCATATGCGGCAGCACGACTTCCGAGAGATAATAAAGATGCGTGCCGATATCGCCCAGCACGAAGGTCGGGCCGGCGGTACGGGGATTGGTGCGCCATTTGACGGCCTCGCCCGCGCCCACATCGTCACCGGCATTGAAGCCGTGGGTATATTGCAGGTCAACGATACGGATGTCGCCCAGCATTCCCTTTTTGACCATGGCCGCCATCTGGTGGACGAGTGGATGGCCGGTAAAGCCATAGGTGACGCCGACGATCAGGCCCTTCTGTTCGGCGAGCCGCGCCACTTCATCGCATTCCGCCACGGTGAAGAACAGCGGTTTCTCGCAGACGACATGCAGCCCGGCTTCGAGGCAGGCCTTGGTGATCTCATAATGGGTGAAATTGGGGGTGGCGATGGAGACGACGTCCACGCCGTCTTCACGGGCGGTTTCACCCGCGATCAGCGCCTTGTAATCCGCATAGCAGCGCTCCGCCGCCACGCCGAGATTGACGCCGAAATCGCGGCCCCTTTCGGCATCGAGATCGAAGGCGCCCGCGACGAGCTGGTAGTTGCCGTCGCGCAATGCGCCGGTGCGGTGTTTGTAACCTACCTGTCCCGTGCGTCCGCCGCCCACCATGGCCCAGCGCAGCGGGCGTGAAATCAGTCTTTCTCCGTTGATCATGTCAATCGCCTTTCAATTTGATGTTCCGAATGGTCTGTCGCGTGAGGCAAGGCCTGCCTCGTCATCAGCGCCGGTTTGCCGCGTTATTTCTTGAAATAGAGGTCGATATAGTCCTGCATCTTGGCTCGCATGAACTTGCTCGATTCATCCGCCCTGTCCTCCCAGGCGAAGACGCAGGAGGTCATGATGCCGTCGAAACCGATTTCGGAGAGCGTGCCGAAGAAGTCGTCCCACGGCACTTCGCCCTGGCCGATATTCAGATGCTGATGCACTCGCGCCTGCGTGCC